>NZ_CANLSL010000009.1 GCF_947493735.1 uncultured Acinetobacter sp. | reverse complement strand
TAATACGAGATCAAAGGGGTCAATTTTACTTCGCCATTTTTAAGGTAAAAGGGGTCAATTTTAAAATGCCGTTGACATCGAAGCATGGACGGATCTCAACGGCGATCAGATCAAAGATGCTGTAGTACTACTGCAAGGCACTGAGTGGTGTGGCTCGGGTGGTTGCACCATGTTAATTTATCATGCCAAAAATGATCATAGTCTAAGTTTAATCACGAAAACCACAGTGACTGACACACCGATTTATCAATTATCGACTAAGCAAAATGGCTGGTCTGATCTATCGGTATATAGTAAAGGTGTTGGTCAGGTGAAGTTCTCTTTTGATGGCAAGTCTTATCCAAGCAATCCATCACTGGAGAAACCATATCAAATCCAACCGATGGATCAAAAACTAGCGTTGAGTGAACCTTTAGCGCTGAATTAATCTCTTCTTTTTTCTAAGCAATAAAAAAGCAGCATGACTTCATCACACTGCTTTTTCACCCCACCCAGCCTCCCCTCACAGGGGAGGAACTTTCCTTTGAGAGATGTATTGCAATCCTCTTAAAAGAGTATGGGTGTTGCTTATTTTAACAATAAGCTATTGATACGTTTCACATATTCTGCAGGATTATCAGGCAACCCACCTTCTGCGATCAAGGCTTGATCAAAAATCACATTGGCTAAATCATCGAACTGCGAACTGCCTTCGAGCTTTTGTACCAATGGATGCGATGGATTGATTTCCAAGATTGGTTTGCTTTCAGGCACCGCTTGACCTGCATCTTTAAGCATACGGATTAACTGTGGAGAAAGCTCGCCATCACCCGTCACTAAACAAGCTGGCGAATCGACCAAACGACTGGTCAAGCGCACTTCTTTGGTTTTGGCTTTCAATGAATCGCTGAGTTTTTCCACGACAGGTTTGAATTTTTCAGTCGCTTCATCCAATGCTTTTTTCTCTTCAGCATCTTGTAAATCGCCCAAATCAACCGCACCTTTGGCAATACTTTGCATTGGCGTGCCGTCAAACTCATGTACGAAATTCATCGCCCACTCATCGACACGATCAGCCATTAGCAGCACTTCAATGCCTTTTTTCTTGAACAGTTCAAGCTGTGGTGAGTTCTTAGCAGTGGTCAAGCTATCCGCAGTGACATAATAAATCGCCTTTTGCCCTTCTTTCATATTGGCTTTGTAGTCTGCCAATGAGGTGCTGATCTCGTCATTATTCGAGGTCGCAAAGCGTAAAAGTTTTAAGATACGTTCACGATTTCCAAAGTCTTCACCCAAGCCTTCTTTGATCACTGAACCAAACTCAGCATAGAAGGTTTTGAATTTCTCTTGATCTTTTTCATCGTCAGATTTTGCCAAGCCATCAATCATGGTCAAGACACGACGTGCATTGCCTTCACGAATAGTTTTCACGTCACGGCTTTCTTGTAGCAATTCACGGCTAACATTAAGCGGTAAGTCGGCACTGTCCACCACGCCTTGCACAAAGCGCAGATAGTTTGGAATCAGATTGTCCGCATCGTCCATAATAAACACACGTTTCACATAGAGTTTGATGCCTGCTTTCGACTCACGAGTAAATAAATCGTGCGGTGCTTTGCTCGGGATATAAAGCAGTTGCGTATATTCGGTGGTGCCTTCAACACGGTTATGTGACCATGCAAGTGGCTCATCGAATGCGTGGCTAAGGTTTTTATAAAACTCAACATATTGCTCATCAGTCACTTCTGATTTGCTCCGAGTCCACAACGCACTGGCTGAGTTGATCGCTTCCCATTCATCGGTTTTGACCATCTCACCGCCTTTGCTCGGCTCTTCGCCCTCAGCGACTTCTTCTTCCTGCCACACTTCTTTTTGCATCTCGATTGGCAAGCTGATGTGATCAGAATATTTATTGATGATCTGCTTCACTTTATAGCTTTCAAGATAGTCGAGCGCATCATCTCGCAAATGTAAAATGATGTCTGTACCACGACCTGCTTTGTCGATTTGCGTCACTTCAAAATCGCCTGTGCCACCACTCACCCAACGCACGCCCTCACTACTTGGCGAGCCTGCACGACGAGATTCTACGGTGATTTTATCGGCAACGATAAAGCCCGAATAAAAGCCCACACCAAATTGACCGATGAGCTGTGCATCTGACTTTTGGTCGCCCGTGAGCTTGGACATAAAGTCTTTAGTGCCTGATTTTGCGATCGTACCGAGGTTGTCAATTGCTTCTTGCTCGGAGAGACCAATCCCATTGTCCGAGATGGTGATGGTTTTGTTGTCTTTATCAAGGCTGACACGAACACGTAGATCAGGCGCATCTTCATAATATTCAGGATGATTGATGCCTTCAAAGCGCAATTTGTCGCAGGCATCTGAGGCGTTGGAAATCAATTCACGCAGGAAGATTTCTGGATTGGAATACAAAGAATGCGTGACTAAATGCAGTAGTTGTGCAACTTCGGCTTGGAAGCTATGTTTTTGTGAGGCATTTTGCTCGCTCATTGATGAACTCCTTCGTTTTTTACTTTAAAAAATTATGGGTTATCAATGGCGATAGTGGTGTGGTTTTTCAATAGGGTTGGCGTAGGATTTTTAGGTTTAATCGCAAGAATTTTAGTGTTCTTAATTCTGTTAAGAAAATAATGGCTGGTAAAGGCTTGGCATGATGAGGATAGCCCTAATTAATGCACCCAATTTTCAAGTTGTAGTGCAGGCACACGTTCAAATTCTTTTAAATTATTGGTCACCATGACCAAACCCTTACTTCTCGCATGCCCTGCAATGTGCAGATCATTAGCACTGATGAGTTGTCCTTGCTTACGCAAATAGGCTTTGATATTGCCATACTGCATCGCCGCTTCTGCATCATAATCCAAGACCTGTAAGCGCGACAAAAAGTTCTCCACCACCTTCATGTTATGCGTAGGATTGGCACTATTTTCTGCACCGTAGACTAATTCTGCAACGGTGATACTGCTGACACAAATCAGCGTTGCGACCGCATTAAATCGTTCACGCACCTGTTCAGGCTTGTGTTTAATCACATAGATGGCTATGTTGGTATCGAGCATATATTTCAGCATCAAAATGACTCTCGGATACTTTCGATTTGCTCGCCACGTTCAAAATCATCCGTTACTTTTAAGTTTTTATCCATAAAAAAACTATCCCACACTTGATCCACAGGACTAATCACCCGTTCCACACCAATTTTTCGTACATAGACATTTTTAACCTCTGAAGTAAAACGTAATGTCGCAGGCAGTCGAACGGCTTGGGTGCGGTTGTTCATAAAAATGGATGTTATTGTCATAATAAGCTCCTCTTCTTAAATACTGTGCAATATACATAGAGTATATACCAATACATATGCAATATCTAATTTCTATCTTGAAAAATTTGCATAAAAAAACGCCCACATTGTGAGCGTTTCTTTTAGCCTAATTAAGACTTATTTCTTGTCGTCATTCACTTCAGTGAACTCAGCATCCACTACACCGTCATCGGCTTTTTGCGAACCACCAGCTTGTTGGTTGAATGCGTTTGGATCGAAGTCCTGTGCACCCGCACCCCCTGCTGCACCCTGCGCTTGTTCATACGCACGTTGCGTGATCGGCATCAAGATGTTTTGTAGTGCTTCAGTTTTCGCTTTGATCTCGTCCGCATCATTTTCTTTAGTCGCTGCTTCAAGCTCAGACACTGCGGTTTCGACTGCTGTTTTTTCTTCATCAGTCACTTGCTCACCGAGGTCTTTCACCGCTTTTTGTGCGCTTGAGATCAAGGCATCCGCTTCGTTACGTGCTTTTGCCAATTCTTCAAACTTGCGATCTTCCTCAGCATTCGCCTCAGCATCTTTGATCATTGCTTCGATCTCAGCATCAGACAAACCAGAGTTTGCTTTGATCTGGATTGATTGCTCTTTACCAGTGCTCTTGTCTTTAGCAGACACTTTCAAGATACCATCGGCATTGATGTCAAATGATACTTCGATTTGCGGTACACCACGTGGCGCAGGTGGAATATCACCCAACTGGAAGTTGCCCAACAATTTGTTTTGTTGTGCCATCTTACGCTCACCTTGATAGACCGAAATGTCTACCGCAGGTTGGTTGTCCGCTGCTGTTGAGAACACTTGAGATTTCTTCGCAGGAATCGTCGTGTTTTTCTCAATGATTGGTGTCAACACACCGCCCATCGTTTCGATACCAAGTGTTAACGGTGTTACGTCTAATAAAAGTACGTCAGTTTTGTCACCAGACAATACCGCACCTTGAATCGCTGCACCAATCGCAACTGCTTCGTCAGGGTTCACGTCTTTACGTGGCTCTTTACCAAAGAATTCTTGTACTTTTTGTTGTACAAGTGGCATACGTGATTGACCACCAACTAAAATTACGTCAGAGATGTCTGAAGTCGAAAGACCAGCATCTTTAAGCGCGATTTTGCAAGGCTCGATTGTACGAGCAACTAAATCAGCAACTAAACCTTCAAGTTTTGCACGCGTTACATTGATCACCAAGTGTTTAGGACCAGTTGCATCAGCAGTGATGTATGGAAGGTTGATTTCAGTTGCATTTGATGAAGAAAGCTCGATTTTTGCTTTTTCGGCAGCTTCTTTCAAACGTTGTAACGCAAGTGGATCATTTTTCAAGTTCACACTTTGTTCTTTCTTAAATTCTTCAACCAAGAATTCAATCAAGGCGTTATCAAAGTCTTCACCACCAAGGAATGTATCACCGTTAGTCGATAACACTTCGATTTGCTGGTCGCCATCAAGGTCTGCGATTTCAATGATTGATACGTCAAAAGTACCACCACCTAAGTCGTAAACTGCAACTTTACGGTCGCCTTCTTTTTTATCCATACCGAACGCAAGTGCCGCAGCCGTTGGTTCGTTAATGATACGTTTAACATCAAGACCTGCAATTTTACCTGCATCCTTGGTTGCTTGACGTTGCGCATCGTTAAAGTAAGCAGGAACGGTAATTACCGCTTCAGTAACGGTTTCACCTAAATAGTCTTCTGCAGTTTTCTTCATCTTTTTCAAGATTTCAGCAGAGATCTGTTGAGGTGCTAATTTCTTGTCGTTTACTTCAACCCAGGCATCACCATTGTCTGCTTTGATGATTTTATAAGGTACAAGACCGATATCTTTTTGTACCGCCTGATCTTCATAACGACGACCGATTAAACGCTTGATTGCGAATAATGTATTTTTCGGGTTGGTTACAGCCTGACGCTTAGCACTTTGACCCACTAAGATCTCGCCATCTTTATAAGCGATGATCGATGGAGTTGTACGTGCGCCTTCAGCGTTTTCAATTACTTTGACTTTATCGCCTTCAAGTACAGCAACACATGAGTTGGTAGTACCTAAGTCAATACCAATAATTTTAGCCATTTGATTTGTTCCTCAATAATTTTGAATCCCCTCTTTTCCCCTTTACTAAAGGGGATGAGAAGCGATGCTTCGAAAAGGGATTTTCTTGTTATCCGATATGAGAGCATTTGTTTTTTTTTCAAGTCAATGTGCTGAAAAATTTCTACAAATGCGCTGGTTTTTTCTGCTTACTGACCGACTGTAACCATTGCAGGACGGAGCAATCGTCCTGATAAGGTATAGCCTTTTTGCAACACACTACCGATCTCGCCTGCTTTGGCATTTGGGTCAATACCAACCGCTTGATGAAGGTCCGCATTAAAACCATTTGCCACATCGACCACTGCAATCTCATGCTTTTCTAAGGTGCTGAGCAGTGATTTCAAGGTCAATTCGACACCTTCAAGCAGTGGCGTTTTTTCCTCTCCTGCGGCGTGGATGGCACGTTCAAGGTTATCCACCGATTCAAGCAAACCTTTGGCGAATTTTTCTAAAGCAAATTTTTTCGCTGCATCGGCTTCACGTTCAAGGCGTTCTTTCACTTTTTCAGATTCATAAATCGCATTGGCAGCACGAGCTTTTTCCAGCTTGAGGCTTTCTGCCAATTTGCCAATCTGCGCTTGTAAATCTTCTATTGTCACTTCTTCAGCATTTTCTTTTGTTTCTGTATTTTCAAGATTTTGCTCTTGATCTACAGTCTGATCTTGAGCTTGCTCATTGTGCTCAGTTGCCATTGATGTTCTCCGTTTAAAAAAGTCAAACATATGCAGTCCTCAAAGTGCTGTTGAGATCAAATATGATGCGAAACTGCAGTGTTCATCTAAAAATTAAATAACGATTGCTTGATGAGTATGGGCTAAGCAGGTGAAATTCAAGCAGAGAGATCGTTTGAAAGCTGAATTTTTATGATTTTTTTGAAATTAAAGCAGATTTTAAGCATGCGAATGGTAATTTTGCACCATTCGCAAATTTATAAAGCGGATAAATTAACCAATCTGAATATCGGCAGATGGATATTGCACACGACTTTTCTTCGGTGTGGCGATCAGATAAACCAAAGTCAACGGTCCAAGACGCCCTGCATACATCAAGAAAATCAAGGTAAGCAAACTTCCGTCATGCAACTGCGATGTGATACCTCGAGATAACCCGACGGTACACGCAGCGGATAACACTTCAAAGACTACGTCGATAAATTCCATTTCTGGCTCAAAGATGAGCAATAAAAACATACCAAAAATAATGAAAAAGCATGTAATCAATGTCACTGCCAATGCTTTAAAGGTCAGCTCGTGAGAGATCGAACGCTTAAAGACACTGGTTTCATTATTACGACGTAAAAATGAAATCACGCTCAGCAGTAAAATCACAAATGTCCCAACTTTGATACCGCCTGCGGTACTCAGCGAGCCTCCACCAATGAACATGAGTAGCATCATGAGAAAGGTTGAGGCATTAGTCATCGATGCAGTATCCACACTATTAAAACCTGATGATCTTGGCACAGTCGCTTGAAACCACGCATGGGTGGCTTGTTGTGCGGTATTCATATTGCCGATGGTATTTGGATTGTTCGCTTCTAATGCCCAAAGTAAAACGAAAGCAACGAGGTTAATAATCAACACACTGGACAAAATGACTTTTGAATTGATGTTGAGCTTACGCCACACCTTTGCTTGCTTGATGTCCATAAATACTACAAAACCAATTCCTCCCAAGATGTACAAGGTGCTCACCGTCATACAGAGTAGAAAGTTGTTTTGAAACTCCATCAAGCTGTTATCAAATAAGGTAAATCCTGCATTATTAAAAGCAGACACACTGTAAAACAATGCGTAATAAGCACTATGCGTTAAACCAAACTGTGGATACCACGCCACCAGTAAAAAGAAAAATCCAATCAACTCAAAAAAAAGCGTATAGATCAGCACGCCTTTGGCAACAAAAGTGACATTATTTAGACTAGTCTGCCCCAAAGCATTTTGCGCAAAGATTTGCTGTTTCAGTCCGATCTTGGGTGACAGACTCAGTGCCGCCAACACTGCAAAAGTAATAAACCCTAAACCACCCGCTTGAATCATCAACAAAATCATCAACTGACCAAACACAGTATAGGTTTCATTGATCGATACCACGGACAAACCTGTAATGGTCACCGCCGAAGTTGCGGTAAAAAATGCGGTCATCAACGACAAATCACCATGATGCGACACAGGCAACATCAGCAAAATCGTTCCCATCACAATAAAACTCAAAAATCCCAGTGCCAACATGCTTGGCGGACTAAGATTGACGATTTTATTTTTCAGGTTGAGTGCATTCATGGACAGATACTTTGATGGTTTTTTTAAAAGTAGGTTTTAAACTTTTAAGAAGCGATTAGAGAGTTTTTTCAGCTCTTGTAAAGGACCTTCCAAAACCAAAATATCATTCAATTCTAAGGTGAGCTTAGAATCTATGTTACAGACCACTTGTTGCTGTCGTTTCAGCAGGACAATGGTAATGTCATTAGCCTTGTTAATCAGCCCAAGTAAGTTCACACCACGTAAATGTAGCGGAATCACCACTTTGACGATGTAATGATCATCACCTAGCGACATATAGCGACTGACCCACGGATAGTTCAAGGCTTGCGCCACACGCACCCCCATATCCTCTTCAGGGTGAATGATTTTTTTAATATTAAAATGCGATAGAATCATATGATGGGCATTGGTTTTGGCTTTTGCCAAAATATTTTCTACGCCCATATTTTTTAGGTGCAAAACACACAGAATACTGGCTTCAATATCTTCACCAATAGCGACCACCACCGCATCACTACTTTGAATATTCAGCTCTTTCAGCACGGTTTCATCGGTGGCATCAGCGATCACCGCATGCGTTAGCTTTTCGGAAATATTTTCAACATTCTTTTTGACCAAATCAATGCCAATCACATCATGCTTGAGTGCGGCAAGCTCGGTTGCAACTGTTGCGCCAAAGCTACCTAATCCGATCACTGCAAATTGCGCCATGAAATACTACCTGTGTTATATCTATTGTCGCTCAACGTTCAAGCGCACGTATTTTTGAGAAAAATATAGCACATCCAATCAACTAACCCTATTTACCCAACGCAAGAATTTGTACTAGATTCATTGCCGTAACGGTTTTTCTCCATTGGAATTTTTAATTTTCGATTCTTCACTGCTTAAAAATTATCGTTCATATGAAAAAGCCACCCGATGGCTCGAATGGCTTTTTAAACATAGTGAGATTTTAACGTGACAAGATCAACGCACGACACTCAAGAAATGCAGATGACGTTCATATTGGTCAATAATGTCTTGAAGCAAATCATCCACTGTCCACTCCATCACATCATAGCCCTGACCGCCTGCACGTAAGAACACTTCCGCTTGGTAATATTCCACTTCGTTTTTGCTTTCTTCCGTCAAAAAGCTTGGTGGTGTAGTCGATTGCGCAACGACTTGGTAGATAAAGTTAATCTCTTTACGATGATCTACGCTAAGTTGCAATCCACCGTCTACTTGGCTGATTTCCACTTCAAGATTACGACTACCAAACTCTTTATCAATATAATCAAAAGCTTGCTTCACCGTGGTTTGAATGAACTGCTCAACTTGCACTTGGCTATGTGGATAATGCATGATCAAGCCCAAACGCTGTTCCCAACTGCGTGGATTTTTCAGCGCATACGGTGTAGTCCGTGCATCTTGCAAGGCATGCATCCGTGTCACATCGACCTTGAGTGCTTTGACCAAGCCAATACAGATCAATAGCATAATGAAGGTGAACGGTAATGCACTCATGATCGTTGCCGATTGCAAAGCTTTAAGACCACCAGCGATAAGTAAGACAATCGCTAAGAATGCTACCAATGCAGTCCAAAATAGACGTTGCCACGCAGGTGAATTGTCAGATTTCGCCGTCAAATAATCCATCACCAATGCACCAGAATCGGCTGAAGTGACAAAGAATAAAATGATCAAAATAGTTGCCACGCCTTGGAATACGCCACCCAAAGGCATCACTGACAAAAACTCAAACAATGCCATTGATGAGTCTTGCTGTGTCGCTGTCAATAAACTTTGCTGACCTTTGTGCAGGATATTATATAATCCTGCATTACCCATAAAGCCCATCCAAATCAATGTAAAACCAGTTGGAATCAACATCACACCAACGATGAACTCACGCACGCTACGCCCTTTGGACACTCGCGTAATAAACATTCCCACAAATGGCGACCACGAAATCCACCACGCCCAATACATGATCGTCCAACCACCAATCCAACCATTCGGCTGATAGGCATACAGATGGAATGTCATGCTGAATAAATTACTGAGGTAATCACCGACGTTTTGCAAAGTGGTCTGCAATAGATAAATCGTCGGACCTGTGAAGAACACAAAAAGCAATAAACTGATCGCTAAAATCAAATTCAACTCTGATAAGCGTTTGATGCCTTTGTCCACACCTAAAACCACAGATACAGATGCCATCATACTGACGATGATAATCAGCCATACTTGAGCTGTCGTCGAGGTTTCAATACCAAAAAGATAATTCATCCCCGAGTTGATCTGTGTCACGCCAAAGCCAAGCGTTGTCGCCACACCGAATACGGTACCAATCGTAGCAAAAGTATCCACGCCATCACCGATCGGACCATGAATCTTCTGACCAATCATGGGGTAGAGTGCAGAGCGAACTTTGAGGGGTAAATTATGTCGATAAGCAAAATAAGCTAATGACAATCCCACCAACGCATAGATGCCCCAAGCATGTAAGCCCCAGTGAAAAAAGGTCACTCGCATCGCCTGCCGAGCTGAATCAATCGTTTCAGGATCAGCTGTTGGTGGACTGGCATAATGCATGATCGGCTCTGCCACACCAAAGAACATCAAGCCAATCCCCATACCTGCGGTAAAAAGCATGGCGAACCATGATTTATTGCTATATTCAGGTTGGCTGTGGTCAGGACCTAGTTTGATTTTCCCTGCATCAGACAGTGCAAAATAAGCAAGTAATAGTAAGAAAATCGCCACAGAAAGCACTTAGAACCAACTAAAAGATGTGGTAATCCATGTATTTAATCGTTGTGTGATGAGATCAAACGCATCAGGTGTCAGTAACACCAATCCCATAAAAATCGCAATCACGATCACCGTGCTAAAAAACACATTTGGATTGACATTGGCAAACCAAGAAGGTGCTTTGGAAGACATATTTCCCCCAGTCGTAAATCTGTAATAAGACGTGAAATGAAATAATTCGTAGCCGAAATGATCATCCTCTCAATCAATACAATGATTCACAAAATGATCAAAACTATATATTTCATTTAAAGTAAATGTATAGGGTCTGTTGACACTTCACAGATGCTTGCGACATTGGATGCTTTTTAGACGGTACTAGGCATGAATGAGGAAATTTAGTCATTCTAAATGACTCATTTATAACAACGTAGCGTCAAAAAGCATCCTTGTCCCGAAGGGTGATGGCTAAAACCGCCATACCTTTCGTTATGAAACTTGGCAAGGGAACAACCATTCCCTTCGTTTCACGCCTCCGTTATGTTGTTTTAGCTCATAACGCAAGACATGGTTGAAATGTCAACAGACCCTAAGTCTTTATATTAATTCAATATTAAATATCTTGCTGTTGTTGAACTGTTATCGTCCATTTCGATCATCCTTGATCTAAACATCAAATTTACAGATTAAAGAAAATTGCGATCATCCAAAATTTACGATCTGATCGTTAATCCGTTGTTTTCATGGAAATATGCTGAGCCTGACGTGGTGACAGCTCCACATCTTCAATGCCTTCAGTTTGCAAGATTTTTACAGGAATAAAGCGGATTTGAAGCTTCGTTGGCAATCCTCGATTATCTTTACTCATTTCTTGATTCAGCATTGCCAATTGCTTTGGGGTTGGCTCATGATCGCCTCGAATCACCACACGGACTAAGGTGTAATCTTCTCTCTGATCAAAAACCACCGCATTGATAATATTATTGTCATCATTCAGATTATTTTTGACGATTTGGCTAATCGACGTTTCATAGAGCTGTAGACGAACACGTTGCGTCAAATTAAAACTTAAATACACCGCAAGTATGACTAAAACCAATAAACTCCAGATATTCCGTTTAATGAATTCCAAGACATTGCTTTGAAGCTCCTCTTCCGAACCACGACGAAACCCTGCAATCCACAATACTAATGACGAGCTAATCTGAATCGCCACCATGTTGGTCACTGCCAATAAAAACGCATTACCTGAATTTGCCCATTGAAAATGCGCAAATAAAATCCCACTGGCAACAAGTGGCGGTACTAAAGCCGTTGCTACAGCGACACCAACCACCGCAACAGAAAGTCGAGGTGATACCGATGCAAACGCACCTGCCGCACCGCCTGCAAGCGCAATCATCAAGTCAATCATCGTCGGTTGTGTTCGAGAGAGAATCTCCGAAGTCATCGGCATATCATGATGAATAAAACCGATAACCACACCAATCGCAAAGATCATCGCAACGCCCATGAGTAGTGTACCCATCGCAGTGCGAAACAATATCCATCGACTATCAATAAATGACAATGCCACACCTGAGATCGGTCCAAGCATCATTGCCACCAACATCGCACCAATCACTACCGCTGCCGAGTCAGCAAGCAGACCATACGCAGCGATCACTGCGGCGAGTGCATTCATAATGAAAAAAGTTTTCGTCGGCAGAGCATCAGCTTGGATATTTAGACGGACTTGTTTGTGGTCGATCTTCTTGGCATTTTCACGTTTGGCTTGTTTGTAACGCAGTTTTTCTTTGAGGACTTCGTATTTTTCCTGCTCGGGATGATCCTCATCGACCACGATGGTTGGGGAGTCTTTCTCGTTTTCTGTTGCCATTGGTAATACCAAAAATATCGTTAATCTATACCGCTTTATACAACATTTTTTAAAGATTTGAATAATGGAAAGTTGTTAATCATTACATCTTAGTTTTAAAGCAGTGTATTTTGATATCGCTTTCCCTTAAAAAAAATTACTCACTTTTATTTCACATATTTCCTCAACGCAAACATCGCCATGGTTACCATGGCAAAATTCGCAAATGTGTAATACACCGCACACGCAAACAATAAAGAAAAACAGATGTACCCGTAATAAAAACCCTCTAAGCTCCTTCGCCCAGAACCACTAATTGAGCCATCAGCAGTGAAAAATATAAAGAACAGAAACATGGAAAAATATAGTGCAAGGTACATCATAAAAATGTACATATAAGATCTTTTAAACTTTTTCTTGTGCTTTATTTCGTGATAATACAACGGAATATTTCTCATCAGCGTTGGTGATAAGCCTTTCAATTTATACATCATAATCGCATAAATATTCACCAAAATAATTAAACCTTTGAGCACATCAAAAAGTATGCGATGCTTTATTGTTAATACCTCAGATTGACCAACATTGGTAAATCCTGAATAACTTTCCAAAGGCAACAAGATCGAAATCAACAAGATGACAAAACCGAACCCAAACAGTAAGTGACGATTACCTCTTGGTGACAGCTCAGTCAGCACTGCGTAATAATTTTGATTTTTTAAAGCAGTCGTTCGATCATCCATAACTCCCCCTATATTTTGATTTTTTATTTTCTAAAACCTATTTGTGTACAAGCCTCACGATTAGCGACCATCAGTTGCATCATTTTCGCTATAATAAAGCAACTTCTTATCCTACCAATTTTTGGATACGCATGAAAATCATTTTTGCAGGCACACCTGATTTCGCTGCTGAATCTTTAGATGCTTTGCTCAAAACCGAACATGAGATCGTAGCGGTATATACCCAGCCCGACCGCCCTGCGGGACGTGGGCAAAAGCTCACCGCTTCTCCTGTGAAGACGTTGGCGCTCGAGCACAACTTGCCAGTGCGTCAGCCTTTACATTTTAAAAGTAGCGAAGACGCAGGGATTGAAGCACAACTAGAACTTGCCGAATTGAATGCCGATGTGATGGTGGTGGCTGCTTATGGTTTGATTCTCCCTCAAGTGGTTTTAGATACGCCAAAATATGGTTGCTTAAATATTCATGCGTCATTGCTTCCTCGTTGGCGTGGTGCAGCACCGATTCAACGGGCAATTTTGGCAGGCGATGCGTCAACTGGTGTGACCATCATGCAGATGGCAAAAGGCTTAGATACAGGGAATATGCTGTATAAAGTCAGCACTGAGATTAGCGCAAAGGATACCTCGGCAAATTTACATGATCGCTTGGCGACACTTGGTGCAGAAGCGATTTGTGAAGTGCTCGCAGATATTTCAACTTTAGAGAATTATCAATCCAAACGTGAAGTGCAAGATGAAGCCTTGACCAACTATGCGCACAAGATCGTCAAAAGCGAAGCAAAAATCGACTGGGCGCAAGCCGCACAAATTATCGACCGTCAAATCCGTGCCTTTAATCCGTGGCCAGTGTGTTTCTGCCAAACTGATGCCAACAATCCGCCACTGCGTGTTTGGTCTGCCGAAGTCAGCAAACAAAGCCATAGTCAGCGTTATGGTGAAATTATTGCGATGGATAAACACGGTATCGACGTCGCTTGTGGTGCAGGTACAGTGTTGCGTTTAACCAGTCTACAATGGGCAGGTGGCAAGGCGTTAAATAGCGTGCAAATCCTGCAAACTCAAAAACTTAACATTGGACAAATCCTCTCATGAATCAGCGTCCAAGACCAAATTTTTATAAAACCTATGCCAAACCGCAAACCCAAACGAAACAGCAAGATAAGCCTCAAGATGCCGTAAAAAATAGCAGTGTAAAAACTGGCAGTCGCTTAAATCTACGTGGACAACTGATTCAACTTTTATCCCAAGTACAACAAGGTCGTTCACTATCCGAGATTCAAGAAAAATATTTTGAATTGGTCGATGAAAAAGATCGTGGCTTGATGCATGAGCTGAGCTTTGGGGTGCTTCGTCATTGGTATGCACTAAAAAGCATTAGTCTACCGATGCTGAATAAACCACTGAGCGATCCACAGCTAGAAGTGGCGATTTACTTGGGATTGTATCAACTGTTTTATACCCGTATTGCCGATCATGCAGCGATTTCTGAAACCGTCGATGCAGTCAAACAACTTGGTTTTGAATCAGCCAGTGGCGTGATCAATGCCATCTTGCGCCGTGCCACTCGTGAGCGTGAACAGCTCACCACCGAGCTTGAGCAAGCGCATGGCTTACCAAGTTGGTTGTATAAGCGATTAAATAAAGATTGGGTGGAGCAACTGCCCGAGCTTGCACAGTCCTTACGTCTATCTGCGCCATTATTTCTACGGGTGAATCACCGTCAGATTGGTCGTGATGCCTATCTGAAACAACTGCAACTTGCAGGGATTGAGGTGAGTGCAAGCCATATTTCAGACGTAGGTATTCGCCTTGAGCAAAGCGTCAGTATTCCTGCTTTACCGAGTTATGACAAAGGTTGGTTTTCGGTACAAGATGAACACGCACAGCTTTGCGTTTCGTTGTTACCGAATCTGAACGGTAAAGTCGTGGTCGATGCCTGCGCCGCACCTGGTGGCAAGACCGCACATCTTTTGGAAAAATATCGTCCTCAGCAGTTGATCGCACTGGATAATGTTGAAAGCCGTCTACTACGTGTGCATGAAAATCTCAATCGCTTACAGCTTATTTCATCAGAGCGTGATGAACAGGTCAACGTCGTCTGCGCCGATGCAACCAAATGGCAAATCACTGAATCTTCAGATGTCACAAAAGCTGATTGCATTATTATTGATGCACCGTGTACAGCGATTGGCGTACTGCGTCGTCATCCTGATATTCGAATACTTCGCCAATCGACGGATATTGCACAAACCACTGCGCTACAGGCTGAAATTTTAGAGAATATGTGGCAACAGCTTAAAGTCGGCGGGCAAATGCTCTATATCACTTGTTCGATCTTAAAGGCGGAAAATGAAGTGCAAATGCAAAATTTCTTCGCTCAACACGCAGATGCAAAGCATGTCGAAATCCAAGCCGATTGGGGCACTGCCCAGCAATATGGTCGTCAACTTTTACCACAACAAGGTGGTGGTGACGGTTTCTACTTTTGCTTGATTGAGAAAGTGGCTTAATCGAAAAGCTTGATTGAAAAGATTTAAAGCTCAACAGGTTTAAAGAAAAATTGTTCAAAATCAAAAAGCATCGTTTGCAATGAACGATGCTTTTTTGCATCATATCTACATTTCAGAAATAGTGAGTGCAATTTAATTTGGTTACAAGGCAACTGAGCGTAGATGTACAAAGCGTACTTCGAGTGAAGTTAACGCAGTAGCAAAATTAAAGTGCCTGACGATTTTACATAAACTTAATTTACATAAACTTAAATAGAACCATACTAATCGCCAACATTGACATCCCCGTGACCAAACCATACACCGTTTCATGTCCTTTGGAATAACGCTTCGCCGCAGGAAGCAGCTCATCGAGTGCCAAGAACACCATCACCCCTGCAATCAAGCCAAAGACTGTACCGAAAACGACTGGATTCATAAATGGCGCAAGAATGTTATAACCAATCAACGCACCCAGTGGCTCAGCAAGCCCCGATATAAAACTGGCAAGCAACGCCATAGATTTACTTTTCGTTGCCGCATAGACAGGTACCGCAATGGCAATACCTTCAGGAATATTATGTATCGCAATCGCAGCAGCAAGTGGCACGCCAAGCGTGGCATTTTCCAAAGTGGCAAAGAAAGTCGCCAGACCTTCGGGAAAGTTATGCGCTGTGATAGCAAATAGAGTCAGCAAACCAGTACGATACAGCCCTGTATCATTTTCAGCACTTAAATGCGCACTGTCTAAAGCATCATGCGGATTAGGAATAAACCGATCTAACAAAATGACCATTAGAATCCCTGCAAGAAAAGCAAAAGTACCAAAAGCAAAGCCAATTTGCTCATCATACGATTGCGAAAATGAATCAACAGATTTGGTGAGAATCTCGGTCAGCGAGACATAGACCATCGCCCCGCCAGCAAACGCTAGACCAAATGAAAGCAACCGAGGACTCGGCTGTTTGAAGAATAATACCAATGCGCCGCCAACGACGGTCGCCAAACTTGCCAACACCGTGACAAGAAAGGCGATCAATACATTGGAATTGAAAAAATCTGACATTATGAGTGACTGACCGACCCTAAGATCGGCTTATTCTAACCTAAATCATCAACAAGTGATAAGCGTTATCATTTAAAACTTTGATTAGAAATTTTCATGAAGCTTATCGCTTCGTCCTTTGACTTTTCATGATCAATTTTAAAAATTGTTTATCAACTAGTCTTCAGGATCAGGATGTTTGGACAAATGCACCATTGCCATCGCCAATCCACCCCACAATACGACAATTGAAATAATCATCATGATCAAAGCACTTGTAGTCATCGCTATTCTCCATTTTGATTATTGAAGATCTTTTAATCGGCTCAGTACATGTGCGCCAAATGCAAATAACAGCACCACGCCCCAGCCAAAGACCAATTGCATCATCATCGGATAATCACCATATCCTGTGGTGATAAGTGCAATCACAGATAAAACAAATGCAACCAATAGCGTCAACGGTGTTACTACCGTCAACATAAAGCGCCAGCCTTTACCCAGTTGAATACTTGAGATCGCATTGATATGTTGCTCAAGCTCAGGCAATTTCGAACGCTTAAACCAAGTGATCATCACGATCGACATCAATGCACCAAAGACGATACCGATATTATTGGCAAAGTGATCAATAATATCGACAAACTTGATGGCACTATGTGTTGAGAACAACAGAATTGACACTACCGCAGAACCGCCTGCAATGATTGTCACAGACTTTCTGCGTGACCAGCCCAGCTTATCTTGAAAGGCACTGATCGGCACTTGCAAGATACTTACCATGGAGGTAATTCCTGCAACAACCAGCGATGTAAAGAACAAGAAACCGAATAAATCCGCACCTGCGCCAAGACTTGAAATCAACTTTGGAAAGGCAATAAATGCCAAGCCTATCCCGCCACTGACCACTTCTTTAAAGTCAACGCCTGCGCTTTGTGCCATAAAGCCAAGCGCCGCAAATACGCCAATCCCTGCAAGGAGTTCAAATGACGAGTTGGCAAGTCCAACCACGACACCCGATCCTGCAACATTGGATTTTGGTTTTAAGTAAGACGCATAGGTCAACATGATGCCGAAACCCACGGAAAGCGAGAAGAAGATGTGGCCGTATGCTGCAAGCCACACTTTGTAATTCGCCATCGCCGCCCAGTCTGGTGTGAATAACGCATTTAAACCAACCGTTGCACCAGGCAAACGTAACGCTTGGATCACTAAAATGGTAAATAACACAATCAATAATGGAATAAAGATTTTATTGGCAACCTCTACCCCCTTTTTGATACCACCATAGAGGATGAACATGGTCACTGCCCAAATAATAAGCAACCCTAAAAATAAATGCGGTACAAAGCCGAGTGCTAAACCTTCACCTGTTTGCAAGTAGGTATTGAAGAAAAATGCTTCTGTATCCTCACCCCATTTCTGCCCCCATGACAAGAAAATATAACTCCCCGCCCATGACAATACGCTGGCATAGTACACACCAATCACCAGTGTCACCATAACCTGCCACCAACCGACAGATTCCATCGGTTTTGCAACACGTTTATACGCTGTTGGCGGAGCGCCACGATACTTATGCCCAATGGCATAGTCTAAGAACAAAAGCGGTAAACCCGCTGTGAAGAGTGCAATTAAATATGGAATAAGAAAGGCACCACCGCCATTCTCATAAGTTACATATGGAAAGCGCCAAATATTACCCAATCCAACCGCCGATCCGATGGCAGCTAAAATAAAACCAGATCGGGCAGACCAATTTTCACGCTGATTTTCACGTTGTTTGGTCACAGAAATCCCCTTATATCTCCGATGCTTCATCTGTAGCATACTGTAAAAAATGCCGCAGATTATCATAATTGCGACATTTTTTTTAATATCAGGGACATGATTACTGATTAAGTTTTATTCAACAATCTTTTTTTTAATTTAATTTCAATAATCTAGCACCGGATATTTTTTTAAGATAATTCGCTGTCGCTTATCGGTGGATTCGCTCAAATCGTGCTCTATCTGCACGTTGTTTCGCTTCGATCAACCGTTTACGTTGCTCTTCCGCTTTGTCACGTGCTTGATCACGTTGTCTTTCAAGACGTTCTTTTCGCTCATGTTCATGCTTCGCTTTTTCTCGTGCTTTACGCTCTCGCTCTGCACGTTCACGTTGATCTTGATAACGCTTTTTCTCTGCTTGTGCTTTGCGCTGTGCTTCAAGACGATCTCGGCGTTCACGTTCTAAACGTGCTTTATCTTGTCTTGCACGTTCTTCACGAGCCTGTTGTTCCCGATGCTTACGTTCCCACTCAGCACGTTGACGTTGTTGTTCATAATGCTTTTTACGGTCACGCTCTCGTTCAAGACGTTGTTGACGTTCTCGATATTCGATTTGGCGCTGGCGAGCACGCTCTAGCTCATACTGACGTTGACGCTGACGTTCATATTCTCGGCGGTTGTCGTAGCGTACATCAGGGTAGCGATCTGGATAGCCATATATGCCACCCGTACGTGGATATCGATCCGAATCTGTTGGTGCAACCACACAACCCACAGCCGACACCGCAGTGACCAATGATAGTAAAACAATCTTATACATGGTCATTTCTCCTATTTATTATCCATCAATAGCTCAAACTTCAACTTGACAATCCAAGTTTTCAAGTTATTGTGTTGACTATATCTCGAGCTTAATCGCCAATATGCAGCGCCCTGTATAGAATCGACGTGCCTTGTGCAACGAGATTTACCGAACTGTGCAACTATTGATAAACAGTGTAGAGCACAGCTATTTTATGACAAGAAAAACAGCAATATGGAGTAATTATGAGTAAGCTATTTGATCTGCAAAAGCTTATGCTAAAAACGCAAGGACACAGTGCCAAAGCCATTGACCGTGCACCTAAACCCGTTCAACGCAGACTTGCCCGCGTGCTTGGCTATCATTATCCATTTGCAAATCTTCACCCCTTTTATCAATGTATTCTTGCAGCACAGCATAAACAGAACCAAACTGGTTTTTTAAAAGAAGACTATCAAAAAAGTCGCCAACTTTTTGTCGATCAGATGAAAGCATTTCAAACGAACCCGACTAAAATCGCTCACGTGAAAAACTTTCATCTCACCCTCGCATCGGGCATGACGCCAGCTCGACATTATCATCCAAATCCGAAACAAACCTTACCAATGATCGTCTTCTATCATGGTGGTGGATTTGTCGTTGGCGACTTGGATACACATGATGAAGCGTGTCGATTACTTGCAAAACATGCAAATGTTCAAGTCCTTAGCATCGACTATCCGAGAGCACCTGAGCATTCTGCACAGCAGATGATCAAATGCTGTGTTGAGGCACTAGAGTGGGCTTTTGAACATCAAAAAGAACTGAACATTGCACCAAATCGCATTGCCATTGCAGGCGATAGCGCAGGTGGAAATATTACTGCAGTTGTTGCACAAGTGTCTAAAAATCAAAGCTTTGCACCACAATCACAGCTTCTCATCTATCCTGCGGTTGACTTTAAAAGCCGTTATTCTTCATTTTATAAATATAAAGAAGGTTTGGTACTGACTGGTGAGGATATTGATCATGTCACTGCATTTTATCCTGAACGTCATGAAGTCGAACTTGACGACCCAATTATTTCACCGCTATTTGGCAAACTGGAAGGTCTAGCACCTGCATACGTGATGACAGCTGAGTTTGATGTGTTACATGACGAAGGCGAACTGTATTCACAAAAACTCAAACATGCAGGTGTAAAAACCGAATATGTGAATATCACCGATCAACCACACGGTTTTATCAACATGACCACGATTCACCAAGCTGCAAAACAACATTGGATCACCACTGCAAAGTCATTTCGCCAATTTTGGAATACCTTATAATTTTGCAATGCCGATAAATTCATTTTCATGTTTCACGTGGAACATCAAATGAACCAATAAAGCAAAAACTTACTGAAATAGAAAATGGATGCCTCGGCATCCATTTTTAATACATCTTAGTGTAAAAATTAAACTACAACATCATGATTTTAAATCATTAAATCAAAAATGTGCTTCCAACCCAATATACGGGCCATCAAAATCAAACTTGGTATCGAAGCCATCTTGATCATCAAGCTCAATATTCAAGATGCGATAGCCGACTTTTGCACCAAGATCAATCAGCAGGTTTTCAACAAAGTTATATTTAATTTCTGCTGATGCATCAGTGATTTGCGTATCATCATAGTTGGTTGCGAGCACTTCTGCTTTGGCACTTAGACCTGTAAATGGTAATTTCCCACCTGCTGACGCATAGAGCATCGGCGCAGTTTCACTAATCTTAATTTTTTCAGCGCCATCAGCAAGAGTATTTAAAGTCACATCACCTTCAAGTTGCTTCGCAGCCACACCCACATCAACACTGACGATATTGTCTAAAATTTCATAGTACAAAATGAAATCTGTTGAATCCAAATCAATATTATACGGCGCATTACCTGCAAGGTTCTGTTCTTCAGTATCGACATCTATCCCTGTATAGCGGATTTTTCCGTTTGGAATCAATGGTACTGGATGCTCAAAAGCCAATGAAACTTGCGCTTGCCCTTTGTCATCTAGCGACAAGCTATCTGCACTTCTTAAACTTGCATCTTGAGGTGCTTTGTTATACTCACCTTGCAGATTCCAATAATCCACACTGCCATATACACCAAGCATATCTGCTTGTGCAGTCGTACTGAGTAGCGCCAAGCCACTAAGAGCTCCTGACATCAACAGTGCTGTGTTGATTTGCTTGTAACTTTTCATAGGTTGTTCCTAATTACACGATTCCGATAGTTTAACTGAATTTGAAGCTAAAACTAAAATAATAGGTTTTACTTCAATTTCTGATTAACTTGTTCTGATGCTTTTGACTTGATTTACTTGTTTTGATTAATTGGGTTGTTTGATCACCAATAAACGTGGCTCTTGCATATCTGCAATGGCGGATTGAATGCCTTCACGTCCAAGCCCAGAGTCTTTGACACCACCATACGGCATATTGTCGACACGGAAAGTCGGCACATCATTAATGATCACACCGCCTACATGAAGCTCATCCCATGCCTGCATCATTTTGTTTAAATTCTGAGTATAAACCCCTGCTTGCAAGCCAAAACGACTGACATTGATCTTTTCAATTCCCGCTGTGAAATCTGAATATGACTCCAAAATCATCACCGGTCCAAACGCTTCGTCCTTATAAATTTGACAGTCAGGACTCACACCCTCAAGTAACGACGGTTCAAACAACACGCCATCCAAAGAACCACCAGATAGCAATGTCGCACCTTTGCCAGTTGCTTCATCCAACCATTGTTTTAAACGCAATGCCTCTTTGTGCTTAATCATTGGCCCAACGATGGTGTCATCTTGCTTTGGATCTTGTGCTTTGATATTGCGAAGCTTTTCAACCAGTTTATTTTTTAGTTCTGCATAAATATCTTGATGAATTAACACACGTTGCACACTGATACAAACCTGCCCTGCGTGTGCATAACCACCAGTGATCAGACGATCAATCAACGCATCATCAATAACCGTATCAGGTTCAATCATCACCGCCGCATTACCACCGAGTTCAAGCGTGACCTTTTTACGCCCTGCACGTGCTTTCATGTCCCAACCGACTTGATCCGAACCTGTAAAACTAAGTAGTTTTAAGCGATCATCGGTGACAAGCTGATCTGCGGCATCACGAGTACTTGGCAAGATCGAAAATGCGCCTTCAGGTAAATCCGTTTGTGCCAAAATCTCACCAATGATCAATGCGCTAATCGGCGTTAGACTCGCAGGTTTAAGCACAAATGGACAACCTGCTGCGATCGCAGGTGCGATTTTGTGTGCAGTCAAATTCAAAGGAAAATTAAACGGACTAATCAAGGCAATCGCACCGATCGGCACATTTTGCACCATACCTCGATAATGCCCTGCAGCAGGTGTCACGGCCAAAGGCATCACATCGCCTTGACTCAGTTGTGTCGTAGCATCTGCGGCCAATTGAAATGTATTAATTAAACGCTGCACTTCAGCTTGAGAAGCTTTTAATGGCTTACCTCCCTCAAGAATCAAAATTTCCGTAAGCTCATCTCGACGCTTTTTAAACTGTTCGACGCAGTGCAATAGAATGTTTTGCTTTTGATAAGGCTTTAGCTGAGCCATTGCAGACTCGGCTTTTACAGCGGCAACGATGGCTTGCTCTACGATACGGTCATCGGCAAGACTGACTTTGGCAAAGACATGTTGCTGATATTTATCATCGACGTCCAAAAGCTGTTGTGTTTCAACGGCTTTATTAGCGAGGTACAATGGATAATGTGCAATACTTTTCATGTCAGTCGCTCTGCTCGTCCTTAGTGGCATGGTGATTAATGTAGCTTAATTGATTAAAAAAATCCGTTTTGAACTGTAAGCTCAAAACGGAATCTACTCAATATCTTTAAGACATCTCATTTTCTTGGAGATACTAATGTCACAGTCTATTTAAAATCATCATTTCAAGATCGACGGTAAGTCTTTTGCAGTGTAGTTCACCGTTTTGATTTGTTGCTTCATTTTTTGCAACATTTGATACGGTTGCTGCTCTACAAAGGTATTCACAAAGCTGGTCGGAATCGAGCCTGCAGGATCTGCAAAACCTGATGTCGTCACTTTGACCTGTTTTGCGCCAAGCTTTGTCATGATCCAATCGCCTTCATAATGGGTAATGCGGATCACATTGTTTTTAATGGGTACTCGCGGATCGTTGATCGCTTTATTCTTAATGATAATGCGACCATTACTGTCTTTGCGATAATTGCCTTGAATGACTAAGTCACGATCGTTCAGCGGAAATGGAAAATCCATTCGGCAATAAATAATAAATTCACCCGCCTTATCATCACGCTCAATCACTTGAATATCAGACATATATGGCACCCACTTTTTGCCACGTTCAACATCCAAGATCAAACCTGTTGCATTTTCTAGAGTCGTATCTAAGACAGTTTCCGCACGATATTCGAGCATTGGATTATCTTTGGTATGATATGTCCAAACTTTAATACCTTGCTTGTTTATACCGAGTCGTTCTTTGCTTTTGGCATGGGTTGCTGTGCTGATCAACATACTACTGATAAACAGCAACATGAGAATTGCATTGAGGTGTTTTAACATATCCTTGGGATCCAATCTTGTCCAATACTGTCGTTATACGATCATTTTTGTTTTCAGGGTTGTCGCCCTATATCGCCCATGTTTCTCAACACTATTACTGAGGCGGTTTAAACATGCTATTGCAGTATAGATAAACCGCCCTGCTTTGTCCGCTACATTTCTGTTAAAGCTTCACAGAAATGTATGACAAAAGGTATTTTTGTAACTACTTACCTTTGTAGTTTATTTCAAATCCAATACATCAAGCATGTCATAGCGTTGAGCAGATTTATCAACTACCCATGCTGCAGCACGTACCGCACCACCTGCAAAGTTCATACGGCTCGTTGCTATATGTTTAATTTCCAAGCGTTCACCTTCACCGATGAACATCACATTATGTTCACCAACAATATCACCACCACGAATGGTTTCAAAGCCAATCGTTTGGCGATCACGTGCACCTGTAATACCTTCACGGCCATACACTGCAACTTCTTTGAGATCACGTCCAAGTGCGCCTGCAACAGCTTCACCCATCATCAGCGCTGTACCAGATGGCGCATCAACTTTGTGACGGTGATGTGCTTCGACCACTTCGACATCCACCGTATCACCAAAGGCTTTTGCCGCAAGCTCTAGGAGTTTGATCGATACATTGACACCAACTGAGTAGTTCGCTGCATACACCACCGGAATAGATTTCGCAGTTTCATCAAGCAAGGCTTTTTGCGCATCACTAAAACCTGTCGTCCCGATGACCATCGCCACATTCGCTTTCTGACATGCTTGCAAATGCTGTTCTGTCGCCGCAGGCACCGTAAAATCAATCAGCACATCACATTGTGGTAAAGCTTCTTCGATACTGCCAACCACTTTGACACCGAGCGCACCCACACCTGCCAACTCACCCGCATCCGTCCCGACCAAGCTACTTTCAGGGCGCTCAACAGCTGCTGCGAGTTGATAGCCAGCTTGTTGAACCGCTTGAATTAAGGTACGTCCCATGCGACCACCTGCACCGAGAATGCCTATACGTGGTGAATTTGCCATAACTTCCTCGAATCAAAATCTAGCGATAAAAAATTGTGCTTTACTATAACAAAACTTTGCCATACTGAAAGGTGAAATCCTACACATCACTGCATTTTTATGTTGAATTTCAGCATTCTTCACAAACACCGTGTGAAACTTGCATAAAAAATGCCTGCAAGATGCAAGCATTTTAAGATAGACATAGCTGAGCTTAGTCAAACAAGTCCGAAACTTTGTCAAAGAAACCTTTCTTTTTCTTCGTATCGTTTTGTAAGTTGTTTTCGCCCAAAGTCTGTTGAAATTCACGGAGCAATTCACGTTGCTTTTCATTAAGATTGGTTGGCGTTTCCACCACAACACGACAAAGCAAGTCCCCCACCATTGTGCTACGTACAGGTTTTACACCTTTGCCACGTAGACGGAACATTTTGCCTGTTTGTGTTCCTTCAGGGATTTTTAAACTCACACGACTATCAAGTGTTGGGATTTCCAACTCACGTCCAAGTGCTGCATCAGCAATACTGACTGGCACATCCATATAGAGGTCTGCACCATCACGTTGGAAGATTTCATGCTCACGTACCACGACTTCCACGTACAGATCGCCTGACTGACCATCACGCATCGCTTCGCCTTTACCTGTTAGACGAACACGATCGCCATTATCCACACCCGCAGGAATGGTCACTTCCAAAGTCTGTTGACGATCTTGGATACCGCTACCATGACAGGTATTACATGGATTTTTAATGGTTTTACCTGCGCCACGACAGGTACTACAGGTCTGCTGTACCGCAAAAAAACCTTGTTGCATGCGCACTTGACCCGCACCATGACAGGTTTTACAAGTTTCTACATCATTTGGATTCTTGGCACCCTTGCCATCGCAAGTATTACACGGTGCTGGTGCTGAGAAAGTAATGGTCTTCTTGACGCCTTTGATCGCTTCTTCAAGGCTCAGTTCCATCACATAGCGTAGATCTGAACCACGACGCTGACGTTGCTGACCACGACCGCCACCACCAAATGCACCACCAAAAATATCACCAAACTGGCTAAAAATATCTTCGGCACTAAAACCGCCACCGCCGAAGCCACCACCGCCACCTTCGAAAGCACTATGTCCCATACGGTCATACATGCTACGCTTTTCACCATCCGATAACACTTCGTAGGCTTCGGTTGCTTCTTTAAATTTTTCTTCTGCTTCAGCATTATTAGGGTTGCGGTCTGGATGGTATTTCATTGCCAGCTTGCGGTAAGCTTTTTTGATTTCATCATCACTAGCGGTTTTAGCAACACCTAAAACCTCATAATAGTCACGCTTTGCCATGAATAGCGGTACTCCTCACGTGTTATTCTGAAAAGCAATATCTAAATAGTTTGATAAAGCTGATACGGAAAAAATAATTACAATTCGAATGCGCTAATCATTGGGGCGATTGATTTTTTTACAAGTGGTTTTGCGATTTTTTTGAAGAATGGTACAGAAAGAAGAACATCAATAGATTAACTTTTATAACATCACTGTAAGATCAATATACTGATTTACGTTGAAAAAATTTAATAAAGCCTTTAAGCCAAGAATTCAGTAGATATAGCCACGCTACAATGGAAAAGATCACCCCTGCAATGGTGCAAGCCGTGACCCACGTATGCTGATTCCATACAAAGAAATATAAAGGAATAAACCAAAGCGCCGCAAATACTGAAATGCATATAAAAATCAGCAAAGTTCTCACGATCCACAGCGCATGTGCATTGAGCCAAACTTCAATATCATCGACATGTGTCAAACGCGCTGCCAACCAATAACTCAATAAAATAGGCACTAAAGTAAACAGGCTCAGAAACATCATCACATAAGCAAGAAGTATTTGCTTTTGCTGTTTTTTTTGCTGTGCCTGAACCATCTCTACCTCAATATCCGAGCGTTATTTCTAATCCGTACCTCTTTGTACAGAATGCTCTACGGCGTCTGAAAAGGACATTAAACGAGCGTTAATGAAACCTTAACAGACTTGAATCTCTTGCAAAAATACTACAAATCCGCAAGAGAAGATAGCAGTTTTTGCATACTACGCCCTATTTTCGATATGTTCGTCTTTCTTGACTTTGAACCATGCTGCATAGACCGCAGGCAAGAAGAATAGTGTCAGCACAGTTGCCGCAATCAACCCACCCATAATCGCAACCGCCATTGGTCCAAAGAAAATACTTCTAGACAGTGGAATCATTGCCAATACTGCAGCCAACGCCGTCAAGATGATCGGTCGGAAACGACGTACTGCTGATTCGATAATCGCAGTCCACCGATCAGAACCTGTCGCAATATCTTGTTCGATTTGATCAATCAGAATCAATGAGTTACGCATGATCATACCTGATAACGCAATCGTCCCGAGCATCGCCACAAAACCAAATGGCTTGCCAAAGAGCAATAAGAATACTGTGACACCGATTATGCCTAATGGTGCGGTGAGCAACACAATGATCGAGCGAGAAATACTCTTCAGCTGTAGCATTAACAAGGTAAATACTACTGCCAAGAACAATGGCATGCCTGCATTTACAGACTTTTGACCACGTGCTGACTCTTCGACTGTACCACCGACTTCGATCAAGTATCCATTTGGCACTTGCTGACGGAGTTCATCAACTTGCTCAGTCATTTCTGCAATGAATGTTGCAGGTTGCTTTTCGGTACGCATATCTGCACGCACGGTAATGGTTGGCAAGCGGTTGCGATGCCAAATTAACCCATCTTCAAAGCGATATTCGATATTGGCAATCTGCGCCAATGGCACACTACCACCATTATTGGTTGGCACGGCAAGACTCGCCAATGCACCAACATCAATCCGCTCATCAGCTTCACCACGCATACGGATTTCGATCAACTCACGCTTTTCACGATATTGATCAATCACACTGCCTGTCAATGAGCTACTCAGGAAGTTTGCCAAGTTCTGACTACTTACACCCATCTGACGTGCACGATCTTGATCAACATTGAGATAAATGATTTTACTTGGTTCGCCCCAATCAAGGTGTACATTGGTGACGTCTGCTTGTTCACCCAATGTTGAAGCAAGCTGTTGTGCCCACTTCCGCACCTCACCGACATCTTCACCTGACACACGATATTGCACTGGATAGCCAACAGGAGGGCCATTCTCAAGCAAAGACACACGTGTACGTACTTGCGGTAGGATTTCACGCAATTTCTGATCTAGATTTTGACGAATTTCATTGCGCTCTTCCAATGTCGATGCAAGGACTACAAACTGTGCAAAGCTGGCTTGTGGCAGCTGTTGATCAAGTGGTAGATAAAAACGTGGCGAGCCTGTACCGACATACGCCACATAGTTATCAATACCGTCTTGAGTCTTTAGGAATTGCTCAACTTTTTGTACAGCTTGTTCTGTTGCTTTGAGTGATGCACCTTCTTCAAGCTTGAGATCAATCAAAATCTCTGTACGGTTAGATGGCGGGAAGAACTGCTGTGGCACAGTTTTAAATAAAGCCAAAGAGCCGATAAACACTAAGATAGTCGCCACAATCACTGTTTTGCGATACTCAACGCAAGCATTGACCATCTTACGAAAGCGTTGGTAAAACTTGGTTTGGTATGGGTCGTGATGCTCATTATGCTCAACAGCCTGCGGTGCAGGTTGTTTACGAAGCTTTGCCCATAGACGCTGATACCACGGCGCTTGTTGACGCATATTCTGAAAATCAGGCAATAGTTTTGCACCGAGATAAGGCACAAATATGACCGCTGCAACCCAAGACACCACCAAAGCAATAGTCACTACTTGGAAGATCGAACGTGTATATTCGCCAGTTCCTGATTGCGCAGTCGCAATCGGTAAAAATCCTGCTGCAGTGATCAGTGTCCCTGTCAACATTGGGAAAGCGGTACTCGTCCATGCATAGCCTGCTGCTTTGAGCCGACTATAGCCCTGTTCCATTTTGATCGCCATCATTTCCACAGCGATAATGGCATCATCGACGAGAAGCCCGAGTGCGAGAATCAATGCACCGAGAGAGATTTTATGCAATCCCACATCGAACATATTCATACCTGCAAAGGTCATCGCCAAGACCAGCGGAATGGAAAATGCCACCACCAAACCAGTACGAAAGCCTAGAGAGAAGAAACTCACAAGCAAAACGATAATCACTGCTTCAGCAAGCACTTTCATAAACTCATTGACACTACGCTTAACCGCAACAGGTTGATCTGATACTTTGCTCAGGCTCATACCGACTGGCAAAGTATCTTGCAAGCGAGCAAATTCCGCTTCAAGATTTTCACCGAGAGCAAGAATATCTCCACCTTTACGCATCGAAACCGCAATACCAATACCGTTCTCACCCATGAAACGCATTCGAGGTTGCGCAGGCTCACTAAAGCCGCGATAAACCTCAGCCACATCACCAAGCTTAATCGTACGATCACCCACCAAAAGAGGCATTTCACGTAGCTCATCCACCGAATTGATTTCACCGCTCACCCGAAGCTGAATGCGATCCGAACCCGTTTCAAAATATCCTGTGGAACTGACACTATTTTGTGCATTAAGCGCCTGCTGAATCTCATTGGGCGGAATGCCCAAATTCACCACTTTGGTATTGGAAATTTCTACCCAAATTTTTTCATCTTGCAAGCCAACCAATTCAACTTTGCCGACATCAGGTACACGCTGTAGCTGTAGCTGCAAGCGATCGGCATATTCTTTCATCACCGCATAGTTATAATCTGCACCAGTCAGCACATAGATATTGCCAAAGGTATCGCCGAACTCATCATTAAAAAATGGTCCTTGTACGCCTTGCGGTAATTCATGTTTCATATCACCGACTTTTTTGCGCACGTCATACCATACGTCAGGGATCTGCGCCGAACGCATGGAATCCTTAGCAACAAAAGTCACCATCGACTCACCAGGACGAGAATACGCCGTGATACGTTCATATTTGCCTGTTTCCATCAGGGTTTTTTCAATACGATCAGTGACCTGTAGGGACACTTCTTCAGCCGTTGCACCCGGCCAATAGGTCTGCACCACCATCACCTTAAAGGTAAACGGTGGGTCTTCACTTTGCGATAGATTGGAATAAGAAATAAAACCTAAAACAGCCAAAAGCACCATAAAATAGAGCACTAAGCCTTTATTTTTCAGTGCCCACTCTGAAAGATTAAATGACATGATTTAACCCTCCGATGTGGTTTTTTGAGTCGAAACTGATGCTTTCTGAATTGGGCTGGTTTGTGTCTGATTATTGCTTTGCTGTATTGTATTGTCTTCAAGAGAAACTGGTCTGTTATTGACATCAACTAGACGTACTTTTTGTTTCTCACGGAGCAAATGCACCCCACCAACCACGACCCATTGATCAGGCTGTAGACCCGCCTTGACTGGGACACGATCATGCTTATATTCGCCCAGTTGCACCCACGTCCGCTTTAAAGTTTGATTGGGGTTGATCACCCACACATACGGCTTTTCATCAATCGCAGAAACACTCGATAACGGAATACTCAGCTGAGCATCTGTTGCAGTTTGGAAATAGACACGTGCACTTTGTCCAAGCTGTATCGCTTGGCTTCGATCTCGTAGTGCAACTTTAACTTGGAAAGTACGACTTTGATCCGCAGCAGGAGAAATCTCACGTACATACCCATCAAAGCGTTGATCAGGTGCAGACCATAGGCTCACCGTTGCCGATTGACCGACACGCAAATCACGCACCGCATTTTCTGCAACACCGATCACCACTTCACGCTCGCCATCTAATGCAAGCTGATACGCCGTCTGACCCGCAGCGACCACTTGACCGACTTCGATCTCACGACTGGTAATTACGCCATTTTTGTTGGCACGAAGTTGATTGTACTGACTTTGGTTTTGTGCCATTGCATAGTTGGATTGCGCTTGTTTTAAGCTCGACTGTGCCGATTTATATTGATTTTCAACACTATCATATTGTGAACGGCTCACCGCATTTGCAGGCAGTAATTGTCCAAATCGTTTGAGCTCAGCTTGTGCATTTGCCAATGTAGATTGTGCCTGTTCTAACTGTGCCCGAGCAGCGTTCAACTCAAGATTGGCATCTTTGACATCTAAGCGAGCGAGCACTTGCCCGACACTCACACGATCGCCAATATCCACCGATCTTTCAACAATTTGTCCCCCGACACGGAATGCAAGATTGGTTTGTTGACGTGCTTGGACTTCGCCTGCATAACTGTGTAGCTGTTGGCTACTGGTTTTTGGCTGAGTCACCATGACGATTTTAAGCTGTTCAGGTGCTTGCTCTTGTTTATTGCACCCAACCAAGAAAAAACTCAATAAAACAGCAATACTAATCGTATTCCAAGCCCCAAGATGCGGTCGATTTTTCATGTTTTCACTCTTTTTTCTGCGTCAATACACGCTTGCGATTCCATACGAGCGATGCGTTATCTTCATGCTTCGCAATTTCTATACTAATGAGTATAATAATTGTTGCTATTGTAAGCTAGACATTTTTTAATGGCTGTATAGTCAATCTCTGTTCTTGGAAATATCGCCTTATGCAATCCCAAGTTGGTCGTCCTAAAGATTTGAAAAAACGCCAAGCCATATTAGAAGCTGCAAAGCAAAGCTTCTTAAGTTGTGGTTATGATGGCACTAGCATGGATAGCATTGCCAAAGTCGCAGGCGTGTCTAAGCTCACGGTCTATAATCATTTTCAAGATAAGGCGCAATTATTTGGTGCGGCAATCGCAATGGTTTGCGATCAGCGATTGCCAAAACATTATTATCAGCTTGATCCAAACAAATCTGTCGAAGCGCATTTAACGGATTTGGCAGTGGCTTTTTTAAAGATGGTTTATAGTGAAGAGGCGATCAAACTGCATCAACTGATGACCAGTCTAGCGAGCCAAGCACCTGAATTGGTGAGCTTATTTTATAATGCAGGCCCACAACAAACTCGTACGAACTTACTCTCGTTATTTCAACAATTTCAACAACATCAATTGATCGAAATGGATGATGAATCAGCTGCCATTGATTTGTTTTGCAGTCTAATGACCGATGTGCATCATGATCGGGTTATTTGGGGCATTGATCCCATACCTGATCTTGCGCAAATCAAAGCAAAAATTAAAAAGCAATTAACGATTTTTTTTTAAAATTTATCCTTTGCGCTAAATTTCAGCTCTTAACCTCCCACCGAACATTGCACGCTTTTTGCTTTGCTCTTAATCATGAGCGGAAGCTTCGCTTTAATGCCATGTCATACACTTTTCATACAATCTATATCAGACTTTAGCAGGACAGATTTGTGGCAAGATCACCAAAGCGAGTAGACTAAGCCAAGTAAATTAAACAAAGTAGACTAGTAAGCATATTGAAGCAAAGCGTTTATTGAGATTTTACCCAAATTTTGAGGAGCTAACGAGATCATGAGTCAATCCGAAATCGATGTTGAACTACGAGATGATGTGCGTTTACTGGGAAATTATTTAGGTGACACATTAAAGCAACACGTCGGACAGACACTCTACGATCAAGTCGAACACATTCGCAAATATGCCAAAGGCGCACGGGATGGTGATGCGCAAGCTGAACAACAGCTAGAAGATTTTTTACAACATTTAAGTGATGAAGATGCGCTTCCGCTGAGCCGTGCTTTTACCCATTTTCTGAACTTTGCCAATATTGCTGAGCAGTATCATGGTGTGCGTCAGCGTCGTCGTAATCAATTCGATTTAGATGGCGATACGCTCAATCAGAGCAATGTCTTACAACAACTTTTTAAACTCACTCAATCTGAAAATATTGATTCGCAAACATTGTTTGACAGCATCTGTAATTTGCATATTGAGCTGGTGTTGACGGCGCATCCAACTGAAGTGAGCCGACGCACGCTGATTCAGAAATATGATGACATGAGCCGTTGCCTTGCAGAACTCGATCAACGCAAACTCACGCCGATTGAGCAATCACAGCTCGAATCCGAGTTACAACAAGAAATCACCGCCGCATGGCTGACCGATGAAATTCGTCAGAAACGTCCTACACCTGTCGATGAGGCGAAATGGGGCTTTACCACTATCGAACAAACCCTTTGGACGGCTGTACCGAAATTCATCCGTGAACTTGATCAGTTGGTATTGAAGCACTGCGGAGAGCGTTTGCCACTGGATAGTGCGCCGATTCGCTTTGCTTCATGGATGGGTGGTGATCGTGATGGCAATCCAAATGTCACGCACAAAGTGACCGAAGAGGTGCTATTACTTTCACGTTGGAAAGCAGCGGATTTATTTTTAAAAGATATTGAAAATCTGCGTTGGGAACTGTCCATGCAACAATGCACGGAGGAATTCGCAGAGAAAGTAAATCACCATGTTGAGCCGTATCGTGAGCGTTTACGTGATCTACGAGATCGCTTGCAACTCACTTTGAAATGGTTAGACGCACGGCTACATGGACAAAATAACTTAGATGATACAGGCGTTTTGCAGTCTACCCTTGAGTTGCTTGAGCCTTTGCATGACTGCTATCAATCGCTTGTAAACAGTAAAATGCAAAATATTGCTGATGGCTTGCTCCTCGATGTGATTCGTCGTGCCAATTGTTTTGGTATTGAATTGCTCAAACTCGATATTCGTCAGGAATCGACTCGTCATCGTCAAGCGGTGAGTGCGATTACAGCTTTTCTTGGTTTAGGTGAATTTTCTACATGGAGCGAACAAGCCAAACAAACTTGGTTGATTCAGGAACTTGCCAATAAACGTCCGTTACTTCCCCATCGGCTCGAAATTAGCAAAGATGATGCCCTCGCCAATGATGAAGTGCAGGAAGTCTTGGCTACTGTGAAGATGTTGGCACAACAACCACATGAGTCACTTGGCGCATATATTATTTCGATGGCGGAATATCCAAGTGATGTACTGGCTGTGATGCTACTGCAAAAAGAAGCTGGCGTGACGAAACCGCTACGTGTCGTGCCACTGTTTGAAACTTTAGATGACCTTGATCGTGCAGCATCGACCATTGACCAGTTGTTGAATATTCCGTGGTACAAACAACGCATTCAAGGCAAACATGAGGTGATGATCGGCTATTCTGATTCTGCCAAAGATGCAGGTTTTATGTCGGCAAATTGGGCGCAATACCGTGCACAGGAACAGCTCACAGACGTTGCGCAAAAGCACGGCATTCAATTGACCTTATTTCACGGTCGTGGTGGTTCAATCAGTCGTGGTGGTGCGCCAACTCATCAAGCCCTCTATGCACAGCCACCAGGTTCGATCAAAGGCGCAATTCGTGTCACCGAACAGGGCGAGATGATCCGTTTTAAATTTGGTTTAGAGCCAATCGCCATTCAGAATTTAGAAATTTATTGTGCTGCTACACTCAAAGCGACCTTACTGCCACCGCCAAAGCCTGAGCCTGCTTGGCGAGATTTAATGCACACGATGACCGCAGAGTCGGTACAACTGTATCGCAAAACGGTGCGTGAACATCCTGATTTTGTCCGTTATTTACGTACTGTGACACCTGAATTAGAGCTACAAATGTTGCCACTTGGCTCACGTCCTGCGAAGCGTAAAGTCGGTGGTGGCATTGAGTCTTTACGTGCGATTCCGTGGGTGTTTGCATGGACACAAATTCGCTTGATGCTCCCTGCATGGCTTGGCACAGGTGCTGCGATTGAACATGCCCTCGATGCACAGCAGAAAGACACCTTACTCACCATGTTAGAAAAGTGGCCATATTTCAATACCTTAATAGATATGTTGGAAATGGTCTTGGCAAAGGCTGATCCACGTATTGCACAATATTATGAGGCTCATCTGACCGATGATCCTGTTTTGATAGAGCTAGGGCAAAGTCTACGTGATCGACTTGATAAAGCCTTAGAAACTTTACTACAGCTCAAATCTGAATCTGCACTGAAAGGTGATAAAGACAATTTTGATCAATCCATGCGTGTGCGCAAAACCTATTTATTGCCATTGCATCTCTTGCAAGCAGAGCTGATGAGCCGTCGTCGGCAATATCTTGAGCAAGGGCTAGAACAGACGCCAGTCGATCATGCGCTGATGGTAACGATTGCAGGGATTGCGGCAGGATTGCGAAATACAGGATAAATTCAGAAATATCGTCGAAGTCATTGACTTCTGATACAAGGCAACCGAGTGAAGGTGTCCGAGTGGTACTGCGAACGAGGTTAACGATGTAGCAGATTTTAAGTTATTTGACGATTCATAAAAAAATCACAGATTGCCTAATGCACGCAGACGCCACACCTGCTAGCATTAGGCAAATTTTTATTTGAATGAACCGCAATGTATTTGCTCGATTTTATTTTGCATGTTGATCAGCACTTGGTCGAATTTGTCACCAATTATGGCGTATGGATTTACGGCATCTTATTTCTGATCATCTTTGTCGAAACTGGCTTAGTCGTCATGCCATTTTTACCGGGCGATAGCTTGCTGTTTGCTGCGGGTGCGCTTGCTGCTACAGGTGCAATGGATCCTGTGGTTCTCATTATTTTACTGTTTATCGCTGCGGTACTTGGCGATACGCTGAATTATCATATTGGTAAATATATTGGACCTCGTGTCTTCAACATCGAATCACGTTGGATCAACAAAGAATACTTGTTTAAAACCCAAGCTTTCTTTGAAAAGCATGGCGGTAAAACGATTATTTTCGCACGTTTTATTCCCTTTGCACGGACTTTTGCACCTTTTGTTGCAGGGGTAAGCTCGATGAATTATAAATATTTTTTAAGTTATAACGTGATCGGTGCGATTTGCTGGGTGGCATCGTTTATTACTTTGGGTTATTTGTTTGGTAATATTCCTGCGGTCAAAGACAATTTCACCTTTGTCATCTTCGGTATTATTTTCCTGAGTATTTTACCAGCGATCATCACCTTTATCCGTGAGCGAATGAAAAAGCAGGTTTAAGATATAATGCTGATCAGTTAAGCGTAATTTCATTATTACTGATTGATAAATCTCCCCCCTTGCGAAACAATGTTTCTCATCTTTGAAAAGAGGGGCATACCATTGAATTCAACACTGTATTGAATGTCGAAATACTCCCTCCTTTGAAAAAGGAGGGCTGGGGAGGATTAAAAATGCTTAACTGACTGGCATTAAGGCTAGGTGGGGATTATCTTAGTCAATAAAGGATGCGAAGGATATTTCAATATATAACCTGACTGCGTAAAACGATCTGCACGTAGTCGTTTGCCTGTTGTCTTTACATTACTATGAATCCTTAACGGTTCAAGCTGATTTTCTGCACGGATTATATTCAATAATTCGTGCTGTAAAGTTGGGCGTTGATCGGTCAGGATATAGCTTGATTCAACTTTTTCTAAAGTAATTAAATAGTGTAAAAATCCAACCAAATCCGCGCGATGAATCCGATTCGTCCAATGATTTTCGTTAAGCTGATGTGTTTCTAAAGCTTTCTTTTTCAAAAAAGGACTCTGTTCCCGATATAAGCCACTTGGACGGATGATGGTGAATTTTTCTTTCCAATAGGCTGACCACAGTTGCTCTGAAGCAATCAAGGTCTGACCAATGGAATCATCTGTATTCGGAATACTTTCATCATTGATCCATCGTCCTTGATCTTCACCATAGACTCGTGTCGATGAGATAAAAATGACTTTTTCAACAGGATGATGTTGCAATGCCTGAAATACTGGGCGAGCAGTATCAACAAAAATTCGTTGATAGGCATCCACACTACGCTCACTCGGCGAAACAATCACATAGACCCAATCAAAGCTTGGTTGATTGGATAGACCTAAATCTTGAAAATTTAAACTTTGAATGTCTTGCGCAAGATGTTGAATATTGCTGTGAGCAAATATTTTTGCTGTTCGGCTGACACAGGTAATGTGATGCTGAGCTTGATCTTGATGCTGATCTTTATTGTAAGTTTCTTGAGCAAGATGCTCAGCTAATGCTTGACCAATCTGTCCACAGCCTAAAATTAAAATATTCACCGCAAATCACACCCTTGCAAATAACCATATGATGATTTATTTCTTATCCTAATCGCTTTTTGATATGCTTGGAAAGTTAAATACCATATACCACAATATCGCAAATTAGGTCAGACCGTGACAAAGCAAGCTCAAGCCAATACGCTTTCTAATCTTTCGTCAATCAATACTTCTATTGAGCAATCGTTTGTGCCTGATTCTTCCACACCTAGCTATGTGCATTGGTTTCGTCACGCAGCACCGTACATTAACACGCATCGAAACAAAACATTTGTCCTGATGTTTGGCGGTGAAGCACTCCAGTCTGATAATTTTCAACATATTATTCACGATATTGCCCTACTCCATGCGCTTGGGATTCGTCTAGTACTGGTGCATGGTGCCCGTCCGCAGATTAATCATAATCTCGCACAGTTGAAGCTTGAAACACCATTTTTAAAACATCGTCGCATTACCACACGTGAGTCTTTGCCTGCGGTACTCAATGCGGTGGGCTCGATTCGTTTGCAGATCGAAGCCTTGCTATCTATGGGCTTGGCAAATTCACCAATGTACGGCGCACGCATTGATGTGGTTTCGGGTAATTTCGTTACCGCAAAACCTTTTGGCATTCATGAAGGTATCGATTTTCAACTGACAGGTGAAGTACGTGCAATTGATAGCGATGCGATCAATCACAATCTACAACATGGTCAAATCGTTTTGCTAGGTCCAACAGGCTACTCAACCACAGCTGAAGTGTTTAATCTACGTGCTGAAGAAGTGGCGACACGTGCAGCGATAAATTTAAAAGCGGATAAATTGATTTTCCTCGGTGAGCAACGTGGCTTCCTCGATAGCGATCAACGCTTAGTCCGTGAGCTCAACCCTCAGCAAGCACAGCATTATTTAAGTCATATTGACTCGGCAAATAGTGAACAATATTTGCATTTATCAGGTGCGGTACAAGCGTGTCGTGCAGGAGTGATTCGTTGTCATTTATTGTCTTATCATCAAAATGGTGCATTACTCGGTGAGCTATTTACACGTGATGGTCTAGGCACATTGGTCACTGCGATGGGTTATGAAGCTGTCCGTCAGGCAACGATCAACGATGTCGGCGGATTATTAAACTTACTGCGTCCACTCGAAGAACAAGGCATTTTGGTCTATCGCTCACGTGAACGTATCGAAGATGAGATTGAACATTTTGCCGTGATTGAACGTGACGGTATGATCCTTGCCTGCGCTGCGCTGTATCCGCTCGACAACGAAAGTGAGAATAAAACAGCAAGCGGAATAACATCAGCGGAAATCGCTTGTGTCGCCGTGCATCCAGACTATCGCAAGTCCAATCGTGGCGTACAAGTGCTACAATTCCTTGAACAACGTGCCAAAACGCAAGGCATTCAACATCTGTATTTGCTGACTACGCATACAGGGCATTGGTTTATGGAACAAGGCTTTGAAAAAGTCGATCTAGAAGCCTTACCTAGCGCACGTCAAGCGATGTACAACTATCAACGTAATTCACAAGTGTATCGAAAACGCCTAATCAAAGCGTGAAATCCATGAACAATGTAAGTGAAATGAAGAAATCCATTATTTCTACATAGTTTTCACGTAAAACTAAAGCCAAATTCATCACTCGTCAGCAAGCATCGGTTATGATGCTGTTCATTAAAGATATGTGTAAATAGATAGAAAGGAGATAGGTTGCTTCATGAAACAACTTGCTGGATTGATTTTCATTGTACTGCCCTTATTGGCGGTCAATGTGAGCCATGCTGCGCCACATGAAAAACATCAACATGATGAGGCATCAGAACAGATGCAACACGAACAATATCAGCAAGAAAAAGGGAAATCTAAAGAGAAAAAGCGTCACCGTGGCGAAGGGCGATTAAAAGCAGGTATGCCATTACCCGAAGAGTTTCGCAATGCAGAACGTGTTGATTATAAAAATGGTCAAAATCTCTCTCAGCCATCACGCTATCAACAATGGGTCAAAGTCAAAGATCGTTATGTCTTGATGAATGTGCTCACCAATACCATTATCAAAGTCGAAAAAGAATAAGCCGTGCACGTTTCGAAATCATCGTCAAATATGACAATGACTACTCTTTTCTTGTCTTATGCACTTTTCAATCTAAGCTAACTACAATATGATCAAACACGATTGTGATAAGTTTGCCCTTTTATGAAAGTTTTTTACTGTAATCATTGCAATTCGCAGATTATGTACACCAATAGCCTTTGTATCAATTGTAATAAGGTCGTTGGCTACTTACCTGCGAGTCAAGATATGGTGACCTTTGAGCAAGCCGAACAAGGTTGGCTTGCATTGGATGGTTCAGAAAAATATTACCGCCCTTGTGCCAATTATCAAGAATACCATGTCTGTAACTGGATGATTGATGCTGATGACCCTGCACGATTTTGTAGCTCATGTCAGCTCACCTCAGTGATTCCCAATTTACAAGAAGAAAAAAATATCGAATATTGGTCAAAGCTCGAGATTTCCAAACGTCGCTTTTTATACATTACCCAACGCTTAGACATCTTCCCTCGCCCAAAACAACACCCTAATGATGCGCTAGGATTAAGTTTTCATTTCCTCGTTCCAACTGAAGATCATCCCGTGATGACAGGTCATGCCAATGGCGTGATTACACTGAATGCTTATGAGGCCGACCACCTATATCGTGAGCAAACTCGTATCACGATGGGGGAGAATTATCGGACTTTACTTGGACATTTTCGTCATGAAAGTGGGCATTATTATTTTGATGTATTGATCGCCAATACCGACTGGATCAATGAATTCCGTCAGATTTTTGGTGATGAGCGTCAAGATTATAGTCAAGCCTTGCAACATTATTATGAACATAGCGCTCCGAAAGACTGGCAAGATCGCTTTATCAGCACCTATGCATCGAGCCATCCGTGGGAAGATTGGGCGGAAACATGGGCACATTATCTACATATGCTCAGCACTTTAGATACGGCATATCACATTGGCATGACCGTGGACAAGCGTCATAAAAATGGACCTGAACTCCGCTTTACCGAAGCACCCACTCATGCGCAAGACTTCGAACTCACATTGAATAACTGGTTTGCATTATCTTATGGTTTAAATTCACTCAATCAAAGTATGGGGCTTGAAGACGCTTATCCGTTTATTTTATCCAGTACCGTGTTGGATAAACTACGCTTTATTCACAAAGTCTTGCAACAAGTCAGCGCACATAAACGTGAAGATAAGCGATTTAATCAGATTCAACGCTGTTAGAATTTTAAAAAATCATTTCACATGTAAAAAAATCCTCCAAGTTCAGGAGGATTTTTTATTTTCTGCATATTATGGATGAGCTCTTACTGTTGATTTATATCAGGAGAATTATCACCATGCTTTTTGGCATATCGAATCGACATATACGCCGTAATACTTAACACCACAGCAATAAAGCCGAGTGAAATCCATACAGGCATATGGAACACATCGAGCATCAACATCTTAAAGCCAATGAATAATAAGATAATCCCTAGACCATACGGTAGATAATGCATCTTCGCCGCAGCTCCCGACAGTAAGAAGAACATCGCACGTAGTCCCAAAATCGCCATCAAGTTTGCACTTAACACAATAAATGGGTCGGTTGTGACCGCAAAGATCGCAGGAATCGAATCCACTGCAAAGATCACATCAGAGAACTCCACCAAGATCAGCACGACGAATAACGGCGTAATCCACAATTTGCCTTGCTCACGGACAAAGAATTTATTGCCTTGCAAAGACTTGGTAATCGGTACGTGTTTACGCAACCATTTCAGCAATGCCATATTTTCGACATTGCTCTCCTCTTCTTGACCACGTAGGAATTTGATCCCTGTATAGACGAGAAACGCACCGAAAATATAAAGAATCCACGAAAACTCTTGAACCAGCCATGCGCCAATCAAGATAAAAATGGTTCGCAAAACAATCGCACCGATCACACCGTATAGCAGAATCTGGCGTTGCAAAGCAGGCGGAATCGCAAAAGCCGCAAAGATCATCAACCACACAAAGACGTTATCAATCGCTAAAGATTTTTCAAGCAGATAACCTGTGATGTACTCCAAAGTCTTTTGGTTGGCGACTTCAACGCCAATGCTTTGTTGCAAATAAAGCCACAAACCGCCTGCGAATAGCATCGCCACAGTGACCCATGCCGCACTCCACCAAGCCGCTTGCTTGATCGGAACCGCTTCACCTTGCTTTTGCTTAAATCCAATAAAATCAATCAATAGCATCACAAAGACGATGCCAAAAAACACCAAATACAGCCAAATATTACCGACAGAATCCATAAACCACTCCTGCATCTGGCAATGTGGCGAAATTTTTTATCCATCGTATAGACACAAAAAAACCTCGACCAGTCGCCAGATGTTAAAAAACACCTGTACCAACATGATCAAGGTCTTGCCTACATCGCTTTAGATTTAACGGTGTAAATCATTTACGATGCTCAGATACCGACTTTTTGCAAAGTGTATTGACGATATCTGACACGAGAAGATCAAAATCTTAAAGTTTCTTCTCGTTTGGAGGAGGCTACTCCCCTTGTCAAACTGTGTTCACTGATTTGATGATTATCAACTCAGCGAGAATGTGCGAATCATGCCACAAAATAATCAAAGCCACAATAGTAACCCAATCCCAGTTCTAAATTAAGATGAGTAAAAATCATCTGATTCGTGAGGACGTCAGTCGCATTGTTCGAGGTCAGAACAATTTTAATAAAATGCCGTTTTTCAAGGTAATGTATTAATTTCGGCGTTTGACCGAGTTTGCGACTGACAAATGGTTTTGCCTACTTTTCCCGAAAGAAAAGTAGGTCGAACCGAAGGTTAATCCTAGTATCTGAGCATAAACCTTAAGACCTTGCCTAAAATGTTCCGCTTTTTCATAGTAAGCACAACATAATTTATCGAATAAGTTAACTAAATTGGAAGCTCGAAACTTAATGATCATCAGTAGATGATGCCGAACTCTCATCATCTTCTTTATAAATAAATTTTGGCATTTCTAAACCAAAATAAATCGCCACAACACGTAAGCTAAAACCAAAAACTAAAGTCAGAATGACCGTGATTTCAAGATTTAAGTGGATGTAATGTAAACACACCCAATAAAACACCACCGCAGCGAATGAAATACTCGCATAGAGCTCACGGCGGAAGACTAAAGGCACATCATTACACAAAATATCTCGCAGAATACCACCCGACACACCAGTCAACACCCCTGCAACGCCTGCTACGACGAAACCATGCCCCATCTCGATCGCCACCTGACTACCAATAATAGTAAACCCAATCAAACCAAGCGCATCAAGTAATAAAAACATATTGCGCAGATGCTTCATCCAATTGGCAATCAGAATCGTGAACAACGCTGCACACGTGGTCAAAATCAAATACTCTGGATGCTTCACCCAAGTCAATGGATAGTGCCCAAGCACCACGTCACGTACCGTACCACCGCCAAGCGCAGTCACACAGGCAATCAAAATCACGCCGAACCAATCCATACTGCGTCGCCCTGCTGACAACGCACCTGTCATCGCCTCAGCGGTAATCGCAATAATATAAATAACCGTCAGTAGCATATTTGCATCAAAAGTGTGTAGCGTAAGATAGCGATATTGTAGCGAAATTTATCATCAATTCGACAAAAATGACGCGAAAGCCTACTCAGTAAAAGCAGACTTATACCTACCATTTAGCGCATCAAGTATGGATAGCAACACTGCTTAAACTTTTTCTGTGAACCGCAAAGACATGGCTGTTTCATGGTTGGCATGGCTACCGTCGGATCAATGAAGTACCACCGCTCGGCAATTTGGACAAAAGCAGAACGCTCATGATGTGCATCACGAACGGATAGAGTTGTTGCATTGGACGTCAAAAAATAGGCTTTAAACTCGACCTGCGCATGACTTTTCCCAAGTTTTTCTTGATGCGTAATAACCTCTAAACCATCCCATTTGGTCTGCTTACTCCATGTCAACATTGCTTGCCGATCAAGTAATTTTTGTTGCGATGGCACTGTGGTTTTGACAATATAATCAATCTCTTGCAACACATATGCACAATAGCGTGAGCGCATCAATTGTGCTGCATTTTCTGCCAACGCCTTGCTTTGATGCAAAACTTCACAACACACTGAATAGGAATGATTTGAACCACATGGACATTGCATCATCGTTGCTATATTTGCTCGTTTGTACTTTTTAACAATAAGAAAAAATAGTAGACATAAAAAAAGCTTGAATCAATGTTCAAGCTTTTTATACAACTTTCAAAATTTGGAGCGGGAAACGAGACTCGAACTCGCGACCCCAACCTTGGCAAGGTTGTGCTCTACCAACTGAGCTATTCCCGCATGCGCCACATCATAGCGCATTGGCGATTTTGGTCAAGCAGTTTTCGATTTCTGAATCGCCGAATGCACATTTATTCATCTTTTCTTTATCCTTTGTTATCAGGTTTATTCATCTTTTGTCTACGTTGTCGGCTCTCGTTATCAATTTTTATACTTAATTCGCAATATCATCGTTATACACTGAGTCTAGAAATAGTAAAAATCTCGGAGTAACAATGAAGAAGTTTTTAAACGTAACAGTATTGGCAAGTGCTTTGGCGGTGACAGGATGTACCAGTTCAACATCGACAAGTACCACGGGTGTAGACCGCAAACAATTACTACTGGTATCTGACAGCGAGATCAATGCCTTATCTGCGCAAAGCTACAACCAAATGAAAGCGCAAGCACAGGCAAAAGGTTTATTGAACACCAATAGCGCCCAAAAAGCACGCTTACAGCGCATTGCCAACCGTTTGATTCCACAAGCAAAAGTGCTTCGTCCAGAAGCTTCTTCTTGGAAATGGGAAGTCAATTTGATCAAGAGCAATGAGCTAAATGCCTTCTGTGCACCGGGTGGTAAGATCATGTTCTTCACAGGCATCATCGACCGTCTAAAACTCACAGATGATGAAATCGCTGCGATCATGGGTCACGAGATGGCACATGCACTGCGTGAACATGGTCGTGAAAATGTATCTCGTCAGTACGCACAGCAAGCAGGTTTAAGCATCTTAGCGGCAGCGACTGGTCTATCTGAAGGTCAAGCGCAACTTGCGCAGATGGTCGGTCAGATCGGTATCAGCTTACCGAATAACCGTACGCAGGAGTCTGAAGCCGATGTGCTTGGTACAGAGCTGATGGCACGTGCAGGTTACAATCCAAATGCTTCAATTAGCCTATGGAAAAAGATGATTTCAGCAAGTAACGGAAGCTCGCCACAGTTCTTGAGTACCCACCCTAATCCATCGAACCGTATTCAAAATCTACAAGCCTTAATGCCAAAAGTGATGCCTCTGTATCAACAAGCCAAGCGTTAAGCACAACTTATTTAAGCAATAATGAAAATACCGCATCGTCCATGATGCGGTATTTTTTATGATAGCGATTCTAGGAGTTTTTAAGAGAACATCGCTTTGCTTGAAATATGCTATATTTGTACTTGCTACTTGTACAAAGTTTTTGCGTTATATTTGAATTAAAGGTCGCCTCATGCAACTGCAAACTCAACTTGAAGAATTACTACAACAATGCTCACCAATCCATTTGGAAATTTTGAATGAATCCTCAGGTCATGGTGGTTATTTCCCTGGTAAAGAAAGTCATTTTAAAGTGACCATCGTCAGTGATGTTTTTCAAGGTTTGCGTTTGGTTCAACGCCATCAAAAGATATATAGCTTAGTCGGTGATTTACTTGCGCCTTCCAAGATTCACGCCTTAGCTATTCATGCCTATACTCAGAATGAATGGACAGGTGAACGTCCTGACAGTCCAAATTGTGCGCACGCACCAAAGCATGCAAGCAGTTAACTTTATTTCAGTTTTTTATTCTTATTTTTCATTTCAAGCCACTGTTTTAGCTAGAGAACCACTATGGATCAGCACCTATTGATTAAAATCATACACATGTCGATTGCCAGTTTGGTGTTTATTTTATTGATTGTACGTGCTTTTCCGATTTTGATTTTAAAAAAGTGGACGGTTGAACGCACTGTGTCCAACAAGATCATCGTCGGACTACAACATTTCAGTTATAGTGTGTTGATTTTGTCGGGATTGTGGCTGCTTTGGGACAATCAATTTCAGGTTGAAATGTGGTTTTATGCCAAAGTCATTTTATTTTTGGTGATTTTATCTGCATCATTCAAAGCATTTAGTCGTAAGTCAGCGCGCTTATTGGTGCAACGTCAAGCAGGCTTAGTAATTGCGATTGTGGCATTTCTTGCCTTATTCGCTTTGATCGGGATCAAACCACAGCTCGGCTAAATTTTGAACAGATTGTTTTTTAATGATGTCATTACTAACATATTTTTTGACTGATTTTATTAACTTGTTTTTTGAATTGGTTCGATACAACCAAAAGAAGGAATGGAGAACAACATGCTAACTCGCGTTGTATTTAACCAAAAAGGTGGTGTAGGCAAATCAAGCATTACCGTCAACTTAGCAGCGATCAGTGCCGCACAGGGCTATCGTACTTTAGTGATCGACCTTGATCCACAATCGAACTCAAGTCAATACATTCTCGGTAGTGCCCATGACAGCTTGAACACAGGTGCGGAACTGCCGACCTTTAGCCCGAATATGTATCATTTCTTTGAAGAAGTAGTGGCTCAGCCGCAGGGAAAAGGCATTCTCGGCTCGGCGATTGGCTCGATCTTAAATAATAAAGTCAAAGGCTTAGATGCAGTGATTCATCAGAGTCCGTTTCCAAATTTGCACGTCATTCCATCCAGTGCAGAACTCGGCTCACTAGAGCATGCGCTTGAATCTAAACATAAAATTTATAAGCTACGTGATGCTTTGCAGAAAATCGCATCACAATACGATCGTGTCTATATCGACACACCGCCTGCTTTTAACTTCTTTACCTTGTCTGCGTTGATTGCGTCAAATCGTGTCTTGATTCCATTCGACTGTGACGTATTCTCACACCGTGCGCTATTAACGCTACTTGAAAATGTTGTAGAAACTCGTCAAGATCATAATGATGACTTGACTGTGGAAGGCGTGATTGTCAATCAGTTCCAAGCGCAAGCCAAACTTCCAAAGGAAATCGTGGCACAGCTTCGTCAGGATCAACTGCCTGTATTTGACACCATGCTACCGCCATCTGTGATGATGAAAGAGTCCCACTTGAAGAATCTACCATTGATTCACTTGGCTGCAGATCACAAGCTGACACAGACTTACCGCCAACTATTTGACGAGATTGAGCGTGAATAATGAATAAACTCACTTTAGCAACCGCATTGGCTTCAAGCCTTGTACTAGGTGCTTGCGCAACTGGTCCAGTAAAGCCCGCCTATGTTTCACCGACGCAGTATCAATCGTGGAACTGCGCACAGCTCCACACCGAATACGCACGTATCGGCAAATATGTCAGTGACGGTGTTGAACCTGAAAAGCGTACAGGTATGGGCGTTGGTGTCGGACTTGGTGTCGGCGGCTGGGGTGGCGGTTGGGGCGTTCGCCCGAACATCTCTGTGAATATGGGGCAATCGAGCAACAGCAAACGTACGGAAATTGCTAAACTCTATGGTCAGCAAGATGCAATCGCACAAGCGGCACAATTCAAAAATTGTCCAATTCAAAATCCACGCCCAAGCAATTAAGCAAATTCTCAACACATTGTCATGCAACACTATTTCTAAATAGTGCAAGTTACAAACTCATATTTTGATGCAATTTTCAGCAATATTAGCTTGGGAATTGCATCATAATTGTTTAACTTACGCTCTCCTAAGTCCCTCACAGATCCCTGTGACTATTGAACCACTTTTATGATCGAATATAGCTTTATTCTTATTGCACTGTTTGCCGTGATGATTATCCCTGGACCAACCAACGCATTGTTGGCGAGTTCTGCACAGCAAATCGGCATGCAAAAGTCACTGCGCTTGATTCCTGCGGAGTTGATTGGCTATATGTATGCGATGGCACTGTGGTGGTTGATCGTTGCTTTTACCGATGATATTTGGCCTTTATTTATTGATATTCTCCATTTTGCCAGTGCGATCTATGTCTTTTGGCTTGCTTTTCGTCTGTGGAAAATGAAACATCTGCATGCACATAGTCAACGCAATAAAAATATCAAAGCCATGCAATTATTTTATTCCACCTTTAAGAATCCAAAAGCTGCGCTGTTTTCAGTAGGCGTGTTTCCGCATGCGACGTGGACCAACATCGAAAGCTATGCCATCAGCATGTTGCTATTCAGTGCGGTACTGATTCCATCGGCTTTATTTTGGATGTTTTACGGCAGTCGCTTGCTGACGGGTCGCTTCAAAGGCATCAACCAAGAGCAACTCTACCGTAGTTCTGCACTGTTATTATTAGTTTGTATGTTGCCAATCATTGTACGTTTCTTTAACTAATCCATTCGTCTTTCATTATAAACACCCACCCAATTCGCAAAAATTGTCACTTCCTACCCTTTTGTTTACAAAATAATTTGTGAAAATACCCAGATAAATCAACATAAATCGTGATACATTTAACAAAAATAATAAATAAAGTTTGAAATCTGTCATCAAGCATAGTATTTTAGTTATTAATGAGAATTTTATTATTTACAACAACGATTGTGGATACAATCAATAGCCTATCGGGGAGTCCGTGATGCAAGTTAAATCGGTAATGCTGATGTTAAGCATGACTGTCGGTTTCGCGTCATATACACACTCAGCTCAAATTCAACCGCAAACGCCTAAGCAAGAAGCGTCGATTATCAAATCTGTTGCAGATGCGAAAAAGACCACTGCAACGGCGAAAGGTGCGAGCCAACTGACTGCACTGGATAAAATGATCCAAAGCGCAAAGTTGTCTGCTGCATCAAAACCATCGACTGAAGAAAGCCAAGCACTCGCTAAGCTCAATAACCAAAAACTCAGCGTGGTTTCTCGTAGTAAGAAGTTTAGCAATCTTTTCCAAAACTTATTCGGTAGTTAGTATCTACTAATAAAAATCGGAATAGAAAACGATTTACCTTCCTCCAAAAGCTGTCTTCGGACAGCTTTTTTTATGGAATATAACATTTAATTAAGGTGAAATAGCTGTTTAAGGACGTAAGTGTCGAGGACGAAATCCAACCAATAACAACACAACCGCATAAGTCGCTGCACCAACGATACACAGTAGCGCAAGCATCAGAATGCGCATCCAAGCACCTGCATCGCCGTCAAACCATTGTAAACCGAACCATAAAGCAATGATCATGGCAATATTGGCGATGGAAAACTGCATTATGGTTTTTTTCCAATGCCCTTCAAAACGATAAATATTCCGACGATGCAATGCGACATACAGCAAACCTGCATTCACTAAAGCAGAGCCTGAAGAAGCCAGTGCAAGCGCCATATGTTGCTCTTTCCACCCAATGAGATAGAAAATCCCAAGCAAAACAATGGTGATGAACATATTGGCAAATACCGTGATCACACCGATGCGCACAGGCGTTTTGGTATCTTGCTGTGCAAAAAAACCTGGTGCAAAAACCTTAATCAACATAAATGAAATCACGCCAGCACTCATACATTGCAACGCCAAAGCCGTCATTTGCGTATCACGTAGGGTAAATTCACCGTGTTGGAACAGCGTTTGAATGATCGGTGTAGCAAGCATACCGAGTGCAATACTGGCAGGCACACCGACCAAGATAATGACCTTTGCCGCCCAGTCGATCATGGCACGGAATTTTGTGGCATCTTGCTCAGCATGACGACTTGAGAGCGAGGGCAAAATCACTGTACCAATCGCCACACCAATCAAGCCCAATGGCAACTCGGTCATACGCTCTGCGGTGTATAACCACGACACTGAACCATCTTGCATATGCGATGCCCAAAAGGTATTGAGCAATAAATTGATCTGCGTCACCGACACACCGAATAGTGCAGGCAACATCAATTTTAAAATGCGTTGTACACCTTCATGCTTAAAATCGAGCTTCGGTGGAATCAGCAATTTTTTACGCCATAACTGCGGGAGCTGTAAGGCAAGTTGTAATACCCCTGCAATCAACACGCCCCAACCCAATGACATGATCGCAGGATCAGGATACATTTTTGGTGCTAAAAATAGTGCCGCAAAAATCATACTCAGATTGAGCAAAACAGGCGCAAACGCAGGTGTGGTAAACGAGCCATAACTATTCAAAATACTTCCTGCAAATGCCGTCAATGACATAAATAGCAAGTATGGAAAAGTCAGGCGAAATAGATCAATGAGCTGTGCAAATTTCTCAGGATCGTCGGCAAAACCACCTGCATAGACGTAGAGAATTGCAGGCGCTGCCACCATCGCCACCATGGTCAATAAACTCATGATCAGCAGTAACCCGCCAAATACACGACTAACTAAAATCTGTACTTCTTCGTGTGTTTTTGAGGTTTTATATTCTGTGAGTACAGGAATAAAGGCTTGGGAAAATGCCCCTTCGGCAAACAGTCGCCGAAAGAAATTAGGGATACGGAACGCCACCACGAAGGTATCGAAATCTTTGCCTGCGCCAAATACATTGAGCAAGACCATATCTCGTACCAAGCCTAAGATGCGTGACAACATAGTCATCGCACTGACAATGACGGTCGATCGCCATAGCGCCATGGTTTTTATCCCAAATCACAAAAGTGCTTATTGTAGATGAATTTTTAGAATTTGCATGTGCTAGACCATGTAAATCCAATGAATTTATGTAGAACGTGTCTGCTGTAAAAGCTGACGCAACTTTTGCCAATCAAAAAAATCACCTGGATCGGTCTTACGCTGCGGTGCAATATCCGAATGTCCTGCAAGATGCTGTTTGGTTTTGGGATAGGCAGATTCGAGCGCAACGATCACTTGGCTGAGTTGCTGATATTGCACCTCTTCAAAAGGTAAGTCATCACTGCCCTCAAGCTCGATACCGATAGAATAATCATTACATTCCACTTGCCCGAGATAGCTCGAACGCCCTGCATGCCAAGCCCGATCGTTAAAATTGACAAACTGTAAAATCTCTCCAGTGCGCAATATTAATAAATGCGCTGAAACTTGCATCCCACGAATGGTTTCAAAATAAGGGTGTTTGCCGTGATCGAGTTGATTTTGAAAGAATTGCTCGATATAACCGCCGCCAAACTGCGATGGTGGCAAGCTAATATTATGAATCACCACCAGACGAATCTCTGTCTGCTCAGGACGAGCATTAAAGTTCGGTGAAGCGATCTGCCGAGCGATATTTAACCGCCCTTGTTCGATTTTCAGTCCAGTCATAAAGCGTTAAAATATACATTGAAATTTATTCATTACCTTCTATATTACTTGAGTTAGTGGTTTTGTGCTGTGTAAATCTATGTCTAGCTTCAATATTTAACGACAAATATCAGCCACATCAAAAATCCGTTATAATCAATCGCAATTTTCACCATCCCTTTTTGAGTACGCCATGATTTCGTCAACGATGCTTGAGCAAGCGATCCAAATCAATGTCCAACATGCCCTTGCAGAAGATATTGGCGATGGCGACATTACCGCACAGCTCACGCCTGCGGATGAGGTTGCTCATGCACGGGTGATTACTCGGGAAGATATGGTGCTTGCAGGTCGTCCGTGGGTCGATGCAATTTTTGCGCAGCTTGATCCGAATGTTGAAGTGATTTGGCTGAAAAATGATGGCGATACTGTCCTTGCCAATGACGCCTTTTTAGAGTTGAAAGGCAATGCACGTAGCTTACTCACAGGTGAACGTCCTGCGCTCAACTTCGTCCAGACTTTATCTGCGGTAGCAACCAAAGTGAACGGTTATGTGAAATTACTTGATGGCTTAAATACCAAGATTTTGGACACTCGTAAAACTTTACCAGGCTTACGCATCGCACAAAAATATGCGGTAACCATGGGTGGTGGTCAAAACCATCGCATTGGCTTGTTTGATGCGTTCCTCATCAAAGAAAATCACATCATGGCGGCAGGTGGTATTGCCCAAGCAATTGCACAAGCACATGACATTGCACCGAATAAACCTGTGGAAGTGGAAGTAGAAAGTTTTGATGAATTACAACAAGCACTCAATGCAGGTGCGGACATTGTGATGCTGGATAACTTTAGCCAACAAGAAATGATCGACGCAGTCAAACTGGTCGATGGACGTTGCAAACTCGAAGCATCAGGCAACATTACCATTGAACGCTTGCGTGAAGTGGCGTCAACTGGTGTGGACTATATTTCGATGGGCGCACTGACCAAAGATGTGCAAGCTATTGATTTATCAATGCGTTTTGTGAAATAGAATGTCATTCCGGTGACTCAATCAGCGCATCTCAGCCTCAAACTTCGCATCTATAATGATGCTGAGATTGCTTTTGGACCAGGCAAAGCTGAGCTACTCCTAGCCATTCACGCCACAGGTTCGATCTCCAAAGCCGCCAAGCAGATGAATATGAGCTATCGTCGTGCTTGGCAGTTGGTCGATACCATGAATCGTAATTTCATCTCGCCATTGGTCAGTACGCAAACGGGTGGCTCGCATGGTGGTGGTGCGCAAGTCACTGCATTTGGTTTGGAAATTGTCGAGAAATATCAAAAAATGCAGACGATTGCGAAGCAAAGTGTTGAGGGTGAGATGGAGGCGTTTTCAAAGTTAATCCAACCTGCTGTAGATAAATAAGTGTATGATGTTTGAAAGAAATCTTTTATCACTGTGAAAATTTGAATAATAGGAAATAATTTTGGCAACTTCAAAAACGATATTTAATTTGACCGAAGAACGTACTGCAAAACTTGCGGTACTCATTGATGCAGATAATGCATCTGCCAAAGACATTGAAAATATTCTCAATGAAATTACCAAATATGGTGAAGCAACAGTCAAACGCATTTATGGCAATTTTGTCAGCCAAAATGGTGGCTGGAAACAAGCCATTAATAGCTTGGCAATCAAACCCATGCAACAATTTGCCTATACCACAGGTAAAAATGCAACCGATGGTGCAATGATCATTGATGCGATGGATTTACTCTATACAGACCGATTTGATGGTTTTGCCATTGTTTCCAGTGATAGTGATTTCACCGCTTTAGCAATTCGTATCAAAGAGCAAGGAGCGATTGTTTATGGTTTTGGGAAAAAGCAAACACCCGAAGCCTTTCGTAATGCTTGCTCCTATTTTACATACGTCGAAAACTTAAGAGGCTATGAAGAAGAACCAATAATTAAAGAGCCAAGCCCAATAAAAGATGTGGTAAATCCCAATAACACGCCGAAGGCTCAGCCAATCGAAACTTCAACAATATCAGCCCTGCCCTTAGATAAAATCAAACAAATTTTTGATAATCATGACACCGAATGGATTTCTGTTTCTTCATTAGGCTCACAGTGGAAACTTTTACAAATTGACTTTGACCCTCGTAGCTATGGTTTTAAGAAACTAGGAGATTTAGTGAAAGCACATTCTGAAATATTTGAAGTCATGGAAAAGTCATCGAGCAATAGCGATCACAAGCATTTGTATGTCAAATTAAAGCATCGCTAATTAAGCCATCAATTTATAAACACCACACCTCATCCGTCAGTTGCTTAATTTCATTGATATCATGACTGACATAGAGCATCGGAATCTTGGTCTGATCTCGAATCTGCTGAAAGAACGGAATAATCTCCTGCTTATGCGCTGTATCTAACGCAGACAATGGCTCATCCAGTAGCAAAATATTCGGGGAATACAATAACGCTCGACCCAGCGCAACACGCTGTTTTTCACCGCCTGAGAGTTTGATCGGCATACGCTCTAACAGATGCTCTAATTTCAATAATTCCACCACTTGATCCAACTGAAAATGTCGCTGTGATGATTCAATATGCTGAAAACCAAACAATAAATTCTTTTTTACTGAGAAATGTGGAAAGAGCTGTGCATCTTGAAAGACTAAACCGACACGGCGCTGTTGCACCGATTGATTGATCTTTCGATTTGCATCAAAAAAGCACTGTTCTTGAATGTGAATCCGACCCTTTTGCGGTGTGACAATGCCTGCCACACTATGCAAGATTGAGGTTTTCCCAGAGCCCGATGCACCAAACAGTCCTAATACTTGTTGGTCTGTCTGGTAATTTGCCTCAAGCTGAAACTGCCCAAAAGATAATGCAATATCAATGTCTATCACGGACGACTTTTCCTGATTCATCATGTCAGTCATAGCGCACCTCGAAGCCGTTTTTGCCGACGTTGAAACCACTGCGCAAACCATAACGCCAGAAATGCAATCGCTAAGGAAATGATAATTAAGCGGTTTAAAGCATCTTCGCTGTTCGGTTGTTGCATCAGGCTATACATGGCAAGCGGTAAGGTGCGAGTTTCTTCGGCGATGTTACCGACAAAGCTGATAGTTGCACCGAACTCGCCTAAACTGCGACAAAAACACAGAATTAACCCGACCAGAATCCCACTACTCGCCAGTGGCAAAGTGATCTGCCGAAAGACAGCAAATCGTGATGCACCCAAAGTCATGGCGGCGATTTCTAAACGGCGATCAACCAATTCAATGGCAAGTCGAATCGACTGTACCAACAGCGGAAAGCCCATCACTGCCGAAGCGAGCACTGCGCCTTTCCAATTAAAAGCGAACTCGAAATCAAAGTAGCTAAAGTATTTGCCGATCACACCGTTATTGCCAAATAGTTGGAGCAATAAATAGCCAGGCACAACAGGCGGAAGTACCAAAGGTAGAAAGATTAAGGTTTCGAATAAGGATTTACCCCAAAATTCTTTACGTGCTAAAACCCACCCGAAGAATAATGCAGGAATAATATTCAGCAAAAGACAACCTAATGCGACTTTACAGGACAGTTGCAGTAGACTGATTTCTTCAGGGCTTAATGAAAACATTATTTACGTTTTGCAGTAGGATGAAGCGGAATAAAGCCATACTTTTTAAAGATCGCTTCAGCTTTTTTGCCTTGAATAAACTGATACATACGTTGTGTTTCTGTGGATTGATCAAGTTTCGCCACAGGGTACACCACCGCAGGATAGCTTCCTACAGGGAATGTGCCAACGACTTTGACTTTATCACTGATCGCCGCATCGGTCGCATAAACAATGCCGAGCTGACATTCGCCACGCTCCACAAAAGTCAACGCACCACGCACATCTTCAGTTTCTACAAGTTTTGGTTGTACCGTCGTCCACCAATCCAGTGAAGTGAGTGCCGACTTTGCATATTTGCCCGCAGGGACACTACTGGTATCACCTGTACAGATTCGACTATTTTTTACAAGGTCTGGCACAGCACCTTTTTTCAGATCGAGTTTTGTTTTTTGCTGTTTCGGCGCAATCCAAACGAGCGAATTACCGAGTAAATTCACCCGATTTTTTGGACTCACCTGTCCTTGTTTTTGCAAATAATCCATCCATTGCAAATCCGCAGACATAAAAATGTCGACTGGTGCGCCTGCTTCGATCTGCTTTGCCAAAGTCGATGAACCTGCAAATGAGGTTTTTACATCGGTTTTATAGGTTTGCTCATACAGCTTTTCGATGTCTTGCATGGCATTGGTTAGACTGGCTGCGGCAAAGACGGTGGTTGACTCTTTGGCAAAGCTGATTGTTGAAATGGCAGTTAATCCCACGATACCAAGGATACCAAGGATACCAAGACATTGTTTTTTCATAGAATTATTAATTTTAAAATTCATAGTTATTTCTGTTCAGCGGTGATATGGGAGATATATTCATTATATTTTTAAGAATATAGCGGTGGAAAAAAATAAGCAATCCTAAACTACGGATTGCTTTGATGAAAACTGCTTTGATAAAACTGAAAAATTAAGGTGTGAACTTTATGCTGAGTGTTTTATTTTTTGTGTTACGCTTTTGACACAGATTTATGCAACCGAGACAGCTGCTTCCGCTTCCGTATCTTTCGATTGCTGTTGCGAGCTTTTTGACGATACTGCTTTTTGCACATATTGAGCAGGGAAGTATTGATTCACCATCTGGATAAGCGGTTTTTCAATAAATTTCGGCAAATTGACACCAAATGGATTGCGCTCTTGTAAATCTGCTGACGACACCACTCGCGTGCCCATCACATAGTCAAACCACGGCTTGGTCACACACCAGTTGGCATCTTGATTGGCATTCATGTGATGATCGTAATGCCACGGAATTTTTGCTTTCGCCCAATCAGGTTCAAGGTGTGCACGACGATGGATATAGTAATAGTTGAATGCACTATACCATGCAGCTGCTGCCATACCCTTTGAGAATGGATAAAACATCGCACTTGTCGTTACCGCAACGATGCCCAAAGATACCACTTCATTCTTGGTACGCCAGTTGCTTAGACCTTGTACATAGCCGTCATCTTCAAACTCTTGCTTACGCACTTCACGATGATGCTCCCAATGCGACTTCATACTGCGTGGCACAGGGCTAAATCTCGGCTGACCTGCTCGGTGTGTACCATGCAAAATATATTTGTGTGCTACCCATTCAAAGGCATTAGCAACGATCAATCCTGCAACAAATCCCTTAATCATAAAAATCACCTGTTTATTTTGTATATTTAGGGTCTGTTGACATTTCACAGATGCTTGCGACTATGGATGTTTTTTAGACGATACTAGGCAGGAATGAGGAAATTTAGTCATTCTAAATGACTCTTTCCTAACGACGTAGCGGCAAAAAACATCCTAGTCCCGAAGGGTTATCGCTAAAACTGCCATAAACTTCGTTATGAAACTTGGCAAGGGAGTGACCATTCCCTTCGTTTCATGCCTCGTTTCTGTAGTTTTAGCTGATAACACAATGCATGTCTGAAACGTCAACAGGCCCTAGTGTAGAGCGATGAAAAGCTAGCGTATTGACACTTCATCTGTGTTTGATTGACAAATTACGACAGAAGATTTATAACCATTTTATTGCTCACTTTATTTAAAAAATGGTGCAAGGATGCAAGAGGTTACAAGCTATCAAGGCTCAGTATATGGTGGTTTGGGCGATTTATTATTGAAATATTGCCAAGCCAATCAAGTCAAAATACCTGCACAGTTGTTACAGGTACAAAATCTCGCACGTTTTGATTATCATGTTTGGTATCAATTGCTTAATGAGTTGAATCAACAGCTCGAGCAACCTGCGCTCGGCTTAGAAATTGCCAAATATGTCGAGCTCAAACATCTTGGCGTACTCGGTTATTTAGCTCAAAGTTGTGAGCATCTTGGCGAGGCTTTATTACGCTATCATGATTTTTATCGTCTGATTTATGACGGTAGTCCATTGATATTTAAGCAAGATCAAGATCATCTCATCATCGGTTGGGATGTCCCCAAAGTATTTACCACACAAATCACCAATGAGATTGCCATTGCGATTATGTATCAGTTTTTTCGGCATTTTCTGCACATTGATGATGTGGAGCTGATCCAAGTCGATTTCATGCACGCCGCACCAAAAGATGTGATGATATATCAACGCTATTTCGGTTGTCCTGTGCTGTTTTCACAGCCCACTGCGCAGATCGTTTTACCAAGTCATATCTTAAGTAAGCCGATTCGTCATGCCGATCAAACCTTGCAAGACTTACTCACTGCGCAAGCGCAGACATTGCTCAAAGAATTACCACATACCACACAGCTTGATGAGCGATTGCAACAGGCGATTTTAAAACAATTGCAAAAGCAACAACTCAATATTGAATATATTACAGTACAACTGCACACCTCCGTCAGACAACTTCAGCGCCATTTGCAAAGTCAAAACACCACTTTTCAAGAGCGTGTACAGGCCATTCGCCAAATGCTTGCTTTTAAATATTTGCAAGATCCACATTTGAGTTTGCATGAGATAGCGCTGTTACTCGGTTATTCCGAACAAAGTGCTTTTCAACGTGCTTTTAAACTGTGGACGAAGCACACACCACAGCAATGGCGAAAACAACATTTATCCATTGCTTCAAAATAATTTGAATCATTAATATGAAGTATTCCGAGTATTTCAAGCTACAAATCCGTGCTAGTTTTCACGTCGAATCAGCGTAGAATGAGTGCTTAAATTGCACTATCAAAATAAGATTTTCACATGGAAGTTGCTCAACCCTCGTCAGCGTTTTGGAAACGATTTTTATTTTTTTTACTGCCTCTGATCGCCACCAATATTTTACAAAGCTTATCAGGCACGATTAATACTGTTTTCGTCGGGCAGATGATGGGCGTCGATGCGATCGCTGCAGTTGCGGTATTTTTCCCGATTTTGTTTACGTTACTTGCATTTATTATTGGTTTGTCTGCGGGCTGTACCGTATTAATCGGGCAAGCTTGGGGTGCGCAAGATCATGACAAGTTAAAGCGCATTATCGGCTCAACGCTGTTTATGACCTTGATCGGTGGCACGCTTATTGCTATTTTCGGCGTGTATTTTGCCGAAGAATTGCTCCGATTATTGGGTACAGATGATGAGATCATGCACATGTCCTTACCCTACGTGCAGTGGATGCTTGCAGGTAGTCCATTGATTTTTCTATATATTATCTACACCTCAATCATTCGTGGCGTCGGTGATAGCATCACACCAATGATCGCTTTGGGGCTCACCAGCTTCGTCGGACTGATCGTCACACCAACACTGATCAAAGGCTATTTTGGTTTTCCGCAATTGGGTATCGTTGCACCAGCCATCGCCACCATACTTGGTTATTTTTTGGTACTGTTCTTTCTATTTATCTATATGAAGGTGAAAAATCATCCGCTCAAAGTTGATATGGAAATTTTGAAACAGATTCGCCATCATCCACAGGTGAGTAAGATGATTCTCAGACTCAGCGTGCCCACTGGTATTCAAATGGTCACGACTTCCGTGGCAGGCTTGGTCATCATTGGTTTGGTCAATCGGTTTGGCGCAGAAGCGACTGCCGCTTATGGTGCAGTCAATCAAGTTTTAAACTATGTACAATTCCCAGCGATTTCGATTTCCATCGCCGCATCAATCTTTGCCGCCCAAGCCATCGGATCAAATCACTCGGATGCAGTCGGTCGAGTTACTCGCACTGCTCTAGCAATGAATGTTGTACTCACTGGCTCATTAATTCTTATCGGCTATTTGGCGTCGAAATATTTAATGGCGTTATTTATCACTGAGCCGCATGTCATTGAACTCGGTCAACAATTGCTCTTTATCGTGTTGTGGTCGATTCTATTTTTTGGTGCAAGTGCGGTCTTCGTGGCGATCATGCGAGCCAGTGGTCATGTTGTGCAACCGATGATGATTAATGTCGCTTGTATTTTGTTGATCGAAGTACCGCTCGCCTATCTATTTAGTCGTTGGTGGGGACTTGAGGGTATTTGGTATGGCTATGCAACGGCATTTGTCTTTTTATTTATTTTTCAGGGCTTGTACTATCAATTTGTCTGGAAGCGCAAAACCATCCATCGCCTAATTTGATGTACATTTGTATATAATACTTGATTAATATTTAAGCATTGTGTATAAAAGCTTCGGTAATTTTGATGATAAACTAACAAAACTTTGAGAAAGGGAACAACAATGCAAATATTTCCCGTATTGAATACGTTGCGCGACGCACTTAGGGGTAAGGCGTCAAAAACTGTCATGACAGCATGTATTTTTGCCATTGCACTGACGCAAGTAGGTTGTAAAGACACGCTTGAGCAATTGACAGGCATGACGCAAGAAGAACGTCCAGATGAAGCTTACCAAGCGAAGTTGATTGAAGACTTAAAAGCCTTTGATCAGATTCGTACACAGCAAAACTCTTTATTTATGCAGTTGGATGATCAGCTTGATCTTGCATCAAGCAAGCAAACCACCAACAGCAAAGTCCGTCAAGAACTACGTGATCTTGCAGGCACTTTAGATAGTCAAAATCAGCAATTTAAACAATTGCATGTGCACACGCCAGAAGTGGCTAGACTACGTAATGCAGTGATGCAACTGAACTATAGCACCATGCAAATCGTAGCTTTGGTGGATAATCCAAATGCTGTGAATAGCCGACTAGATCGCTATAAGAGTATGCAGCAGAACTATATCAATCGTTATAATCACCTGCGTACAGAAGTCGAGTCTAAATTGGCTTCTTAAAGTCTGAATGGTCTGCCTTGTTGCAGATCAGTACCGAGCATCTTACAATTCGCCTCAATCATTCATTGAGGCGTTTTATTTTGCGTGCATTTATTCAGCGTTCCAAGTCTGCACATGTCTGCGTCGATAACAAAATCGTTGGTCAGATTGATCAAGGCTTAGTGGTGCTACTTGGTATTGGACGCGAAGACACTTTAGACAAAGGCAAAAAGCTCATTGATAAAGTCTTGAAATATCGTGTCTTCGATGATGAAAATGGCAAAATGGGTTGGAATGTCGCCCAAGCGAATGGTGGCGTTTTGCTCATTTCACAATTTACATTATACGCTAATACCCAAAAAGGACTGCGTCCAGACTTTGCACCAGCAATGCCACCTGTGGAAGCGAAAGCGTTATATAATGACTTATTAGGCTATCTGCGTAGCCAATATGGGCATGTTGCTTCAGGTATTTTTGGCGCAGATATGCAGGTTCATCTGATTAATGATGGTCCTGTTAGCTTTATGCTAGAAATTGAATAAAACCTCGACAAATTGCAGGATAAAAAAATCCCCCTTAATAAAGGAGGATTTTGAAGGATTTAACGTCCAGTTTTATCTTTTAAAAATTGACGTGCTTGCTTAATACGTTGTTTTACAGGCTTCGGAATCTTTGGCACAACCAATTTTGCCACTTGGTTAAACCATACCAATAATGAAAAATCACCTTCCATTTTGATGTTGCCAGATTGCATACCTGTCATAAATGCGCTTGGATCACCTTTCATCAAGGTTTTTACTGCATATTCACTATCTACAAATTGGATTTTAAAATCTGCTGATTGCGTCGAATTCGAAGCAGTCGATACTTTGCCTTGATCAATAATGATCTGACGAGCAACGCCTTGAGCTGTACCGATCTCAATACGGAAACTTCGATCATAAATCAATTCAATAAACTGTGGGCTTGTACGAGCCAATTGTTTCATACGAAGTACAAGACCAGTGATCAGCAAATCAAGTGGATCAGTGGTGACATCAACCACAGGGAGTTTAATTACAGGTAAAGATGACAATTTCATAGACATGTTCCTAATCTTTTTTACGACATATTTTAAGTTGTGTTGATGCTAGCATATTCAATGCAAAAAATAGATGACTTTTCGAGATTATCGTTGTTGCGTTTTAGTCAATACGAATAAATATAAAATGAAGGGAATTGAGTGCAGATGGTAAAGCAAATAACACCTTCATGCGCAAATGGACTCGCATTTGCGCAGACAATATGGTGGGCTTAGTCGTCGTATACTGGCGTATGCTCAATATATTTGACTTTGGTGTCTTGTCGTGCCAAGCGACGGTCATTCAATGCAATGGCTATGGTAAAAGCAAATAAGCACACCATCATCGCACTCACATAACCATATAGAAGTGGCATATCTACTACGCTTTGAATACCAGCACGTAATAGTTCAAGTCCACCCCAGAACACCATCCCTGCACACATAAACACCAACCAATGACGGTACTGTGAAAATGCGATGAGTAATACAGCCAAGCCAACCAATGATCCCCCGATGATTGTGGCTAAATTTAATGTAAACATTAAAACTCTCCTACAAAATAGATCCCACGCTCTGCACGCCTGCCTTTGTTTTATCTTGGCAATCTTCGCACTGACACACAGATCATTTTTTATGCACAAACCTTTTTGTGCTTAGATTGATTATGCAAGTTTTTATTTAGAAAAAAAGCCCTAAAACTCAGTTGTACGACACAAAATGTCGCTGTATGTTCTCTCGTCACTTGATCGTTTTTAGCCAACCCTAGCAAACACTATATGTTGTGTGGGTTTTTCAGATCGCTTGTAGGCTTTATCGCCACTTATCGCCTATTTAACTTTTTTTTTATGACAAGATTGTCATATTTAATTTATTGTTTTTTATCAATATTTTATTTAAATCACATTGTAATTACAAAAGTGCTACATCAGATGTGCAGAGCTTGTTTTATAAACTCCACACACAACATATAGTAGGTTATAAGATTTTTAGGCACGGTACAAATCTTTGTCATGTAAGCCCAAAAGATAGAGAATTCCATCCAATCCAACGCTAGAAATCGCTTGATTTGCATTTTCACGCACCAATGGTTTTGCACGAAATGCCACGCCCAAACCTGCAAGTGAAAGCATCGGTAAATCATTGGCACCATCACCTACAGCAATCACTTGTTCCGTTGAAATGCCGAACTTTTCAGAGAGTTGTTGCAGTAATAATGCCTTACGCGCACCATCAACGATATCGCCTTTGACGACACCTGTAACGACACCATTTTCTACATCAAGAATATTGGCGTGGACTTCATCAATGCCAAGCTTTTGTTGTAAATATTCTGCAAAATATTGGAAACCACCAGACAAAATTGCTGTTTTATAGCCCAATGATTTTAAGGTAGAAATTAGGCGTTCTGCACCATCAGTAATGGTCAGGCGCTCAGCGATTTGAGGTAATACACTGGCATCTAAACCTTTGAGCAATGCCACACGAGCACGGAAGCTTTGCTGAAAATCGAGTTCACCTTGCATAGCACGTTCAGTAATCTCTGCAACTTGTTCACCAACACCTGCTTCAAGTGCCAACTCATCAATCACTTCCTGAGTGATCAAGGTCGAATCCATATCAAAGCACACTAAGCGACGGTTACGACGGTACACATTGTCCTCCTGTACCGCAATATCCATATTGTGCTGTGCACTCATCAGCATACACGCCGAGCGCATCGCTTGCGCATCCAGCATTTGACCGCTTAAACCAAATTGAATACAGGCAACATTTTCATGAGATTGCTGTTCCGTATTATTCGCTTCAAGTTCTAATCGACCTGATAGGCGTGTCACCGTTTCGATATTAAAGCCTTGATCTGATACAATTTTGGTCACTGATTGCAGATGCGATGCGGTTAACTCTGGTGCTAGTGCAGTCACGATATATTTGGTGCGACCGCCTTCGGCAACCCACTGTTGATATTCATTGGCAGAGATCGGTTTAAAACGAACAGTTAAGCCTATATCTTGAGCGAGAATTAAAATTTCACGCATTGCCAAAGCTGTTGCGGTCTGATCATCTGAGCTGACCACGATGCCTAAGGTCAATTGGTTATGAATAACCGCTTGCCCTACATCAAGAATCTGCAAACGATGTACAGACAACACTTGCATAAGTCGGGTAAACTGATTAGGTTGGTCTGATCCTAAAAAGGATATAAGAATGATTTCTTGCATGTGCTTTTGCTAAATGGGGCTAATCTAAGACTGGCTAGAATGATAATCTAAATTGCAACGAATTGCTTTGGAAGTTTTAACTTGAATGCACCTCGACAAGGGCTTTTTGCAAGCCTACTGATCCTGAGTTTTGTTTTGCACGGTATTCTTATCGTGGTCGCAACCAATTATTTTTTAAAGGATAATCGTGCAATCCAAGGCGAGCTATTGACTCGTCAGTTGGTTGCCGACAGCATGAGTGAGCTTGCGCCGCCAAATACCGTGGCGTTGGCTCTGCTCACTTCTCGCTATGCGACCAATCCAAGTATCGCCTCATTGCGTGTGCTTGATCATGACGATCGAGTCTTGGCGACCGCAGGTGTAAATAAAACCCGTCAAGGTGATGTCTTTGTCCGTGATGCGATGGTCAATGAGCAAAAAGTTGGACGCATCGAAGTGACTTTAATTAAGCCAAGCATTGGTGAGTTACTTCGCAATCAATGGTTACCGCTACTGATTTCACTGCTTTTACATTTTGGCTTATGGATTGGTTACCGCACCATTGCTCGCCCAACACGTTCTGAGTTTTTAAGTAAAATGAAACGTGAAGCCTTATTAAAGCATGAGATTCAACGTCTTGCAGACGCTGTGGAACATGAAAAGCATCAAGCGAGTCTTGCCATTGCCAAAGCACAGCAGCTTTATCAACGTCCTCATGCTGAGTTAAACGTCAAAGATCCTTTGCAAACCACACAAGATTCAGAACATATTTACCTTAGCGTGCAACATTATGATCCAAAACAACTTTTAGGCACGGTCAATCAACATACAGCGCAATCTTATTTTAATTTGTCACAAGTGTTTTTAAATAAAACCGTTGCACTGTGTCAAAAGCATTATCAACTCAGTGAAACGGATTTAGAAATTATTCAGCCATTCTATGATGATGGTGCATTAGTTCGCGTCAATAAAAAAGCAGTGAATGCGATTGCAGCGATTATCCAAGTGGCAGTGGTGTTTCAGCTGATATTTGAAGCAGTGTATAAGCGTATGCGAGATGAAAAGCGTTTTATCTTACAAACTCGCTGTGCGATTGCAGAAGCTTTACCAAGCATGCAACTGTCTGCTGATAAGTCTGCGATTCGTTTGGCGCAATATCTTCATGCCAAAGAAACAGCGATTTATTTGACTCGTCCAAGCTTTAAAGATGTTCGTCATTGCTATGAATTTTTAAATCTGCCGAATCCGTCCAATGCGCTGACTCGTGATGCGGTGCTCCTGCAAGGCATGAACAACGACTGTGCGCAAACCGCACAAAAGATGCGAGCAGAAATTTTGCTTGGTCCTAAAGCCAATGCCCATGATGAATCCATCATACCACGTGCTGATCAAAGCTAATTTGAGTCGAGATTGTCAAAGAAAATTTGAAAAATGATCATGATTCAAAATCTCTGAATCGCACAGGTTTTTGCAGTCATCGAAAGTACAGCAATTTATTGCAAAAACCGTTAGAATATGACGCATTTATTCTATTTTGTTTGTTACATTGAATTTCGCTTGAGCTGAAATTCAAATGTTTTTAAACATCCCCATCGCTAGACAGGTGTAGCTGTAATGCAATTAAGTCGCATTGAAGAACTGGTTGCCGACATTCGTGAAGGCAAAATGGTCATTCTGATGGATGACGAAGATCGTGAAAATGAAGGTGATTTGATCATCGCAGCGACGCATGTGCGTCCTGAAGATATCAACTTTATGATCACCCATGCACGTGGTCTAGTCTGCTTGACCTTGAGTAAAGCTCGTTGCGAACAGCTCAATCTACCACTGATGGTCGGTCAAAACGGCGCACAGCACGGTACAAACTTCACTTTGTCGATTGAAGCAGCCGAAGGTATTTCTACAGGAATTTCTGCCAAAGAGCGTGCACATACTGTACGCACTGCGGTGGCTGCGCATGCTAAACCAAGCGATATTGTCCAACCAGGGCATATTTTCCCATTGATGGCACAGCCAGGTGGCGTATTACACCGTGCAGGACATACCGAAGCAGGTTGCGACTTGGCACGTCTTGCAGGACTAGAGCCTGCATCGGTGATTTGTGAAATCATCAATGAAGATGGTGAAATGGCACGTCGCCCTGACCTTGAAGTCTTTGCAGAAAAGCATGGCATCAAGATGGGCACCATTGCAGATTTGATTCACTACCGTATGACCAATGAGCAAACCGTTGAACGTATTGAATCGAGCACGATTCAAACTGAATATGGCGAGTTTCAACTATTCCGCTATCAAGAAGCAGGCAATCCTGCGGTACATCTTGCATTGGTAAAAGGTGATCCAAGCGAGGGTGTGACGACAGTGCGTGTTCATGGCTTTAACCCAATACGTGATTTACTCAAGCAGAAAAAAGCCGATGGTTCAAGTGTGTGGAATATTGATTCAGCATTACAAGAAATCGCTAAAAATGAGCGCGGTGTCTTGGTTTGGATTGGTCAAAACCAACTACCTGATCTCGGTCCTGCACTGATACAACAAGCTGAGCCTCGTCAAGGCAAATCGAATGCGGCACTGTCACAGCAATATCAAACCATTGGTGTCGGTGCGCAAATCTTACGTGATGTCGGCGTGAAAAAGATGCGTCTACTCAGTTCGCCACTCCGTTTTAACGCTTTATCAGGTTTTGACTTGGAAGTGGAAGAGTACGTGAGTCCTGCGCAGTGTGGACAGTAAACCCATTAAACAAGTTTTGAACTCAATCATTTTGTATCGAATTGATCGCTCAATTGAGCTAAAGAGAAATTAGAGGAATAAAGTCATGGCAATTCGTAAAATCGAAGGTGTTTTACATCTAGCAAGTGAAGGACAATATGCCATTGTCGTTGGTCGCTTTAACAGTTTCGTGGTTGAACACTTGCTCGAAGGTGCAATTGATGCACTGAAACGTCATGGTGTAGCAGAAGAACAAATTACCGTAGCCTATGCACCTGGTGCATGGGAGCTTCCAGTCGTTGCCAAAAAATTTGCAGCAACAGGAAAATATGATGCGATCATTGCACTTGGTGCGGTGATTCGTGGTAGTACGCCACACTTTGATTTTGTTGCAGGTGAATGTGCAAAAGGTCTTGGCGTAGTTGGTCTAGAAAGCACAATGCCAGTAATCAATGGCGTATTGACTACTGATAGCATTGAACAAGCGATTGAACGTTCAGGCACTAAAGCAGGCAACAAAGGTGCAGAAGCTGCTGTGACTGCGATCGAAATGGTTAATCTGTTAAAAGCGATTTAAGCGTAAGGCTATTAAAAGCATGAATCAAAGTTATCCAACAACCTACGCTGCAAAACGCAAAGCACGTCGTTTTGCAGTACAAGGCGTTTATGAATGGCAGATGAGTGGCAATGCTGTGCATGAGATTGAAGCACGTACTCGTGCAGACAATGCCATGCACAAAGTCGATATTAGCTACTATCACGAATTGCTCAGCCAAGTGGTCGCAAGTCATGAAACGCTGGATGAATATCTCTTGCCTGCATTAGACCGCCCAGTATCAGCACTTGATGGTGTGGAATTGGCGACCTTGCGTCTAGGTGTGTATGAGCTATTAAACCATATGGAAATTCCATACAAAGTAGTTTTAGATGAGTCGATTGAGCTCGCAAAGCACTTTGGCGGTGCAGACAGCCATAAATATATCAATGGTGTACTAGATCGTGTTGCACAGCAACTGCGTCCAGATGAAAAACAACTCTAACTGATTCTATCTACTGGCATTCGCCCATGGCTGAATTCTCAATCATCCGTCAATACTTTCAATCGCTAACATCGCAATCCTTAACATCACCGCATGCGCAAGATGTCGGGATTGGCGATGATTGTGCCGTCACCACTCCACCACAAGGCATGCAACTGGTCAGTTGCGTCGATACCTTGGTTGCTGGACGACATTTCCCTTTAAATACTTCTGCTCATGCCATTGGCTGGAAAAGTGTGGCGGTGAATTTATCGGATTTGGCAGCGATGGGTGCAACTGCGCATAGCATTTTACTTGCTTTAAGTTTACCGAATATTGAAGATGCATGGCTGGCTGAGTTTAGTCGTGGTGTTGCGGAATGTTGCAAAACCTATAATGTACAGCTCATCGGCGGTGATACCACGCAAAGCCAGACATTAACAGTTTCCATCACTGCTTTGGGCTGGATTAAAACTGGACAGGCGATCTTACGCAGTGGTGCAAAAGTCGGCGATTTAATTGTGGTTAGTGGTGAAATTGGTAGTGCAGCGTATGCACTGCGCCACCCAAGTAGCGCATTACAAGCGACTTTGGATTATCCACAGCCACAGTTGGCTTTGGGGCACTCTTTAGTTGGCTTTGCATCAAGCATGATTGATATTTCGGATGGCTTGGCGCAAGATTTAGGGCATATTTTGTCTGCCAGTCAGCTCGGTGCAGTGATTCGGCTTGATCAGATGCCGATTGCTGATGAACTTGCACAATTAACGGTTGAACAGCGTTTTAACGATGTGCTTGCAGGCGGTGATGATTATCAACTATGCTTTACCATCAGCCCTGATCATTTTCAGCGTTGGCAAGCACAGTCTGCGCAAAGCGGTGTTCCGCCAGTGGCCGTGATTGGACAGATACAGCAAGAGATGGCTTGCCATTACCTTTATCAAAATCAAAAATTTACACCAAAAAAAACAGGATACCAGCACTTTGCCTAATACACCGATCGATCTCGACAATATTCCATTTCACGACCGTTTGACATGGTTTTTAGGTGTAGGCCTGGGTGCAGGATTATCACCTGTTGCACCGGGTACGGTCGGTTCACTATTGATCTTGGTGCTTTATCCACTGTGGCTCTCGATCGGTTGGGTTGCCACGATCATTGCCATCGTCATGATGACATTGATTGGAATTTATATTTGCGGTCGTAGCGCTGAAATCATGCGCACTCATGATGATCCTCGTATCGTTTGGGATGAGTTTGCAGGACAATCATTCACATTAATCCCCTTGATTTATTTGGCAAATCTGCCACATTGGTGGGTTATCGTTGCTTTTGCATTATTCCGTATATTTGACGTGTGGAAGCCATTCCCGATCGGCTTTGCGGATCGCAAAGTGCATGGTGGTTTTGGCATCATGCTGGATGATCTTTTGGCAGGCTTAATGGCGATGTTTAGCTTGGCTGTGATTTTGTATATCGTATTGACTTAAAAGGCGTTATTGATGATTGATGTGGTGATTTTAGCGGCAGGTAAAGGCACGCGAATGAAATCGGCTTTACCGAAAGTCCTGCAACCTTTGGCAAAACAACCCTTACTCGCCCACGTTATCCATACCGCAAAACAACTGCACGCCGAGCGTATTATTACCATTTATGGGCATGGTGGCGATGCGGTCAAAAAACGCTTTGCCGATGAGCAGATCGAATGGGTGGAGCAAGCCGAGCAACTCGGTACTGGACATGCGGTGCAAATGACTTTGCCTGTGCTTAGCACATCTGGTTTTGCCTTGATTCTATATGGTGATGTGCCACTTGTTTCTAAAGCCACATTACAACGACTATTGGATGCGTCAAAAGACTCGGGCATTGGCATGATTACGCTTGAAGTTGCTGACCCAACAGGTTATGGACGCATCGTTCGTGAAAATGGTTTGATCCAAGCCATTGTCGAGCACAAAGATGCCAGCGATGCACAAAAACAGATCACCGAAATCAACACTGGCATTTACTGCGTCAGCAATGAAAAGTTGCATCAATGGCTGCCAAAACTCTCCAATGCCAATGCCCAAGGCGAATATTATCTTACTGATATTGTGGCGATGGCGGTTCAAGATGACTTAGAAATTGCCTCGATCGTACCTGAATATGCGTTTGAAGTCGAAGGCGTGAATGACCGTGTACAATTGGCAAAACTCGAACGTGAATGGCAACGCTATCAGGCAGAACAATTAATGCGTCAAGGCGTGCATTTAGTTGATCCATCACGCTTTGATCTGCGTGGTACGCTCAGCGTTGGTCAAGATGTTGAAATTGATATTAATGTGATCATCGAAGGCAACTGCGAAATTGGTGATAATGTCAAAATCGGTGCAGGCTGTGTGATTAAAGACAGTACCATTGCATCTGGTACGGTGATTCAACCGTATAGTGTTTTTGATCAAGCAATAGTTGGTCACAACAACCTAATTGGTCCTTTTGCCCGTTTACGTCCAAATGCTAGGCTCGCCGATGAAGTGCATATCGGCAATTTTGTCGAAGTGAAAAATACCACCGTCGGTCTAGGCAGTAAGGCGAATCATTTCACCTATCTTGGTGATGCCTCAGTGGGACAAGACAGCAACATCGGTGCAGGTACGATTACTTGTAACTATGACGGCGCCAATAAATTTAAAACCACAATTGGCGATCGTGCCTTTATTGGTTCGAATAGTTCACTGGTTGCCCCTGTGAGCATTGGCAATGGTGCAACGGTTGGTGCAGGTTCGGTGATCACCCAAGATGTTGAAGACAATGCTTTGGCTGTGGAGCGCAGTAAACAATTGCAGAAGAGCAATTATCAACGTCCACAAAAGCAAAAATCATAGAAATTAAATTAAAATACAGCAGTAAAATCGTTTTTTAGGATATGTAAAATGTGCGGAATTGTTGGCGGTATCGCAGAGCGTAATATTTCAGGTATTTTGCTCGAAGGGCTGAAACGTCTGGAATATCGTGGCTATGACTCCGCAGGTTTGGCGCTGATAACAGCTGGTCAGCTTAGTCGTGAGCGTGAAGTCGGCAAGGTTGCCAATTTGGTGCACGCCGCAGAACAAAGTGGTATACATGGCCATCTTGGTATTGCACATACCCGGTGGGCAACGCATGGCAAACCATCGCAGCAAAATGCACATCCTCACACGTCAACTGACATCGCCGTAGTGCATAATGGTATTATCGAAAATTACCAAGAATTAAAATCCGAATTACAAGCACTTGGCTATCAATTCACGTCTGAAACAGATACAGAAGTTGTTGCGCATTTGGTACATCATGCACTGAAAACTCTGTCTGATTTATTGCTTGCCGTACAATCCATCATTCCAAAGCTCAAAGGTGCTTATGCACTTGGCATTATCGATGCAAATCAGCCTAATGAACTCATTGCTGTGCGTGAAGGTTCGCCGCTAGTCATCGGTGTGGGTATTGGTGAATACTTTATCAGCTCCGATCAGTTAGCATTACTCCCTGTGACCAATCGTTTTATTTATCTTGAAGAAGGCGATACGGTACGTTTGAAACGAGATAGCGTGGAGATTTTTGCCCACGGTCAAGCCATTGAACGCCCAGTTACTGAGCTAGACGCTACCGTGATGAATAGCAGCAAAGGTGAATATCGTCACTATATGCTGAAAGAAATTTTTGAACAACCTAATGCGGTACAACAAACCATTGCTCAAGCTCTGGATGGTGATGATTTAAAAAATAATTTTCTTGAAAATTCAAATATAGCTTTAAAGCAGATTCAACAAGTTCAAATTATTGCTTGCGGCACCAGTTATCATGCAGGTTTAGTCTCAAAATATTGGTTTGAGCAAATCATTGGCTTGCCGTGTCAAATTGAGATTGCCAGTGAATTTCGCTATCGCCACCCTGTAATTATCGCAAATACCTTGTATCTGTGCATCTCGCAATCAGGTGAAACCGCAGATACCTTGGCTGCACTGCGTGATATTCAAAAACGTGCCAAAGCAAGCAATACACCGATAAGTACTATGGCAATTTGTAATGTATCGACTTCATCAATGATTCGAGAAACGGACTTTCACTTGCTGACCCTTGCTGGGCCTGAGATTGGTGTAGCATCAACTAAAGCCTTTACCACACAGCTTGTTGCACTGATGTTATTAATTCTAAAAATCGGAGAAGTAAAACAATCGATTGCCGCTGAATTAAAATTAGAGTTAATCCAAGCATTGTGGCATTGTCCAAAAGTACTCAATGAAACCCTAAAGTATGATGCCAAAATACTCAGACTTGCAGAACTTTTTGTTGAAAAGGCACATTGCTTATTCTTAGGGCGTGGCACTCACTATCCTATCGCACTTGAAGGTGCACTCAAGCTTAAAGAAATTTCATATATTCACGCTGAAGGTTATGCCGCAGGTGAACTTAAGCATGGACCATTAGCCTTAGTCGACAATGAAATGCCTGTAGTAATCTTAGCACCACAAGATGACATGCTCGATAAGCTGAAATCGAATATGGAAGAAGTTCAGGCTCGTGGCGGAGAGTTATTTGTATTTGCAGATGAACAAAGCGGTATTGGACATAAAGATCGCCAACATGTTGTCTATATCCCACAAATTTCCGAATGGCTTGCTCCGATTATTTATAGTGTACCTGTACAACTGCTGTCTTATCATGTTGCGGTACTGCGTGGAACAGATGTCGATCAACCTCGAAATTTAGCAAAAAGTGTTACCGTAGAATAAGTTAAAGAAAGAAATCTAAGAACTTGTGGTAGTACAATTAATTATCATACTGAACAATTAAATATCATACTGGACAATTAATTATCATACTATTGACACCTGTTTTGTCCTTTGTTATTCTGCTTTTAAGAATAGCAAAGGATTTTTTATGCCTATTAAAAAGCCACAATCTTACCAACCTTTTGTAAAAGTGCAGGATATTTCCTCACTTGGACGGTCACATCGGGTGTTCGGGCATAAATCAGGTCGCACCCATCATTTGTTATCAGACTTAGAATTAAGCGTTTTTTTATTATTTGAATGGAATACCAATGTGGTGTCGATTAACGAACAATTTGCATTGAACTTAGAGGAAACACTTGCCTTAGCAACGGAGGCTAATATTAAGCATCCAAGTATCAGAGGCAAAAACAAGGTGATGACTTCGGACTTCTACATCACGTTAAATGCCAAAAATAAAGCGATGACCTCACAAATGGCGTTACAAGTTAAGTATGCCAAAGATTTAGATGACCCAAGAACGCTTGAAAAAATTGAATTAGAAAGACGTTTTTGGCAACGTAAGGATGTGCCTTTCTATCTCATTACTGAAAATGATATTCCAAAAACCGTATCAACCAATATTAAATGGCTTTATCCTGCAAAAAACACTTATTTAACCAGTCTCTCATGGAATGAGTTTGAATATTATTCAAAGCAACTTGCTCAACACACCCACCTAAAGTTGGTGGACTTTTGTAAAAAATGTGATTCTGCAAATGAGTTAGAAATTGGCACATCCCTAAGTTGTATGAAAGCATTTTTGGCTCACAATTACATGAGTTTTGATATCACAAAAGACTATCGCAAATTGCTTTGCTCAGATATTTCGATTGTTGAGCAAAAATATCATAATTATATCATTGAGGAGATGAAACTTGTTGCGAATCAATGATGTATATGAGAATCAAGGTACGAAATTTAGAATTTTAAGTGAATTTGCTAGTGGTTATATTTGGATAAATATCGAATCGGATGCTGCCTTACCTGAGTACATTGAGTATTCTTTGCTGATAGAGTTGATTGAGCAAGGAACTTGTGTATTAGTTGATGACCCTTTCAAGGGTTTAGCTTCAATTTTTGAAGAACCTACTTCAAAAAATGCCATTAAAAGAGATACAAACTTTCAATTAATTCAGCCCATTATTACCCATGCCGAATTTCACAACCCCAGCATTCGTGGTGATTTAATCAACACGATTCTTGAAAATCACAAAACAACAAAACAAACTATTTATCGTCTTTTAAGAAACTATTGGCAACGAGGGCAAATACCTAATGCCCTTTTGCGTACCTATACTCGCACAAGTGATAAAAGAAATGTTGAAAAAAAGCTAGGCAGACCTCGTAAATATATGGAAGAAGCGGGTGTGATTGTGACAGATGAGATAAAAAAGCTATTTCATCTTGTAATTAATCAAACGCTTTTGAATAATAAAAAACATTCTATTATGTATGCGTATCGACAATTTCAGCTTCGATATAAGTCGTTGAATCCAAACGTACTGGATGAAGATATTCCCACCATCCGTCAATTTAAATATTTTTATGATAAAGAGTACAGCCAAGCTGAGAAAATAGTCCAAAGGACAACTAAGAAGATTTATAACAAAGACATTCGTCAGCTTAAATCCACGGTAAATACCCATATTTTAGGCACAGGTTCAAAATATGAAATTGATGCGACAATTGCTGATATTTATTTATTATCTGATTCTGATAGACAAAGTATCGTTGGCAGACCAATTGTTTATTTAGTAGTTGATTCTTTTTCTCGTATGGTTGCAGGCTTTTATATTGGCTTTGAAAACCCGTCCTACGTTGTGGCGATGCAGGCATTTCAAGTTGCAGTAACCGATAAGGTGGAACTTTGTAAAAAGTTTGGAATTGAGATTACAACAGAAGATTGGCCTTGTGTTGGATTACCTGAAACCATCCTGGCGGACAGAGGAGAATTATTAGGTCATCAAATCGAAACGATTGAAAAAAATTTCTCTATTCGTATTGAAAACACATCAGCGTATCGTGGGGATTTGAAAGGGATTGTAGAAAGATATTTCAATACGATACAGGCTGAATTTAAACCTTTCACGTCTGAACATGGTTTGGTGGAAGGTGTGAAAGAAGTACGCAGAGGGGGGCATGATTATCGGCTTGATGCGACCTTGACGATTAGCGATTTTACTGAAATTATCCTACGTTCAATTCTAATTCATAATAATACCCAACAACTGGTTAAGTACGATAGAGAGCCCGATATGCCTGCGGATATGCCATTGATTCCTCTCGAAATTTGGCATTGGGGCATACAAAATCGTACGGGTAAACTTAGGGCTGTTGATGAAGATATACTTTCAGTCGCATTATTACCTCGTCAAAAAGCCACGCTTTCTGACTTAGGGCTGAAAGTCTTTGGGGTCTATTATCATTGCAAAGAAATCACTCAAAAAGGTTGGTTACACAGAAAAAGCTCAGTCAATCGCCCAAAATCATTTCAAGTAGGATATGAACTTGGCGATGCTTCAAAAGTCTATATTTTTTATGAAGAAAATAGCTTGAAGTATTGGGAAGCAACACTTGCTGACCGTTCAAGAGAGTTTCAAGGATGCAGTTGGTGGGAAATATGGCAAATACAAGCGATTCAAAAAAGGACGACTTCTAAGCAAGCAGTTAAAAGTAGTTTAGCCTTGGCAGAGTTAGAGAAACAAAATCTTGAAATTCTCGAACGTGCTAAAAAACTTAAAAACGCAAGCCGTGATTCCAAAGCATCACAACTAAGCAAAATTAGAGAAAATCGCCGAGTAGAAAAGGCTATTGAGAGAGCTAGTAAACAGCCTTCTATAAAATCAGCACAACCTAACTTTAAAGTTATTACGAAGGATACAGTAGATTTGAGTGATGAAGAAATAGCACTTAATAACCCTTCATATAGTCACTTACTTTTTAAGGATGATTGAGATGATTAGCGTACAAGCTGATTATAAAAAAACTGGGATAAGAAGGTATGACGATAATCCATTTATTGAAGCCTTACCCCCTATTCTTGAGCCAGAAGATGTGATATCAGCTTTAAGTAGTCAAGTTGATTTCTGTGAAAGTGATAAAAATGCAACCGCCACCATGCGTTCACATATGTTAGTAGGTTTAATGAACAATTTTTTTCAACCTATTGCCCGCCATGTACAGCTTGAAAATAGACTGTCTCTTATGCTACGAGAAGGTTATGTTGCTAGAAACATAGAAAATGGCAATCTCGCCCAAAAACTACAAGAAGGCTATCAACAAGTGAAGGCTGGTGAGTTATCCACTTTTCGCTATCAAGAAAATGAATCAACGGCAACCAGTTTAGCCTTTATTGGCTGTTCAGGAAGTGGTAAAACGACAACAATTAACCGTATTCTTGGCACTTATCCGCAGTCTATTTATCATTCTCAACATAATTTTACGCAAATTGTTTATCTAAAAATAGACTGTCCACATGATGGCTCGCTTAAGAGTTTGTGCCTTCATTTTTTTCGGGCAATCGACAAAGTGCTTAATACCAACTATGAGAAAAAGTATGGTCAAAAAAGACATAGCGTTGAAACATTATTGCCCATCATGGCTCAATTAGCGAATTTTCATGCAATAGGGCTTTTGATTATTGATGAGATTCAACATCTGAGTATCGGTAAATCAGGCGGTGCTGAAAAAATGCTAAATTTTTTCGTTACGCTAGTTAATACCATTAATTTGCCAATAATCATGATTGGCACGCCAAAGGCCCGTTTCATTTTTGAAGGTGACTTTCGTTCTGCTCGCCGTGGAGCAGGACTTGGGTCAATTTTTTGGGAACAGATGAAAGCTGAGGACAATATTGTCACATCTGATGCACGAATTATCAAATCTGAGTGGAATGCGTTCACAGATAAACTCTGGAAATACCAATGGCTTAAAAAAGCTGATATAACTCTCTCTGATGAAATCCGCTCAAAATGGTATGAACTTTCGCAAGGCATTCTTGATATTGTCTTAAAGCTATTTGTTTTATCTCAATTTCGAGCAATAGAATCAGGAATCGAACGCATTACTGTTAAAGTTTTAGAAAAAACTTATCAAGAAGACTTAAAACCCATCCATCCGATGATTAAGGCTTTACAATCAGGTATTGCTAATGAAATTGCACAATACTCAGACCTTGTTATTCCTGATATTGACCATAAGGTATTGATTTTACAAGAAAAAATTACAATAAAATATTCAGAAGTTGATGATGAGGCAGCTTATCAAGGACATGAGGCAAGTATTAGACTTCATCGACTATTAAAAGGCGTAGGTTACGATTCAACTTTATTACCCAACATTGTCACACAGATATTCAATGATTTTCCGAATTTAGACAGTCGTCAAGCTCTAACTACAGCGATGCAACTACTTGCTGAAGATGAGAAAAATTTGTTCTCTGAATCTACGAAAAATCAAAAGCCTAACCTAGCTCAACCTCGAAAAGCTAAATCTTTAACCATAAAAGATTGGCATACTTTAGATAGTGAAGATTTACGCTTTCAATTTTCACAAAAATCTGATGACCAAAGTTTCTATGCCCATTTAAAACAAAACACGTCACTGATTTTTGATTTTGAAGCGTTTTTAAAGGCAAGTTAAGAATATTATGCTAAATTTTCCAATGCCTTATGCTGAAGAGATGATATATAGCACTACTGCCCGAGCAGGTGTACGAGCAGGTATTATCAGCCCTAAGCAACTTTTAGATGTCGTTTTTAACAATCGAAAAGTTATCGCAACATTTGATATGCCCTCGCATTTAGAATCAATTGTGGCACTTTATCACAATGGTCAATACGATTTAGAAACGCTGATTTATCGACACACTTTATTTCCCATTTATGCCCCCTTTCTCCCTGAAGATAGACGACAAAAATGTATCAATTGGATGAAAGAATCTTCACAGGGTTCAGTTCATTTAGCCAGCGGATTAAATGCTTCTCGATTGGCAATACTAGAAAAAGCTAGGTATTGCCCTGACTGTGTACAAGAGCAACTTACTCAAAAGGGTGAAGCATTTTGGTCAAGGCAATGGCAAATTGTAGGGGCAGATTATTGTTTAAAGCACCAAAAAAAGCTCGTTGATTCGACTTTGGATTTTCGTTCACCCCATCGACATGAGTTTTTTCCAATTTCCGAAATGCTTTTGCTTGATACTACTACAGATAACGTTCTCATCACTATTGATGATAAATTTCTAACAGAAAAAATTCTTGAATTACTCCAATTAAAAAGCACGAAATCCCCAACTTATGAGCAATGGACAGCCTTTTATAATAATCTTGCTCTGTCTAATGATTGTATCAAAGGTAATACGCAAATCGTTTTTGAGAGAATCCGTGAAAAATTTCTCAATCGTTGGGATATCAACTTGTTAAAACGCTTTAACCTTGATGATTTAGAATCAGATAATAACTGGTTGGTTTCAATTTTCCGCAAGCACCGTAAGAGTTTTAGCTATCTTGAGCATCTGCTCGTGATTGAGGCATTTTGGGACAAAGCGTGGGATTTTGAAACGATTTTTATCATAGTCAAAAATGTAAAAATTCAAAAAATCGAAAAGCATAGAGAAATTCCGCAAAATATTGTGGCAGAAATCCCAATCAAGCGTCAGCAATGGCTCACTTGCCTAGCAAAAAATGGCTTTCAAATTAAACCAACAAGAGCCGTTAATACAGCTCTGTACGCTTGGTTGTATCGTAATGATAAGTCTTGGCTTGTGGCTGAACATCAAAAATACCAAAACAAACATATTAATACGGAAGTTAAATACGATTGGGCTCAACGAGATAGAGATTTTGTCAAAGACTTAATTCAAATTAAAAATGCTGTCATTGATGATATTGATGGTGTACGTCGTTCGAGAAATTTTTGGCTAAAGCAATCTAAAAACCCGTCACTAATCGAAAAAAACCTGTCAAAACTTCCTCTTGTTACCGCTTTTTTAAATCGCTATTCTGAAGACATTGCAGACTATCAGATAAGGCGTTTGACAAGGACTTATTTTGATAGAATGTCAAAACAAGAATCGATTTCTGAGTGGATTATATTGCGAAAAGCAGGTCTAAGTGAACAAAGGCTCACAGAAGAAGCTAGACGTTTCTTAGCGAGTAGCCAAAAATTTTTGTCAAAAAATTTAAAAGGAATTTAAATGAGAATCCAAAAGCTACCTAGCGATGTTATGATTACGGGTTTAGAAACCTCACTTTATAGAGCAAAAACGTACAACGAGTGGCTAGTAACTGTATATTATAAAGAGTTGGCAAGGCTTAAAGATAAACAAGAACCTAAACCTGTAGGTTTAAGGTTTAGCAATATGCCAATGCTCGCAAAAGGGCGTATTTATAATACAACTGAGCCTACCAAACAATATTATAAAGAAGCAAGTTTCGTCATTGATAGTTTAAGTAATCTATCGACTTCAGATAAATATAATTTTGAAGTCATCATGGACATCAACTACGAAAAGCACTTCTATAAACAGATAGCAGTAAAAATTCCTAAATTAGAACTGGCTCGAATACTATTTTTTCATAACGCTTACCTAGCCAGTTCTTCATTGCAAGAGCGAACTTTGGACTTAGACTTCTCAGTAAAGAAAGTTGATGATAAAAATATCATCACGGTTCTACCACATTGTTCCTTGGTCAAAACTTTGTTTGATGACTTAGGTTTTATAAGTAAATTATCTTGGCTGTTATTAAATCCTAATATCAAAAATAGCTACTATAGCATTTATCAAAATCTTGTCGAACATAAAACGCAAGACGATAAATACGAGAGATGGGTATTTAACTTTACACCACCACCACTCATGAATGCCAAATTTCAAGTCAAGGGATATCTTAATAAGAATGGGATTCTGTATGTCGATGAAATCCTTGGTGTTAGTGGCATCAGTTCAGGTATTCAAGGTGAAGTCGTATTTGAGGGAGATATCTTTACTGAAGAAGCTGTCATACAAAGTGGGGCAGAGACTTCAACTCAAGCTAATACCATCAAAGAGCCAAATATCAGCGATGAGCATCAAGCAAACTCTGATATGTCAACTCAATTGATTGAAACGCCTGTAACCATATTTGAGTTTTTAACGCCAATAGTATCTTCGATAAAGCGAAGTCGTACCGTCAAAAAACCGAGTATTCAAATAAATGAAGATGATGATAAGAATGAGTTATCAGAAATTGAGTTACTTACCGTAGCAACAGATGAAGCCACAATCACAGGTACAGTTCCGAAAGGTGAGTTCCAAAATACAGAAGATATCACCCCCCGTGATATCCAATATCGACAAAATTTTATTGCGTTGATAGCTTCGCTTGAAAAATTGAATTTAGAGAACTTAACATTTTGTTATCATGAGCTACCACGAGTGCCTCGTTGCAAGTTATATCGAAAAACAGATGGCAATTTTAGAACATTGTTGGAAGCTAAGTTTCAATATAACAATCAGTCATTTAGTCTCCTTGAGGTCGATACAACTGACCTTGAAAAAAAACGGCTATCCACACTAATTGTAAAAGATACCTATAAGGTTGAGGATTTTAATGAGTTGCTCAAAGATGTTGTAAGAACCTCTATTACCTGGTCTAAGATACCTTTCACTCAAAAAGTTAATATCAACCATCCAAAAGATTTTTATAGCGGTGTTGCTGATTTAGAGATTATGATAGAAAGTTGGTCGGAACGAATTTTGAATAGTTTAAATTCATTAATAAATGAATAAGTATATTCATGAAAATTTTATAGCGATAAAGCTCATTTAAATCATTTAAAAACGACACATATTGTCGTTTTGTTCTTTCTTATGAGAAGATATTTGGGAATTGAAACGTTGAAGTTGGTATAATGCTTAATCCCTGAGTATCTCTACTAATGAATTTTCTAAATTTAACCGGCTTTCCAAGAACTAATGTTGGTTTTAATCCATGAATGAACAGTATATTGCTTTGTCGTCATCGCTAGAGTTAGGATATCAAGCCCTTGATTATACTTATCAGAAGCAAAAAGCACCTTGTCTTAAGCTAATGAAGCCAAATCTTACGAGATATGAAGTGAATAAACAATCTGTTTCATCTCACTTGTCTGAACTTGCACAACGTCATACGCCCAAGGGTAGCGATGTTCAAGCAACGCTTGACCAGTGGTTATATGCGATTAAGTACAATACCGATTTATATTGTGATGCGAATATTTGCTCATCCAAATCACTTAAAAAGCAAGTTTTAGCGTTAATTTCTGATGCTGAGTTGAAAAAATTACCTAACTCAACTACCAATCATAAGTTTAAATTCATTGACTTATTTGCAGGTATTGGTGGTATTCGCCTAGGTGCTGAGAGGAATGGTGGTTTATGTGTGTTTTCATCAGAATTTGACAAATTTGCACAGCAAACCTACCAACTTAATCATCATGAAATGCCTTTTGGCGATATTACCCAAATTGATGCAAATAATTTACCCTCACATGATTTACTACTGGCAGGCTTTCCTTGTCAGCCATTTAGTTATTCGGGTAAAACAGAAGGTTTTGAGGACAAAACCCGAGGCACATTGTTTTTTGATGTGTTACGCATCTTGGAAAATAAGAAACCAAAATTTGCGTTACTTGAAAATGTCAAAGGCTTTAAATCGCATGATAAAGGCAAGACAATGGACATCGCTTTAAAGGCATTGGACGAAGCAGGCTATAATACCTATTGGACGATTTTAAATAGTTATGATTATGGCGTACCACAATTTCGGGAGCGTTGGTATTGTGTGGCAATTCGCAAAGATAGCGATAATGGTAGATTTGAATTTCCTAAAAACCGTGATACAACAACGAAGCTACGAGATATTATCGAATCTGATAACACTGACAAATCGCTAATTCTAAGCAAGTTTGAAATTGACAGAATTAACTATCATTTTGCCAATTGCCATCTCAATGAACGAGTTGAGCATGATAATTCTATGTATGCTCCCCATACCAAAAAAGGAAAACATGGGGTTTTTTCCTACCTAAAAGCGGACGGAGCGTTACGTTTTCATGTTGGTGACTTTGCCAAAACGCAAATTCAAGAAGCCTTTTACGCATCACTTGACACCTATTCTCCAACCATTATTGCCAATCGTGTGCCTAAGTTATGGGATATTCAAAGAAAGTTATCTGTTCGTGAAGCCTTGCGACTACAAGGTTTTAATGATGATTTTAAATTTGATGTGTCGAATGCTCAAGCCTATAAGCAATTAGGTAACTCTGTCACTGTACCTGTCATTCAAGCAATCTTGGCTTCATTATTTGCCACCCAATAATTAACGTAAAGTTATTGTCTATAAAAAGGCGTTTGCAATGGATTTATATATTTCAATCAATCAGCTTATTGAAGCAAGAAAGCTGATTCAGCAACGTATTAGAAAGCCTGATACTTTTGTGGGCATTATTTTATTATTATTAAGTTCCGAAAAAGTTCAAGATTATTATTACCATGCAGATATGGGATTGTTTGCCAATCTTGCAAATTCAGCGTTTACTTTAAAAGAAGTGAAAGCTAGAACATCTGAAAAAAGTTGGTTTGCTTTATTTACGCCCAGTTGGGCAACTCGTTCATTGTCGAATTTTTTAAACGGCAGACCCATCAATATCAATGTGTTATTGACAACCATTTTTTGGTACAAAAATGCGACATTCATTGAAGCACAAAAGCAACGGTTATACAGCTTAATTGGAGAACAAGATTTTAACATCTTGTTTATTGATGAAAATACCACTGTTTTTGATGCACATCAGCCAATATCGCTTGACAGTTATCTAACTGCGACTAAAGGGGCAAACTTAGATGGCAATTTGACAATTAAATATGATGGCTCATTTATTGTCAAAGATGCAGGGGATTTGAGTGCGTCCCCATTTTCACAAACGTTATACTCTGGACTAGAAATTAAGCAGATTGTGAATATCTTTGATTTTAATATCATTGGTGAATTCGATGTCAATGCTGACCAACCTCATCACTTACCACCTCTTAGCCCATTTAGCAACATCACAAAACCCATTCCAAATATTCCAAGAAAGCCCCAAAATTTGCTTTTATATGGTGTTGCAGGCGTTGGAAAAAGTTACAACATCAACAAAATCACAGGTGAAGACGAAACCTATATTGAACGCATTGTCTTCCACCCCGACTATCTCAACACCGATTTTGTCGGGCAAATCCTACCCAAAGTTAATGATAATGGCAAAATCGACTACCAATTCAAAGCAGGCTCTTTCACCAAAATTCTAAAAAAAGCCATCAACGACCCGAGCCACCACCACTACCTTGTCATCGAAGAAATCAACCGTGGCAACGCTCCTGCTATCTTTGGCGAAGTATTCCAACTTCTTGACCGAAAAGATGAAGGCTCAAGTAGTTATCGCATTTCCCATGATTTAATGGCAAAAGAAATCTTTGATGACCCCAATAAAACCATCTTTATTCCCAATAATCTCTCCATTTTGGCAACAATGAACACCGCTGACCAAAACGTGTTTACCCTAGACACCGCCTTTCAACGGCGTTGGACGATGCGGATGATTGAAAACAATATCGAGGATTGTGGTTACAAGAATGTACCTGTTTTGGATACAGGTGTCAGTTGGCAACAGTTTAATACGGTTATCAATGAACATATTCTTGAGGTTAATAAAGACACATTATCGTCTGAAGACAAACGGCTTGGAGCGTTCTTTGTGCGAGCCGATGAACTCAAACTGCCCGATGACCTAAACAACGGCATTCCTTTTGCCGAAAAAGTCATCAAATATCTGTGGGATGATGTGTTTAAATTCAATAAATCCGCTTTATTCCAAAGCCATTTAAACAGCTTGGATAAAGTGTTACGGCTATTTAGAAACAACCACGGGTTTAACCGTTTCGAGATTTTTAACGAAGATATCAAAGCCAAACTTCAACAAGGGAAATTGCCAGCACTACAGGCAAGCGATAACAGTAATGAAATCTGATTTATTGCCCTACTGTAGCCATGCCACAGAACGTGAAGACTTTGTCGGTGTTCGTTTTGATTTTGATAACGCCTTAAACCATCACCGCCCTTATATCATCTTTCCCTATGGCTACGACTACACCTCTAATGAAGATGTGCTGTGTCTTATCAGCGTGCTATCAGACTATCAACGTGAAATGCAAAATATTGGTGTGGCTTATTTGACGGAAGATGAGAAACATGGCTTTCCCATTCAGTCCTATCGCTTCGTCATCCAAGATTATTTGAGCAATGGCTATTACACCGAACGTGAAACCATATATGCTAGCCGAGCCAATGGCAAAGTCAATTGGGGCAGAACCGTCAAAAAAGAAAAGCCTGTCATTCAAGACAACGGAGCAATCTATCTCAATCTACAAACTCGTCTGCACCATAACAATGACGAACACATCATGACTGAAATCAGCAAGCACTGCGTGTATGAGAGCTTTGCCAAACTTGGGTGGTACTATGGGTTATCTACCCCTGCCAAACCCACCAGTACGCTTCGTAAAACGCAATTTATCGCTATTTTGCGAGACAAGCTGCACAAAGCTAATAAAGACATGGACAAACAGCTATTTCAAAGCATGATAAACGTGCTTGAAAGCACCGATGAAAACAACCAAAACCCGCAACATTTTGCCTTCGGTACACGGCGATTTGAAAAAGTTTGGGAAAATCTCATTGAAAAAACCTTCGGCACAGAGAAAGGTGATAATAAGGCTCGCTATTTTCCCAAAGCGACATGGGACTTGATTGATGGTGGAGTTAAAAAGACCAATCCATTATTGCCCGATACGATTATGATAAATCGTGACGACAACAGCCTATATGTGATTGATGCCAAATATTATCGCTACGGTATTACCCATAAGAATGACGATTTGCCCAATATGTCATCGATAGCCAAACAGATTACTTATGCTCAATATATTGATAGTCACTTTGATTTTGATAGCGTGAGAAATGTATTTATTTTGCCTTTCAATGCAAAAAAAAACGAAATGTCAGTCTATCATTGTAGTGGTTGGGCGGTAGCCGATTGGGTTGATGATGCTTATGACTATAAAAGAATTTATACGATTTTAGTTGATACAAAGTATTTGATGAATAATAAGGCTTGGACTAATATGGATAAAATTAGGCAGCTATCTGTCATTGTGGATAACGTCACTAATTTAACTGCCTAAGATAAATCTAACCATGAATTAATTACAACTTAGACCAAAGTTGGTAACCACCATCTGTAATATAGAAGATGAGCAAAACTGATTCTTAACAAAAATCAGCCACAATATTGCTACTACAAGGACAATTCCTATACCAACGAATGTCATTGACCAATCCGTTATATCTTGATTACCACAACGTCCACAATAATAATAATAATAAGATTTAAGTTTGTTGCCACATTCGGGACAACGAGCATGATTTGCCATTTATTTCTCCAATCAATCAGTTTTTCTAATTTTATAAAACTTCACAAAGTTATCATTTACTAAAAAAGTGCGGCATATTAAAATACACCGCACTTCTCACTGCTAAACTATTTCCTAAACTTTCTCGGTCAAAGTCGTTTTAGGATGACTAGCAGCATAAGTATCTGTAACAAACTGTCCCGTTATTGCAGAACGGTTGACAGTTTTGTTACCTTTACTTGCACCACTACTCTTACTCTCTTTTACGGTTGTCTTCGGATGTCTAGCATAAGTAGCTTTGCTGACATAACGACCTGTGATTGCACTACGATAAGCCATTTTTTACCTCCTTAAAGGGTTGGCTCAAGTCATAAATTAAGCATAACAACCTATTTGTTATACCTATTAGTCGATGTAACAAAATATTGACTAATGGGTGCATTTTTTCATATTCAGATTCTAAAGTCAAATATTTAACGCAACAAATTATATTGTTTTTCTAATTTTTAAACTATATAATAATAAAAATCGAACAAATGAATCGGTGTTACTCGATGACGGAAGAATTAAGAAATGAATTAATTGAAAATTTATTACAGGTACTGGGGATAAAGTTCTTCAGGAACTTCGATACGCATTTACGAAGTTTGCTTGTGCAGGATGAACTGTATGCTGAAGGGAAGTTTGCTAATATCCCTAATCAAAAAAAGCTTTTTATTGCAGATGAAATTCAAAGAAGTGCTGTTACTGCTTTAGTGGCAGCGGCTGATAAAAACCAGTTATTAATTAGCGAAGTAGGTAGTGGCAAAAATATAGTTGAAACCATATCAACAAAAGGTTTTAATATTGCTGTTTATCGAAAAGGTTGTGGTACGTCTTTATCTTCAAAGTACAAGCAGCTTCTTGCTCAAGGCAATACAATACTTGAACTCACAGAAAGCAATGACTTGTTCAAGGAAGAGTTAATAGCAGAATCCAATATCTCTGAGATGTTGAGTAAAATATTTTTACTTATAGGGGTATTTGGCAAAAATACTGCATCTGATATTTCCGATATTGAGTGTAGTATTGATATACCGACAAGTAATGGTAAAGTAATTATGGAATCCATTCCTTTTGCTGATATTTTTGCTTATAAACAGTCTAAATCGATAACTATACATAAGAAAAAGGCGAACGATACCCTTGTTCTTAAACTCAAGAAAGTTCTTGAGGAAAGTATAGTGGAGGGGAATAAAAAAGCCTCCTCAAGCTGATTTAGCATGAATGGGGTAATATATGTTTAATGGTAATCGTTTATTGTTAGCCTTGGAATCCCAAGGCTTCACCAATGTAGCTTTTGCAAACTTAATGGATGTTAATCGTTCAACTGTAACAAGATGGATTAACGACCCAAATTTCACACCAAGACCTGATGTTTTACTAAAAATGAGTGAGATATTAAAGGTTAATATTGAATGGTTTCAAAGCAAACCTAAAGCAATTCTACAGACCGTAGAATTTTATCGTTCTAATGCCTCAACAACTAAATTAGCTCGTAATATCGCTAAATCTAAACTTGTTTTTTCTGCTGAAATTTATCAAATACTCTCTGAGTGGGTAGGTTTCCCCGAAACGAAGTTACCTAAGTCTTTAACTTTAAGTGAATGGCATGCACTCGATAATAATAAAATTGATGAACTAGCCAAAGAATGTCGTAGACTTTGGGGTTTAGGAAATGAACCAATTGATAATCTGATTGGTGTAGCAGAAAGTAACGGTATCGTTGTTGTTAAAGATGAATTAGGCACAGATGCAAGCGAACAAATGGATGGGGTATCAGCTTGGTATAATGATGTACCTTTCGTATTTATTATAAAAGATACACCTGCTGTTAGAAGCCGTTTTGATTTGGCGCATGAGATTGGACATTTAATTATGCACAAAGCTATTCCTATAGAAGATTATAACAAAAAGGAAATTTATAAAAAAATAGAGAACCAAGCTCATAGGTTCGCTAATGAGTTGCTCTATCCATCAGATATTGCTATTGATGAATTATATTATCCAACTTTAGAAAAGTTTATCCAATTAAAAATGAAGTGGTTAATCTCCATTCAAGCAATTTTGAGAAAAGCTCTTGACCTTGAACTAATCACTGAAGATGAGTATATAAAATTTTATAAAACAATAAGTTATAGAAAGTGGCGAAAGCATGAGCCACTGGATGATGAATTAATTGGCGAGCAACCTACTTTATTTGCCAAGGTATTTGAGATGTTATTAGAAGATGGTGGGTTTAGTAGGAAAAGTATTATTGATAAAGTGTTTTTACCGCCTAAACGTATTGAGGCTTTATTATCTTTGCCCAGTGGTTTTTTATCAGAAAATAGTGCTCCAAAAATTAAGTTAAAAATCCTATAAAAATTACATCAATAAAACTTCAAACTTCCAATTAAGCTGATAGCCTTGAAATTCGGTTATCAGCCTAAATTTTCTTTGATTATCTATTTCGTCTTTGGGTTTTCACAAGTAGGTTCAAAATATCATTTTCATGCTTAAGCATTTTTATCATTTCATCTTTATGGCTAATAACAGGTTTTAACTTATCAATTTCCGCCTCTAATAGGGCTTCTGACGCAGAACCAATAATATTCCTACTATGAGTGTTAAAATTGCAAACGACTTGATAGAAGTGTTTGAATAAGCAGAATATTTTATAACTGACAAAGAGTACGATTTGTAGATAATCAGAGGTAAAGCATGACATGAAATCGGTTATTCCTAGAAGAAAAAACACGAAACAACCTAACCCGTAGTTTGACAGATCCCTTTATAAATTACTCCATTTAGTTGAAAATATGTTCGCTTGATTAAAGCACTCTCGCAGTATAGCAACACACTATGAAAAGCTGGCACGCAATTTTAAATTTATGCTTTATTTACCTTATAATATTATTCACTGTAAGTTAAATTGAGGACACGCCCTAATTAATTTTAGCTATATCAATTTACAAACAAGTGGGAAAAGTTGTTCAGTATGATAATTAATTGTTTGTTAACATATACTGTTTTTCAAAGATTTACAACATAGTATGATAATCAATTATTTTGAAAAAAATTTCTATCCAATAAAATCAATATCTTACATAATATCTAGTATGATATTTAATTGTTTGACTACAGAACTTGTATGAGAGTAATAAAAAATCATACCAAGTAATAAAGTCTCATACTGAGTAATAAAGTGTAATACTGCATTGCTCAAAAATCCACACAAGCTATGCTCTAAACAGCATGATGTGTGGATTTTTTTATGGTTAACTTTAAGAACACACAAAATCATGAACTCAAAATTCAAAAATGGATTAAAGAAGGACGAGGACAGGGTTTTGGAAATAGCTATAAGCCTTGGCTTACAATTCGAGATGTAAGTTCAGAAGGTCGATCTCACCGAGTTTTTGGACATAAAAGCCAAAGAACTCATCACCTTCTCTCTGATCTGGAACTTTCTGCTTTTTTATTATTAGAATGACATTCCACTACTATCGATATTAGAGAACAATATCCCTTAGACATCGAGCAAACTTTAAAATTGCTGAGGCAATTGGAATCCCTCACCCAAGATTTGGCAAACACTATCAAATTATGACAAGTGATTTCTTAGTCGATACAAATGATTCAACACCACCTAAATTTGTAGTCCAAGTTAAATATTCAAATGCGCTCAATGATCCACGCACAATAGAAAAAATTGAAATTGAACGACAATATTGGAAACAACAAAATATACCTTTTTATATTTTTACCGAGTACCAAGTTCCTAAGACTGTTAGCTAGAACATCAAATGGTTATACAGTTCAATAAATTCTATGGTACTAAGTGAAAAAGATAGGTTAGATAAACTTCACTTTTATTCAGAGATGTTCATTAAACATAAATTTAAAAAAATTAATGAATTAACGAGAACCATTGATCAAAAATACCATCTTGAGTTAGGACAATCGTTAAGAGACATCAGAGACTTGCTTGCTCATGTCAAAGGTATTTCATATTTGATCTTAATATTTCTTTTAAAGATTTGAACACAGATCATATTCAATTGGGTGAACTAAATATTTGGAATGAGGTACATCATGCTTGAATTCGCCCCCTTTTAATGCGGTAAATTGGTTTTTCAGATTCAATGTAGCAATATCGTCGATAGCATTGATTAAAAGTCAACTAGAACAATATACTAACTCATGATCCAGTCATCTTTTATAAGGCAATTAAATATACATATAAAAAAACTTGATTATTCCTATTTTTAGGGTATAGTTAACTCAACTAGAAAAAAGTCTTGTTTGATTAAATCTCTCTTAAGTATCGTCGTTTTATTTATAATTCTTCGTTTTTTTCAGATTTTAAGTTTCATTCTTTATTATTTTCAAAGTTATATGCAGTCAATAAAATGACTAAAAATTATTAAAAAATCAGTAGGATTTATTATGTCAAACTCAAATGTTGTTAAAGGTACCGTTAAGTGGTTCAATGAAACTAAAGGTTTTGGTTTTATTCAACAAGAATCAGGTCCAGATGTTTTTGCGCACTTCAGTGAAATTGCCAACTCAGGTTTTAAAACCTTATTCGAAGGCCAACAGGTTGAATTTAGTATTGCTCAAGGTCAAAAAGGACCGAATGCGGTCAATATTGTTGCTGTATAAGCAGGGCTTTGTTGCACAAACCTATCAGTAAAGGGTTTTTCAGCGATATAATTTTCAAATGACGAAGCCTACACACAAAATCTACCGCACAACCAATTGGCCCGCATATAACCGAGCACTCATGAGTTGCGGAAATATTGCCATTTGGTTTGATCCTGCTACGCAATGGTATGCGCCATCAAAAGGCAAACAAGGGCGAAATCAA
>NZ_CANLSL010000008.1 GCF_947493735.1 uncultured Acinetobacter sp. | reverse complement strand
GTATTGGGTTTTGGATACAAGGCATGTATTCCCATCAAGCGCATTAAACGTCGGACTTTACGCCGACCTATTTGATGTCCTTGACGCTGTAGCATTGATCCTAGACAGTATTGTGGACAGCATTTCCCTCTAAATTCTTAAAATATTTCTGCTCAAAAGCCTCAGGGCTTAACCAACCATTTGCAGAATGCCTTCTGACTCGATTGTAGTAAACTTCAATATACTCAAACAAGACCGAATTTTCCTCTTTTCTTGTAGAAAATATACTGTCATGTACTACATGTACTTTCAGTGTGTGGAAAAAACTCTCCGTTACTGCGTTATCCCAACATGAGCAGTGTACTGCGCAAGACTGCGTGACGTACTTTGAATTGCTTTATTCGTCAGCAATAATGCCCTAAAATCACGACTGCAATACTGACTGCCTTGGTCTGAGTTTTCTTAATTTTGACTTAAATACCAATATTTAAAACAAAAAAGCACCGCTTAACGCAGTGCTCATTTCTGAAAAGTTGAAAATCAATTAACCAAAGAATTTTAATAAAGTCTGGATGACCACCACATTCACCAAATCAATAAAGAACGCACCTGCAAGCGGTACGATTAAGAATGCTTTGTGTGAAGGACCATACATATTGGTGATCGCTTGCATATTGGCAATCGCTGTTGGTGTTGCCCCCATACCAAAACCACAGTGACCCGCTGCAAGCACCGCTGCATCATAGTTACTACCCATGACTTTAAAAGTGATAAATGCAGCAAACAGTGCCATCACCAAAGTTTGCAGTGACAAGATAATGACCAAAGGCCCAGCCAAATCCACCAATTGCCACAGCTTTAATGAAAGCAATGCCATCGCCAAGAATAGACTCAGTGACGCATTACCAAATACATCAATCGCACGATCAAAAATGGTAACTTTAAGTACCGATTCAAGGAAATTACGGACAATCACGCCACCGAGTAATGCCCAAACAAATGTTGGCAACTCGAAGCTAGTGCCTTTTGCAAGGTCGGTCATCAGATTACCAAATGCCAAACATGCAGCAAACATCGCTAGGGTACTAATCGCATTATCTGCGGTGATTAAACGTGTTTTGTGTGGAAATTCAAAGGTCGAATGCTCTCCCGTAGGCGCAACTGGGATTTTATCATCACGAATTTCCTCACGTACGCTACGCCCAGTGGCAAGACTATGTCGCTCGATTAAGAACTTCGCTACAGGACCACCGATCAAACCACCGATCACTAGACCAAAAGTCGCACTTGCCATACCAAGCGTCGTTGCACCTTCGATCCCATATTTTGTTTCTAAGATATGTCCCCACGCACCTGCTGTACCGTGACCACCTGTAAGGGTAATCGAACCTGTGATTAAGCCCATCAATGGATCGAGACCAATAGCACCTGCAAGACCCATCCCCACAAGGTTTTGGATGAAAATAAATGCACTAATACAACATAAGAAAATAAATAGACCGAAACCACCTTCTTTCAGCTTGCTTAAGTTTGCACCCAAGCCAATCGAGGCAAAGAACACTAGCATAAAGCCTGTCTGAAGCTCGGAGCTAAACTTACCACTCACGCCAAAGGTCAAATAAATTAGGTACGCCAAGATTGCGGCAACCAAACCACCAGCAACAGGTTCAGGGATATTGTAGTTTCTTAAAAATGGAATTTTGTAGACCAATAGTCGACCAAGCAACAACACGAACGTGCCTGCAATCAAGGTGTAATATGCGTTAAAAGTGTATTCCACTCATTATCTCCCTGTCTTCATGTGCAAAGGCAAGCATTCCAAATACGGATAAAAAAAATGCAAAATACTCACCGACCCTGCTTATTTATATCGACAAATAGGCACTAAAACGTAAAAGATGACACAAGTAGTCATATTACACAATCATCTCTTAGTGTTAATGCCGAATTAAAAATCAACTCAGTTCATTCGTGTTCAAAAATAAAACGATCGTGTGATAAACAGCAATCGTTTTATTGATCATAAAATGTAATTTTTAAAACTTAGTGCATCGGTTGAACCATATTTTTCACCGACAACAAATTGCTCAATACTTCATCAGAAAGTAGTTTTTCTGCTTTGATCAATGCCAATACACTTTGCCCAGTTTCATTGGCTTGTTTGGCGATTTTTGTGGTGGTTTCATAGCCTAGATATGGGTTCAACACGTTATCAATTCCGAACGAATTATCTACGAGATATTGGCAGTTTTCTGATTTTGCTTGGATATTCCGAATACATTTTTGCTCAAGCATGCGCATCGCTTTGCCGAGTAAATCAATAGATTCAAACAATTTAAACGCAATTAACGGCTCCATCGTATTGAGCTGAAGTTGCCCTGCTTCGGCTGCCAGTGTCAGTGTCAGTGTCAGTGTCAGTGTCAGTGCTAAATCATTGGCGACCACTTGGAAACAGCTCAAATTCATCGCCTCAGGAATCACAGGATTTACTTTGCATGGCATGATTGAACTGCCGGGTTGACGTGGTTCAAGTTGAATTTCGCCAAGCCCTGCACGTGGACCACTCGATAGCAATCGCAAATCATTAGACATCTTAGACAGCTTGGTCGCTGTACGTTTCAAGAATCCTAAAAGTAATACAAAGTCACCCATATCAGAGGTTGCTTCGATCAAATCAGGCGAACTTGAGATTGATTTCCCTGTGATTTTGGCTAAAGCTGGCACCGCATTGATTCGATATTGCACTTCGGTATTGATGCCTGTACCGATCGTCGTACTACCTAGATTAATCACGCTGAGCGTATCAGGCATAATTTGCTTGATTTTGTTTAAGTCCTTTTGCGAAGTATGTGCAAATGCACCGAACTCTTGCCCTAACGTCATTGGCACTGCATCTTGTAACTGAGTGCGACACATTTTCAGCACTTCAGAAAATTCATCAGACTTCGCTTGGAAGCTGTGAATCAGATTTTGGAATGGCACATACAATTTTTCTAAAGATAAATTCAACGCCAATTTGATCGCACTTGGATACACATCATTGGTGGATTGCGACATATTCCCATCATTATTCGGATGCTGATATTGATACTCGCCTTTCAAATAGCCCATGTGTTCCAGCCCAATATTGGCTGTCACCTGATTGGCATTCATATTGATCGATGTACCTGCGCCACCTTGCATCATGTCAATCGGAAACTGATCACGATACAGACCACTCATCAACTGCTTACACGCATATTGAATCGCTTCAAACTTTGCATTTCTTAATTTACCCAATGAAAAATTAGACTCTGCACATGCCATTTTGATCATTGCAAGAGATTGAATAAAAATCGGAAAATCGCTCAAACGCCTTTGTGTCAAATTAAAACTCTCGAATGCTCTGAGTGTCTGAACACCGTAATAACAATGAAATGGAACTTCTTTGAAACCTAATAAATCTTTTTCAGTACGTGTTTTAATTTCAGTATTCATAGAGCTACTCGAGCTATTTTGTGAAGATGAGCACATCTTAGAAAAAATGAACCAAAACTGACCAATGAAAAAAATAAAATCATTATGACTTTGAAGATCAAAAGTTAGAAATTACAGCGACCAATCTGCAACAACGCATACGATTAATCCAAGATGGTTCATGTGACTTTCTGATTTGCTATTGTAATGCGCTAACGCTACAGCAGCTGGATCATGCTTTTTTTCATTCCATAAAATTGTCAGTATGGAAGTCGTGCCTGTGTCAGCTATACACAATGGCTCGCAAAAATATCATTTAGATCAACAGTTCCCGTTACTTGCATATGGCAAAAATGCGTATCTACGAAAATCGGTTGATACCATGATTCACGACGAACTCGACTACCGCATCATCTATGAAACGGACAATGCAGGTGATCTACGTGAGCTTGCCCTGCAAGGCTTAGGTGTAGCATGGCTACCCAGATTATTAGTAGAAGAAGAAATTCAGCAACAACGCTTACAAATATTGGCGGATTATCTTTTTTTTGAAAATATTTACATTATCCGCAACAAGGTCATTCACTCGCAAAAAATGAACTCTATTTGGAATGCCTTAACACATTAATTTTTATCGAGATTAATTTTTAAACTATTTGCTCAGGTATAAAAAAACACATCAGTTTGATGTGCTTTTCTTGATCTACATCGTCACGCTATTTGGCGATCTATCGTTAATCTACCGCATGGTAAAGCAGATAAATTTCAGTCAGATTGTCTGGAATCTCTTGCGCCAAGTCGTCCATCAATTGACCATTGCTACGGAACGATTCCATTTGGGGGTCTTCTTCATCAATTCCACTAAACACCATGATTGGCAAAGTTAGCTCAACCAGTGTTTCTTCGATCTCATCTTTAAACCACGCTTCTTCATTGACAAACATTGCATCAACAAAGCCGACGCTCCAATCGCCTAGACTCGAATCCACATCTGCTTCTTCGATCTCAAAAGGAAATTCGATTAACTCTTCATTTGCCAATGTAGATTGTAGTTCTGTGAGCCACAGTTTGATTTGTTCAAGAATATCTTTTGGGACTTTATTTTGATTTTGATCAAATAAATAGCCTAACCAATCAGAAAGCTCTGGACCAACTGCAACTGCACACAAGAAACCATGTGTCGCCGCAAAGTCCAATCCGAACTCATTATTTTCACCATCGAGGTAATCGCTAAGTTGGTCTAAGTCGAGAGTTGCCATGTTATGCCTTTTTTCATTTCCAAAAGTTTAATACGCAGTAAATTGATTAGCAAATTACTTACTAGCCGAGCTACTAGGTTGATTACTAGATTTATTGCTAAGCAGTTCAGGCTAAGCTTTGTGCTTAGCTTTTTCATCCGTTTAATTTCATCGCTTATATTTCACGACTTAGTCTATTTTAGTCTACTGGTGTTTATCACCTGAGATCAAACGACTAAATGTGTTTTTAAGCATGAAAAATATAAATAGCCAACTATCGAAGTTGGCTATAAATTTTTATTCGTCGTCGAAGTCGTCATCAAAGTCATCGTCAAAATCATTATCCAACTCTTTGAGCTCACGTTCTAACTTACGCTGAGCCAATAAGTCATCAATCAGACGACGTTTTTCTAAGGATTCTTTGGCGCTAACTTTTGCCGATGTATCCTCATAGGTTGAGTCATCTTCAGCATAATTATCGTCGAGTTCAAAATCTTGAGTTCCTGCCACGCAAACCACCTCAGCATAAATAAAATGAGAGCGTTAGGCGCTATTTATAATTGTGCATAGACTTTGTCAAGCGATAAATATTAAGCTACTGTATTTTATCAACATTTAGCATTTTCCAAAGTGTAAATCATTTGCATAAACGCACCCTTTTTTGAGACATTTTTTGACAATATCAAAAGTCACCTTCTTCATCACTCACAATGTGAATGAAATACGTCAAAATATCGCAACTTGAATTATCAAAATCGATCCCAATATCCAACACTATTCACCGCAAATTCATCACAATTTTTGATCCGATTTAGTCATATAAAATTTTATTTTGAACCATGTTCTGAGGTCATTTTGTGCTATGATGCGCTGTTTTACAGTCATTTGATTCAACCTACTTTGATTCAAACGAGTTTACATGCAACTCATGTGTTTGAGTCAATACATAAAGAAAGTGAGCCAAGATGAGCGATATGCAATCCCCGACGACCTCTCAAATTGCAGTACTGATTAGCCGAGGCAAGGAACAAGGCTATTTAACTTATTCAGAAGTTAACGATCATCTCCCAGACTCCATCACCGAAAGTGAACAAATCGAAGACATTATTCAGATGTTGAATGATGTAGGTATTCCTGTGCATGAGCGTGCACCTGAATCTGATGACATGATGATGGAAGACTCACCAGATGCAGGTGATGATGTGGCGGCTGAAGAAGCTGCTGCGGTACTCGCATCGGTTGAAAGCGAACCTGGTCGCACCACTGACCCTGTGCGAATGTACATGCGTGAGATGGGTACAGTTGAATTGCTGACACGTGAAGGCGAAATTAGCATTGCCAAACGTATTGAAGATGGTATTCGTGATGTCTTACATGCGATCGCCTACTGGCCAAAAACGGTTGAAGTCGTCCTTAACGAATATAAAGAAACCTTAGAAGAAGAACCTCAACGTCGTCTTGCAGATGTGTTATCAGGTTATCTCGATCCTGAAAGTGAAGAAGAAGTGCCTGAAATCGCAGAAGAAGTTTCTATCGAGGACGAAGAGGATTCAGATAAAAAGTCTGCCAAGAAAGATGTCAATCTAGATGATGAAGACGATGAAGATAACGACGACGATTCTGACGATAGCGATGGTGAGTCTGGTCCTGATCCTGAGATCGCAAGACAGCGGTTTGCAGAATTAGAAGCAGTTTGGAATGAAACCAAAGCTGTTCTTGCTGAACATGGCCGCCATAGTGAAGCGGGTCAAAAGCAACTCGAAGCGATGGCATCTGTATTTATGATGTTTAAGCTTACACCTCGTCTGTTTGATTTGGTTGCAGAAATGATTCGTGGTACGCACGAGCAAATTCGTCATAGCGAAAAAGAGATCATGCGCTTCTCGATCCGTCGTGGTCGTATGAGCCGTGACGCATTCCGCCACTCTTTCCCAGACAATGAATCAAATATTGCATGGTTCGAAGAGCAGTTTAATGCAGCGGATGAAGCAACCAAACCTTATTTGGACAAAGTACGTCCTGACGTCTTGGCATTCCAACAAAAGATTGGCGATATCGAATCCGAGCTTGGTTTGAATGTAAAGCAAATCAAAGAAATCTCAAAACGTATGGCAATTGGTGAAGCCAAAGCTCGCCGTGCCAAGAAAGAGATGGTTGAAGCCAACTTACGCTTGGTGATCTCGATTGCCAAGAAATATACCAACCGTGGTTTGCAATTCCTTGATCTGATTCAAGAAGGCAACATCGGTTTGATGAAAGCGGTGGATAAGTTTGAATATCGCCGTGGTTATAAGTTCTCAACCTATGCAACATGGTGGATTCGTCAGGCAATCACCCGTTCGATCGCCGACCAAGCACGTACCATTCGTATCCCTGTACACATGATCGAAACAATTAACAAGATCAACCGTGTACAACGTCAGCTTCTTCAAGAAATGGGACGTGAACCAACGCCAGAAGAACTCGGCGAACGCTTGGATATGGATGAAGTAAAAATCCGTAAAGTGCTAAAAATTGCCAAAGAACCGATTTCGATGGAAACGCCAATTGGTGATGATGAAGATTCGCATCTTGGCGACTTCATTGAGGATTTAAACATTACCTCACCTGTAGAAGCGGCAACCTCAGAAGGTCTACGTGAAGCAACGCGTGAAGTGCTTGAGAACCTTACAGAACGTGAAGCCAAAGTCTTGAAAATGCGTTTTGGTATCGACATGCCAACAGATCATACTTTGGAAGAAGTCGGTAAGCAGTTTGACGTGACCCGTGAACGTATTCGTCAGATCGAAGCCAAAGCATTGCGTAAATTACGTCATCCATCTCGTTCTGAGCACTTACGCTCGTTCTTGGAAAATGACTAATCTCAAACTGACTATACGGTGGTCAATGCACCTTGAAAATCAAGCCATACATCTCATATAGTAAAGCATAAGATAAATCAGAAACGCCTGCATTTTTTGCAGGCGTTTCAAATAAAGTCATTAAATCATTTTCAAACTAGGAGAAGCATAATGATAGATCGCACCCCTTCTCGTGAGTTACAAGAGCATCTTTGGGTGTTCCCGATGGACTACCCGATCAAACTGATTGGCGAAACTTGCGATGAGCTGAACAATTCTGTAGTTGAGATTTTGGTCAAGCATTTTCCTGAGTTTGATGAAACGACTTTGAAATTTCAGCCATCTCGTACAGGCAAATACAACTCGATCACAGCACAGTTGCGCTTTGACGAATTAGAGCAAGTCCATGCTTTATATGCGGATCTGGCAGCTTGTCCGTATATCAAAACAGCGCTGTAATGATGCCCAATCACTAAACTCTCAATCCGTTGGGAGTTTTTTATTCTTCGTATATTTTTGCTGACTTATTCTTTCATCTTTAAAACTTTGATAATCTTAAGCTGAATTTTTCAAACACGACTGAGTAAAAAATGAACAATAACCACATGGAAAACCACCAAGCTAATGCTGAACAAATTAAAAAATATACTGCGTTGGTTAAAACGTCAAAAATCAATCTGTTTTTAACACCGATCTTTCTTGCAATTTTTATCTACTTCTTCGGTGTTGACAATATAAATAGCATGTCTTTGCTTCCAATTATCTTTGTGTTCATGATCGTGATGAACATTGGGCAGTTTTTCTATTACCGTCACAAGCTTCAAAAATTACAGCAATCTGAAAAACCCAATTCAGGTGCTGGTATCGAGCGTTTATAAACGATTTACTACCGACCAATTTCGCATATAGGCATCATCGGAATTCAACTATCATTTGATCAAAATTATTTCAGAATATCGTTTATGCAAAATCAGCCTCAGCTTATCGTCAGAATATTTCGTGATCTTCAAGATTACACCGCACGCTTTGAAGCAATGAAAAGCTTCACTGAACAGCGAGCTTTGGCGACGAGCGATGCCAATATTCCCGATGAGCTTTGGTTACTTCAACATCATGATGTATTGACGCAAGGTCAAGCAGGTAAACCCGAACATATCTTGATTCACTCTGATATTCCTATCGTACAAAGCGATCGTGGTGGACAAGTCACCTGGCATGGTCGTGGACAGTTGATTGCTTATTTTTTGTTTGATCTCAATCGCTTGAAATGGAATGTGCGGGATTTGGTCAATTTCGCTGAAGAGATGATGCTCTGGCTTTTAGCGCAATACAGTATCGACGCCTATACTCAAAAAGATGCACCAGGTGTCTATGTGGAGGGGCGTAAAATCGGTTCACTCGGCTTTAAAATCCGCCGTGGATGTAGCTATCACGGACTTTCGCTCAATGTGGATTGTGATCTGACTGGTTTTCAGACCATTAACCCTTGTGGCTATGCAGGGCTAGAGATGGTAAGGCTTTGCGACCTGCTAGATACAGTGCCCTCTTTTGACGATTTATATCAAAAATGTCAGCAGTTCATCACTGAAAAACAGATTTTTGCAAATATTTCGATAGAAGCCGATCAATAACACTTGCGTTCTTGTCAAAATCATTTAGAGTAACTACTCTAAATAACCATAAACTTTGACAAGGAATGCATGTGATCAATCGCAAAGACGTCAAACCTCAATTACAACAAGGCTATGTCAAGCTGATGATGGATGTCATCGGGCGAGGTTTAGTGATGGCGAGCCAAGTCGATCATGAAGTGAAATCTGAGATTCAGGGCTTTCCTGCCAATTTTACTTTTTCAATGAAGGTCTTCCCAAATGGCCCACAGTTCGTGGCACGTGTTGATGATCAACATCGTTTAAGCCTTGTAAAAAACCCACAGGAAAAACCAGATCTGACCATTACCTTTAAGCATATCAGCCATGCCTTTTTGGTCTTTTCATTCCAAGAAGGTACAGCACAAGCTTTTGCCAATGATCGCATGGTGGCAGATGGTGAAATCTCTTATGCGATCCGCTTGGTACGCTGCCTGAACAAGATGGAAGCATTAATCTTGCCAAAAGTCATTGCCGACTTGGCAGTAAAGGAATATCCAAAAAATTTAACATTAAAAGACAAGCTGACTGGTGCAGCGAATATTTATCTCAAAGTTGCTCAGTCATATTTTAAAGGAATTGCATAATGGCTAAACCATATTACGAATTTTTCTGTCCTGTCAAAGTGATTGCAGGTAATGCTGCACTAGAGCATATTCCATTTGAACTTGCGACTTTGGGTGCAAAAAAGCCACTGATCATTACCGATAAAGGTGTCCGAGCGAACGGATTGCTTACACCGATCGAATCAGCCTTTACTGAGGCAGATGCGAAGATTGCTGCGATCTTTGATAATGTTCCACCAGACAGTAGTTTGCAGACTGTACGTGACGTGGCAAAAATGTACCGTGACAATGGTTGCGATGCGATTTTAGCCATTGGTGGTGGTTCGGTGATTGATTCGGCGAAAGCGACCAATATTTTGGTTTCTGAGGGCGGTGATGATCTCTTGAAATACTCAGGTGCGCACAACCTACCAAAGCCACTCAAACCATTCTTCGTGATTCCAACGACTTCTGGGACAGGCTCAGAAGTGACTATGGTCGCTGTGGTATCGGACACTGAAAAAAATGTGAAATTACCTTTTGCATCGTATTATTTGATGCCACATGCGGCGATTCTTGATCCACGTATGACGCAAACTTTACCACCGCATTTAACCGCAATGACTGCGATGGATGCGTTGACACATGCTGTTGAAGCCTATACGTGTTTGGCTGCGAATCCGATTAGTGATGCTTATGCAACAGGTGCAATTAAGAAAGTCAGCCAAAACTTATTTAAAGTCTTAGAAAGTCCTGAAGATGCGCAAGGTCGTCTTGAACTTGCGCAAGCTTCAACGATGGCGGGTATTGCGTTCTCGAACTCGATGGTTGGTGTGGTTCATTCACTCGGTCATGCGCTTGGTGCGGTTGCGCACTTGCCTCATGGCTTGTGTATGAATCTGTTCTTGCCATACGTGTTGGAATACAACCAAGACGTCAATGGCGACAAGATTGCAGATCTCTTGTTGCCTCTTGCAGGTCCTGAAGTGTATGCGCACACACCTGCTGATCAACGTGCTGCTAAAGCAATTTCAGTGATTCGTGGTATGCGTGATGAGTTGCATAGCAAAACTAAGTTGCCACGTACTTTGCAAGAAACTGGTAAGGTTAAAAAAGAACAGCTGATCGAAGTAGCGAAAAAAGCCCTCGATGACGGTTCGATTATCTACAATCCAAAAGAAGCCAATCTCGATGATTTGATGGGTATTTTGGAAAAGGCATGGTAATTCGCTTAAGTTACGAATAAAAACCTAAACATTTCTAAGACTTAGCCCTGAACATTTCAGGGCTGATTCATTAATAGGGTTTAGGTTTAAAATTTTCACTCATGCGCCGAAGAAGTTGTGATCGTGCAAATATTCTCATGTAAAACACTTATTGAGAGTGCATCAATGATTATGAATATAGTGCATTAATAATGCGGCGGTCGATTGGTCAATGGATCGAATGGCGCAACACCCTCCGACATGTCCGATGCTTCGACGCGTTGATAGAGCATTTGCATTTTTTTATTCAAATCGACGATTTCACTGTTCTGTTTCGCCACTTGATCGTTCAACTGATCAACTAATTCATCTAAAAATGCAATTCTGACTTGCAAATCTTCGACGACTTGGGAAAATGTCGCATAGTCATCTGGGGATGGCTGTTTTGACATCGGATTCTCCTCACAATTTTTTTAACGCTTTTTCAACACGCAAATGGGTTTGGTATGGCTTACATTACTTTAAGAGATGTTCACTTGGCTTTTGGTGGTCCAGCCCTACTCGATGGTGCCCATTTTACGCTAGAACGTGGCGAGCGTGTGTGTTTAATTGGTCGCAATGGTGAGGGCAAATCCACCCTACTCAAGCTGATTGACGGTTCATTACAGCCTGATACAGGTGAGATCTCTATTCAAAATGGTGTGCGTATCTCCATGCTTGCCCAAGATGTACCAATGAGTTCAGGCTTGGTTGCCGATATCGTTGCCGAAGGTGCAGGCAAAGCTGCCAATGTACTGCGCCAATATCATGAAGCAAGTAACGCATGTGTCGCAGGTGATATGGATGCTTGTGATCTAATGGGGGAGCTACAACATCAGCTCGATCAACTCGATGGTTGGGCTTTAGAAAATCAAGTCAATACTATCCTTGCCAAGATGGGACTTGACCCACAGTCTGATCTTTCTGAACTATCTGGCGGTCGTAAACGCCGTGTACTACTTGCTCGTGCGCTACTCACCCAACCTGATGTACTTTTACTTGACGAACCAACCAACCACTTGGATGTGGAAAGTATTGAATGGCTCGAACAATTCTTATTGGATCAGCCGAATTTAACTTTACTCTTTATTTCGCATGACCGTTCTTTTGTCGATCGCTTAGCTACTCGTATTGTCGAACTCGATCGAGGCATGCTACGCAGTTTTGAAGGCAATTACGCACGTTATCTTGAGCTCAAAGCTGAACAACTCGAAGCCGAAGAAAAGCAAAATGCCTTATTTGACAAGCGCCTAGCAGAAGAAGAAGCATGGATTCGTCAAGGTATCAAAGCACGTCGTACCCGTAATGAAGGTCGTGTACGTGCCTTAAAAGCCTTACGTGAAGAATCCAAAGCACGTCGCTTCCAACAAGGCAAAGTCAATATGGGCGTACAAGAAGCTTCTCGCTCAGGCAAATTGGTCTTTGAAATTGAACATCTTGCAGTTAGCTATAGCGATCAAACACTGATTAATGATTTCTCAAGCATTGTCATGCGTGGCGATCGTATCGGTTTGGTCGGTGATAATGGTGTCGGAAAAACCACGCTGATCAAAGCCATTCTTGGTGATGTAGCACACACAGGTACAGTCAAAGTCGGTACGCAACTGGAAATTGCCTATTTCGATCAATTGCGCAATCAGCTCGATTTGGAAAAATCAGTCGCCAATAATGTCAGTGAAGGTTCAGACTTTGTCGATGTGAATGGCAATCGTCGTCATATTCTGAGTTATTTACAAGATTTCCTCTTTGCGCCAGAACGTGCTCGCACACCTGTCAAAGCCTTATCAGGTGGTGAACGCAATCGTGTCCTTTTGGCAAAACTTCTGCTGAAACCGTCCAACCTCATCGTGATGGATGAGCCGACCAACGACCTCGATATGGTCACCTTAGAGCTTTTGGAAGAAATGCTTGCAGAGTACAAAGGTACATTGCTTCTCATCAGCCATGACCGTGCCTTTATGGATAATGTCGTCACCTCAACGTGGGTATTCGATGGCAAAGGTGGCATTCAAGAATATATCGGTGGCTATCAAGACTATCTTGTACAACGTGAGCGTCTAGATGCCAAAGCAGCAGCGAATCAAACGAAAACCACGAATAAAGTTGAAAAAACAGAAAATACTGCACAGAAGCTACCGAAAAAAGCAAAATTAAGTTATAAAGATCAACGAGAGTTAGAACAATTGCCAGAGTTAATTGCAGCACTTGAAGCTGAACAAAAAACTTTGGAAGACAAACTTGCTGATGGCACTTGGTTCATCAATGAACCGGATCAAGCCTCGCAAGCTGCCACTCGTTTGGCGGAAATAGAAGAACAGCTATTGGAAAATTTAGAGCGTTGGACGGCTTTGGAAAGCCAGTCATAGGGAGAAAAAGACAGCAAAAGAAACAGATCGCATGGATTGCATTAGGGTGTTGCGTGGGCTTGAGTGCGTGCCATTCAACTAAAGGACCAAACGCCCCACAGTTTTTAACACAAAAAGTCTATCACGGTGCTGCACAAAGCTATGACTTCGATCTTGGCTCAACAGTGCTTCGTGGTGAGTTAAAGCTCAATGAGTTTTGTCGTGTTGAGGGTACGAGCCTAGACATCGTTGATCAGCTTAGCCAACAAGTACGTATCGACACTTTAAATCTCAACAATAATGCAAAACTCGGTAGCACCTTAAACAGTACGCTCGAAGAAGTCAGTCCACAGATTTTGGCGCAATATGAAGCGACCTATCAGGCGACTGCGAGCGATAGCAAAACTGAAAAAGTTTTACTTGGTGATGCGGTTTTTTCACGCCTAAGCAGTGAAAGTCACAATATTGATTTAGCGATCTTAAGTCGTTATGGCTACGCCTACGTGGTACAGCTGAACAGCCCAATCACAGGTAGCAATGCAACACAATCACGTAATCAACTGCAAACGCTACTTAAATCACTGTCTATTCCAGGTCAGAAAAAAGCCAATAGTAATGCCGAATTGCCAAGCACTTTTGATTTGAGCCAAACGGACAGTAGCGCACGAAAAACGTGGCAAAAAGCAAACTGTCCTTAAGATCTCTTGAAGTGGGCTGTTTAAATCGGAGTTTTCAGTTAAACTTGCCGATTGACAACTATTCAGCCTAAGTTTCAATGCAACAGCACACTTCTGCACGTCCCGAATTTCAATGGTCTTTCCTTTTGCCTCAGTATTGGGGCATTTGGATTGCACTGACTTTTCTCATGTTTATCACCATCTTGCCGTGGTGTATTCAGCGTCGACTTGCTTATTTACTTGCAAGCTTGTCTTGGAAAAGTTTGAAATCTCGTCGTATGACCACGATTCGCAATCTTGAAGTCTGTTTCCCTGAATGGTCACCAGTCGAAGTCGAAAAGCAAGCCAAACAAGTCTTCGTCGATATGATACTTGGTGTCTTTGAAACATTGAATGCGTGGTACAAGCCAAGTTGGTTTAAAGGACGTGTGCAGATTCAAGGTTTGGAGGCATTGCAACAAGCCCAAACCGATGGTAGTGGCATTATCCTACTTGGCTCGCACAGTACCTTGCTCGATGCGGGTGGTTATATTTGCAGTCAATACTTTAATCCTGATGTGGTCTATCGTCCGCAGAATAATCCATTTTTAGACTGGTTGATTTATCGGGCTCGTGAGCCGATTTATGGCGAGCAAATCGACCATGATGATATTCGTTTTTTGATTCGTCGCTTGAAAGATGGGCGTATCATTTGGTATTCACCTGATCAAGATTTTGGTTTAAAACAAGGCGTGATGGCACCGTTTTTCGGTGTGCCTGCGGCATCGGTGACTGCACAACGTCGTTTGGTCAAAGTCAGTAAAGCTAAAGTATTATCGGTACATTTCTATCGAATCGGGGAAGCTGATCCAAAATATCAAATCATCATTGAACCTGAGTTAGAGAATTATCCAACCAGTGATGAAGTTGCTGATGCGACTCGTGTTAATGCGTTATTAGAAATGCAACTGCGCCGTGCGCCAACCCAGTGGATGTGGTTTCATCGTCGCTTTAAAACACGTCCAGAAGGTTATGAGAAGATTTATTAAATTAGCACTTCTCTAAAACATTACGGAAAAATCTCAATCTCTGTGCCATCTTTGACATTTTGCCATAGCTCATCCATATCTTGATTGGACACGGCGACACATCCCCACGTCCAATCTGCTTTAGACATGTAACCATACAATGGTTGCCCTGCCGACCCGCCGAGATTCTTTGCCGAACCGTGAATCATCACATCTCCGCCTGCGCTCACACCACGAGTTTTGGCTTGTGCGAGATCGTGTGCATTGGGGTAAGAGATGTGAAGTGATTTATAAAATTGGCTATTTGGATTACGCCAATCCAACACATATTTCCCTTCTGGGGTTTTGCCATCGCCCTCGGTGGTTTTATGTCCTGTTGGTGCAAAGCCTAAGCGCATTTTGTAGATCTTAATCACTTTGCCATCGTCTAAGACTTGAAGCAGTCTTTTGGATTTGTAGACTTCGACCCGATCAATCTCCACCACTGACCAATCCACGGTTTGCGCAGTCGTCTTCTGTTCTTCTGCGCTTGGTAAAAATTTTGCCAAAGTCTTGGCGTTCGAGATTCCGAATAATGCAATCACTGCCAGACTAAACAGGATAAATTTTTTCATGTGCTTATTTTCAACTGATTTACAATATGAACTCATTGTGCAACACAATGGATATGTATAGGTGAACTGAAGATGAAGTTTGAGTGAAAAAGCAAACTCAAATACACTCACTCAAACCATTCAATTCAAATAACAACCCTAGCACTTTTCTGCAAAATCTAAGACAATAACGCCCTATCCAGCGAACTGTTTATTCGCCCTTGCCTTGCAAACACAGCTATGAAAATGGCTTAGGATTTTTATGAAATTTGAAAAGTTAAATCAATCAGGTCGTGCTCGCCGTGCACGATTGACGCTCAATCACGGTCAGGTGGAAACGCCTGCTTTTATGCCGGTTGGTACATACGGTACGGTTAAAGGCATGTTGCCTCGTGACATCGAAGACATTGGCGCACACATTATTTTAGGCAATACCTTTCACCTTTATCTGCGCCCAGGTCTGGAAGTCATCAAAGAACATGGCGGATTGCATGAATTTGTGAAATGGGACAAACCCATTCTCACCGATTCAGGCGGTTTTCAAGTGTTTAGCCTCGGTGAAATGCGCAAAATCAAAGAAGAAGGCGTCACTTTTCGCTCACCAATCGACGGCTCAAAAGTATTTCTTTCTCCTGAAATCTCGATGGAAATTCAACGTGTCTTAAATTCTGACATCGTAATGATTTTTGATGAATGTACCCCATATCCTGCGACGCATAAGCAAGCACAAGATTCACTACAATTGTCCCTGCGTTGGGCGAAACGCTGTAAAACCGCTCATACTGAAAATGGTAACCCAAATGCATTATTCGGGATTATCCAAGGTGGGATGTATGAAGACTTACGTGATGAATCCTTGCAAGGGTTATTAGAAATCGACTTTGATGGTTATGCCATCGGCGGTTTATCGGTTGGTGAACCAAAAGATGAAATGATCAAAGTATTGGATTATCTGCCTGCAAAAATGCCTGCGGATAAACCACGTTATTTAATGGGTGTCGGTAAGCCTGAAGATATCGTCGAAGCAGTCCGCCGTGGCGTGGATATGTTCGACTGCGTGATGCCAACACGTAACGCACGGAATGCGCATTATTTTGTTACTGATGGCGTGGTGCGGATTCGTAACAGTCAATATCGCCACGATCAACAACCGCTTGATCCGCATTGTGATTGCTATACTTGTACCAATTTCACTCGCGCCTATTTATTCCATCTTGAAAAATGTGGCGAGATGCTTGGTGCGATGCTCGGGACGATTCATAACCTACGCTACTATCAACGTCTGATGCAGGGCATTCGTGATGCACTTGATGCAGGGACATTTGATGCCTTTGTCGAAGATTTTTATCAGCGTCGGGGTTTAGACGTACCTGAATGTCCCCATGATTGACTTCATCTTTAAATCATTCTGCATATAAAATCATAAGTGAATAAATATTGTTGTCGAAAACGCAAGATTAGCTTGGAAAATTTGCGCTAAACCGCAATACAAGGTACATTGCAGAGCAAAGATTTTAGTCATTTTTCAGCTAAAAAACTGCTGAACTTAACCATTAGGAAAAAACATGAGCTTATTGATTTCCACTGCTCACGCTGCACAAGGTGCACAACAAGGCAGCCCGTATATGTCTTTGATCATGATCGTGGTCATGATTGCCATTTTCTACTTTTTGTTGATTCGTCCGCAATCTAAGCGTATGAAAGAGCATCGCACATTGGTCGAAAGCCTTACTGAAGGTAGCGAAGTCGTGTTTGCAGGCGGATTGATGGGTCGTGTGGTAAAAATTGATGGCGAGTACGCTGTGATTGAACTTAACCCTTCAAATCAAATCAAAATCCAACGTGCTTCGGTGATCTCAGTATTGCCTGAAGGTACTTTAAAGAATTTGTAATCCGAATGATGTCGTGATCACGTACTCAGAACATCAATGTGTAAATCACGACATCAGTTTTTTTAAAAAGCTGTTTTAAAAGCGTTATACGCTTCAATAAAAAGCCCAATTGAAGAAGAAAGACAATGCGATATCCTGCATGGAAATATGTGCTGATACTCATTGTCATTGCTTTAAGTACCATTTACGCTTTGCCAAGTTTGTACCCAGATGAACATGCGGTGCAAATCTCAGGCTCTAAAGCAGGTATGCAAATCGATGACTCAATTATCAAGCGTGCTGAACAAGCACTTCAGCAAGCCAATATTGCCACTCATGACAATACTTTCACCAATAATGCTGCGCTATTGCGTATGGCAGACGACAAGGCTGAAACACAGCTCAAAGCACAAGAAGTGCTACGTCGTAGTTTAGGTGATGAGTATGTCGTGGCGTTAAACCTTGCACCAACCACACCTGCTTGGTTGCAAAAGCTTGGTGCAAAACCAATGAAGCTTGGTTTGGACTTGCGTGGTGGTGTGCACTTCTTGCTTGAAGTGGATATGGAAAAGGCGATTACTCAGCGGATGGAAACATCTACGACTGAACTACGCCGTCAGTTCCGTGAAAACAAAATCAACTTCAATCAGCTCAGCCTTGCAGACAATGTCATCACTGTTCGCTTTGCGGACAATGAAGATCGCAATAAAGCGATGGATTTCTTACGCAGTAATGGTAATGAGTATGCACAGCAAGCACTTGCGACCTCAGAAGGTAGTGTGCTGAAACTGCAATATAGCGATACCAAACGCCAAGAGATCGAAACCTATGCTGTCGAGCAAAACTTAACCACGCTACGTAATCGTATTAACGAACTCGGTGTGGCAGAAGCTTTGGTACAACGTCAGGGTAGCAATCGTATTGTCGTCGATCTACCAGGTGTGCAAGATACTGCCGAAGCAAAACGTGTCCTCGGTCGTACTGCAAACTTAGAATTCCGTTTGGTCGCTGATCAGAACGATCAAGTCATTGATCCATATACTCAACAGCACAATGGTCAAAGCATTCCTGCAGGTACTGAGCTATTCGCTTATGAAAGCCTAGACAGTGGCAAGCAATTACTGTTGCAACGCCAACGTATCTTGACAGGTGAGCGTGTTCAAGATGCTCGCTCTGGTATGAGTCAAGACTCAGGCGGTGCCGAAGTAAATATTACTTTGGATAGCGCTGGTGGCAAGCTCATGGCAGGGGCAACACGTAATGCTGTGGGCAAACGTATGGCAGTATTGTTTATTGAAAATAAACAACGCATTAGCTATGTTCCCGATCCTGAAACAGGCACACAAACCGAAGTCCGCACACCATATACTGAATCAGTCATTATCAATGCAGCAACGATCCAAGCTGTGCTTGGCTCACAATTCCGTATTACAGGACTAGACTCTCCGCAAGAAGCGGCAGAGCTTGCTTTGATGCTTCGTGCAGGTGCGTTGGCTGCGCCGATGTACTTCGTTGAAGAGCGTGTGGTTGGTCCAAGTCTTGGTCAAGACAATATTGATAAAGGTTTGATGTCTACACAAATCGGTTTCTTGTTGGTTGCGATTTGGATGGTCGTGTTCTTCCGTTTATTCGGTCTGATTGCCAACTTTGCATTGGTATTGAACCTCGCAATGATTTTGGCAATCATGTCTTTGATGGGCTCTGCCCTAACCTTGCCAGGGATTGCAGGTATCGTTATCACCATCGGTATGGCAGTCGATGCCAACGTCTTGATCTGTGAGCGAATACGAGAAGAGATCAGGTGGGGCGCATCGCCCAAACAAGCCATTGTGGCAGGTTATGATCGTGCTTATAACACCATTTTCGACTCGAACTTGACCACATTTATCGTGGCATTGATTCTATTCGCAATTGGTTCTGGTCCGATCAAAGGCTTTGCCGTGACCTTGATGATTGGTATTGTTTGCTCAATGTTTACTGCGATCACGGTCACTCGTGCCATCGTACAAATCATTTATGGCAAACGCCGTAATCTACACAAACTGAGCATTTAAGGAGTATCTCATGACGACTGAAATGACTCAAAAGCCAAATGATGATCAAAGCAATGATCTCTATGATGATCTTGGCAATGATAAACAGTATGGTCGCCCGGATGATGAGAAAGTCATCGACTTTATGAAGATTGCCAAACCAATGGCGATCATCTCGATCTTACTGACTATTGCTAGTATTTTCTTTGTTGTGACCAAAGGGTTAAATCTTGGCTTAGACTTCACAGGTGGTATCTCTGCGGAGCTCAATTATAGCCAACCTGCTACCCAAGCTGATGTAGTCAAAGCATTGGAAGCAAATGGCTATGCTGATCCTGTTGTGCAAACTTTAGGTAGTGAGCGTGACATGTTGGTTCGTATGCCACCTCAAGAAGGTAGCGTAGAAAACCTTGCAGGTCAGATCCAAAAAGCAGCAACGATTCCGAACAATACCGTGTCTGTGCTCAAAGTTGACTCTGTCGGCTCACAGCTTGGTAATGAGCTTTATGTACGCTCTGCCGGTGCTGTTGCATTAGCGATGGTATTGATGCTGATCTACGTAACGATTCGCTTTGAGTTCAAGCTTGCGATTGGTGCAGTCTTGTCATTATTCCATGACATTATCATTATTCTTGGTTTCTTCGCATTCTTCCAATGGCCGTTTGATTTGACGGTATTGGCAGCGATCCTTGCGATCATCGGTTTCTCCTTGAACGATAACATCGTGGTATCAGATCGTATTCGTGAAAACTTCCGTAAGATTCGTGACGCAACACCTCGTGAAGTGGTCAATATTTCCCTAACTGAAACTTTACGTCGTACCATGCACACTTCCCTCACCTTGATGTTGGTCGTGGTTGCAATGATGTTCCTCGGTGGTGATGGCTTGCATTGGTTCTCTGTTGCCATGTTTATTGGTGTAGTCGTGGGTACATACTCGTCGATCTATATCGGTACAACATTTGCGCTATTGAGTGGTCTAAACCGCCAAGACTTTATTGTGCAAATCAAACCTGAGTTCGATGAAGATGAAGTGGAAATTCCATAATTTCTCACTTCCTTCATTCATAAAAAAACAGCACGCAATGTGCTGTTTTTTTCGCTTGGTGAAAAATGATTTTGAGTAAATTACTTTGAATAAAAAGCTTATGAAAACTTCACTTCAGAAAAATGGTCTTTAAGATTCAAAGTAAAATAACGATCATAATCTGCATGATTCATCTGCCCAAAGATAAAGTGAGGTTGAAGTTCACCTTGATACGCTTGGAATTGATCAATACTCTCTAACAGCACTTCAAAAGCAGACTGCCCTTTTACTTCAATCGGCTTTGCACCAACCAATGGCGCTTGCAGATTGTGTTTCATCTTTGACCGCACAAAAAATATTTTTAAAATCAATGCACCAATACTACGACGAAACCATAACGGCTTAAGTGATGGATAACCCTGCATCGAACAATAAATAGTCTGCGCACAGTGCTCACAAATTTGTGCCATCGTCCAATGCTGGGTTTGCACGATTTTGCCATTTTGCGCCAATAAATATTGCTTAAACTGATCCAAATTTTCTACAGATTTGATGTTTTGCATAATGACACTATCTTTTCCAATCTTGATTTTAAGCTGTCTGTTTTGCAGTCGCATTGAGCTGACGACGTAACTGTACCGCCTGCGCTGTCACTTCTTTTTCCAAATTTGGACGATAGCCAAACTTAAACATAATCTCAGCCAATACAAAGATCGGACCAATCAACAAACCTTTTAGATCATCAAAAAATGCAGGTTTCATTTTTTCATAGGCATGACCAATAAACTGAAATACCCAACCCACAACGAACAAACCGATTGCACTACCCAGCAATACCCAAAGTGACGCACTGGCTAAAGGTTGAATCAAAAATGCCATCGCCATCAAAATCACAAACATGATCAGACCCATGATCCGATCCAAACGCAGATAATAGATCGAGCTCACGACAATCAACACCTGTGCGAAATTCATATCAATGCCCGCCACTGTCCATTGCCAACGTGCACACAGCAATATAATTGACGCAACGATAAGTGGAATGCCAACGATATGCGTCGCAACATTTTTTTGGCTCAGGTGATAAGCACCATACTGGCTGAGGTTTTGTGTTAATTTATCCATAATCAGATCTTCCTAGTGAATCGACACCGTCGAATATCTGATAAGTATAAAGTTTTACACTATGTGCATTTGTCAGTTTGATGACAAATCAAGCACATCAGAAAAGGCAAAGGAACTGCATGACTGAATCACTCCATCAACAACTTTGCGCAAATGCGTGGTATGCCTCACTGTCAGAGAACTTTCAGCAATTTATTCTGACACAGCACAAAACCGTTCACCTTGAACAAGGACAGGTGCTGTTCTATCGAGGTGCTGTGGATGATGGGATTTATGCGATTTTAAACGGTGCGATTCAGCTTGGTTTTAGTGATGCAGAGGGCCATGAATCACTCATGCTGATTGCTGAAACCAACCTGTGGTTTGGAGAAATTTCATTGATTGATGGCAAGCCACGCACCCATGATGCCATTGCCTCTCAAACCACAACACTATTACATCTACCCAAAAACGCATTACTGAATTTTTTAACGCAATATCCTGAATGTTGGCGCTCAATTGCACTGCTACTTAGTCAGAAAATTCGTCCATTATTACAAGATATTGAAGTCCTACAACACGGCTCTCTACAGCAACGCCTTGCACGTCGTTTACTGATGATTCTGCACAGCTACGATGATACGAATGTTATTCAAAACAAGCAGATCGAACTCTCACAAGAACGTCTCGGCATGATGTTATCGCTATCACGACAACGGATTAATGGATTACTACATGAGCTAGAAGATGCGCAGATCATTAAACGTGAGTTTAAAAGTATTCATATTTTAGATATTGCACGCTTAAAACAACTGGCTGAATCAGGGATGGAAACTGGCGCTGAATAAATATTGGTGAGGTATATTTTTAAAACCATTTTATCTTTTGAATGGAATCTGAGCTTCGAGTTTGGTGTGGATTAGGATAAGCCACCGTCAACATCGCATAAGGCATGACTATATTTTGATAATAAAAACTACCCAATAACTCATGCTCGACCACGCCAAAATCCCACGTCGGATGGGCATGAGTATTTAAGGTATTTAAAGATAAACGAATCCCCAAACCATGCGCTTTCAGTACTGCTTCTTTGGACGTCCACACTTTAAACCAAAAGGCTCGGTCGTAATTTAAAGCTTTCCAGACCTTCATTTCTTCTGGATGAAAAGCATGTTTTGCTAAGGCTTCAAAGCGTACTTGACGATTTAAATCCTCAATATCCACACCAATATTTGCAATCTCATCGCTGATTGCCATCACATAGCTCTGCTGACTATGCGATTGATTAAACTGAAATTGATTTGGAAATTTTAAAATCGGCTTCCCGAAATCGTTAGCTTCGATCTGAAGTTGCTCAGTCGTTTGCCCTGTCACTTGTGCAATCAAACTTCTTTGATACAAGCGCAGCTCTGCACGTTGTGATTCATCCATGCGACGACGTGCAATTGTAGGCGCTTCGCCAACAATCTGATCTAAAGACTGTACGTGTAAATAAATCATGGGAAGCTGTCTATTTATTTATCGCTTTGGCAAAGTTTTAAAAGAAAAACTGTCGACTCATCGCTGCAACGAGAATACCTAGACTCATCGCAACAATCGGCATCTTCAACGCAAGCATCAATACAAAAGTCGTGATCAACGCCAAACGCCCTGCCGTATCCGTTTCTAACATGATCGGCGCAATTAAGGCAATAAATACCGATGCCGACATTGCCTGAATAAATCGCTGTACCCGATCGCTCAGCGGAATGTATGACATGATAAATACGCCACCCCATCGGGTCGCCAGTGTCACGACTGCCATAATCACGACGACCACAGTCATATCTGAGGTTTGCAAAATGGATAACATGATTAATCTTGCGCCTCGCTATGCTCATTAATAGTAGAATCGTTCTGAGTCGTGTTTTCCTTCCACAACATCCCAATCACACCACCAATACAACTTGCCACCAAGACGTGCATGTTCTTTGGTAAATACAAATACGCCAAAATCGAAGCACAAAATACCACAGCCCAAATCGTCATCATGCGAATGTCTTGCTTACCACCTGTGGCCATTGATAGTAAAAAACACGCCATGACCATATCTAAGCCCCATCGTTCAGGATGCGCAACGATACCGCCGAGATACATACCAAGCACAGTCCCCAACAGCCACGTCAACCACAGCGCAATACCGCCACCAATGAGCAAGCCATAACCCGACATTTTGTTTTGAAAAGCTTGCTGTGCATATGCCCAGTTGGCATCGGTGAGTAGCAGTAAAATGCTATAACGCTTCACTGGATTGAGCTGGCGTAGCCACGGATAAAGCGCCGCACCCATCAAGATATGCCGTGCATTAATAAAAAATACGGTAATAATCAATGGAACGAGTGGAATCGCCGTACCCTGAATCATATCCAACACTGCAAACTGCGAAGCACCTGCAAAGACCAAAGCACTCATGGAAACGATTTCTGGGTTGCTCAACTGCGCTTGTACGGCAGCTAAACCAAAAGCACAGCCAAATAGCACTACGAAGAACGAAATTGGCAAGAGCTGTCTAAAGCCTAACCACACTAAACGTGGACTGATTTTGGTAGAAATCGTTGGGGTAGAATGCGTTGAGCTAAGCTGTGCTAACTGCGCATCATCATGATTCGACACAGTAAAAATCTCTGCTTGAATTTGGGAGAAATGCTAAGCAGTTTATCCTAAGTGCGCACTGGACGCACTCATACTTAAGATAAAAGATACATGACTAAGCTGAATAAGAAAATTTAGTTTGGAAAATTGAAAGCGTGAAACTCTATAACTTCACTGCGATGGCTACACGCTCATGCTTTTATGATGATTGTAAAACCATATGCGCCTAAAAATAAAAGCACGACTACATCGGCAAGACACTTGAAGTATCATCAGGCTGTGCAACCAATAACGATGCCGTCGAAATACCTTTCTCAGTCGTAATTTTACATTCAAACATACCGATCTTTTGACGGTTTAAAAAACTGAGTTGAATTTCAACGGTCAACTGTTCGCCCACCTTAAAGAATTCTTGTGCCATATTAAACTTCTTTGCACCGAGTAGAAAACCCAATTTCGGTTCATTACCATTCAAACGCTGTTCGACCCCACCATACATGGCAATGGTCTGCGCCATGATCTCAATCCCGACCCAACTTGGCAAACCTTCCGCCTGCATAAAAGGAAGTTGTTCGGTGATCTTGAGCTTTGCGATACAGCCTTTTTCTGTCACCGTGACCAGTTGATCCAATAACAGCATCGGCAAACGGTGTGGAATATAATATTCAGCGTGTTGTGGAAGCTGTGCAACCTTCTTGGGATCAAATACTAAACCTGTGTCTTTACTCATTATCAATAAACCTAAAAATCTGATGCAAATGTCTTTCTAATGTTGTGTATGGGTATGGGAAGTGAATTAGTGCATTAATTCATGCGAAGTTTCAACTGTATTTTGAATACGTTGCTGTGTGGTAAGTTGTGTTTTAAACACCATTCGACCGCTTGCCAGTGGCTCTTGCATCGCATTAGTCACTTTAAACTGAATACTATGATCTTGTGGTTCGATCTGAATAAAAATATCTTGCTCAGGAAAAATAAAACCCTGAAAACGTAATTGCTCAATACGATCTAAATCTTTGAAATTGGCAAAATGTTCATCGACAATCGCTTTCACCATGGCAATTTGTGCCACACCTGGAAACACAGGACAATTTGGGAAATGTCCTGCAAATGCTTTTAAGTTTGCATCGAGCCGTGCAGAAAAGAGAAACTGCTGCTCTGTAGATTTTATTAGACGACTTTGTGGGATATACACACTCATATCATTGCCTTGCTTTATCTCATTGTGCTGACGACTTGGTTATATTTTGTTTTATAAACCTAAGCAATATTCATCAACATATTCTTCATTGATGCTTAGATTACGTGTTTTAAAATTCTCTGCCAATGGCGAAATAACAAATATGCCATTGGGTACAATTGATCAAAAACATCAAAACAACACTTTTATTATGAACAATTCGAGCACATGTACAAGCTGTAGAAAACATCTCGAAATAAAATAACCCGAAAACAAAAAACCAAGCAAAAGCTTGGTCTAATGATCAATTATCTATGAATACGATTTTAACGCTTGTACTTTTTCTCAGCCTTTTTAAACTTCTGCACATAACGACGGCGACGTGCCGCAGTCCGCTCATCGAGTTGTGACTTACGTCCTTCAAATGGATTCGCAGAAGTCTTGAAGTCAATTCGTACTGGTGTACCTTCCAGTTTATACACTTTACGGAATACATTTTCCAAATAACGACGATAGTCCGCAGGCGTTTTATCCACTTTATTCCCATGAATGACAATCGTTGGCGGATTTTGACCACCCATATGTGCATAACGCATCTTGATACGACGACCTTGTACCTGTGGCGGTTGATGTTGATCGGTTGCATCATTCAAGATTTGCGTGAGTTTTGCAGGACTAACTTTGAGATTTGCCGATTCATACGCACGATGGATTGATGGATATAGATCGCCAACACCTGTACCGTGTAAAGCAGAAATTAGATGAATCTTCGCCCATGGAATAAAATCAAAACGACGCTCAACATCCATCTTGACTTGCTTGCGCTCATATTCGCTCATGCCATCCCATTTATTAATGGCAATGACCATCGCTCGACCTGCCTCTAGCGCATAGCCGATGAGGTGCAAATCTTGCTCGACAATACCCTCTCTTGCATCAATAACGATCACAACGACATGTGCATCTTTGATCGCTTGCAAGGTTTTGACAATTGAGAACTTCTCAATCGACTCATCCACCTTACCTTTACGGCGCACACCTGCGGTATCAATTAGAGTATATTGACGTTCATTACGCTCAAAAGGAATATAGATCGAATCACGTGTCGTACCGGGCATATCAAAAACCACAACACGTTCTTCACCAAGCAAGCGGTTTACCAAAGTCGATTTACCTACGTTCGGACGACCGATCATTGCTAAGCGAAGCCCTGTCTGCTTATCAAGCTCTTCAGGATTTTCATCTTCAGGTACATCGACCAAGACATCTTCGAGCATTTGCGCAATACCACGCCCATGACTCGCCGCCACTTGGATTGGCTCACCAAGTCCAAGCTTATAGAACTCTGCAACAGCGGCTTCGGCATGTGTACCGTCAACTTTATTTGCAACGAGATAAACTTTCTTGCCTAAAGTACGTAACTCTCTTGCCACTTGCTCATCAGATGCAAGCAAGCCTGCACGTGCATCAACCACAAATAAAACAATATCCGCCTCATTGATTGCGGTTTGTGATTGCTCTGCCATGTACGCATCAATACCATTTTCGCTTTCACCGATACCGCCAGTATCAACCACGATAAATGATTTGTTTTGATAGCTTGCATCACCATATTTACGGTCACGTGTTAAGCCTGCAAAGTCCGCAACCAAAGCATCACGACTCTTGGTGATTTGATTAAAAAGCGTGGATTTCCCAACATTAGGACGTCCAATAAGTGCGATGACTGGTTTCATAAACTATTTAACACGCTAAAAATTTAAAAAAACAAATGCGTTTGATCTATCTTTTGCTTGATCAAACGCATTTTAAAGAATTTCAAGTTGTGGCTTTTTTAAATTCGTTGAAGCTTAATTCACCAAATTTTGCCAAACTGTATAGTGCCCTTTGTCCGTTGAAACAAAAAGCAAATTGTCTTCAACACGTAGGTTGTGTACTTGCCCTTTAGTTTCAGCACGACCATGAAGCTGACCTGTGATCGGGTCGATCAAATGCAAAATACCATCATAATCGCCAACAACCAACACGCCACCAAGTAACACAGGATTACTCAAACCACGATGTAATAGCTGATCATTTTCCCACAATTTTGCGCCATCTGCGAGATTATATGCGACTAAGCGTCCATCGCTATTGGCAACATAGACTGCACTTGAGTCTGCGGCAGGGCTAGACAAGCTACTCGCTTTCTCTGTCCAACGTACTTGTTGCGAAGCCAAATCAACCACCGTCACTTGACCTTGATAGCTCACGCTGACCATATTGCCATCGACAACGACAGGACGACTATCAATATCGACTAAACGTGCAATATCTCCACGTCCTTCGCTCACCGCCACACGACGTTGCCAACGAGGCACACCTGTGATCAAGTCAAGCGCATAGACATACGCATTCGCTGTTGCAATACCTACGGTACGACTATCGAGTAAAGTTGGCATCGCATAACCACGTACACTCAGCGGTGTATTTGGCAAGTCAAATGTCCACACCATCTGCCCTGATTCTGCATCATGGGTATAGACTGTACCATCATTGGTAATCGTCACGACACGGTTTTGCTCAATCAACGACGGACTCAAAATCGAACCTGAAAGTTGTTGTGTCCAAAGCGTTTCGCCAGTTTGTGCATTCAAGGCAATTAGTTTCCCTTGACGACTACCAACCACCGCCACATTGCCACCTACAGATACACCTGCGGTGAGATCTTTAGTTGGGCGTACTTCCCATAGCTGTTTTTTGCCATCATATGCTGCAACTTCACCATCTGGGTCTGCGCTATAAAACACATTATTGGCACGATCAAGCTGTAAGTGTAGCGAGTCGTGTTTCGGACTCGACGATACGGTATTCGAAAATACTAGATTTAAAGCTTGAGTCGCTTGAATCTTTGGTAATGGATTTGGCTTCGCCTCTTCGACCTTGATCCCACCTTTACTGGCACAGCCAATCAATGCCAAAGACAAGACGGTCGCAGCAAAAGGAAGTTTGATCATATTTTTCATGTCTTAAGACTCACTCGCAGTGTTTTCAGTCGGGGTACTTTGTTCAGCACTTTCTGCTTCGGCAGTGCTCACAGTAGGTGTAGCGCCTTGGGCAGGTGTCTGAATTGGGCTTTCAATTTCAGGATCTTCCACCATTACGCCGACATTTGCCAATTTAATTTGTAATAATTCACGGACTTGCTTGCGTTCTACCAACACATCCCACGCCTTTTTGTAAGACTTTTGTGCATCAGCGATTTTTTTCTGAGCCACAAAAATATCACCGCGTGCTTCTTCTACTGTTGGGATAAAGCTCTCAAGTTTAACTTGATCTAAAGTTTTTAACGCTTGATCAAGCTGATTCTGGTCGATTTGCGTATAAGCCAAACGTACATTCACAATCGCTTTCAGCCCTTCGTCATCAACTTTGCTAGTCTGTGCAGCCGTCAGAATTTTGGTAGCATGAGCATAGCCTTTTTTTTCATACGCCAATTTTGCAAGTACCAGTTGCGCCTGTACCGCTTGCGCACTATCAGGGTTTTCTTGAATTAACGCATTGGCATCAGCTTGAAGCTTTTTGTAGGCTGCATCATCACTACTGGCATTCTCTTGCTGATTCAGAATTTCTTGGAACTGCGCAGTACGATTACTCGCCTCGATCGCTTGTTTCTTATTCCACCACTGCCATGCAAAAAATGCACACAGCGCCAAAAGCACACCTATAATAACTGGCGAGCCGTAACGCTTCATAAACGACTTGAGCTGTTCTTTCTGTTCTTCGTCAGTCATTGCTACCATGAATCTATCCTTTGCCCATTTGGGCGCTACGCTAACAAAAATCTAGCGAAAAAAAATATTAATTACCAAAAGTGGCGGTTAAAAATGATGCAAGCTCAGCGATTGCAATCTGTTGCTGATCAGCAGTCTGTAAGTTTTTCACCAAAACCAGTTGATCTTGCCATTCTCGCTCACCCAAAATCAAGGCGAATTTTGCACCTGATTGATCGGCTTTTTTCATTTGGCTTTTCATACTGCCTTGCGAGCCTGTTTTTAAGCGAATGGATGATTGTACCTGTTCAAACTGATCACGCAACTGCTCAGCAAGTACCAATGCTTTACCTTGATAGGCAGGCTCTGCCAATAAAAACACTTCACAGTCCGTCGAAGTTTCAGTAAGTTGCTGTTCGAGCAAGAGTAGCAAACGCTCCATACCCATCGCAAAACCAACCGCAGGCACTGATTGATCCGCCTTGCCTTTTAGCTGTCCAACCAAACCATCGTAACGACCACCTGCACAGACTGTACCTTGTGAGCCAAGACGTGTGGTTGTCCATTCAAAGACAGTTTTGTTGTAATAATCCAAGCCACGAACGAGTTTTTGATTGATAAAAAATTGAATCCCTGCATCAGTTAAATATTGTTTAAGCTGTTCAAAATGATTCAGACTGTCTTCTGTTAAGAAGTCATGTAACTTTGGTGCATCGGCAATAATCTTTTGTGTCGATTCAATTTTTGAATCCAAAATACGTAGTGGATTAGTGCTTAAACGACGCTGTGAATCTTCGTCTAGCGCTTCTTTGTGTTGCTCTAAATACGCAACTAAAGCATTGCGATATTCAGTGCGCTCATCGACCTCGCCCAAAGTATTCAGTTCAAGCTGTACTTTGTCCGCCACACCCATACGTTGCCAAAGGCGTGCTGTCATCAAGATCACTTCGGCATCCATATCAGGTGTAGCAACACCAAAGGTTTCTACACCAAACTGATGGAACTGACGATAGCGTCCTTTTTGTGGTTTTTCATAGCGGAACATCGGTCCGACATACCATACACGAGGCGTCGCACCACGCAGTAAATTGTGTTCAAGCATCGCTCGCACACACCCTGCTGTACCTTCTGGACGCAAAGTCAATGATTCTGGTGGATTACCCTTGTCTAAAAAGGTGTACATTTCCTTTTCAACAATATCGGTCGCATCTCCGATCGAACGCTTGAATAAATTGGTCTGTTCAACGATCGGTAAACGGATTTGCTGATAGCCATACGCATCCATCAAAGCCGATAAATGTGCTTCTAGCTTGCGCCAAGCAGGCGTTTGGTTGGGTAGAAAATCGTTAAACCCTTTAATTGCAACAATTGAACTCATGATCTGTTTAACACACTTTTAAATACGCTATTTCAATACACGACCTTCATGAACTATTTCATTAAAGATCTAAATTACTTAGAACTGGTGCGGATAATCTCTTTCGCTTTCGCTTCTTCCGAGAGTTGAATCCGATGACGCACCATGCTTTCAATTTCATCCACTAATTGATCGGTGTCGATCAAATGACTCTTTTCACCATTTTGATAGACCAATGATCTTGGACTTGCACCGACCACACCGATATCCGCTTCTTTAGCTTCACCCGGTCCATTGACCTTACAACCAATCACCGATACATCCATTGGCACACGGACATCTTCCAGACGTTCTTCAAGCTTTTGCATGACTCTGATCACGTCAAACTCTTGGCGTGAGCAGCTTGGACAAGCAATAAAATTAATGCCGTTCGAACGTAAACTTAATGATTTTAAAATATCAAAACCAATTTTCACTTCATCTTCTGGCTCAGCAGCGAGTGAAATACGCATGGTATCGCCAATGCCTTCGAGCAGTAGCCCACCGAGTGCAATCGCTGATTTGACCGTACCTGTGCGATATATCCCTGCCTCAGTGACACCGAGATGCAGTGGATTATCAATCTGTTTGGACAATAACCGATAGGCATCCATGGTCAGAAACACATTCGATGCTTTGACGCTGACTTTGAACTCATGAAAATCTAAACGGTCTAAAATATCAATATGGCGCATAGCAGATTCAAGCAGTGCCTCACCTGTCGGCTCACCATATTTCTTTTGCAAATCTTTTTCTAATGAACCTGCATTGACGCCTATGCGCATGGAAATATCATGATGACGTGCCGCAGCAACCACTTCTCGGATTTTATCTTCAGAGCCAATATTGCCAGGGTTAATACGTAAACAATCCGCACCATGATCGGCAACGGCTAAAGCGATCTTATAATCAAAATGAATATCTGCGACCAATGGCACTTCGACTTGCTTGCGGATTTTCCCGAAAGCCTCAGCAGCTTGCATAGTCGGCACAGATACTCGAACAATATCAGCACCTGCATCTGCACAGCGTTGAATCTGTGCAACCGTCGCATCGACATCGCAAGTTTCGGTATTGGTCATAGTCTGCACAGAGATTGGCGCATCACCACCGACATAGACCGAACCAACACGGATTTTACGTGTTGGACGACGTTGAATTGGATTGACGATCATGATGACTTACCTTCTAACAGATGACGCTTTGTATTGTTCACAATTATGGTGACAATCTAAAGTCAGCAGCACCGCTCGCATTGGTATAACTGGTTAATGCGATATCTTCATTATTTAGTTTGAGTTTTACAGCTTGTGCATCATCAAGGCGAATACTAAAAGGTGCTTGTCCTGATAATGTCAAACTTTCACTTTGACGACCTTGAGCCAAAGTATTGCCCGATGCGTCTTGGATCATGACTGACGTTGGACGGTTAAAATCTAAAACCAACTGATCGCCACTGCTTACAGCTGTTGCCGTACCAAAACCCGCCGAATCGAATTCAATCACTTCAACACCGTTTGCATTATCAACAGGTTGAGTTTGATTATTTTTACTCATCCATTTTGAAACGACCGACCAAAGTCCCCATACAACTGCAATGATCAATAGCAATAAGACAATGCGTTTCAGCCATGTATTTGAACCACGGCGCTTACCACGAGTCAGACGCCCCATCGACTTAATTGGAGAATCTTTCAAAGTGTGACTTGAGGTCAAGCCTGTATCACTACTATAGATCTCATCAAAGCGATGAATCAATGCGGTTGCATCTGCATTGAGAAACTTTGCATAAGCACGATAATAGCCCTTGATAAAAGGCGCTTGTGGCAAAGACTGATAGTCATCTTTTTCTAAAGCGACCAACTGCTTTTCAGAAATTTTTAGCTCTTGTGCTACTTCAGACAGCTCTTTCCCTTGCGACATGCGAACTTGACGCAAATATTCACCCGGACGCTGTGCACTGCCAATGCTCGAAGGCGTTGAAGATTTATTTTTAGGTGTATTCGTATCTATTTCCATACCGCCTCAGAACTCTGTTTTAACTCTAAATATCGTTTATATTCCTGACTATCAGGAAACTGTGCTCGCAATTGATTGGCAAGTACTTGCATGCCTAAATCATCATGACGAGCTCGTGCTAGACGTAGCCCAATCCAAAGTGCTCTTGCCCCTTGACTGGCTTGCCCTGTATAGCGGATATAATCTTCATACATCTGCCCCGCCAATGTAAAGCGTTGCTGAAAATAAAGCAATTCGGAAAGCTCTAAGCGTGAGATCAATGAGTCACGATTGGCTTGCAAGGCTTGGGTAAAGGCTTGTTCCGCATTGGCATTGTCACCGACTTTCAGATAGGTACGTCCCAAATTTTCAAGTGCCGCATAACGCTGAGTATAGCCCAAGGTCGCCCCTGCCACCTTGAACTGTGCAATCGCTTCAGGATAGCGTTCACGAAGATACAAGTATGTACCATAGTTATTTCGTGCTTGGGCATGCGACCCATCAATGGAAATCGCACGTTTAAAATACTCTTCTGCTTTTGCCATATTGGTCGGGCTACCTTCTTGCTGTAGCAAGACACCCATCATCAGGTTGGCTTCGACAGAACGTGAATCTGTATTTAACGCCTGATCAAGCTCTTGTTTGGCTTTATCCAACTCACCTGTACGAATATATTCAGCTGCCAGTTGTGTGCGCAGTTGTACTGCTTTTTCAGGATCTTTCTCCCCAAGTCGGGTCGCAGGTGTCGTGGTTACACAGCCAGACATCACGATCAAAGCACTGAGTGCAACCGCACCTAATGTAGACTTTAATACTGTTTGCCCCTTTGGGTTAAAACGAGTAACCATCATTCAAACAAAGACCTCAATATTTTCATCGCTTGTGACTCACATTTCCATCATATCAATGCGTTATGAATCACTTTGTGTTCTTAAAATTTCATTGTGCTGACTGGCGATTTTCTGCTTCCACTTCTCAGCACGACGTGTACGATCCGCAACTTGCCCCACCAACTGACCACATGCTGCATCAATATCGTCGCCACGTGTCTGACGAATGGTACAGACAAATCCTGCATCTGACAAAGTTTTTTGAAATGCCATAATGCGATTGCGACTCGACCGTCCATAAGGCGCATGTGGAAATGGATTAAACGGAATCAAATTGATTTTACTTGGTAAATCTTTTAATAGTTTTAATAATTGTAACGCATGCTCAGGTTTGTCATTCACACCATCGAGCATGACATATTCAATGGTAATGTGCTTACGACTACTTTCATTACCATCTTTTGCCAAGTAGCGTTGGCAAGCTGCGATCAATTGCTCTAGCGGATACTTTTTATTGATCGGTACAAGCTCATTACGCAGTGGATCATTTGGCGCATGCAGTGAAATCGCTAATGCAACGTCGATGGTCGCAGCCAACTTATCAATCATTGGCACTACACCCGAAGTCGATAACGTCACTCGACGCTTAGACATGCCATAGGCAAAGTCATCAAGCATCAACGACATCGACGCAACCACTGGATCAAAATTCAGTAATGGTTCACCCATACCCATCATCACGACGTTTGTCACGGTGCGAGTACGATCACTAACTGGCACATCTTCCATATAAGATTGATTTGCCACCCAAAGCTGACCGATGATTTCCGCAGGGGTTAAGTCACGTTGAAAGCCTTGTTTACCCGTTGAACAAAATGAACAATCTAGCGCACAGCCGACTTGTGATGAAATACATAAGGTTTTACGTGAGCCTGTTTTGTCTTCGGCAGGAATCAAAACTGTTTCAACCAAAGAGCCCTCACCATCGCCTACACGGAATACCCATTTTCGTGTGCCGTCTTTAGAATAGTGACGATGCACCACTTCAGGCGCTTGAATTTCTGCAATATTGACCAGCTTTTCCCGAAGTTTGCCTGAAATATTGGTCATTTCTTCAAAATCAGTCACGCCAAACTGGTGAATCCATTTCATCACCTGTCCTGCACGAAACTTCTTCTCACCGATTTTCTCAAAAAAAGCTTCTAGCTCAGCACGTGTCATACCCAATAAATTGGCTTTTGACGAATTCACTTGCACTTTTTTTGGCACAGCTTGATCCTGCACCATTTTTTTCTGCACAGTTTTTTCCTGCAAAGTCGCATCTTGCGCAAGCGTAGAAATGGATTGAGCTGTGTTCATGCAAAACCTGCCATGCAATATGAGGAGCGAGAAATGGAACTGATCAATAAAAAATATTGAATGATAAATCGAGGGCGCAAATTATATCCGTTTTTCACCGTTTACCCTAGTGAAAAACAAAAAAGCTAGATAAGTATAACACTGATCTAGCTTTATCACGATGAGAAATGTTTGCTAGGCAAGACGCACTATACAAACACCATCCCGATCGAATTAACGCGTACGCGCTGCAATCTCGTCTGGATTGAAGAAGTAAGCGATCTCACGCTCAGCAGATGCAACAGAGTCAGAACCGTGAGCAGCATTTTCGTCGATGCTTACCGCAAAGTCTGCACGGATTGTACCAGGCGCTGCTTCTTTAGGATTTGTTGCACCCAAAATTTCACGGTGCGCAAGTACAGCATTCTCGCCTTCAAGTACAGATACAACCACAGGGCCAGAAGTCATGAATGCAACTAAGTCATTGAAGAAGCCACGTTCTTTGTGCTCTGCGTAGAAACCTTCTGCATCCGCTTGAGAAAGTTGCTTGTATTTCATTGCAACTGGCTTAAGACCCGCTTTTTCGAAACGTGCAACAATGTCACCGATGTGGTTTTTGCCTACAGCATCAGGTTTGATGATAGATAAAGTACGTTCAATCGCCATGATTGGCTCCTTAAATGTCTGAGAACTGGATAGGGTCTGTTGGTATTTCAACCATGCATTGCGTTATCAGCTAAAACCACATAAACAAGGCATGAAACGAAGGGAATGGTCACTCCCTTGCCAAGTTTCATAACGAAGTTTATGGCTGTTTTAGCTATAACCCTTCGGGACAAGGAAGCTTTTTGACGCTACGTCGTTATGAACGAATCATTTAGAAGTACTAAACTTCTTCATTCATGCCTAGTATCGCCTACAAAGCTTCCATTGTCGCAAGCATCTGTGAAATGCCAGCAGACCCTCATAAAAACGGAAAATTTGGCGCATTATATACGAGCGATAGGCGCAAGATATAGTGCAATTTGTCTTGATTTTGATTCAATCTAAACTTTTTCGACAAAATGCAAATGTATTAGTGCGTGATTTGACACAAAAAGCTTTCACCAATGAAGTTAACGTGCTTCGTCAATCCATGCCATTTGAATGGCTTCTAAAATACCTTCGCTGGATTTGTTTGGATCATCTTCGAAGTCAGGTAATTCACAAATCCAACGGTGCAAATCGGTAAAACGAATATATTGCGGATCGACATCTGGGTGCGCTTCATAAAGCTCAATCGCAATATCAATCGAATCTGTCCAACGGAGTGCCATAGCTTAGCCTTTATTTCTATTTACAAAGTTAATTTACGAGATCAATGCAAGCTACTTTAACAAAATTCAGCACAGACGCAATGCTTACCCCATATCAAACCAAGACTCATCCAACCAGTTAATCCCTTTTATTTATGAACGGATGAATTGGTTTGCATGGATTAAAGCACGATACCTAAGAATGGCGCACACCACAACGTCAACATCGCCACCATAAAACCAATACTCGCCCCAACGATCACATCCGTCGGATAATGCAAACCCAAGATCATACGTGACAAGCCCACCAAAATGGTAAATGGCAACATGATTGCAAGTAACACGGATTCAATACTACCCAAGACTGTACATGCTAAAACTGCGTGTAAAGTATGCCCTGACGGAAAGCTAAAATGATCCAGTGGTCGCTCACCCAAACTAATCACTTGATGTACCTGATAAGGACGCGGACGAACTGTATGACGTTTTAAGAGTTTATAAATTAACGTACCGACACTGCCTGCAAGGATGATATAGATCACTTGGCTAAAGTACGCCAAGCCCTTCATGCCCCATACGATGGCAAGCATGATGTACCAAAATGCACCGTCACCAAGACGACTTACCGCTTTAAAAAACTTTGCCACATAAGGGTGTGATGACCAATGATTCAGGTAAACACAACCTCGTAAATCCCAATCTAGTATCGCTTTTTGCGCAATTTTCATCTTATTCATGCGACTACTCCTAGTATTGATGTCAATAAATATTGACTGTTTTTTCATATTGATGGTGCGATCACGCTTTTATCGTACCGTGGTTTAATTCCAACTTCTCTTCCAATTTTCAAAATCAAGCGAACTAAATTTCAAAACACTGATTTTAAAACACTGATTTCAAAAAAGCTACTTCAAAAGCATTCACCTGCAAAGCACATTAAAACAGCAAGTACATGGTTGGCTTTTTTGCATAATGCAATAAGGCACTTTCAAAATCCGCCACAGGACGATCCCAACCACAATCACCCACTTTTTGACTGGCAATTTGTCCCATATGTGCCAAGTCTTTTAACGACGGCAAGTTGAGTAAGGTTTTTTGCCACACTTCTTTATCACCAAATGGTAGCAACCAACCTGTGCGCTCATTCTCGACCATCAGCGCAGGTGCTGCATAGTTATATGCCAAAACAGGCAAACCACTAGATACCGCCTCTAATACAACATTACCAAAAGTATCAACTTCACTGGCGAATAAGAAGGCATCTGCACTGGCATAACACATTGCCAACGCCTCCCCCATTTGCGCACCCATGAAAATCACATCAGGATATTGTTTTTCCAAATCCTCACGAATTGGGCCATCACCGACCACAACCATTTTTAGTTTGCGTTGAGGTTGATGTTTTTTCAGCGCATAGAAACTCTTGATGATAAATGGCACTTCTTTTTCAGGGGAAACTCGTCCTACAGACAACAATACCGTAGTATTGTCATCCACTTGCCACTGACGACGTAGCCCAGAACTCCGCAAGTTGCGATTAAAGCGTTGGCTATCCACACCACGACTAATGATTCGCATCGGGCAACGCAGACCAAACTCATCTTTTAACACTTGACGTGTATCTGCACTAGGCACAAGGGTCAGATCCGTTTGATTGTGAAACCATTTTAGATATTGGCGTACAGGTCTCACTAAGAATGCCATGTCAAAATAACGACTAAAATCATGAAATGACGAGTGAAATCCACTCGAAATCGGAATATTGCGCAGTTTGGCTTGATTGAGTGCTGCCAATCCAAGCGGCCCTTCAGTCACAATATGCACAATGTCTGCTTTAAATTGATCCAATGCCTGACCAATTTTAAAAATCTGTGGCCAGCCAAATTGCATCTGCGGATATTTTGGAATCGACTGCGAACGCACCACGCATTCTTGATCTGGGTAAAAGCTGTGATTTTTTTCACTTTGCTGTGGACGAACCAATAAAATTTTATGACCACGACGTTGTAAGCCTTTGGTCAGTTGCATCACAGAAAGAGACACACCGTTGATCTCAGGTGGCCAAGTTTCAGTGACGATGGCAATTCTTAATTTTCGTGCAGGGCGTTGTGGTTGATTTTCTTGTTGCTTTTTATTTTCAAGGTTATGCTTTGCTTGCGTACAATCCAGCACTTTTGCTGATGAGTTGATCATGCATCTTTCCAAGTTGGTTTTCTTATTCTGCGATATTAAACTTGGTATTTGACCATTTCATGATCAATTGATGACAGTTTTTTGACAATCTTTGATTTTAGTCATTCCAAAATAACAGTTATGTGCATTCATTTTGCACGTTGATTTCGTAATTCATTTTCAAATACTTATTCTGTAACAGATTATATCCATTACATTTTTCCCACCAAGTTATACATTTTTAAAAACTTAAAATTAGCATCCATTTGTTAAGCTGAATCTTGTAGCCACCGAACATTTTATCAAAAACTGAATCGCTCGATTTTTTCATTGTATAAAAGATAAAGGAAGCCAAAATGTCAGATATATTTGAAGTCAAAAGTGCACTGGATGTTGATGGAAAAAACCACAATTATTATAGTTTAGCAAAGTTGTCAGAACGTTTTTCAAACATTGAAACGCTCCCTTTTTGCATGAAAATCGTGTTGGAAAATCTACTTCGCAATGAAGATGGCGGGCAAAGTGTCGGCAAAAGTCACATCGAAGCTGTGGCAAACTGGGATGCCAACGCCAAACCAAGTCAAGAAATCGCCTTCATGCCTGCTCGTGTGGTGTTGCAGGATTTTACCGGTGTACCGTCGGTCGTCGATTTGGCAGCGATGCGTGATGCCGTGGTCAAGCTCGGTGGTAAAGCCGAACAAATTAATCCCTTTATTCCAAGTGAGTTGGTGGTTGATCACTCGGTGCAAGTCGATGTTTACGGGCGTGAGGATGCACTAGATTTAAATAAACAAATTGAATTTAAACGCAACCGAGAGCGTTATGAATTTTTGCATTGGGGTCGTCAGGCTTTTCAAAACTTCCAAGTCGTGCCACCTGCTACAGGGATTGTGCATCAGGTCAACTTAGAATACCTCGCCCGTGTGGTGATGGCATCTGAGCAAGATGGTGAGCTGTACGCCTATCCTGACACGGTATTTGGTACAGACAGCCACACCACCATGATCAATGGTATTGGTGTGCTGGGTTGGGGCGTTGGCGGGATTGAAGCGGAAGCGGCAATGCTCGGTCAACCTGCGTCAATGTTGATTCCTCAAGTGGTCGGTTTTAAGATCAAAGGTAAACTCAAAGAAGGTGTCACGGCAACGGATTTAGTGCTTAGAGTCACTGAAATGTTGCGTGAGCATGGCGTGGTTGGGAAGTTTGTCGAGTTTCATGGCGACGGCTTGCACAACATGCCACTTGCCGATCGTGCAACCATTGCCAACATGGCGCCAGAGTATGGCGCAACATGTGGTATTTTCCCGATTGACCAAGTTGCATTAGATTATTTACGCCTATCTGGTCGTGATGAAGCGCAAATTGCCTTGGTCGAACAATATGCCAAAGCACAAGGATTATGGCATGACGAAAGCTCTCCAACTGCAAAGTACTCAAGCAATCTTGAGTTGGATTTAAGCACAGTCGTACCATCACTTGCTGGACCAAAACTACCGCATCACCGTATTGCACTCTCTGATATGCACAGCCGATTTGTGGAAACCTTGGGCGAAATGAGCAAATCTCGTCAAACTAGAGACGATGAATCTCGTTTTGCCAACGAAGGTGGTGAACAATCGCAAGCAGACGACCTTGCAGCTTCGCCTAATTCAGCTAAAAGCCAAGATAAAAATGCACTGCAACGCCTTATCTCGAAAATCACTTTAGATAAAAATGACATTGAACTGCGTGATGGTTCGGTGGTGATTGCAGCGATTACCTCATGTACCAACACGTCCAATCCTGCGGTGATGATTGGTGCAGGCTTGGTGGCGAAGAATGCTGCAAAACTCGGCTTAAAAGCCAAGCCTTGGGTGAAAACTTCCCTCGCACCAGGCTCTAAAGTGGTCACTGATTATTTAGAAAAAACCGATTTGATGGATGCGCTGGAAGCGGTAGGTTTCTATTTGGTGGGTTATGGTTGCACCACCTGTATTGGTAACTCGGGGCCACTGCCTGATGCCATTGAAAAAGGCATTGAGGAAAATGATCTCGTGGTTGCATCTGTCTTGTCAGGTAACCGTAACTTCGAAGGGCGTATTCACTCACATGTCAAAACCAACTATCTTGCGTCACCCCCATTAGTCGTGGCGTATGCCTTGGCAGGTACAGTGGATATTGACCTGACCAATGACTCAATCGGACAAGATCAAGACGGTAAAGATATCTTCTTAAAAGACATTTGGCCTAGCAGTGCGCAGATCGACGAATTGATTGCCAACAATATCGATGCGGAAATGTTCCATAAAAATTATGGCGAAGTCTTCGAAGGCAGTGAAGAGTGGAATGCGATTAGCTCGCCTGACTCTGAGCTGTATCAATGGAATGATGAATCGACCTATATCAAAAATCCGCCGTTTTTCGATGGTATGAACATGGAGGCTGAGGGCGTTCCCGATATTGAAAATGCACGTATTTTAGGCCTGTTTGGCGATTCGATTACTACAGATCACATTTCACCTGCAGGTAGCATCGAGCCTGACTCTCCTGCAGGTCAATATCTGCAAAGTCGTGGTGTGATGGAGCAAGACTTTAATAGTTACGGCTCACGTCGTGGTAATGATGCAGTGATGACACGAGGCACATTCGCTAATATTCGCATCAAAAACTTGATGATGAATGGTGAAGAAGGTGGTAACACCCTCTATTTCCAAGCAGATCAAGCCAGTTTAGCTGACGGCGAAAAAATGCCAATCTACGATGCAGCGATGAAATATAAAGAGCAAAATCGCACATTGGTCGTACTTGGTGGCGAGCAATACGGTACAGGTTCAAGTCGTGACTGGGCGGCAAAAGGCACGATTCTACTCGGTGTCAAAGCTGTCCTCGCACAATCTTTTGAGCGGATTCATCGCTCAAACTTGGTCGGCATGGGCGTATTACCATTGACTTTCAAAGACGGCGAATCGATTCAAAGCCACAATTTGGACGGTTCAGAAGTGCTTTCCATCACTGGACTAGACAATGGCGAAAGTGATGTCGCTACAGTAACTGCAACCCGAGCCGACGGCTCAACGGAGAGCTTCGAAGTCAATGTCATGTTGCAAACACCGAAAGAACGTGAATATGTTCGTCATGGTGGTGTCTTGCATTATGTGTTACGACAACTTGCCAGTAAAAATGCGTAATGTATTTACACTCTAAAAATATAAAAACAGCCACTTGATGTGGCTGTTTTTTATGTACTAAAAAATCGAATGATCAATTTTTTTTGATGTGCTCGCCACTCCAACTCCGCACAAATCAGCGTCGTCGGAAACACCACAATCAAAAGAAATAATACAATCGGAATGAGTATCGGAATACCATACAAACCAAAAATCAATAACGGCGACCATAGCAAAGTCGCCAAAGCACCACACTTGAGATAATGACTTCGACACATATTTTCCTGTCGATCACCTAACAACTTATAAAAAAGACTTCCGTAGAAGTCTTTTCAATATTTTCTACAGGAAATTATACCGTTAAATCTTTAATCGTTTCACTTGAACCATTCTTCTTCACAGATTCAATGCCATTATCACGTGATGCTTCACTGGCGTAGTATTGGCTGGTGCAAATGATCTGATGATTCGCCGCTTTTAAATTGAAATATGGTTTATCATTTTTTGCCACTTTACGGTCATAGCGTGCATCATCGCCGCTAATCTTTTGCACAGAAGCAATACCATTCATCGCAGAAGCTTTGGTTTTGTAAAGCTCGCTGGTGAGAATAATCTCTGAATTGCCTGCTTTGAGTACAAATTTAAACTGTCCGTCTTTTGCCTTATCGACTTCAAACCATCCTGCCATTTTGAGCTTTCCTTATTTAAAATCACTAAACATAAATTCGATTTAAATAGTTTTAAAACAAAGTCAGCTTGCTTGCAAAATCCTTATTCATAAATTTGTAAACTGATTTTTCAGCATACAAAAGATAAGGTTTCAACTGAAACAATCAAGCAGGCACGCCACTATGAAAACGAAATTGTTGATCTGGGCGTTGGATTAAATCCGCTTCCACTTGACGAATATGTGCGATACGCTCGGCAATATCTTCGTCAGGATTTTTCATCTCTGCGGTGGTTGCCACATCTTTTGCCAATGCCAAATAATCCTCAAAATGTCGTGCTTCAGACTTGAGCAAATAACGATAATAGCGCCCAAGCTCCTCATCCACGATCGGCGACAATGTAGCAAAACGCTCGCAGGAACGTGCTTCTACAAACGCACCAATAATCAACACATCGACCAAAGCCTCAGGTTCATAGGTGCGAATCTCTTTCCGTAAGCCACTCGCATAACGCCCTGCACTCACTGCTTTCCATTCCTGCCCACGCTTCGCCATAAATTCTAATACTTGCTCATAATGCAACATTTCTTCACGAACCAATTGTGCCAATTTGACTTGTAATTCGGTAAAAAAACTATAGCGAAACATCAGATTCATCGCAGTACCTGCTGCTTTCTTTTCACAGTTGGCATGATCTTGGATCAATAATTCCATATTTTCAGTCGCCGCATCTAACCATGCCTGCGGTGTACGACAACCGAGAAATTCGTAGACAGGTTGCATTAAATTGTCTAAGCCACGACTGCTTAAATCATTGGAGTGCTTTAAATCATCAGACATAGGAAGAACTATTCAGTTTAAAATTGGGAAATGAATTAACGTGCAGCATGAATTGCAGCTTTCATCTGTTGCACCGCTTGCGCCAAGCCAACAAACACACTATCTGCAATGATGGCATGACCAATATTTAACTCATGAATCTGTGGAAGTGCTGCAATCGGCGTAACATTATCTAGATTTAGCCCATGCCCTGCATTCACAATTAAGCGACCTTCTGCATACTGCACGGCATGTTGAATACGCATCAATTCATGTTGTTGTGCTTCACCTGTCGTATCCGCATAAGCGCCTGTATGAATCTCAATGGTCGGTGCACCACAGCGGATTGCAGCATCAATCTGCGCCGCATCAGGATCAATAAACAGTGACACATCAATACCTGCTTGAACCAAAGTCTGCGTCATGGCTTTGACTTTTTCAAAATGCGTCAGCACATCCAAACCACCCTCAGTCGTGATTTCTTGACGACGCTCAGGCACCAAACAAACATGTTGTGGCATCACTTCAAGTGCAATCGCTTGCATTTCTTCAGTCACTGCCATTTCAAGATTCATGCGTGTGGTCAAAAGTGGGCGCATTCGATAGACATCAGCATCTTGAATATGACGACGATCTTCACGTAAATGTAAAGTAATGCCTCCCGCACCTGCTTGCTCACAAATCAAAGCCGCATTGACAGGATCAGGATAAATCGTGCCTCGTGCTTGGCGAAGTGTTGCAACGTGGTCAATATTGACACCTAAAAGTGCTGCCATGAAACTTTCCTACGATATCTGAATGATTTGAATGACTACTTGTTGAAGCTAATTGAAACTAACTTGGGACTGCAAAATGGGTAGTCCGCTAAGCGCTGTACAATCCAGCTAACTTTGCAATTGACTCACCCACAGTTGACGGCTTTTCAGCGGTTTATTGCCTAATAATTCTGTCAGAATCAGTCGGTATAGTTTAGCAAGTAAGCTCACATTTTCCGAGTTGATTTGCTCACTTTGCGCAAGATTCAATAAATCTTGTCCTAGGAAATTTTGCCCATATTGCCCAATGACAAAGCCTTCTTGTGGGATAAACTGATAATACACCGTCGGCGCAATATCCTGTCCATTGGCATCTTGGCTAAAATCAATGGCATAACCAAGCTCTTGCAAAAAAACTTGTTCAAATTGACGCAAGATCAATTTTAGTTGTAAATCTTTGGGATCATCTTTGGCGAGATTTTTCAGCTGTTCCAATGTCGCTTGGTAAGTTTGATAAGTATCAGGCATTGGCTCTTCGGGTGGCATTAATCTTAATAAAATTTCATTGAGATAAAACCCTGCAAACAAGGCTTTATGCTGTAAATAAAATGGCTGACCTTGTACGTCGATTTGGCTAAAGTTTTTTAATTCTGATTTACCAGTCGCTTGGAGCTGAGTTCGATGATAAAGCGCAGGTGGTTGCTGTCGTGTCACACCATCAACACGCCCAAACTCTTCACTAAAAAAATGTAAAATATAACTGCGCTCTCGATAGCGCCGTTGATGAATCGCAAAGCCTGTTAAGGATTGATTTCGCATCATGGCTTTGATAAATACCTCAAAGTTTTTAATCAAATAATCATTGTGATAATTTCACTCAACACATGATTCAATACGTCTTGATGATGGCTTTAGATGCGTGAGGTTTTAATCTTTTTCCTTGTCATCTTCATCATCGCCATCTGGAATCACCGCACCTGCAACCGCTGCCGTACCCTTCACCACACCTTTGGTGGTTTTGTAAGCCACTTTAACTGGTACAGTCACGACTTTATGAATACAGCCTTGCAGTGCAAATACACTTAAAAATACGAGTGATAATGATGTTTTCACCTAACCTTCCTCTGAAGCATATTGATTCAAGTTAAATATCACTATAACCAAGGCTTTTCAAGGCACGCTCATCATCAGACCAACCACCTTTGACTTTCACCCAAAGCGTGAGCATGATTTTTTGCTCAAACATTTTTTCCATATCGGTACGTGCATCCATACCGATTTGTTTGAGTTTTTTACCTTTATCACCAATCACGATGGCTTTTTGCCCCTGACGCTCTACAAAAATCGTCGCATCAATATAAGTACATGCTTCTTTTAACTTCCCTGTCTTTGGGTTCACAGTAGGTTCTTCAGTTTTAAAACTTTCGATTTGTACGGTGAGATCATAAGGTAACTCTTCACCAAGCTGACGCATGATCTTTTCACGAATCACCTCGCTAGCAAGGAAACGCTCAGAACGATCTGTCACTTGATCCATCGCATACAATGGCGGAGAAAATGGTAAATATTTACCAATCGTATCGCGCAAGTGATCGAGGTTTGAACCACGGAGTGCCGATACAGGAACGATCTCAGCAAATTGCATCAACTTTGTGCGTTGCTCAATCAGCGGTAAAATGGCTCTTTTATCCTCAAGCGTATCTACTTTATTGATGACCAAGATTACAGGCATGCTGGCGTTGACGAGTTTTTCTAAGACCAAATCATCATTTTGTGTCCACTTCTGTCCGTCAATCACGAACAACACCAGATTCACATCTCGTAGCGCAGAGTGTGCAGCTTTGTTCATCATTTTATTGATGGCACGCACTTCTTTTTTGTGCATCCCCGGCGTATCTACATAGACCGCTTGCATATGTTCACGGCTATCAATACCAATGATTTTATGCCGTGTGGTTTGTGGTTTACGAGAGGTAATCGAAAGCTTTTGACCGAGCAAATGATTCATTAGTGTCGATTTACCGACATTCGGGCGACCAACAATCGCCACAAAACCACTGCGAAAATCCGCAGGAATCGGCTTCTTCTCATCATTAAAAAACTGATTAATAATGTCTTGTTTGCCAGTAGCGTGTTGATCTTCGGTGCTCATTTGGCCTGCTCCACTCGTTTTAAAATCTCCGCAGCTGCGGCTTGTTCGGCAAATCGGCGACTAGCACCTTCACCCTTCACATTCTCCATTCCTTCAACTTCACAGAGAATGGTGAAATGCTGATTTGGTGCATCGCCTTGTATCTCGATCACGTCATACTTTGGTAAAGGCAATTTTTGCCCTTGCAACCATTCTTGTAAGCGTGACTTTGGATCTTTCAGTTGTTCCGTCGGTTGAATCTGCTCAAGATATGGCGCATACCACTGCAATACGATCTGTTGTAGTTGATCAAACTGCTGACAATCTAAATAAATCGCACCAATGATTGATTCGACCACATCTGCCAATATTGACTCACGATGATGACCGCCTGATTTCAGCTCGCCAGTGCTCAGTACTAATGACTTACTCAATTGTAAATCCTTCGCAATCTTGGCTAAAGACTCTTGGCGTACCAATGTTGCCCTCATCCGAGTTAGATTACCTTCCTTTTCTTTAGGAAATCGCTCGTATAAACACTGTGCAATGATCGTCCCAAGCAAGGAATCGCCTAAGAATTCCAGGCGCTCATAATTATGACGCTGACTCACCGAGCGGTGCGTCAGCGCCAGTTTTAATAACTCAATCTGCCGAAACTGATAACCCAGTCTTGACATTAATCGGGGATCATTCACCTGTATTTGCAGACCTCTGATCAAAATCTTTTTGGAATGTCATCAATAATGACATATTCATCAAAAATGGCTTACGTACCTCATAGTCTTTTTTCACAGCAAGACCTGCGGTATTGGTGACTTGCAAAATATCATCAACTTTAATGTCACGAATATTATTCATTTCTAAGCGTTGTGATAAATCTTGTTTGAATTTATTCTGCGTTGTGTCTTTAGGCAGGGTTGCTAAAGCTTCTTCAATTTGAGAATTGATAATGCGATCATCCCAATACGCTGGCCAAACAGCCACAGCGATTTTCGCTGCCAAAGCAAATAAAATAATGGCAAAGAAAATACCTAAATATGATGCACCACGTTGATTTTTCATTATTGACCTCTTTTCCTTATTTTCAACCCACATACTTGGATCTATCGCAATAGTTATGGAATACTGCCATTGCGCTTAAAGCTCGGTAAATTTAATCCCGGTGCTTTATGCATCCACACATAGGTCGCTTTCCCCGTTAAGTTTGCTTCTGGAACAAATCCCCAATAGCGACTGTCTGCACTTTGATCACGATTATCACCCATCGTAAAATACTCACCTTCTGGTACAGTCACTTCCCAATTTTGCTCAAGTGATAGCGGTGCTTTTTGTTGGTATTGCTGAATGAATTGCTGAGCAATGCCATCTGATTGTGTTGCCTTGATATATTGTGTGATAAATCGATGGGATGCAATATTCACCACCCATTGCTGTGCATCTACGATGATTTTTTGTTGTTGTCCCGATGCATCTTGATAATGTACAGGCAAATTGACTTCATTACCTTTTTGGGAAAACTGCTTTTCACCATTAATGAATAACTCACCATTTTGATAAGAAATCGTGTCACCAGGTAAGCCAATAATACGTTTAATATAACTGATACTTGGATCAACTGGATAACGGAACACCGCCACATCGCCATGCTCTGGCGCACCTGTATCAATAATTTTCGTATTAATTAGTGGCAAGCGCACACCATAAGCAAACTTATTCACGAGAATAAAATCGCCTGTTTCCAAAGTTGGATTCATCGACTCAGATGGAATATTAAACGGCTCAAACAAAAACGAACGCACCACCAAAACCACTGCTAATACCGGCCAAAAGTCATACGCCCAATTAATGATTGGATTAACTTTGTGCGCATCATGCGTGGCATGCGCACGTACCGCATCGCCTTTGGCTTGACTGAGTTGGTCACGTGCTTGCGTCACATCGACAGGATCATCAGGGTTGGTGACAGACTCTGACAAAGCCAACTGTGGATATTTCGATTTGACTTGTTCAAAATGCTGTTGTTGCTGCTGGATGTTCTGATCCGCCTCCAATGCAGCCTGTTTCTTGTCTTTCAACTGTTGATATTGCTTAAATACCAACTTGTCCAACAACCAAATACCGAAAAAGATCAGCGTTGCAGGAACCAATATCCAGTTAAAATCAAAATCCATACCGCACCTTATTTTTTATCCACTTGGAGAACGGCTAAGAAGGCTTCTTGTGGAATCTCCACACTGCCGACTTGCTTCATACGTTTTTTGCCTTCTTTTTGTTTAGAAAGCAATTTTTTCTTACGACTGACGTCACCGCCATAACATTTTGCCAAAACGTTTTTACGCATCGCTTTGACGGTAGAACGTGCCACAATCTGTGAGCCAATCGCTGCTTGAATCGCCACATCAAACATCTGACGTGGTATCAGGTCTTTCATTTTCTCAACCAATGCAATACCACGATGGCGTGCATCATCACGATGACAAATCATTGCCAAGGCATCGACTTTTTCACCATTGATCAGCACATCAACTTTGACCAAGCTCGAGCTTTCAAAACGCACGAAATTATAATCGAGCGACGCAAAACCACGAGAGCAGGATTTCAAACGGTCGAAGAAATCCATCACCACTTCCGCCATCGGAATTTCAAAGGTAATCGACACTTGTGCACCCAAAAACTTCATATCCTTTTGAATGCCACGACGCTCATTACACAAGGTCATAACATTGCCCAAATACTCTTGAGGGGTCAGGATATGGCACTCTGCAATCGGTTCACGTAAATCTTCAAGGGTCGAACCATCAGGCATTTTCGATGGGCTATCGATATAAATCGTTTCGCCTTTTTTGGTCACAGCTTCGTAGATCACCGTTGGCGCAGACGTAATCAGATCAAGATCATATTCACGTTCTAAACGTTCTTGAACAATCTCCATGTGTAGCATGCCGAGGAAGCCACAGCGAAAACCAAAACCCAAAGCATCTGAACTTTCAGGCTCAAAAAATAATGCCGAATCATTAATTTGTAGTTTTTGTAGCGCTTCACGGAACGGTTCAAAATCACTGGAATCAATCGGGAATAATCCTGCATACACCTGTGGTTTGACCTTTTTAAAACCAGGTAAAGCCGTGACTTGCGGTGTATTGGATAAGGTAATGGTATCACCGACTGGCGCACCAAAAATATCTTTAATCCCCGCAATGACAAAGCCCACTTCACCCGCTTCAAGCAAGTCTGTTTCGGTATGTTTAGGACTAAACATCCCTACAGAGGTCACCACATGAGCCTGCCCTGTGGATTTAACCAACATCTTGTCGCCTTTACGGATTCGCCCTTCTTTGATACGGACCAAAGACACGACACCCAGATAGCTATCAAACCATGAATCGACAATCAGCGCCTGTAACGACGCATCACGATCGCCTTCAGGCGCAGGAATCACTTCAACCAACCGCTCTAAAACACCATCAACACCTAATCCAGTTTTCGCAGAACACGTTGGTGCCGTCGTCGCTTCAATCCCGATAATTTCTTCGATTTCATTGATTACCCGCTCAGGCTCAGCTTGCGGTAAATCAATTTTATTTAAAACAGGTAAAACTTCTAAATCTTGTTCGATTGCTGTATAGCAGTTTGCAACCGATTGTGCCTCAACACCTTGCGCGGCATCGACAACCAAAAGTGCACCTTCACAAGCTGCGAGCGAGCGTGACACTTCGTATGAAAAATCAACGTGTCCCGGTGTATCAATAAAGTTGAGCTGAAATTCTTGACCATTCGGATGTTGATAATACAAGGTCACCGATGCGGCTTTGATGGTAATACCACGCTCACGCTCAATATCCATTGAATCAAGTACTTGTGCCTGCATTTCACGATCTTGTAAACCGCCACACATTTGAATAAAGCGATCGGCAAGGGTCGACTTACCATGATCGATATGGGCGATAATTGAGAAATTACGAATTTGAGCGAGTGGCGTGGATTTTTTAACTGCTGCCATGAACGACCTTAAACATCCAAATAATTACGTCTAAAAAAGACGAACTCAAAACTCAAAAGCGTGAGTTTTGACGAAGTTGAAAATAGACAGCAGTATAATCAAAAAGCCTGCGGATTGATACAGACATTCTAAGGATTACACATTTAAGAGGTACGGATCGATGCTTGCGTCTAAAGGTTGGTAGGCTTGAATAAATGTTGGCGACAAACGTTTCAGTCGACCTGTCGATATCTCAACACACCCCCACAAAGTATGTGCTTGAAAAACAATAGATTGATCACTTTTTCGGTAAAATAGATAATGACGAATCGAAGAAAAGGCTTGTTGCTCGCCCAGCCATGTGCGAAGTACCAACTCATCACCTGCAAAACACGCTTTGCGGTATTTCACATGATGTTCACTGGCAACCATCGCATGATTTAAGCGAACATAATCAGCCAAGCCCAAACCTAAAGTCTCTGAATGTGCTAAGGCAACATCTTGCATCCACGTCACATATTGTACATTATTCACATGACCCAATTGATCCAAATGTTTTTCTTCCACATGCAAGACGCTTTCAAATAATTGACTCATATCGAATGCATTAATCCTTTACAACACGTAACTTTTCTTTGGTCTTTTGGCTCTCTAATAAGTGACTGAAGCGATGATCAAAGCCTTTTTCATCATAGGCTTGCATCCATGGCGATCGACCATAATACGCACCATTGAGCTGTGAATAATGCACCAAAGCATAGCGGAAGCGACGGTAATGTAAACGATTGACACGACCTGGGTTTTTCCAAAACTGATCTAGACTTCCCTGAAAGGTTAACTTCGGTAAATTATAAATCGCACGCCCTAATGCAATTACTGGTTTGCCATGATGTAAAGCCTGAATCCCAGTCGTGCTATTGATGGTAACCACCCCCAAACTGTGCTTCATCAATGTCGGCAAATGCACATCACACATATAATGCACTCGCCCATCAAGACCATATTCACTGGCTAACTCGCGCAACAATTGGCCATAATGTCTATAACCACGATCCATTGGATGATGCTTAAAAACAAGATGCAGAGACGTATCGGCTTCTTTTGCAAAAGATATCACCACTTCGTGAATAAAATCACGCACATCGACATAATCACTATGCACTTGCACTTGTGAGTCGTTGTGTACTTGTAGTGCTACGGTAAAATAACGGTCGGTATGATGCTGAATCAAATTTAGAAACTTATATGAATCCACTTGTTTATTAATCAGCTTGCGTACTCCAGCCCGGAGCCAATAAAACACCTCAACAGAAGGTCTAATCATTCGGTGATGACGATAATGTGGGTAGAGAAAAGTACATATCACCCACATCAAATAAAAACAAACCGCCGAGCGAATCAAAAAAGTAAAACTTGGATAAACTTCTTGTGGGTGATCAGGTAGAGGTAAATCAGGAATGGTTTGATCCGAGCGATCATAAAATTTTTTAAAATCGGAGAAGTCATTGACGCCATTATGCTCAAAAGTAATATAGTTTGGTCGAACATAACCCTCTTCAAAGACAAAGAAGTCAATATTTAACTCTTCAGAAACGCGTTTAGCAATGCGATGATAAAAACGACAATCACCAAAACATACCATCGCATCTATTTGCTTATCTTTAATGTGCAGCACTAACCAATCTTCGAATTCGGCGAGCTGTCCACGATAGTGAAGATTATTTAGTCCACGTGAGAAAAACCAATCCCCACCATTAAAATTGACTTTATAATAATATTTTTGATGTCGCTCTAACCAATGGCAAAACTGTGTAAAATAATTTCCCATTGGCCCCTGAAGGATCATGAGGCGTTCAGATTTCATCAACTGATGAAGATGTAACGACATACCGAGCCCTCATTTAGAAAATTTTCGAAATCAAAACTCGATAGCTGTTTGACTCTTCAAGCCATCTCATTAAAAATAAAACCATTTAAAATGGCTTACTTTTTATCAAGATTTCAAATCGCAAAACAGTAAACAAATTCTTACAAACATTTACTATATATAAGTTTGGCACGAATTTTGGCAAAAGTCGACTGTAGTTTTGGAGAACTAATATTTTGAGTGCGCTCAGAAACGACTTGTGTAATGACATCCTCCAAGTTAACTCTTGCTAATTTGTACGGCGCAGTCTGTGGCAAATTGTACGTAGCATATTCAACCAACACGCCATAGGTGAGCTCGAAAAGATTTAGACGACGTTGGCGACGTTGAATTTGTTCAGTATCTATTGTCAGCCCCCAGCCCGCATAAAATGGCATGCCATAGCAATACACCTGTTTCCCTCGAAGTAAGGCTTCAAAACCACTCAATGATGTGATGGTGTGTAGCTCATCAATGATCCCAAAACACTCCACAATCGATGCATCTAGCTCGACTGCATCAGCATACCGTTCGAGATCGGCATCTTGGATTTTTCCAAGTCGCAACCCTGCATGAACGTCTGGGTGTGGCTTGTAAATAATATAAGCATCAGGATGCTGTTCACGAACATGTTTTAGCAGTGCCAAGTTGGTTTTGATTTGCAAACTACCTAAGCGAATTGATTCATCATCTTCAACTTGCCCAGTCACAAGTAACACACGTTCATGCTGTGGACGTAGTAATTCTTTTCGTTCGCCAATATTATATTTACTGATTGATAGTCGGTTGAGTTGCTCAATAAGCTTCTTGGCGCGCTCGACTTGATGCTGATCAAGCTCAATATCATTAAGCAGTTGCTCTAATCGAGACGGTCGGGTCGCATCATAATAAATCCCCACATCATCAAAAACCAAAGAGTACGGTCGAATCAGATTTGCACCTAAACCACTTGAGCGAACAAAACCATCTTCAACCGTCGTCACATGTTTAAAATCTTGATCCTTGAGTATGCGTGCTTTTTTACCCCATGCAACCACGTATTTATTTGACTTCGGCTTGGTCCATGTATTAAATGATAGTTGCACATGAGAAAACTGCAAATATTGTGGCAAGAAGCGTTTTTTCCACCGTGAAAACCCGTAAGCAACCAACTGATCGGGAAGTTGTTTTTGCGCTGAAATATTTACCTTAATCAATTCAAGAAGCACTTCAAACTCACAACGCTCACCTGTTACAGGCGAAAGATAACGTGCATACTTCAAATAAGCACAGCTAAATAAATGCGCAAGCGAGCGTTGCACTTTGCGACGATCTTTTAAAATGTCTAAAGGTGCGTACTGATCATCAGTGAGCCCCCATCCTGCATACCAAGGTACGCCGAAACAATGGACTTTTTTGCCACACAATAATGCCTCAAAGCCCATTTGCGAACTCACCACATACACCTCATCCATTTGCTTTATGAGTGCAATGGGATTGACATAATCTGCAAATAATTCAACTTGAGAATATTTTTTCAAATCAATAGGGTTAAAATGTCCCTTAGCTTTCCCCGCAACCACATCAGGATGGACTTTGAGCCAAATTTTTGCGTTAGGGTGAGAAGAGATCGCAATCTCAAGCATTTTATAAAAACTGGTTTGATCTGCACCTGCACAGCCGATGGATTGATCCCCAAACGTTTGATCAACAACCAGAATATTTTTTTGTGGCTGAAATTGCTTTGGATCTATCTCTTGAAATTTTAAATTATATTTGCTGATTTCCGCATCAATGATGGCTTCTATCAATTTTTTTGCTCGCAGGTTATCTGCTTCATGTTCAAATTTTTTAATTAAGCTTTCCAAGTCAGAAGTCTGTGTGGCATCAAAATAAATACCTGTTTTATCATAAACAATCGATAATGGAGGATAATTATCCTTACCCAAGCCCATTGAACGAATAAAACCATCTTCTAAACAGACCAATTGCAAATGATGTTTTTGTGCATAACGCTGCGCACGGAAAAAGCTTTTTTTCCGTCCCCATCCTGCTACGCATTGATGCTTAGAATTATTAAAGTTGGCAAAGTGTTGTACGGGTTCATCGACCAGTTGCGACAAACCCTTTATTGCAAGCAAACCTTTGGATGTAACAAGCATAATTAACCATGATCAGTGTTATAGAAGTATTTTAACACTATGATGATCAAAATAAATTTAACTTTCTAACACATCATAACCATTTGGATTGTTTTTTTGCCAATTCCAACTGTGTCGCAACATATCATCCAATTGATACTGTACACTCCAACCCAATTCATTTTGAATTTTCGATGAGTCTGCATAAAAACTTGCCAAATCACCTTCTCGGCGCTCAACAATTTCATATGGTACTTGCAACTGGTTGACTTGCTCAAAGGTGTTTGTAATCGCCAAAACAGAGTAGCCATTCCCTGTCCCAACATTCCAAACATCACAACCTGTATTATTTAATCGGTTTTTCAATGCCAACACATGTGCCACCGCCAAATCAACAACATGTAAATAATCACGGACAGCTGTACCGTCGGCGGTATCATAATCACCACCAAAAATATTGAGTTTCTCACGAATCCCAACCGCAACTTGCGTCAAGAATGGCAATAAATTATTTGGTATGCCTTTTGGATGCTCACCAATCAGACCACTTGGATGGGCGCCAATCGGATTAAAATAACGAAGCAAGGCAATAGACCATCCATCCTCCGCCTGAGCAAGCTTTTGTAGCATTTGTTCAATCACTAGCTTGGTATAACCATAATTATTCGTTGGCATCCCTGTCTGCATTGATTCTTGATAAGGGCTTGGATTGAGCTCACCATAAACCGTTGCTGAAGAACTAAAAATCATGTGCTTTACAGCAAACTTTTTCATCACTTTGAGCAAAGTCGATGTGCCTGAAATGTTATTTTCAAAATAAGCCAAAGGATTCAGCATACTTTCGCCGACCGCTTTGAGACCTGCAAAATGAATCACAGCCTGAATATTATATTTAGAAAATACTGTCTCAAGACCGACTTCATCCCGAATATCCACATCAACATAAGGAATATCTTGACCAGTAATTTTCTTTAAACGATCAAAAACTTTTGGTGAGCTATTCGAAAAATTATCAAGCACAAGGATCTCATAGCCGTGTTTGATTAATTCAACACAAGTATGTGAGCCAATATATCCAGCACCTCCAGCCACTAAAATCATAAAAACCTCAAATTAACTTAAAAATTCTCGTAGTAAGCCTTGCGTTGATGCATCAATGTGATGGTCAATTTGATTTTCAGCAAGATAAGGCAAAATCTCTTTGGCAATGGCTTTACCCATTTCAACCCCCCACTGATCGAAAGGGTTAATATCCCAAATTACCGACTGCACAAAGACTTTATGTTCGTACATAGCAATTAATTGCCCTAAATAATATGGGCTAAGCTGTTGAAGAATAATGGTTGAACTTGGTTTATTGCCATGATATTGACGATATTTAGGCACTTCTTCGCCATCTTGAGTTTGTACTGCTTGATTACCAAATGCAAGCAAACGTGACTGCGCAAGACAGTTCGCAATCGCCAATTGGTGTTGTTGTTGCAAAGCCTCATAGTGCGATTCTTGTTTCGCAATCGATTGATGATAATACTTGCGATGCTTAGTAATGACAAAATCGGTTGATACCGTGATGGTGCCTTGATGGAGCAACTGATAAAAAGCATGCTGTGCATTTGGTCCCACTTCTCCCCAAATAATCGGGCAGGTACTATAGTCCACTTCATCTTGATTATTACGACGAATCGACTTTCCATTTGACTCCATTTCAAGTTGTTGCAAATAAGATGTCAAATATTCCAACCGCCCATCATAAGGCAAAATCGCATGGGTCTGAATATCCAAGTAATTGGTATTCCAAATCCCAATCAATGCCAACAATACTGGAATATTACTTTGCCACGGCATGGTTTTGAAGTGCTGATCCATATCATACGCACCACGAAGCAACTCGTTAAACGCATCCATACCAAAGGTAATCGCTATCGGCAAACCAATTGCTGACCACAACGAATAACGACCACCCACCCAATCCCAAAGATTAAGCTGTAAATTTGGTGCAATTCCCCACTCGGTCATTTTGTCGCTTCGTGTAGAGACACCAATAAAATGGCAATTCAATACAGAGGCACTTTGACCTAAAGACTGCATCAGCCATTGTTTTGCAGTTTGTGCATTTGACAAGGTATCAATGGTGGTAAATGATTTTGAGGAAATAATAAACAATGTCGATGCTGGACGAAGCTTTTGCAGAATCTGGCTCAGCTGGCTACCATCCATAGTCGAAGCAAAACGCACTCGAACATCAGGATCAGAACGATGTGATGCCAACGCATTACACACCATCAACGGTCCAAGATCTGACCCACCGACTCCGATATTGACGACATCAGTAATTTTTTCACCTGTCGCACCACGGAATTGCCCAGAATGAATCTTATCAACCAACTCTTGCATTTTTTCAAGTTGCAGATGAACCTGTTGATTCACCTGAAAATTAACATCAGATTCATCTTGCAGTTTCGGCATTCGTAGCGCCCAGTGCATTGCACTGCGCTGTTCGGTATGATTAATACATGCTGTCGAAAATAGTTTTTGAATCCATTCGAAAAGTTGTTTTTCATCGGCAAGTTGAATCAGCGCATCAAGCACACTTGCATCCATACGCTGCTTACTAAAATCAAATAAAATCCCATTACTTTTAATATGCATCGACTGGAATCGACTCACATCCCGTTCAAACAACTCGGTAATATGCGTATTTTTAAATTGCTCTGCAAGCTGATCAAGCACTTTCATCATAAGTGGTGACATAGTTCAATCCTCTCAGCGTCCAATACCAATATAATTAAACCCTTGGTTTTCAACATATAAAGGATTATAAATATTACGACCATCAATGAGATTTGGATGGCGCATTTTTTTAATTAACTTCTGGTAATCAGGGCTCCAGTATTGCTTCCACTCTGTCACCAAACATAAGACATCCGCACCATCGACTGCATCATATTGATCATCATACAATTTTAATAAATGCTGATCTGGATAAAGCGCCTGCAACTCCGATAATGCCCGTGGATCGTGTACTTGGGTAATTGCTCCTTGCGACCAACATGCCTCCAACACTTTTAAAATTGGCGACTGCGCAACGCTTTTACTATTGGGTTTAAATGATGCACCCCAAAAGGCGATAACCTTATTCTCTAAATGACAATCAAACAATTTCCATATTTTACGGAAAATGATTTCTTTTTGATTTTCATTAATATCCCAAATCTTATCCAGCAAGCCACTGACATTTCCTGTTTCCAGCACCACTTCTTTGAGCTTTAAAATATCACGGGTAAAATTACTCCCACCAAAGCCACAGCCTGGATACAAATAATGCGCACCTACACGTTCATCCATCGACATTGCGACTCGCACTTCTTCAATATCGATCCCAAGTGATTCCGCAACATTAGATAAGTCATTCATAAAACTGACTTTTGCCGCCAAGAATCCTGATACAGATAATTTAGTAAACTCTGCCGCTTGAATGCTGAGAAAGTTATATTGTTGGCTCAGAGGATAAATCGGTCGAAACATTTCACGAATAATGACTTCATTCTCAGGGTTTTCATTGCCAACAATCAGCCCACTATCCAAGAAACTTGTCAGCAAACGCCCCTCTTGTATCGCATCAGGAATATAAACGATATTCTTAATCGCAAGTTCTTGTTGTAACTCACGAGTTTTCCCCATGCCTAAGTTGGCATAATTAATCACTAATTTATATTTATACCGAGAAAAATTTTCTCGCAACAAATCAAAGGCCAAATATTGCTCGTTATTTATCGCAAGAATACACACAGTATAGGTGTATTCTGTACACGGCTCATCGACGTTCAATAGGTTAAGGCTCATCTGTTCTCGCAAACTACAACTCAACTCACAATCATCAAAAATCATTTCTGATTGTTTCAACCGATTGGACAAGTCTTTATCCAATGTTTGCCAATTGACATGATGGCCGATTAAGGACATACGATATGCCATCACAGCTGCATTTACTGATGCGCCTAAAACCCTGATATACATAACCTAAACCAACTTAATTTAATGTTTTAATAAATTCTAGTAGCTCATCCTTGAGTTCATCACGCTGTGTTGCATAATGCAAGATCGCTTTTAAATAACCAATCTTACTCCCACAATCATAAGTTTGTCCATGCAAGGTGAATGCTTGGATGTTTTGAACATCTAACAATTTTGCCATGGCATCGGTTAACTGGATTTCACCAGACTTATCCGCCTGCGTCTCTTTTAAGTATTTAAAGATTTCAGGTGTAAACACATAACGCCCCACCACTGCCAAAGTCGATGGCGCCTCACCCACCGAAGGCTTTTCAACCAAGCCCAAAATATTGGTGGTGTTTTTCTCACCTTGCTTCTCGAGTTTAACAATACCATATTGATCAACACGTTCAGGCGCAACGTCTTCCACCATGATTTGTGACGCTTGATTTTGCTCAAATTGCGCAATCATTTGCGCCAAATTATTCTGATCAGCAGAGTCGACCAATACATCTGGAAGTAATACTGCAAAAGGTTCATTACCAATCACTTTTTCCGCACAGAGTACTGCATGCCCCAGGCCAAGTGGCTCAGGCTGACGTACAGCAACCACAGTCACGTGATCAGGCACAATTGCTCGAATCTCATCTAAGATTTTGGTTTTTTTCTTTTTCTCTAAAAGATTCTCAAGCTCCGCATTACGATCAAAATAATTTTCAATAGCTTGTTTTGCAGGATGATTCACCAAGATGATCGTATCAATACCCGCCTCAATCGCTTCCTGCACAACATAATCAATTGCTGGACGATCAACTACTGTAATCATTTCTTTAGGAATAGACTTGCTTGCTGGTAATAACCGTGTACCAAACCCCGCAACAGGTAGAATAGCTTTTTTTACATTCACAACAAAACACCTTAATTTACTTTTAACTCAACAGCCCCTTATTGGTAGGGGTTGACTTAAATTTTCAATACTAAAAACCAACTACAAACACCACTAAGAGAAATATAAAATAAGTTCATATGCAATTATTTTAAACTTTATCCCTTAAATACGCCCATATTTGTCTTCATACCTTACGATGTCATCTTCACCTAAATATGAACCTGATTGAACTTCAATTAACTCAAGCGGAATCTTTCCAGGGTTTTCCAATGCATGTACTTCACCACTAGGAATATAAGTAGATTGGTTTTCAGTTAACAAATATGTTTTTTCACCATTAGATATTCTGGCTGTACCACTGACAACTATCCAATGCTCAGCTCTATGGTAGTGCATTTGAACAGACAACTTAGCACCTGGTTTAACCGTTATTCGCTTAACCTGATATCTCAAGCCACTATCAACACTATCATAAACACCCCACGGCCTCATAACTTCACGGTGATTATAGTACTCCTGGCGTCCAGTTTTTTTTAGTTGATCAACAATCGTTTTAACATCTTGAACATTTGTTTTATTTGCAACCAGTACAGCATCCTTGGTTTCTACTACAATGGTATCATGCAAGCCTATTACAGAAACCAATCTACTATTCGAATAAATTAGATTATTCTCGCTCTCGTGTATCAACACATCGCCGTGAGTGACATTACCACTTTCGTCTTGCTTACTAACTTCCCACAGAGCAGACCAGGACCCTACATCACTCCAAACCACATCCAAAGGTACGACAACAGCATTCTTAGTTTTCTCCATCACTGCGTAATCAATCGAATCCGCTGGACATACACCAAATGCTTCTTTTCCAACACGAACAAACACACCATCCTCTGCAGTATTTGAAATTGCTTGCTGACACGCACTTTCAATTTCTGGCGCAAACTTTACTAGCTCAGCAAGATACTGGGATGCCTTAAACATAAACATCCCACTATTCCAAAGAAATTTTTGGCTTGCTATGTATTGCTGAGCAGTTTCTTTATTTGGTTTTTCAACAAATCGTAATACTTCAAAGCCATTACCATTTTTTTCACCTTGTTCAATATAACCATACCCCGTTTCTGCTTGAGTAGGAACAATACCAAACGTTACTAATTTATCTTGCTCAACCAGAGGCATCGCTGACACTATGCATTGCTGAAATTTTTCAGTGTTTGCAATTAAATGATCCGCAGATAGCACCAATAATGTCGCATCACTTCCACTCTTCAAAGCTGTAAGCGCAGCCAATGCAATTGCAGGGGCGGTATTTTTACCTTCAGGCTCTAAAATAATTTTAGAAGTTTCCAAACCAACCAACCGCAACTGCTCTGCTGCTAAAAATCGATGTTCCTCACTGCACACAACAATCGGTTTTTCTATTGGCAACCCGATCAACCTCGAATAAGTTTCCTGTAATAAAGTCGAATCTTTATTTAGCAAGGATAAAAATTGCTTAGGATATTGCGTTCTAGATAAAGGCCAAAGTCTCGTACCGAAACCACCAGCCAATATAACAGGAATGATCATTTACTTTCTCCAATAGTTCCTAAATTTTCGATATAGCGCTGCAAACTTACTTTATAAAATTTCTCCCAATTTTTAATATGCGCAACTCCAAAATCAACAGTTTGTTTAGGGGTAGCTGTGGCATAATATTTACCATTACTAATTACATAAAAATCATCAATTTTTCTATACATAAAAAAAGGTGTCATATTGCTTGGCTCAGTTTGGCATATATAAACATTTTTTGTACTACTAGGGCGAATTCAAACATGAGGTGCGACAGATTTAAAAGCACTATGATAATCAACCAGTTGAGCAAAAGCCTCCAATGGCGTTTGCCAATTTAAAGCTTTTCTTGGTCTGCAATTCAAAGACATCGCAATTTTGTTTAAGTATTCTTGAGTCGCTGGGGTCAAGTCAACTCCTTTAGGCAAATATTGTCTAATTAACCCATTCATGTTTTCATTTGTCCCACGTTGCCATGGTGAATGTGGGTCACAAAAATACACCTCTATTCCTAAATCTCGTTCTAAAACCTTATATTCAGCCATTTCTCGACCACGATCATAGGTCAAGGTTTTTCTAAGTTCTGTGGGTAAGTACGCCATGGCTTCTGTTAATGCCAAGCGTACTGATTCTGCTTTAGCGTCAGGTAGCACGGCAAGAACACATAATCGTGTATTGCGTTCAATAAGCGTTGCAACCGCACTTTTATTGTCTTTACCTTTGATTAAATCTGCTTCCCAATGCCCAGGTATTTTTCGCTCTTCAACCTCTTTAGGACGATCGTGTATCGTCTTAATATCTTGTAATATTGAATCTTTTTTAGATACCCCTTTGGCTTTTCGTTTCTTATTCTCATGCCTTAAGCATGACAGTAAATCCTTTTTCAACTCACCTTTAGGTAAGGCTCGGATGGTTGAATAAATGCTGGTGTGGCTAATATTCATCGTATGGTCTAATCCATTAACTTGTTTTAATCGTTTCGATATTTACTCAGGAGACCATAAACAACGTATGGCTTCAACGATAAACTTCCATAGCAGTGAATCAAGTTTCAGCTTTCTATGCCCACGTCGTCGCCGACTCATTGATTGATCTAATGCAGTTTGTGCTTGGTATAATTCATTGACTGTATTTCGACTTAATTCACGATATATCGTACTATGATGCCGATTGATTTGTTGAGCAAATGTTCTCGGTGAAAAATCAGCTTTGCGGGATTCTAGCATGAGTGCTGTACGATCTTCGAAGCTAAGTTGAGTATACGACACGGTATTTCTCCTTTTCCCTTTAATGGGTGGGGGCGTGTCGCACTTCAAGTTTTAGTCCAAGCGTATTTATATTGTTTAGTTATTTGAACGATATATGACATGGCTTCATTCATATATTTTTCAGGATACCAATGATTTTGCTTTGCCGTAATGCTAATCCCACTAATCCCTAGCTTAACCAAAGGTGCTTTACAATAAAAATCATCTAAAGAGGACGGGTTAAAATTCATAGGGCTGAAAGTTACTACTAAAAAATCAGAATTTCCTTTCAGAAAAAAGACCTTTAGTGCATCATTATCTAGCAAAACATCTATATCAGCCATCTGCTTGGCGCTCTTTTTTTAGTTTTTGAAAAACTGCGATATATTTATCAATCATTAATTCAAAACTAAATTCTTTTTGAAAGTCATCACTATGTTCGTTAGTCGCCTTATTTACGACTATTCGGTTGATTGCATTTAAACAGCTTTCAATATCAGCGACTTTGAATTCATAATACGGACTTTGATTTCCATAGCGCTCGTTTAATTCAATGAAATACTCATGGTATGGCGTAACATCCGATACTAACGTTACCACGCCACTCGCTAGCGCTTCTTGTACAGTCAAATCAAAACCTGAATAGCGAAATGTTGGATTAACAAAAATATCCATCATCCGATACATGTCTGGTATTTTGTCACGATCAACACGCACCGAAGATACTTCCAAGCCACAATTCTGATAAACATCCTGCGACTCACCTGCACCAATCAATAATAATTGATATTTATTAGGGTCCAACTGTTTTGCCACCTCGGCAAAAAACATATGTCCCTTCATCGGAATCAAACGTCCAACAAGCCCTAGTACAATACGATTACCAACTACATTTTTTTTGCTAATTTGCCGAGAGAAATATTTTGGTAATGAATTTCGTATGACATGAGTCTGTGCTTCATGCACACCATAAGAAGTAATGCATTGCTTCATAAATGGAGAAATAGCCACATGAGCATCGAACTTACCAAATTCATTTTGTTGAACGAGTTTAGTAATTCCATTTAAATACAGGCGCTCAAAATGAAATGGTAAAAGTTTACCTTTTTTAATATATGCATAATCAGATAACTTATCCAACTCCTCTTCTAAGCGTGTCCCATGCCAAGTCGCCACCACTGGAACGCCCTCTTTATTTTGTAATAAAGATGCAGCAGCCCCAGATGCAGAATGAATAATATCAGGCAAGTTAGCTTCTATTGCCATTTTATCAAAAAAAACCTTCACCCCTCGATGATATTCATTACTGTACATTCCAGAAATAGATTCTTGAATAAAAATATATTTCACCCCATCCACTATTTTTTCTTGCTCATCAGAATCTTTCAAGGCAGTGGTAAGAACCAAAACTTCAAATCCTTTTTCGACCAATCCTCGGTAGAGATCATGAGTTACCAACTCCATTCCGCCAAGCGAACCATGGGCTACAGATTGGCGAATTGTTCCTAGAATTTTCATATTATCACTTCAATAGTTTATACAAGTTAAAGTAATCAAACACAGCTCTCATTTGCTGTTCATTTTGACTTAAGCCGTGATTATCATGTCTTAGCGCTACCAACTGTGTCCCTGTTAGACTATGATGCACTGGATTTATCCCTAAATTTGTAACAACTACTGGTGTTTTATTCAGTATAGCCATTGCCTTAAACCATATATCATCTTCTTTAGGACATAGCTTTCTAAACAAGCTCACATCTATCACTTTTTCATGCAATGCTTTAGGCGGATACAACACACCCGATGTACCATAAGGAAATGCGATTAAGTTTGGACGACTTTCAAATAACTCCGCTTGCTCGATTTCATTCTCTAATCTTACAGGGGTTAATAATTTTCCAGCTCTAACACCTTTAACCTGACCAGCGGTATCGAAAGCCAATTCTCTAGCCCAATTCGCCACAATTGCTTTCGGGTGTTTGGTATGTTGATCCCACAAATACTGTAACATGTTAATTGGATAAATAATGTCATCATCAACCGTTACAATACTTTTCGTCGGATATGCTTTTAATGCATAAATTAATTTTGTGTGTGGCCCAACATCTTTTACCTTCTTGATTTCCAATCCTCTAGAAATTAAAGATTTTAATTCAGGTGTAATCATATGCTCATTTATAGAATCCGTAATCCATAGTACCACCTTGGTTGGTAAAACAGTCTGAGAAAAAATGGACTCAATTGCATAATGAACTAATGGCAATCTATGTGGCAGTGTTGTCAAACTAACAATTAAGTCAGCCTGACCAACGGAAAGATTCGTGGGCTTGTTCCGAATACTCGATACTATTTGTGCTGTCGAATTCGTCATCGTATTTAGCAATAAATCCAACTTCCCTTTTAGGCTTTTTACATCCGATTGCAATCTTGATAGTTGTGAATCAAAATTAGGGGAACTACTATCCAGTTTCGTATTTACTGAACCTTGTATTGCAGTTACGTCTTTTTCTACGACTTTCTTCCTAAAATTTTCAGGCTGATATTTTTTATTTGCAATTTTACATACCACCAAATCATTTTTAACAATATTATGATTTTCACTAAATTTCGGTGTAAAACTTAGTTCCAACCATTCTTTTCCATAACTTTCAATAATATCATTAGTATTATTTGAATTTAAATAAATAATGACAGGAGAAATCAGATGCTTATCTTTATAATCCAGATTATCTAAAGCCTTTGAAATAATAGGTTTCAAAACATCTAAACACTCTATTTTTTGCTTATCAGTAAAATAAATATAGTGCGGATTAAATCTATTCCTAATAGTCTCATCCGTAATGAAATTCAATAATCGAAGAGCATTTTTCCCCCATAAATTAAACTTATTATAGTGTGCTTCGATCGTTTCAAAATGAATTTTAATCAAATTGGAAACTGCATCATGATTTTTCAAATATGCAGAAAATGTTGACCCCTCACGAGCATGTGTGTAATGAAACTTAGCATGAGCAGTCATACCTATACGCTGACAATGTGTTAAAGCTAGATGGCTAAACACACCATCCTGACCACTACGCGCATCAGGCTGCAAGATATCAAACTTACGAATTAAATCCATTCGAATAAATTGCGACTTACAAGGAATACAAGCAATCGCTTCCAATGGTTTTTCAAAATAATGCTTCGGTACATCTGGAGAACAAACATCCAAATTATGCTCCAAAGCAGTTTTGTATAAAATAGACAATGTATTATTTGAAAATAAATAATCATCACTATCAACAAAATAAACAAACTCAGCATTCGCTTTTTTTATTGCCAAGTTTCTGGCTGGACCTTGACCCTTATTTTCTTGCTGTATAAAAGTTATTCGATCATCTTTATCAGCATAATATTTTGCAATATATGCAGAACGATCTGTTGATCCATCATCAATTAAAAAATATTGCAAATTAATATCTTTTTGATCTAAAACGCTTTGGATACACCTATGCAAATAATCTTCGGTATTATAAAAAGGAGTAACAATTGCTACATCATACTTCATTAGTTAAACTTCCGAGAATAAATTGAAAAAAGATTGTTTCCCAAAAGAGAAAAATATGTCTCTAAATTCGATATTGCCACATCATTCCGTCCTTTTGCATTAAATTTATGAAACAACCCCACCTTATCCTCGGGTGCTGATTCCTTGAAATCCAATGATGGCTCATATGCCGCATTTGGCTCAACAATAATAGTTGGAATACACTTTAAAGCTGTTACCCACTTACACCACAAATCATCTGCCGTTGGCGCGATGATAGGCCCAACATATTCCTCAAACTTATCCGAAAAGAAATCCAAACGATATAAAATACCGTTTTTACCTGTTCCAAGGTTTAAATAATCTAGATTATTTAATGGTGGCTTAAATTCCTTATACTGTCCCATTTTATATTGACCTAAAATCATTTGTCGACCTCGATGAGACACTACTGCCGATAAACTATCCTTTGCACATACCAGCTTTTCAACAATATCTTCGGGATATAAGACATCATCATCTATCGTAATAATAGGTGTTTTCGCAGGAGCACCACTAGCTTTTAATTGATAGATAACTGGGTATTGTTTACGGTAAGGTCCTGTATTCGACACATTGTATATATTTACTCCTAGCTTATACAGCTCCAATAAAATGGGATGGTTTCTATCAATTCCCTCATCAAGCAAATACGGCTCATCCGAAATATACAAATTAATGCTATGAATTGGTGTTGACTGTTTTTTGATACAATCAATCGTCATTAAAACACGATCAATTCTCGTGCTAATTGTGGTAAGCGAAATTATAGGAAGGAGCTCTTTATTAGCTAAACCTTTCGAGTCAAAAGCATAAGTTCTAGGGTTTCTAGGATGTTCATATATAGCATCCCCCCCCAAAAAATACTCACTTGCAAGATTATTAATACGCAACAACAATCTATCAATATTCATTTGAAACATAAATTTCACATCTTTAAAATCGCTATCATTTTTATTTTCTTCGAGTACTCGCAATGCAGACACCAAATCACCATCCACTTCTAATTTACTCACATCCTTAAGAATGTCAGAAAAACTCACAGCCATCTTAATTACTCCTAATACGTATCATTACGTCCAAATTACAATTTTTTACGACTCTGCTTCTTATAGGATAAAAATTCCACACCCAGCACCCATGGAAGTTTAATCATACTACTAGGTGACTTCATACCCAACACCAATGCATTACCAACTCGATATGACAAATGTCTTTTTACTCTCTCAGCCTCATTATAATCTGCGTATAACTCCAAGGATGGTAGCTTCTCCATCTCGCTCGCAACTTTTTTTAACTGAGGTAAATCTTTTATTAAAATAGTTGGCAGCCTCACCAAGCCCTTAATGTTTTTTGAGCTATCAACGACTCTCAAACCAAGCTGGTAAGGCAAGTCACGCTTTACACGCTCTACAGCACCGTTTAATTGGCGCATTTCCTTTTCACTTTTAAATTTCACATTATGATCTAATTGATTCTTTAACATATCATTTTGAGAAAGTGATTTTTGCAACTCTTCTTGTGTTTTATACAATTGATTTAAGACCAATTCATATTCACTAGAAGACTGCCCCTTATTCTCAAGATCCTTCTTTAAAATAACATTTTCATCTTTTAACTGCTTTATCCTTCTCTCATGCTCACTTTGTAATTTACTCTTCTCATCTCTAATATGCTCAACCTCAACCTGTAAGGCTACAATTTTCTCACCACTTTCAGATATCATTTTTTTATTTTGTTCTTTAATGTTAGCCACATCATTTACTTGATTAATCAGATGTGTCTGTAAAATACTTAATTGCTGCGTTAGAACCCGCACTTCTTCTTTACTTTTATTTTTTACACTCTCAAGCGTTACACGTTCACTTAAACCGCTTTCCTTTAAAGCGCCAATTTCACTTCGCAACAAATTTAACTCGATTTCAGTTTTTTTGAATTGAGAGTAGCTTTCCCACATTTTAAATTCTTCAAACTCTTCTTCCTTCTGCAATCCTGGTAGATGAGCGTTTTTTTGCAATAGATCATACAAATCCATTACATTGCGATACTGCAAAAGCATTTTTTTTTCTAAGAATTCTCCAATCTCATCTTGTCCACTATATTGAGCTTGTGTAGTTACCACATCATTATTATCAATCGACAAATCATCGATATGACACTTTAACTGCTTCAAATACTGGTTTGTTGATGCAAAAACTTGTCCCTCCTCAACAAGGACACACTCATCACTGAAATCGTTATAAAAATCCAACATTTTTTTATTATAAATATACCAATTGACTAATCCATCGTTCACTTCTTTTTTCCCAAAGACTCCTGCACGCATCAATTTTCTTAAAATCATTTGTGGATGAGAGTAAATCAAAACATACTTAAACCCTAAATCCATGCCATGCCAATACCTTAATAACGGAAGTATTTGCGTGTCCGCCCACCCCCAAAAATCATTTTCAACATTCCCCACTAACAAATCTGCAACCAAATTATTCCACAAAGGATTGATAACAACTGAATTTAATTGATATTCGTGTTGGACTTCAGTCACATCACAAACTTTATTAGCCCTACAGATGATATTTGTAATTTCATCTGGCAAATAACCATCACGCGCAGAAGGTCGAGCTGGGCTCAAACCATGTTGCATCAATATACCTTCCACTCTTGCAAGGTCACACAAATGATGACCTAACACAATTACTTTATTCATATCTTAAAATTTCTCTATGGTGCAGCTATTAAAACTCTATGGGATCCAAGCAAAAAACAAAAACATTCTATATCAGATTAGCCAATACCAATTAAGGATGCCAGAAAAATAAAATTATTTTGCAACAACTGTTTTTATCATACTGTAATGTCATCATCTTCTGTACGAATTTTACAATACCTCAACCTCAATTGAACCACTCCGAATATCTTGGTGACAGTTTTATTTGAGTCAGGCGGCTTTTTAAGTCGTCAGACGGGTAGTCTAGCATCGCAATTTTCCTCTTTCGTGAGTGGCGGTACATAATCATTGGCGCTATGTAGTCGCTTTCTGTTGAACCAATACGCAACCAATCTTTGGCGCAATCACATTCACTGCTACCCATAAAGATGGATAATCAGATTCAGCTTCAATCAACATCCGACCCGCACGTTCTTTTATCTCAGGGGCGTGCTTATGTCTACTCATTTGTCTATTCTCTCAGTTAAATAATTCTCCGACAAGCTCGGGGCGGTTCACTAAAAGGTGACTACAAAAGTCGAGGGATATTCGCTTATCGCATTCGCTTAAAAAAACCTATATTATAGACATGATTTTTTTACTCATCTGACTATAATTATATAGGTTGTATAATGAAAAACATAGTTGTTGCAGGCACAGGTTATGTTGGGTTATCTAATGCCGTACTTTTAGCTCAGCATAATAATGTGATTGCAATTGATCTTGACCCAAACAAAGTTAAGCAAATCAATAATAAGCAATCTCCCATTGAAGATAAAGAAATTCAATACTATTTATCAAATAACGCGTTGAACCTTCAAGCCAGTACAGATACAATACACTATCAAACCGCAGATATTGTCATCATTGCTACACCAACAAATTATGATGAAATCACGCATCATTTTGACACATCAAGTGTGGAAAGTGTCATTGAGAAGATACTAGAATGCAATCAAAAAGCATTGATCGTCATTAAATCAACCATTCCTGTAGGCTACACAAAACAAGTTAGAGAAAAATTTAACACCGACAATATTATATTTTCACCAGAATTTTTACGAGAAGGATTTGCGCTATATGATAATTTGTATCCATCACGTATCATTGTAGGTGAACAATCTGAGCGTGCACAAAATTTTGCTCACCTTTTGGTAAATGGTGCAATTAAAAAAGATATCCCCATCCTGTTTACACAAAGTACTGAAGCAGAAGCAATAAAGCTCTTTGCCAATACTTATTTAGCAATGCGTGTCGCATATTTTAACGAACTAGATACCTATGCTTCAATTCACAACTTAAACACCGCTGAAATTATTCAAGGTGTGAGCTTAGACCCTCGAATTGGAAATCATTACAATAACCCGTCATTTGGTTATGGTGGATATTGCTTACCGAAAGATACCAAGCAATTGCTCGCAAATTACAAAGACGTCCCGCAAAACTTAATTCAGGCGATTGTTCACTCGAATACTACACGCATTGAGTTTATTGCAGACTCAATCATCGAGAAAAAACCTCAAGTCGTCGGTATCTACCGCTTAATCATGAAACAAGGTTCTGATAATTTCAGAGCTTCTTCTATACAAGCAGTGATGAAAAGACTGCAAAGTGAAGGCATAGAACTCATCATCTATGAACCATCATTAAATGAAGCATATTTTAACAAACTTCCAGTCATTCAAGATATCGAGCAATTTAAACTACAATCCGATGTGATTGTTGCCAATCGACTTGCTCCAGAACTATCAGACTGCTTAGAAAAGATCTATACTCGTGATTTATTTAGTAAAGATTCATAAAAAATGTTCTATCGGTTAGTTCAGCGGGGATACCGACGCCATTTGTTTCAACAAGCGAAGTATTCCCACTGTTTAGCACAAACTTCGAGTAAACAAATTCAAGATGAAGTCAGTATATGGAGTTTGTTCAAACTCTCGATGTACCAAACAATCTTAAACACTCCGACAGATCAAAGCTCGAGCTTTAGGACTTTGTTAGCTTATGCAGTATCCAATGCCGCCTGTGGAGACACCAACCAACTGAACAATTTAACATCTCAAATAGAACAACGATTTCCTAGCTCTATCTCCACTTTAATTGAGGCTTTAGCACCTTATCAAGCGAAATTAGCCTTAGATCTTGCTGAAAAATATAATATCAACAGCGCAATGGTAGTAGCCTTATTGATTTATCATTCTCAATTTGAGAAGGCTGAGCAATTACTCCAACAAATCAATCGTGCCAATCAAGAAGATTGGATCAATTTGAAACTATTGAGTGTGCATTTACAATCACAACAAAGCAATGTCTGCGCAATGAATGCAATCAATGAAATATTTCACACACATCAATTGGCATTAATTGAAAAAAAAGACCCTTTAAGCACATGTAATGTCAAAAATATTCAGGCAATTCCAGTTCAGCCATCAATGCGAAAGCAGAAAAGTTTAATTAGCATAATCGTTACAAGTTTTAATGCCGAACAGTTTATTGAAAGTACAATAAACAGCTTACTCCTACAAACCTATAAACATATTGAAATTATCATCATTGACGATTGTAGCACTGATGCAACTTGGCAAATTATCCTACAGCTTATGGCGCAAGATAAGCGCATTAAAGCATTGCAGCAGCCTATAAATGCGGGGACGTATATCGCCAAGAATAGAGCTTTATTAATGGCTAAAGGTGAGTTTGTCATGTGTCATGATGCGGATGACTGGTCGCACCCCCAACGTTTAGAATTACAAATAATCCCTCTCCTTCAGAATAAAAAGTTAGTTGCTACCACTTCTAATTGGTTTCGCCTCTCCGACACAGGTGAAATCTATACTAGAAGTATTTATCCCATTTCTAGACTCAATCCTTCATCCCCGCTTTTCCGACGAAAAAAAATAATGAAGCAGATCGGGTTTTGGGATAGCGTTAGAACGGGTGCGGATTCTGAATTTTTAAACAGAATCAAACTTCAATTTGGTGAAAAGTCAGTAAAAAAGATTAAACTCCCGCTTGCTATTGGTGCTCATCATGAAAATTCACTTATGAATGCACCTGATACTGGATTTGTTAATCAACGTATTCCTAAAGACCGTTTAGACTATTGGGAATCATGGAATAGATGGCATATCCAAGCAATCCAACATTCTCAGAACTTATTTATCACACCTTTTTTACAAAGTAGTGAACGTAAATACAGCGCCCCAAAAGCACTTTTGGTGGAAAATCAAGTGCTCAATGCTTATTCAAAATCATTCTCTTACAGCGACAGCAAATAAACAATGGAGTCAAAATGAAAATCACCTGTGTGAAAGCCTATGATATTCGTGGTGAATTAGGAACACAACTTAATGAAGAAGTTGCTTATCGGATCGGTCGCGCTTACGGCGATCTTTATCAACCAGAAACTGTTGCAGTGGGTTGTGATATTCGACTTTCAAGTGAATCTTTGAAGCAAGCAACAATCAAAGGGCTTAATGATGCAGGAGTAAATGTACTTGACCTTGGCATGACTGGTACGGAAGAGGTTTATTTTGCAGCCTTTCATTTAGATGTACAAGGGGGGATTGAAATTACAGCAAGCCACAACCCTATGAACTATAATGGAATGAAACTTGTTAGAGAAAATGCACGTCCAATCAGTATCGATACGGGTTTAAAAGAAATACAAGAAATTGCTGAACTTGGTGAATTTAAAACTCCTTCTCTAAAAGGCTCAACTCAATCTTATAATATCCTGCCAGAGTACATTACACACTTGATGTCCTATGTTGATTTAAAGCAATTGAAACCAATGAAATTGGTATTAAATGCGGGTAATGGTGCTGCAGGACCAGTAATTGATGCAATCGAGCAACATTTCCAAGCAAACGCTGTTCCAATTGAATTGATCAAAATTCATAATCAACCAGATGGCACCTTCCCAAACGGTATTCCTAATCCCATCTTACTTGAAAATCAAGGGGTAACACAGGATGCAGTGATTGCTCATGGTGCAGATCTAGGAATCGCATGGGATGGTGATTTTGACCGTTGCTTCTTATTTGATGAAAATGGACAATTTATTGAGGGATATTATATTGTAGGTTTACTTGCCGCGGCATTTCTAAATAAATCTTCAAATGAAAAAATCATTCATGATCCTCGATTAACATGGAACACGATCGATATCGTTCAGCAATATGGCGGCCAAGTCGTTCAATCCAAATCTGGTCATGCATTCATCAAACAAGTGATGCGCGAAGAAAATGCCGTATATGGTGGAGAAATGAGTGCACATCATTATTTCCGTGATTTTGGCTATTGCGATAGTGGTATGATCCCTTGGTTGCTGGTCATCGACCTACTCTCTAAAAAAGAAACTTCATTGTCTGCATTGGTCAATGGCATGATTCAAAAATATCCTTGTAGTGGTGAAATAAATTTTAAAGTCAGTGATAGTCAATCGGTGATCAATACAATTTTAGACAAATACCGTCAGGAACATCCTTTAATTGACCTTACTGATGGTATTTCATGTGCTTTTGATGATTGGCGTTTCAATATCCGAAGCTCGAACACAGAACCACTTTTAAGGCTCAATATTGAAACTCGAGACGAACATGCACAAGCATTACTCAAGCAAAAAACCGATGAATTAAGCACTTTAATTCAATCTCTAGCCTAATAAAAAAACCTCTTCCATTTCTTGGAAGAGGTTTCCCTTACATCAAAACTACAAATCAAATATCCAAAGCCACTTTCGCTGCAATCGCAATTTGATAGAGAATAGTTGTCAAACCTCTAGCAACTTCGACGCCTTTTGATGATACTTTAGGTAGAACCATAATCTCATCGCCTTGAACCAACTGATAGCTTGACTTTACTAACTCAGATTCGCCATTTTGATGAACGATGATGACTTTGGATTTATTTGACTTTTGAGTAAACCCGCCCACTTGATCAATATAATCTCGTGCAGACATGCCCTTTTGCCACTCCACAGCATTTGGGAACATCACTTCACCATGCACCATAATGACAGAGGTTTTCTCAGGAATATTTAACACATCACCTTGCTCCAAAATCACATTAGAGAAAGATTCTGGATTTAATACAACTTGACCCTTAGGCTCAACTTGTCTTGCCTTTTCAACAAACTGCTTCACTAATTGTGCATCTTGCAAGCGTAGCGATGCTTCCTCTTTAGTTGCCGAACGCACAGAATAGGTAGCTTCCTCTAGCTTATCTAAAGCAACATTCAACATTTCTTTTTGACGCTTTGCGACACTCGGTCTAAACAACTGCAAGTTTTGCACCTGAGAGAGTTGGTTCGGCTGTAACTGTTGAAGTACTTCAGACAACTTCGCACCATATGGCAATACCAATGCTCTCGTGCCATTATGCGCACCCTCAATACGTACTTGAATCGTACCGGCATAACGGTCTGCAGTCACACTAAGTACATCGCCATCTTGTAGCACCACATTTTGTGCATCGGCAATCGCATAATATTCACTTCTGTATTCTGCACCCTGACGACGGCTAATGCCCACATGTGTTGCACCCGGCTTTGGCTTTGCTACCGATAGCGCTTGGGCAACAGTAAGTTGATCAACATTAAACTCAAAATCAAAAGAGTTAAACACTTCTCCACTGACGCTAAATGTATGTTTGCGCGGAGCAACCACAATCACATCACCATCTTTAAATGAAAATGGTTGAATCTGTCCAGCCAATAAAAAATCATAAAGATTCACGTACTGAATCATTCGACCATTACGTTGAATTTGAATATCGACATAGCTACCACGCTGTGGATCAACACCACCTGCACGATCAAGATAAGCAAGCACAGTATCATTTGCCACGCCACCGTAGCTACCCGGCTGATTCACAAAACCAGTCACCAACACTTTAACTGGTTGCGCTTGCTCAAGTGCCGCATATACACCTACATTAGACACATAAACACGACGAACATTACGCTCAATTAAACCTTGTAAATTACCATTGGTTGTTCCCGAAACTTTTACAGGTCCTACATTTGGAATAAAAATATTACCTTGAGGATCAACGGTAAGACTCCCAGCAAATTGATATGCACCCCATAATCTCAAATTAATATTATCACCAGGATTAATCACATAACTATTGTTAAAGGTACTCCCCGCACTTGATGCAAAAGCACCTTTAAACAGCTGGGCACCAAACATCCGACTCTTAACTTGATTGTATTTAGTATTTGTATTTCCGAGATTAAGCACCGAGCTCGACGGCAACATTGCCGCAGCCTGTGCTTGTTCTTGATTTGCACTCGCATCAACAGTTTGGCTTGCCGAGCCACTTGGTCCAGAGCTAACTTCGTAATCACTTGGCAATAGCGTAGAGTCTGTCGCCGCATAAACTAAGCTGATTTGGCTTGCCAAAACCGTGGCTAGAAACTTCTTATTCATCAACTTTACTCCTTATGCTCACGAATCACTGAGCGCACCAACATCACGATGCCAAATAATAAATTTAAAAGTAAAAACGCACTAAAGATAATGTACCAAACTCTTGGATATAGTGCATCTTGCGCCAACCTTGGACTAGTAATAACGATCACATTCTTAAGCTTTCTTGCCGCTTCAAGTCTGGCTTTTTCTAAAGAACCCAATGCCAATTTATAAAGGTCAGTATTAAATTCGACCTGAGCCTTTAAGCCTTCAAAGTCCGCTGCACTTCGGTTAAGCTTATCTGAATTACTTGGTGATGTTAGTCTCGACTTTTCATCTTGAATCTGCTTTTCAACAGATTTGATTTGACTTTTTAAAGCCACAACCTGTGGTGCAGTTGGATTTAAATAGCTAAGTAAAGTTCGCTCTTCTGTACGTAGCTGTGCTAAATTTGATTCAAGCTGAACAACAATTTGAGCTACTGCTTGAGCTTGCGCCAAAGGATCAAACATTTGATTTTTATTTTGATAATTAATCAAAGCTTCTCGAGATTGTGTTAGATTCTCTAACGCCTCATTGAGCTGATCTGTAGCAAAAACCAACTGATCTTTAGCCACATCCTGAGAAATATCATTAATAAACGCTTCGCTTTCAGCTAAAATTTTCTGATTTAGCCTCAAAGAAAATTCAGGACTAAACCCCTCTGTGGAAATATGCAGTAGGTTCGTCTGTTCATCCAAATTTACCTTAACACGCTTATTATAATACTCTACCAACTCTTCTTTTGAGGCATTTTGTGAAAGCTCAAAAATAGGATCCCCGCCCGTTCCTTGAAAAGCGATCATCAAATCCATCTCTTTATCTAACTTTTCAACCAAATCTCGAGATTGAATAAACTCCTTCAAATACTGAGAATCTTCAATACTGGTATTACTCACTCCCAGCAAAGCACCAAGCCCCGTACTCGAAGCATCAGTATTAATTTCACCAACCTGTTTAACGATAACTGTAGCATCCGTCAAGTAACGATTCTGAGCAAAAAACAACAAGTACAAAACAATTACAATCAGCGGAATAACCACCATAAGAAGATACGCTTGCAGCGCAGAACGATTATTGTTTACCCAGCGCATATTCTTTATAAACCTCTACCGCTTCATTAATATCTTCAAAATATTGTGCCTGACCATCCTGCACAACAAAGCCCACATCACAGTTACGTATCAAATCATTGAGATCATGTGAAACCATAATAATATTCGAATTTTTCTTCAAATCATCCAACAATGCTTGGCTCCGCTTACGAAATACAGCGTCACCGACCGCACCCACCTCATCAAGCAAATAATAATCAAAATCAAATGCCATACTCAAACCAAAACCCAACCGAGATCGCATCCCTGAAGAATAGCTTTTGATTGGCATATCAAAATATTTTCCTAGTTGGGCAAACTCTTCAACGAATGAAACCACTTGCCGAACATCTTTTTCTGAAGCATACAACCTTGCGACAAAGCGTACATTTTGTCGACCAGTTAAACTCCCCTGAAACCCACCCGCCAATGCCACAGGCCATGATATGGTTTTCTTCGTAATGACTCGTCCTGCGTCAGGAAAGTCAATCCCCCCAATAATACGCAACAAGGTGCTTTTACCTGCACCATTTTTACCTAACAATCCAACGCTTTTATCTTCAGGCAAGGTTGCATTGAGATTTTTAAAAACAAAATGACGACCTTTTGGCGTTGCATAAGATTTGGTAATATTTTTAAGCTCAATCATTTGGTTTTCATCAACCTCTCTGATAAAGATTGATTTAATAACAACCCTAAAAACAATACTACGATCATGCATACCAAAAAGTAGCCAAGGCTCGTACCCGAGACCACACTATAACTTGGCGACACTGCATGTCGCATGAGTTCAAACACATGCGCCAAAGGATTCCACATAAAATACTTTAGATACTCACTAGGAACTTGATGTAACGGTATGATCGCCCCAGACATAAAATAAAGAATTATAGAAACAGAACTCACTAATTTTCCAACTTCTTTGCTTAACTCTCCAACCACCATCATAATACTTGCCACACCCAATGTTAAGCCTATAAGGCATAGCCAATAGAACAACAAAGTCGGAATAAAAGAAAAACTAATCGAAAAGCCCAACCACAACATCACTGCTGATAACAAGAGATAGCAAACAAAATAAAGTACAAACTCTAAACTAGTTCGAGCAATTACGGTGTCTATTGGTCTGACATTGCGATAACTCAACAACCCTCTATTTGCCTCAATCGCAGGGATAGACTGCGTTACAGAGCCCATAAATGCATAATAGGGCAAAATTCCATTGATCAAGAAAACTGTATAGTCGATACCTGGCAAAACTCGCTTAACAATCGCTCCAAATAGGATAAGCATAAAAATTACACTTAATACAGGCTCAAGCAACGCCCAAACATACCCAATCCGGTAATGTCCAAATCGCGTTTGCAACTCGCGCAAAAATAACGCACGAATAGAGGCATACATTACCTCAATACCGCCACGTGGTTTAAATCGAGGCAATCTTTTGAGCTGAAATTCTGAATTGTCTGACATTAAAATCTAACCACCCACAGAGTTTTTTAAGTACGACCTTTCAAAAAGACGAATCACTGCAATTAATTCACTTTATCCAAGCAATAACCTTTATGACTTTCTACAAAATCAAGGCGAAGCATTTTTAACATGACCAGCCTCAATTTACCGTAACGAAATGTTTGCAATATTATGACAAACATCACAAAGGACAACTATATCACTCACCATCCAATCGATAAATAACTGTTATCAATTAATTTCAATGCACCTTACGAGCACTTTGTAGTATCTTAAATTACTTTTTACACTCAACATCTTCAACTATGAATTTCGCTCAGCAACATTCTCAGCAATTTGATGTCGTCATTATCGGTAGTGGTGGTGCGGGTTTAACCTTAGCGCTTTCACTACCAGCACATTATAAAATCGCTGTATTGGCAAAATCCCATCTAAACGATGCGAGCACGTATTATGCACAAGGCGGTGTCGCTGCTGTGCTCGATCAAACGGACTCGATTGAACAACATATAGATGACACTATGATTGCAGGCGGTCATTTATGTCATCTAGATGCGGTTAAATTCACCGTTGAAGGTGGGCAAGATGCCGTTGACTTTCTACTCAAGCAAGGTGTGCAGTTCACTTTAGATGAACATGAGAATTTACACCTTACTCGTGAAGGTGGACATTCACAGCGTCGTATCATTCATGCTGCTGATGCGACAGGCAAAGCGATTTCCATGACTTTGGTTGAACGTGCTCAAGAAAAAGAAAATATTCACTTATTTGAAAATGTGGTAGCAATTGATGTCATCACCACACAAAAAGCCCAGATAGAACATTCTGAAAATCGTGCAATTGGTGTTTATGCGCTGGATGAAACAGCAGGCGAAGTCAAAACATTTTTAGCACCATTTACTGCGCTCGCCTGTGGCGGTGCAATGAAAGCTTACCTTTACACATCGAATCCCGACATTGCGACTGGTGACGGTATTGCCATGGCATGGCGTGCAGGCTGTCGTATTGCCAACATGGAATTTAATCAGTTCCACCCAACCTGTCTTTACCATCCTAAAGCGCGCTCTTTTTTAATCACTGAAGCCATGCGTGGTGAAGGTGCATATCTACGCCTGCCTGATGGTGAGCGTTTTATGCTTCGTTTTGACGAACGTGCCGAACTTGCACCTCGTGATGTGGTGGCTCGTGCCATTGACTATGAGATGAAGCGTCTTGGTCTGCGTCATGTTTGGCTCGACATCACCGATCAACCTGAAAGTTTTGTCAGAGAGCACTTTCCGACACTGTATGCACGTTTGCTCGAGCTCGGCATAGACATTACTAAGGACAAAATCCCTGTAGTTCCCGCAGCACATTACACCTGTGGTGGTGTGATCGTCGATCAACATAGTGAAACGGATATTGCAGGGCTGTATGCGATTGGTGAAACCTCATCAACTGGATTGCATGGTGCCAATCGTATGGCGAGCAACTCTCTTTTGGAATGTTTTGTCTATGGTATGAGCGCAGCCAAGCATATTCAATCACAAATCGACAATGCGCCACGATTTGATCAAGTCAATCCGTGGGATGCCTCTCAGGTAGAACATCCTGATGAAGATGTGGTCATTCTACAAAACTGGGATGAGCTACGCACCTCGATGTGGAACTATGTCGGCATTGTGCGTACAACCAAACGATTGGAACGTGCTTTGCACCGTATCGAAATGCTAAAACGAGAAATTGAGGAATATTATCAAGGCTATAAAGTCAGCAAAAATCTCATTGAACTACGCAATTTGGTTTTAGTGTCTGAAATGATTGTGCGTTGTGCAATGCAGCGCAAAGAATCTCGTGGCTTGCATTACACATTGGATTATCCTGAGTTATCCAATGAAATCCGAGATACTATTTTGACACCACCTGACTTCTTGGTGAGTCAGCCTTTGGTAGACAATTAAACTCGTATTCAACGCTGTAAAATCAAAAAATAATCGAGCTGAATCAATCAGCTCGACATATTATACTTGCGCTGACATTGGTGAATTGTGCTGTTTATTTTGCCAATAGACAATCAAAAACGCCAAAGCAAACAAGACCATAAAACCACTTACCGATGGTTTTATGGTCATTTACAATATATTTAACCCAAGAAACGTCGTGCATTTCTAAACATACGCAACCATGCGCCATCTTGTTGCCAATCTTCAGGCTTCCAAGAGTGTTGTAGCGCACGGAAGTTACGCTCTGGATGTGGCATCATGATCGTTGCACGTCCATCGAGCGACGTTAGACCTGTAATTGCTTCAGGTGAACCGTTCGGATTCAGTGGATAATGTTGGGTCGGATTACCTTGGCTATCGACATAGCGCATCACTACTTGGCTGTTCGCATTTAATGTTGCAAGATTTTCTGCACTTGCCACCAAGCGCCCTTCACCGTGCGCCACAGCGATCGGTAAGATCGAACCTTCCATTCCATCCAAAAGCACAGACGCTGATTTTTCGATACGGACATTGACGCTACGTGCTTCAAAGACTTCCGAAGTATTGCGATGGAAACGACCCCAATGATTAGCACCAGGAATTAATGGCGCAAGCTGTGACAACATCTGACAGCCATTACACACACCGAGGCTGAAAGTCTCATCACGATTAAAGAATTTTTCAAACTGATCACGGAGTTTGGCATTGAATAGCACGGACTTCGCCCAGCCGCCGCCTGCACCAAGAACGTCACCGTATGAAAAACCACCGCACGCCACTAAACCTTCAAAATCATCAAGATTAATGCGACCTGCAAGCAAATCACTCATGTGCACATCGACCGTATTAAAGCCAACTTTATCAAAAGCAGCAGCCATTTCAACATGACCATTCACGCCTTGTTCACGCAGGATCACCATGTTTGGACGGCGTACATTGATCATGGACGCTTCAATCGCTTCATTTAAATCAAAGGTCGGCTTGGCAATCAAACCTTGATGACCTGTATCTGCAATCAAAGCAAATTCTTGATCTGCGGTTTCCACGTTGTCACGTAGACGTTGGATTTGATGGGATACTTCTGACCATGCCTGTTGTAGTGCAATACGTTCAAAGGTCAAACCATTCACTATCAATTGATCATTATCATTCACTTGACCAAGCAATGAAATAGCATCTTTTAGGCTAGAATTGGTAATTTCACTCTGCAGACTTTCCCAATCCGATACTTTAATTTGTAAGACTGCACCAATTTCTTCTGCGAATAGGCTTTCAATCGTTTGTGGCTCAAGAGCAACACCTAGACGAGATGCGAACATCATCTCTGTCACAGTTGCCAATACACCGCCATCACCGATATCGTGATAGGCTTGAATGAGTCCACGATTATTCCAATCTTGAATTAAGGCAAAGAATGCTTTCAGATCGTCGAAGCTATCCACGTCAGGTGCTGTCGTACCAATCGCCTTATAAACTTGCGCTAAGATCGATGCACCAAGACGGAATTGACCTTTGGATAAATCAATACGCACCAATACCGATTCACTGCCTGATTTTAATTCTGGTGTCAATGTTTTACGCACATCGTTCACAGGAGCGAACGCCGTCATCACACCTGCAACAGGTGAAGTGACTGATTTATCCACGCCATCATCTTGCCATGTGGTACGCATCGACAATGAATCTTTACCCACAGGAATAGCAATACCAAGCGCAGGACAGATTTCCATACCCACAGTTTTCACCGCTTCAAACAAGGCTTGATCTTCACCTTTTTGTCCTGCGGCTGCCATCCAGTTTGCAGAGAGTTTAATGTCGCTGAGTTGTTCAATATTTGCTGAAGCAATATTGGTAATCGCCTCTGCCACCGCAAGACGCACCGATGCCGCAGGATTTAGCAATGCCACTGGCGGACGCTCACCGATTGCCATCGCTTCACCTGTGAAGCCTTGCAAACTGGTCGTAGTCACCGCTGCATCTGCAACAGGCACTTGCCAACGCCCGACCATCTGATCACGAGCAACCATGCCTGTGATTGAACGGTCGCCAATAGTAATCAAAAACGATTTCGAAGCCACAGTTGGATTTTTCAATACACGGAAAATCGCATCGCTGAGATCAATTTTCGACGCATCAAAGTCATTGCCTTGACGAGTCACTGTTTCATAGCTGCGTTGCATACGTGGTGTACCGCCAAGCATGACCTGCATCGGCATATCCACCGCATTATTTTCAAATAACGGATCTTCAACGGTCAAATGACGTGCTTCAGTCGCTTCACCCAATACCGCAAATGGACAACGTTCACGAGCACAGATGTCTTCAAACTGCGCCAACGAACTTGGACGAATCGCCAAGACATAACGCTCTTGCGCTTCATTCGACCAAATTTCCATCGGTGACATACCCGGTTCAAGCGATGGAATCTTACGCAGATTGAGCACCGCACCGAGCTCATGGTCATTGACCAATTCAGGCATAGCATTGGAGATACCGCCCGCACCGACATCATGTATTGACACGATCGGATTGGCATCTTCTAAACGCCAACAGGTATCAATCACTTCTTGGCAACGACGTTCCATTTCAGGATTTTCACGTTGTACCGAAGCAAAATCTAAACTCTCACCCATGGTGCCACTATCTACAGAAGACGCTGCACCACCGCCAAGACCGATCAACATGGCAGGCCCACCAAGCACGATCAGTAAATCACCCTCTTGGATGGGATCTTTTTCTACATGGTCAGGGCGAATGTTGCCATAACCACCAGCGATCATGATCGGCTTATGGAAGCCTTTCACTTCACCATTGATATTTTGTTCAAAAGTACGGAAATAACCGGTTAAGTTTGGACGACCAAATTCATTGTTAAATGCTGCACCGCCTAAAGGCCCATCAATCATGATTTGTAACGGTGATGCCATACGAGATGGCTTGCCGTAGTTGTCTTCCCACGGTTGTTCAAAACCTGGAATATTCAAATTCGATACGGTAAAACCTGTTAAACCTGCTTTTGGCTTACCACCACGACCAGTTGCGCCTTCATCACGGATCTCACCACCCGAACCAGTCGCCGCCCCTGCAAATGGAGAAATCGCTGTTGGATGGTTGTGGGTTTCCACTTTCATCAAGATATGAGCAGCTTGACTCTTGTATTTATAGACATATTGCCCATTGTCATCGGCTTTTGGATAAAAGCGCATGGTGTCATAACCAACGATCACTGAAGCATTGTCTTTATAAGCAGACAGGACGTCCGTTGGCGATTCTTTATAGGTATTTTTAATCATTTGGAACAATGAGAGTGGATGTTTTTCACCATCAATTGTCCACTGGGCATTAAAGATTTTATGACGGCAATGCTCTGAGTTTGCCTGTGCAAACATCATCAATTCGATGTCATGCGGATTACGTCCGAGCTTATTGAACGCATCAGTTAAATAATCAATTTCTTCATCAGAAAGTGCAAAACCAAATTCACGATTGGCTTGAACTAAGGCTTCTTTACCTTGCCCAAGAATATCAATGCTATTTAATGGTTTTGGTGCTGTTTCCACAAATAATGCTTTGGCATCGTCAATCTGATCAAACACGCTTTCAGTCATGCGATCGTGCAATGCCAGTTTCAATGTGTTTGAAACGCTTGATACACCTTTCAACGTGTATAGCACGCCACGTTCTAGGCGATGTACTGGGGTATTACAGTTCTTAAAAATATCAGTTGCTTTTGATGACCACGGCGAAATCGTCCCGACACGAGGTGTCACCAAAACTTGCACTTCATCACCACCTGCTTGGCGAAGCGCAAAGGCTTGACTGTCGTTTAACAGCGCATTCGCCGATTGCAAAGTTTCATCATTTAAGGCTTGATCAAACAAGTAAACCCATTGACTTTCCACACTTTGGACAGTATCTATTGACGATAGGCGAGAGAGTAATTGAGCTTGCTTAAAAGCAGAATGTGCAGACGCACCGGCCACGATAAACATGTTGATTTTGGCTCCACGGCAAGTCTTTTGAACCTGCGCAATGTGACTAAGATTGTGACAAAGAAAATATCTGTGACAATACGGCAAAAATGAAGAGTCATATTCTACTGCGAATCGACATTTTCAGCTAGCAACAGCGGACAATTAATTCAGAACTTCTTGCTTGAATTTGCCAAAATAAAAAATCAGCAGGTTTATTTATCGGTTTCAGGACTTTGCACAATCTCATTTTCAATTTGCAAAGCCTGTTGCTCTACCACTTCAGTACTACGTTTGAGCATCTCCACGATTTTTTGCGTATCAATGAATTCAAAACGATTAGTCGATGCCAATACAGTGAACGCCCATGGTGCTTCTTTACTCGAATAGCGCACAGGTACCGAAATACTAGAAAAATCAGGATGCAACTCGCCTTGAGAAACATAGTAGCCCTGCTTTTTGATTTGTCTGAGCTTGGTGATAAATTCCTGCTCAGAACTCGCAAAACCATTTTCGAGTAGATCATTTGAGAGATATTGATAATATTCGATTTGCTGTTTTTTCGTCAGATTTGCCAAGATGATCTTTGCCGATGATCCAGCCGACAAGGCGCGCGGACAACCACGACCATAGACCAAGCCTTCATTACGATATGATTCATGATGAATATCAATACAACTCTTGCCCTCTAATGCCGTGATTAAACACAACATTTCAGTACGATTAACCACTTCTCGCATCTGCGGAATGCAGAGCTGTACCCACGGATCGCTTTCTCGAGCAACATAATCCAATAGCGCTACCTTTGAGCCAAGCACATAAGAGCCAACCTGATGGTGCGCTTTTTTCAACAAACCAACTTCGACCAATTCTTTCAGATAGCGGTACGCCATCGGCTTCGATACATCAAGCTCGTTGCAAATATCATCCACATCAATGACAGGACGCTGGACTGAAAAAAGATCCAAAATCATCAATATGCGGGCAAAACTCGATGTACTCAACACATACTCCATCACTCAGAACCAATCAAAAAAATAGCAAATAAATCGGCTGAGATGCTTCATTCTATATTTGTTTTAACCGACTATTAATTATTCACATTATTAAAGTAGGTTCAAGATTTAGTTAACCTAGAATTTATTTTTAAAAATAAAACTGCACTGAAAGAAAGAGAGGCGACAAACCAAGTCGCTATGCTAATGAATTTTTCACAAAGTCATGGCATGATAAGCCAATGATTAGAAATCACTAAATGAGAGAGTTTACAGAGAATGACAACACAGATGAATTGGGTAAACTTGCTCGCCGCCTCACGTCTTGGCAGTAAAAAAAGCACATCAGAACAAGCACGTAGCCCATTTCACAAAGATTATGATCGGATCATTTTTTCACAAAGTTTTAGACAACTGAACCGTAAAACCCAAGTCCATCCACTGACCCAGCACGACGGCATTCATACTCGCCTGACTCATTCCCTCGAAGTATCTTGTATCGGTCGTTCGCTCGGGATGCTGGCTGCGGAAAAGATCGAAAAGCACCTACCGTCTTGGGTTAGTCCTGCCGATGTCGGTGCAATCATTCAAGCTGCGTGTTTGGCGCATGATATTGGCAATCCACCGTTTGGTCATGCGGGTGAATATGCGATTCGAGATTGGTTTGATCAGACCTATCTAAATAAACCCTATCTTTTTACCTCAGAACAATGGGCAGATTTGCGTCAGTTCGAAGGTAATGCGCAAGGTTTAAGAGTCCTGTCACGTCTTGATTATCATCCCAACGATGGTGGAATGCGCCTGACTTATGCCACGCTTGGTGCTTACTTAAAGTATCCTTGGCTCAGTAAAATCATTGATGATACAGACCGTACACCGAATCATCATCGACCGAAGTTTGGTTGCTATCGCACGGAAAAAGATGTGTTGCAATTGGTTGCTGAACAGCTTGGACTGATTCAACTCGGTGAATATCATTATTGCCGTCATCCGCTGACCTATCTACTCGAAGCTGCTGATGATATTTGCTATGCGCTGATTGATTTGGAAGATGGCATTATCCTCAATATGCTCAGCTATGAAGAAGTAGAGCCGATTTTTACCGAGCTGGTTGCCGACTATGGTCTGCCTGAGGAGCTTGGGCAAAATACCTCTTGGCAACAAAAAATTGCGGCTCTTCGTGGTCGAGCCATGAAACGCTTGGTCGATGAAGTGACCACAGCATTTGCCAATCATCATGATCAATTGCTTGCAGGCGAATTGCCACATGGTTTGTTGCATTATTGCAGTGCCGACATTGCGCACGGCATTCAAAAAGCCAAAGATTTAGCACGCACGAAAATTTTCAATCATCGTCATAAAGCCGATTTGGAGCTATTGGCACATGCCAGTGTTCAACATTTACTCAATGCGTTTATTCCGCTGACTGATCCTGAACGTCGAGTGAGTTTTAAAGAACAGCGCTTGATGATTATTCTCAATAGTTTGGGGATTCAGATTGGCGAGGATTATTTCCAAAATGTCATGCAGGTTTTGGATGTGATTAGTAAATTTTCGGATCATCAGGCTTATGCGATCTCGCAAGAGTTACAGGGAAATAAAGTGGGATTACTGTAAATGTATCAGCTCCCATGAAATCTATTAAATCCAACATTGACTATTTTTTCATTATAATAGTTGCAGTTCAAAACCTTAGATTAAGAAATTTATTATTATGATCGGCTCACTTACTGGCGAAATCCAACACCTCGAAGGTGCTACCGTTATCCTCAATGTCGGCGGTGTCGGCTATGAAGTCGATACACCACTCTCCACTTTTTGCCAACTCAAACGTGGCGAAACCGTCACGCTTTGGACGCATTTCGTAGTACGTGAAGATGCACAGCAATTATATGGCTTTAGCGAACTCCAAGATAAAGTGATTTTCCGCACCTTACTCAAAGTCAATGGCATCGGTGCAAAAATGGCTTTAGGCATCTTATCCAGTCTAAGCTTTGAGATGCTAATTCATTGCATTGAGCTTGAAGATGTAAATACTTTGGTCAAAGTACCGGGAATCGGTAAAAAAACCGCAGAGCGTCTAATCATTGAACTTCGTGATCGCCTAAAAGCGCTTGGAAATAGTACGACGAGTTCTAGTTCAAGTGGCTTAGAACGTATTCAGTTTATCCCTGACTCGCCTGTAGCAGAAGCTGAGTCTGCATTGGTCAGTCTTGGCTACAAACCTGCCGAAGCCCAAAAAGCCATAGCTGCGGTAAAATCAGAACATGACGATAGCGCAGGACTGATTCGTGCTGCGCTCAAATCTATGATGAAATAAATTTCCCTAAAATGCTTTACCCTTTACTATGCTTAAAAGCCAAAATCTGAGTAGCTCATGCAAGACCGTTTAATCAGTGGACTAGAAAAACCAGAAGATCAATTTGATCGTGCCATCCGCCCGACTTCGCTTGCCGATTATGTCGGTCAGCCTGTGGTGCGTGAGCAAATGGAAATCTTCATTGGCGCAGCACGTGGTCGTGGCGAAGCATTGGATCACACCTTGATTTTTGGTCCCCCAGGATTAGGTAAAACCACTTTGGCAAATATTATCGCTCGGGAAATGGGTGGCAACCTCAAATCCACTTCAGGGCCTGTACTAGAACGTGCAGGCGACTTGGCGGCGATGCTGACCAATCTTGAAGAAGGCGACGTACTATTTATTGATGAGATTCATCGTCTTTCACCCGTGATTGAGGAAATTCTCTACCCTGCAATGGAGGACTATCAGCTCGACATCATGATCGGTGAAGGCCCTGCAGCACGCTCGATTAAACTGGATTTACCGCCGTTTACTTTGGTCGCTGCAACCACTCGAGCAGGTTTGCTGACTTCGCCACTGCGTGATCGCTTCGGTATTGTGCAACGCCTTGAGTTTTATTCGGTGGAGGATTTGACCAGTATCGTACTTCGTTCTGCTCGGCTGATGGATTTACCGATTACCCAAGACGGTGCGCATGAAGTCGCTCGTCGTTCACGTGGTACGCCACGTATTGCCAACCGTCTGTTACGTCGTGTACGTGATTATGCTGAGGTGAAAGGCACAGGCGAAGTGACTCAAGAGATGGCGCATAAAGCACTGGATATGCTCAATGTCGATAAAGATGGCTTGGATACATTAGACCGTCGTTATTTGTCTATGCTGTTAGAGCGTTTCGATGGTGGTCCTGCGGGTGTGGAAGCCTTAGCGGCAGCGATGGCGGAAGATAGTGGTACGCTAGAAGATGTCATCGAACCTTATCTCATTCAGCAAGGATATGTGATGCGTACCGCTCGTGGACGTATTGCCACCAATCAGGCGTATTTACAATTTGGCATGACGCCGCCAGAACCCAAAGAAAAATAACGCAACCAACTCCTACACACCAACCTGTCTTAAAACTGCAATATTTCTGTCATATTGATGTCATCGCAGACTGTTTTCATAGTGCCAAATTAGAGGAATACTATGGAGTAGTCACAATGGCTGGCTTATCAATTTGGCATGTTTTGATTTTCGCAATCGTGGTCATCTTATTATTTGGTACATCAAAACTGAAAAACATCGGCAAAGATGTCGGTGGTGCGGTCAAAGACTTTAAAAAATCTGTCCGTGAAGACGACCAAGACCCAAAGCTCCTTGAGCATGAAAATACTGCGCAAGAAGTTCGTACGGAATCTAAAGCACAGCAAAATAGCTAAATAATTTTTAGCGACTCGCTGTCTGAGCAGAATCAAGTAGAACATTTATGTTTAATTTGGGAATTTCCGAGCTTTTCTTATTTGCTGTGGTCGCATTGATTGTGCTGGGCCCTGACAAACTGCCTGAGGCTGCACGCTTTGCAGGGCGTTGGTATGGCAAGCTGAAACGCATGGTCAATAGCGTACAAAACGACATTGATCGTGAACTACGCATGTCCGAACTCAAAGCACAGATGCAACAAGAGCTACAACGCATCAAAGACTTAGAAGCCAAAATGCAAGCGCAATATGAGCAAGCCAAACATCAAAAATTGATGCCATTTAAATCGCCTGTTGTGGGTAATGGCGAACTGGTGAGTGATGATATTGTTGAGCTTAAACAAACGGTCAATGCACCAATTAGCACAAATAAAATTGTGAATCGTTCATATCAATATTGCACTGAATACAGCTTAAATATTCCATTTCAAACGCAGTTTCTACAGCGTGCAAAATGCGTCACCTTTGAATATCAAGATGCTGTCTAACCATTCAACCTAGCCATACCACACCAATCATCATCAAAATGTAGTATTCGATATGACACAGTCCAATGCCAACACTTCACAAATCGATTTAGATAACACATCAGAAGCATTAGACAGTATGCCGATCACCAAGCACCTGATGATCTTGCGTGGGCATTTGATCAAGGTGGTCATTGCGCTTTTGGTACTGTTTTTTGCATTATTGCCGTTTGCCAATGATACGTATCAACTGCTGTCTGAGCCTTTGCGAGCACAGCTTCCTTCGACCTCATCCATGATTGCCACTGATGTGACAGCGACATTCATGGCACCGTTTAAGCTGAATTTCTTTTTGGCATTTATGATTGCGATGCCGTATGTGTTGTATCAAATTTGGGCATTTTTCAAACCTGCGCTGTATCAACGTGAAAAGAAACTTGCCCTGCCATTACTCATCGCCAGTATCAGCTTGTTTTATATTGGGATTGCTTTTGCCTATTTTATTACTTTGCCTGCGATTTTAGGTTTTTTTATCCACGTATCCCCTGAAACCGTCGCACCGATGACCGATATCAATAGCTATCTCAGTTTTTGTTTAAAACTATTTGTGGTGTTTGGGCTGACTTTTGAGATACCTGTCGCGACCTTGTTGTTAATCATGATTGGTGTGGTGAGCACGCAAGATTTGATTGAAAAACGTCGTTTTATCATTGTCGGTTGTTTCTTTGTGGCAATGTTTGCTACGCCGCCTGATGCCATTTCTATGTTGATGTTGGCGATTCCGATGTGGATGCTTTTTGAATTGGGATTGTTGTTTGGTAAATTGATTGAAAAGCGTAAAGAGGTAGAATAATTTAACAACATGGATGACTGTTGGATTATATAAATTCGGCTTAAACGCCCTAAAAATATATTACTTTTAATTTACAACAATTTGATTTTTTGAATATTTTTCCCAATTCATCACTTTGTAAAGAAAACTTCACCGCACTGACATATTCCCTGCTTAGCCTAAGCTAAAACATTTTTACCTTAACACGCACTTGCCAGGGAATCATCATGACCGAGCGTACACCATACTTTGAAGACCAAGAGTTAGATAACAACAACTCAGACAATCCACATTTTCGTGACATTTTAGAACATCATATTTCACGTCGTAGTTTAATTAAAAAAACAGCATCGGCAACGGTGGCTTTGACACTTGCATCAAGCCTTGTCGCTTGTAGCGATGACGATAACAATTCATCTGAAGAACCAATACCAGAAGAACCAACCAACCAACGCCCTGAAAGCCTCACTTTTAAAGCAGTTGATAAGAATTTGAATGATTGGGTGACTGTCCCAGAAGGCTATACTGCAACTGTGCTGTATGCTTTGGGTGATCCATTGAACGCAACTGAATCTGCTTGGAATGATAATAACGTGCCGTCAGGTGCAAGCTTTGAGCTTCGTTCAGGTGACTGCCACGATGGTATGACTTTCTTTGGTTTGGCAAGTGGCAAATACGATGCCAATGTTTCTGAGCAAGGCTTATTGGTGATGAATCATGAATACATCAATCAAACTTTTTTGCACAATGCAGGACCACAGGTTGATGCCGAAGGTCGTCGTCCAGAAGATGAAGTGCTTCGTGAAATGAATTCGCACGGTGTATCTGTGATTCACCTTGAAAAAGATGAAACAACCCAAGTTGTTACCATCAAAAAAGATTCTGACTTTAACCGTCGTATCACTGCATCAACAGAGATGGATTTTGCAGGTCCTGTAAAAAATTCTGATCTTGTACGCACAGCATACTCTGCGAATGGTACCAAGACACGTGGTACACATAACAACTGTGGTAATGGTTATACACCTTGGGGGACTTACCTCACAACAGAAGAAAACTTTATTGGCTACTTCGTTCGTAACGATGGCGATGATGCGCTACGCAGTGCCAAAGAAGTCGTTGCACTGAATCGTTATGGCTTAAAACAAAAAGCATCTTCTCGCTATGGTTGGGAATCAGCGATTTCGAGCACCAATGAGCAAGATCTTTTCGACCGTTGGAATTCATCTGTGATCGCAGGTGATGCAACTCAAGATTACCGTAATAGCGCAAATACCTTTGGTTGGATTGTTGAAATCGACCCATTCGACCGCTCTGTAAATCCTGTAAAACGTACTGCTCTCGGTCGTTTTGCGCATGAAGACTGTCGTTCTAGCCGTGCCATTGAAGGGCAACCGCTTGCTTTTTACATGGGCGATGACTCACGTGGCGAGTACATCTACAAGTTTGTATCTGATGCAACGTGGAGCAATAGCGACATCAACGGTGGCTATAGCGCAGGTGACAAATACATGAACAATGGCACTTTGTATGTTGCCAAGTTCAATGATGATGGTACAGGTGAATGGATTGCATTGACTTATGGTAAAAATGGCTTAGATGAAAGCAACGCAGTCTACCCTTTTGGCTCGCAGGCAGATGTGGTGACATTTGCACGCCTCGCTGCGGATGCAGTTGGCGCAACCAAGATGGATCGTCCAGAATGGTGTGCAGTCAACCCAATGAATGGTGAAGTCTACGTCACCCTTACCAACAACTCTAACCGTGGTACAAGCTATTCAACCGATGCAGCGAATCCACGAAACTATCAAGACACCTATGACAACCCTGCAATCGACGGTGATGAAAAAACCAATAAAGGCAATATTAATGGTCACGTGATTCGCTTCCGTGAAGCAGACGATATGACCACAGCGACTTCATTTGCTTGGGATATTTATCTATTCGGTGCAGAAGCGGCAATGGATCCAACAATCAATCTATCTAAACTTACTGATGCCAACGACCTCTCTAGCCCAGATGGCATGTGGTTCGATACACGTGGTGTATTATGGCTTCAAACAGATGACGGTGCATATACCGACACCACTAACTGTATGATGCTAGCGGCGCTGCCGGGTGAAGTTGGTGATGGCACAACAGCAACCACTTCAAATGGTCAAACCACCATCGTTGGCGCACAAGTCACTGATGACAATCTACGTCGCTTCCTGACAGGCCCTAAAGAATGTGAGATCACTGGTGTGACGACTACACCTGATCACAAAGCGATCTTTATCAATGTGCAACATCCGGGTGAAGACTCGGCAAGCTTTGACGCACCAACCAGCCACTGGCCTGCATCTCAGACAGATCGTACGAACTCAACCGCACGTCCACGTTCAGCTACCGTCGTGATCACTCGTGATGATGGTGGCGTGATCGCAGGTTAATTCCAAGTAGTTCAAATCCATAAAAAAGCACGCTAAATTTAGCGTGCTTTTTTGTAGAACCGCACCCAACTTCCCCTTTGAAGGGAGGAGTAATGCAGGTTTAGAACCAACATCCGCTAATAAGCGTAATTCCCTCCCTTTCTAAGGGAGGGCTAGGGAGGGTTCGCACCCGCTAAATATTCGCTTTTCTATCTATTATTTGTGCTTGGATATAAGACTGCACAGCATCAAACTTACACATAACATCTTGATTTAATAAACGAATGACCACGATACCTAACGCTCGCATATACTCATCCCGCACAGCATCATATTGGATTGCATCTTGGTGAAAATGTGAATCTCCATCCAACTCAATAACCAATCTGATTTCAGGGCTATAAAAGTCAGCAATATAGTGACCTATTCCATGTTGTCTTCTAAATTTCACACCAAATTGTTTATTCCGAAGAACTGACCAAAGCCTTTTCTCTGGTTCAGTCATATTATTTCGGGTGGTGTTTCAAAAAGTATGCTGGCATTAAACGAATCCATTATTGATATAAAAGAACACTAAATCAAAGGCTTTGA
>NZ_CANLSL010000007.1 GCF_947493735.1 uncultured Acinetobacter sp. | reverse complement strand
CTCAACGCATCACCCACATTGTTTGCTGTCGTGCTTGCACCAGTCGATGGATTCGTGGTCACTGTGTAGCTTGGTGCAATAACTGTTCCAGTTGAACTCACATTTGAACCACCACCTAGTGCAGTCGATACAGAGCTGGCATTGTTGAAGAGCTGAGTTCCGTTAATGCCTTCTGTACTTGTGCCACTCACTGTACCTGCGGTCAGACCCGTAATCTTACCTGTAGAGGTATTGAGTTTAACATTCCCTGCTTGAACACCACTTTGATCTATCGCAACGGCGCTTCCTGTCCCAGCAGTATTAAGAATGCTAATACCACCAGCATTGGTGAGTGTAATCCTGTCATTTAGATTATATTGATAAGTATTGGTGGTACCATCATAAGTTGCTGTAGTGTTGGTGCCATTATTAAAGCTAACCGTATCACCCAGCGCAAGATTGTCAGGATTGACATTGTTCAGGGCAAAATTCAAGCCTTTATTGGCAGTGCTTAATGCAGTATTTGCTGTATTTTGAGCATTGGTGACATTCTGATTGGTCGCATAAAGCTGACTGCCATTCACCGCATCAGTCGATGTGCTTGTTACATCTCCAGCTGCTACATTGGTGATTTTATTACTACCCGCACTAATCCCTGTATCTTTAATACTGACCACTTTTGTTGGGTCTGTATTTGCGATCACCAATCCGTCCGTATCAATGGATGTATCACCCATTTTGACGCTACCATTGGCACCCAAATCAATATCTTCTGCTAACTTCACCGTCATGGTAGAGTCAGTAGTAATCACACCAATATTATTTTCAGTGAGTCCAGTAGTTTTACCACCTTTAATGATTAAGGTACTACCCAATTTTCTTTGCGTAGAACCGCTATCGCCAGTAAATGTAATTGGTCGATTTACTGCGGTACTCAATCCTGTTAGCGCATCACCAACATTATTATAGGTAGTGCTTGTATTGCTACTTGGATTGGTAATGACAGTATACGTTGGTGCATTCACTGAACCATCACTATTGACTGTAGCACCTCCACCCAAATTTGTCGCCGTAGACTTTTGTAAATTACTTAAGGCAACATTAGTGCTATAGAGCTGACTACCATTGATGGCATCGGTACTGCTCGCACTGACGAGACCCGCAGCGACATTTTGGATACGACGTTTCTCTGACGCATTGCCAACAGACACGACTCCTGTCGCCGTACCACCTGCATAGTTATAGGCGATACCATCCACTGTTTCGGTGTTATAGGTTGCTTTACCTCGAGTGGTCGTATTGCTCGCTACAAAACCTGATTCATTGCCTAAGAACACGGAATCATTGGTGGTATTGGTGACATTACTGCCTAAAATAAAAGTGTCGGATGATGCGTTGACTACGTCATTCGCATTACCAATTGCAAAGCTATTACTCGCTCTGACATTGTTTCCATTACCGAGAACACCGGAGAGCGATGTTTGTGATTGGCCGGACAATACAGTGGATAATCCGACATTGTTACCCTTACCGACCGCAATACTCTCTGTAGCATAGGTATTATTACTATCACCCACTGCCACAGACTCTCGCCCAACGGCATTACTTTTTTCACCAATTGCCACAGCATCTTCACCTGTCGCAAGTGCATTATCCCCCATCGCAATACTGTTTCGACCGACTGCTTTTGAGATATTACCAATAGCGATGCCTTGGTCACCTTGCACCACAGCTGTATGACCGATCGCTGTAGCATTGTCAGCATTTTGTGATTCTGCACTACTTCCGATCACCACTGCATAATCAGACTGCCCACCTGTTTTATCAACCTGAGTATTATGCCCGATCGCAATACTATCAATACCTGAAGCGATTGCATTTGTACCCATTGCAATATTATTGATATTTGAAGCTTCTGCATCATCACCTATCGCTATCGAAGATGCACCTTTGGCACTAGTTGTGTTGCTACCAATCGCAACAGTATTGGTATTTTCTGCAGTTACACCATCAAATCCAATTGCCACACTATCAGTCGCAGCGCTTGTTGTTGCGACATCAGAACCAATCGCCATCGAATCGGTAGCATGCGCTTCTTGACTGTTTTCGTTTTCACTTTCTGTGCTGTTAATCGAAACATATTTGACCGTAGCATTTTTTACAGCGTTATCAACATACGCCACATTAGCGGCTGAAGTACCATCTGTTTCATCAGTTTTGACATTGCTAATCGTTGTACCACCCGCACCTGTGAGTTGTACTTTTGTAGTATCCCCAACATTATACAAAACCGCATCGCTAGAAGCAGGCGTGCCTGTACCTGCAGTTAAATTTTGAATCGCATCCAAGAAGCTGGTATAGGTATTGCCGGAACCATCAGTGATCACCCCGCTGGACACATTGGTCACGGATGTGCCAAATAGTTTCTCAGCGACATCTTCGTTTAACTGTCTTAGTTGCGATACATTGACCGCATCGGTCGCATCACCACCTGCTGCTACATTGGTGATGCGACGCGTGGTCAGACCACCGTTTGATGCATTGCCTACTGAAACCACATTAAAACCAGCTGACGGCACAGTATCGGTCACCAAATATGATGCTGTTATTGAATTGGTTGATGCAATGCTATTTGCACCAAGCGCAACATTACCTGCCCCAGCTGTGGTATTAGCACCCAGTGCTGTACCCGAAGCACCTGTGACTTCTGCACTATAGCCTGCTGCTAGTGCATTATTATGCTTCGCTTCAGCATCCGCACCAAGGACGACAGCCTGATTACCCGATTGTGCCTGTGAGCCAATCGCTACAGATTTACTTAAGTTTTTATTGCTCACATTGCTATTGGCATTTTCACCGATAGAGATATTGCTATCACCATTATGCCCACGCCCTGCATTGACACCGATGGCAATGTTTTGATCTGAGCTGGTGGTATCACCAACAGATAAGTTTGAACCCGCCCCGCTACCTAAGGCAATATTTTGGTTACCCACCACATTTTGACCTGAGTTAGCACCGATAGCGATATGCTCAATACGATCTGTGGTTGCGCCAGAACCAATTTTTGTACCCACAGTGCCAACACCAGCGCCATCACCAATAGATACAGAGCTTTGTGTTAAGGCTTGTGCACCACTACCCACTGCGACACTGTCAGAGCCACTGGCTGTAGAGCTACTCCCCAACGATGTCGAGGCACTGCCTGTGGCACTGGCACTGTTACCCAGTGCAGCAGATGCACTACCTGACGAGCTGGCAGCATGACCGATTGCCGTGGAGTTATTCGCACCTGCAACCGCACTATCACCTAGCGCAACACTTGAGTCACCCACTGCAAGCGTAGACGTGCCTGCTGCAAAGCTATTCTCACCAAGTGCGACACTTGCACCACTTTGCAGTGCACTTAGAAATTGAGTGTAAAGTGGTGCATTGGTACTTACATCGACACCATTGATCGATGTAATCGTCAGATTGTTAATATCCTGACTACCTGCTGTACTACTGGTTGCCTCCACTGGAATGCCATTGATTGCGATTACAGTGGTCGAAGTTGCAGACTCATACTCAACACTAATGGTTCGACTCGTCGCTGCCGAACCAATCGCTGTGCTATTACCGCCTAATGCTTGACTTTCGGCACCGATCGCAATACCGCTACTATCCAATGCGGTTGCCGCTTGCCCCATCGCAATACTGGATGTGCCTTGTGCCTGTGCCTCAGGACCTATCGCTACCGAATCGGTACCTATCGCCGCAGCATCATCTAATGTCGAATTCGCTCTAAAATATTTAATGCCACTCGCAGGCGTGGCACTATCACCAAACAACTCTGTTCTCAGGTCGTATAGCTGATCACCAGTGATCGCATCTGATGAGCCGTCTGATACATCCCCATTGCTAAGATTGGTGATTTTGTCAGTACCTACATCTAAACCAGCTGATGTGCTGGTCAATATAGTGTTATTACCCGTCGTACTGCCAATGGTCACTTGGTTAAAGTTAACATCTTCATCCGTCGCTACCGTATAGATCGTTTGTCCATCTGTACCAATCGAGCTACTCACAGAGATATTTTTGCCTTCAACAACTTCGGTTTTGGCTGCTGCGACTTGAGCGAGGCTCGCCTTGGTCGCTAAGCCAGTAGTCGGATTATTGACTTGATTAGATAAAGCAGTTAAATCCGTCTGATTCGCTTTAGTATTTACTGTACTTGTTAGACTATCTAAATCAGTTTGTGAGGCTTTATCCGCAACAGTGGTTGCCAAATCAGAAACATCGACACCATCCACCGTGCCAGAAACAGTAATGTCTCCATTAACAATCAAATCATCATCAATCGTTTGAGCTGCTATTGCACCCGTCGAAGTGACTATTGTTAATACACCGATAGCGGTCGCTTTTTTGATCGATTTTGTTTTGCCTTTGGCTTTTGCAATTTCAGAGACTGCGACCCACACGCCCTGTGAAGCATTCCAAATTACACGATATACTTTATTCATTTTTCACAATCTCCACACAATAGGTGATACATTTATTTATTTATTTATTTATTTATCATAATAGTATTACTTATTTGCACAAGAATTTTTTGATTTAGTTACATTTTTTCTAACTATAAACTAAACCTTTTCGTCGGAATTCACTTTTGATCAGGCTTTCAACAGTTTATGATTTTTTAAGTTATTCTTTATATATTCTCAAAGCATAAAAAACGCCACCGTGATAGTGACGCTTATTTAGTCTAGCTAAAGATTGATGATGATTTAATCAATAAACTTAACTCGTGCAATGGCTTTTTTACCTGCTTGAATCACCACAGTTTTTGGTGCACTCACAGAAAACGAAGCATCAACCACCTCATTGTCTACTTTGACTGCGCCACGAGCGACTGCATCTTTGGCTTGCGCTGCATTTTTGGTCAGTCCTGCAAGACGCACGATCGAGCCAATAAAGATTTCTCCACCATTTTCAGACAGTGAGATGTCTACTTCAGGGGTATCTTCAGGCACTTCACCATCGACAATGCGGTTACCTGCGCTTTTATGGGCATTTTCAGCCGCTTCTTGGTCATGGAAACGTTCCACAATTTCTAATGCCAAGATGCGTTTGATCTCTTGCGGATTACGTCCGTCTGCCATCTCTTTGAGCAAGATTTCGATGTCATCCATCGACTTAAAGCTGAGCAATTCAAAATAGCGCTCGATCAGGCTGTCAGGCATCGACAAGATTTTTTGATACATCGCACCTGGCGCATCAAATACACCGATATAGTTGCCAAGCGATTTGGACATTTTTTTGACACCGTCCAAACCTTCTAAGATCGGTACGGTGATACAGACTTGTGATTCTTGCCCATAACGTCCTTGCAAGGTACGTCCCATCAGCAAGTTAAAGGTTTGATCTGTCCCACCAAGCTCAACATCGGCCTCCATCGCAACAGAATCATAACCTTGTACTAATGGATACAAAAATTCATGAATGGCAATCGGTTGTTCACTTTGATAGCGTTTTGAGAAGTCATCACGTTCAAGCATACGAGCCACGGTTTGCTGACTTGCCAATTGAATCAAATCTGCTGCGGTACGCTGTGCAAACCATTCTGAGTTAAACACCACTTTGGTTTTGGCAGGATCAAGGATTTTAAACACTTGTTCTTGATAAGTTTTTGCGTTGGCTTCGACTTGCTCACGGGTCAATGGCGGACGAGTGGCACTTTTCCCTGTTGGGTCGCCGATCATGGCGGTATAGTCGCCAATCAAAAATAGCACTTCATGCCCAAGATCTTGGAATACTTTGAGTTTATTAATGAGTACGGTATGTCCCAAATGCAAATCTGGTGCAGTCGGATCAAAACCTGCCTTGATACGCAATGGTCTATTTTGTTTCAATTTTTTCAACAAATCATCTTGGGAAATGATCTCATGCGTACCACGTTGGATTAACGCCAACTGCTCCTCGGCAGGTAGAAAAGTGCTCATCAGCAAAACCTAATCGTTCTAACTTTCAAATTGTGCGATATACTAACATTTTTTCAGAAAAATGCAGGCAAAGATCGGCATGAGTGCAATATATATTGGTGTGATGACAGGGACGAGCATGGACGGCTTAGACCTCGTTGCTGCATCTTTTGATCCGCTAAAAATCCACGCCACTTTAACCTTAAAATTCGATGAAGATTTGCGTGATCAGCTCATGGCATTGTCACTACCTGATGATAATGAAATTGATCGTATGGCGGTTGCGCACGTAGCGCTTGGCAAAATGATTGGCAACGGTGTCAATCAATTGATCGAAGACAACCAACTCGATCGCAGTCAAATCCGAGCCATCGGCTCACATGGTCAGACCATTCGCCATCGTCCAGAAAGCGGTTTTAGCTTGCAAGTTGGCGATGCGCATATTATTACCGAACTCACTAATCTTCCCGTGGTTTACGATTTTCGCAGTCGTGACTTAGCTGCGAACGGTCAAGGTGCACCACTGGTTCCTGCGTTTCATCAAGTGTTATTTCAGCACGACAGTATCCATCGAGTGATTTTAAACTTGGGCGGGATTGCCAATGTCACCATGCTCCCTGCGGGTCAACCTGAGCAAATTTTCGGCTTTGATACAGGACCTGCCAATATTCTGATGGATGCGTGGTGCGACCGTTATACAGGTCAGCCTTATGATGAAAATGGCAATTGGGCGGCATATGGTCATCCAATTCGTTCCCTGCTCGACCGTCTACAAGCGCACGATTATTTTTCTAAAGAGCCACCGAAAAGCACAGGGCGAGAAGACTTTAATATCGACTGGCTCGACGATCAACTTGCCGATTGGCGCAACGATCTTGACTATGACGAACTCGAAGATCAGCCTGAAAATGTGCAAGCGACCTTAATGAAACTCACCACCCGCGCGATTAAAAAAGCCATTTACCGCAGTAAAGAAGCCATGCCAACAGGTGAAATCTATGTCTGCGGTGGTGGTGCGTTTAATGGCACTTTGCTCGAACAACTGCGTTGGCGACTACGCAAACACAATTGGTCTGTACAAACCACCGAAGCACTTGGACTGGCACCGATTTGGGTAGAAGCAACAGCATTTGCATGGCTTGCGATGCGCTTTTGTGAAGGTCAGGCTGGAAATCTACCCGCAGTCACAGGCGCAAATGGCTTTCGTGTATTAGGTTCAATCACACATATTTAAAACATATATTCATTCGATATAAACAAAACCACTACATAGCGATGAATACTTGAATAAAATATTTTGAACAAAATCACACTTTGCAAATTTTTATGCCAAGTGCGTAATGTAATAATATTTCAAATTATTACATTACTCCCATTTTTGAAAAATGTGTGTTATTTATACTGCGCCTTAAAATTCACGATGTTTGTATGATCTACGATAATGCCGCAACCGACACCGCTTATTTCAACACACAGCCACAAGTCCAAGTGATCGCCAAATCTGCACAAAAGCATACTGGTCCTTTTGATGGTGCACGTGGTTTGAGCTCTAAATTTTTTAGTTTGGATTCATTTACCAATAAGCTCAAAGGCATTACCCGCCAAAGCAGTACCAGTAAATGCGCACGTAGCATTCGACTTGCATTTCAATCCGCTGGGGCAAAATTTCAATCGCATCCTGTAGCAGCCGCAGACTGGGGCGATACTTTGAAGACGATCGGCTATCGTCAAATCAAACCGTCTTTTGACAATCCACAAGACGGAGACATTTATATTATCCACCGTACGCAAAAGCATAAGTACGGTCACATCGCAGGCTATAGTGGCAACAGTTGGGTGTCCGACTTTAAACAGCGTAGCTATGATGTCTACAAAGATAAAAACGTCAAATACTCTTATTACCGCCTTGCAAAATAATGGTCGTTCGACTGCTCGGCTTGAAATGCCCTGATTTAAAACGTCTTGATTTAAAACGTGTGCATGAAACATTGTGCGAACTGCATTGACACATAACATTTTCAATCAATTTATGGCACAATAGTCGCCTTTAAATTGTTCAGATTTCATTTTGGCTATGAAGCTGCTTCGTTTGCATGCGCTGACTCCTCACCATCAGTTACCTCCAACGGTTGTCACGATTGGCAACTTTGACGGTGTCCATCTTGGGCATCAGGCGATGATTGCTGAGCTAAAAAAAGTTGCCAAAGCACAACAATTACACAGCTTGGTGATGATCTTTGAACCGCAACCTTTAGAATTCTTTCAAGGTAGTGATGCACCGCCTCGTATTTCCTCTTTGCGTGAAAAAGTCGAATTACTGAATGAGCTTGGGGTGGACTATGTTGCCGTTGCCAAGTTTGATGATGCCTTTCGTGGCATGAGTGCGCTTGAGTTTGCAGAATTATTAAAACATCAACTCAATGCCAAAAGTCTCGTGCTCGGCGATGATTTTCATTTTGGTAAAAACCGTAGTGGCGACAGTGATTTTCTTCGTCAGCAAGGTTTTGACGTCACCAATTTGCATACTGTCAATCATGACGCCGATCGTGTTAGCTCAACCCGCATTCGTGAAGTATTACAACAAGGTGATTTTGCCCTCGCTGCACAGCTTCTGGGGCGTCCGTACAGCATTACTGGACGTGTAGTCTATGGTGATCAGATTGGTCGCACCATCAATTTTCCCACCATTAATGTCGCCTTGCATCGTCATAAACCATGTCTAAGTGGTATTTATGCAGTCGATGTGCAGGGCTTAGAACGACCATTTTCACAGGTTTTAGCAACGCAAAATACAGATCAACATCGCAGTCAAAACGGCATCGCTGGTTATTTACCTGAAAACTTATATGGTGCGGGTCATGTCGGTACTCGTCCTGCGATCGAACAAGACACCCCTGAGTGGCGATTGGAGGTTCATTTCCCTGAGCTTTCTGCTAATCTGTACGGTTTGCTGGTGCGAGTGACCTTTTTGCACTATTTACATGGTGAAAAAAATTATCCATCGTTGCAGGCGTTGCAAGATGGTATTGATGATGATGTGATGCAATTGAAAAAATTTCGAGACGACAATGGCTCGATTGATTTTTTACATCAATGACACCATTAACCCTTTTTGTCTGAACAGATTTGCCACAGCGCTGATCAAGATAAATCAACACGTTAACCCAACTGGAAGACAGATGCATGAGCGATAAGCAAACTTCTGAAAATGTCGTGGATTATAAAGCCACACTCAACTTGCCACAGACTGATTTTGCCATGAAAGCCAATTTGGCAGTGCGTGAAGCAAAATGGTTAGACGACTGGTATGCCGACGACATTTATCAGCAGATTCGTGCATCTCGAATTGGCAAGAAAAAATACATCCTGCATGACGGTCCTCCATACGCCAACGGCAGTATTCACCTCGGTCATGCGGTGAATAAAGTGTTAAAAGACATTATCGTGAAAAGCCGTGTCATGGATGGTATGGATGCACCGTATGTGCCAGGTTGGGACTGTCATGGTCTACCGATCGAACTGAAAGTCGAAGAAAAAATCGGTAAAGTCGGGGTCAAAGTCGATGCGACGACTTTCCGTCAAGCCTGCCGTGAATATGCGCTGAGCCAAGTAGAATTACAGAAAAAAGACTTTAAACGTCTGGGTGTATTTGGCGATTGGGACAATCCGTATCTGACCATGAACTTTAAGCAAGAGGCGGATATTGTCCGTTCACTTGCGGCAATTCAAAAAAATGGTCATATCCAACCCGGTCTAAAACCAGTGAATTGGTGTTTGGATTGTGGCTCGGCGCTTGCTGAAGCTGAAGTGGAATATGAAGATAAAAAGTCTGATGCGATTGATGTTGGTTTTGGCGTCGTGGATCTTGCGGATTTGTCAGCGAAGCTCGGTGTATCTGTCAGCACGCCAACCGATATTGTGATCTGGACGACGACACCGTGGACACTGCCTGCCAACCAAGCGGTGGCATTGCACGCTGAACTTGAGTATCAATTGGTTGAAGTGCAATCAGATCGTGGAACACATAATTTAATTTTAGCGAAAGAATTGGTCGCTTCGGCATGTGAGCGCTATCAACTGGAAAACCCAAAAATTTTGGCGGATTTTACAGGGGATAAACTCGAAGATTTATTATTACAACACCCCTTGATCGCTGAACGTCAAGTGCCTGTCATTCTAGGAGAGCACGTCACTGCAGGCAGTGGTACAGGTGCGGTACATACTGCACCGGGTCATGGCGTGGACGATTATAAAGTCGGTTTACAATATCGCCTTGCCGTGGATAATCCTGTTGGATCAAATGGTGTCTATCTTCCGACTGCACCGATCTTCGCAGGTGAGCACATTTATAAAGCCAATCCGCAAATCATTGAAAAACTCGGTGCAACGGGTCGTTTATGGGCGCATAAGAAAATCACGCACAGCTATCCACACTGCTGGCGCCATAAAACACCAATCATCTTCCGTGCAACACCACAATGGTTCATCAACATGGAACAATGTGCCATGCGTGAAACCGCTTTAAATGAGATTGAAAACAACATCGAATTTATCCCTGACTGGGGTAAAAATCGCATGCAATCCATGGTCGATGGTCGTCCAGATTGGTGTATCTCACGTCAACGCACGTGGGGCGTACCGATTCCATTTTTTGTGCATAAAGACACGCATGAATTGCATCCACGCACGCCTGAATTGATCGAAGAAGTCGCAAAGCTGATCGAGCAAGAAGGTGTTGACGCATGGTTTAACCGTGACGGCAAAGACTTCTTATCTGCCGAAGATGCGGAACAATACAACTGTGTGCGTGATACTTTGGATGTGTGGTTTGATTCTGGTACAACGCATTTTGCCGTGCTGGATCAACGTGACGACTTGCAAAGCCCTGCCGATCTGTATCTCGAAGGTTCGGATCAACATCGTGGCTGGTTCCAGACTTCACTGCTTGCCAGTATCGGTGTGCGTGGTCATGCGCCCTATAAGTCATTGCTGACACACGGTTTTACCGTCGATGAAAATGGGCGTAAATTGTCAAAATCTTTGGGCAATTACATTCCATTAGAAGAAATCATCAAACAACTCGGTGCCGATGGTCTGCGTCTGTATGTGGCATCGAGCGACTATCGTTATGAAATCGCTGCTTCAAAAGAAATCTTCAACCGAGTATCGGACAGCTACCGCCGTATTCGTAATACTTTGCGTTTTATGCTCGCAAACCTAAATGGTTTTGTACCAAGTCGTGATGCGCTACCAATGGATGAGTTGATCGCATTAGATCAATACATCATTCAACGTGCGAGCGAAGTGCAAGCGACGATTCGCAAAGCCTATGACGAGATGAATTTCCATGTCGTGAGCAATGCTTTGACCAGTTTCTGTATTAATGACTTGGGTGGTTTCTACCTCGATATCATCAAAGATCGTCAGTACACCACCAAAGCTGATTCGCAAGCACGTCGCTCTGCACAAACGGCACTATATCATCTAGTGCAAGCTTTTGTGCGTTGGATGAGCCCGATCTTGAGCTTTACCGCACAAGAGGCCTGGGAACTGATTCCTGAACAAACGGAAAAATATGTGTTCACTGCCGAATGGTACGATTTACCTAAATCAACTCAGCAAAATTTAATCAGTGAAGCCGATTGGCAAAGTCTGATTCAAGTCAAATCTGCGGTGAATAAGCAAATCGAAGCGGCACGTAATGCCAAATTGGTCGGTTCAAATCTCTCTGCCAAAGTTGATATTTGGGCGGATGAGGCATTAAAAGCGATTCTTGACCGCTTGGAAAATGAATTACGCTTCGTACTCATCACTTCACAAGTTGCTGTACACTCCTTTGATGAATCAAAAGGGGAAGCCACTGATATTGACGGCTTACGTGTTGCGGTATCGGGTGCAGACGGTGAAAAGTGTGTGCGTTGTTGGCACGTACTCCCTGATGTGAATACTCATGCAGGTCATGACGGCTTGTGTTCACGTTGCATCATTAACTTGCCATCTGGCACTGGTGAAGAGAGAAAATATGCCTAAGCAAGCAGATTGGTTGCGCTTTAACGCAGTGAATTTTTGGTGGTTAGGACTAAGTATCTTGACCATCATTTTGGACCAAATCACTAAACAAATTGCGCTGGATAAGTTGGTCTTTGAGGGCAATAGTGTCAATGTCCTGCCAGTCTTCAGTTGGACGTTGGGATACAACCCCGGTGCTGCATTTAGCTTTCTCTCCGATGCAGGCGGTTGGCAACGCTACTTCTTTATAGGATTGGCAAGCGTGGTTTCGGTGTTTTTTGTGGTGTGGTTACTGCGCATGCCAAAAACCTTAAAAGTTTTGCCTGCCTCGATTGCGTTGATTTTGGGTGGTGCAGTCGGTAACTTAATCGATCGCTTGACCACAGATTTGGTGAATTATCGTGGTGAACAAGTGCATGGAGTGGTGATCGACTTTTTGCATGTGCATTATCAAACGTGGAATTTTCCTGTATTTAATCTTGCCGATTGTGCGATTACTTTAGGGACGATTTTGTTATTGATTGACACCTTTTTCCTTGAGAAAAAGCGCCACCAAGCACCGTCTGCTTAATCATTTCCGTGGCGAAAATGCCTGAATATCTTGCGAATCACAGTAAAAATTATGTCTGAAATTATCAATCCCAATGACGAAACCCGCATCGAAGACGGTTCAAAAGTGCAATTGCATTTTTCTGTGGCGATCGAAAATGGCGTAGAAATCGATAACACTCGTAGTCGTGATGAGCCCGTGTCATTGGTCATCGGCGATGGTAATCTCTTGCCAGGTTTTGAGAAAGCGCTGTTCGGTTTGCGTGCAGGCGATCGCCGTACCGTGAGCCTTCCGCCTGAAGATGCCTTCGGTGAGTGGAATTCTGAGAATGTGCAACGCTTTGACACGGTCAAGTTTGAACAACGTCCTGAAGTCGGTCATATGATCGAGTTTGAAGATAAAGCCAAAGCCAGCCTATTTGGCGTAGTGATGTCTGTAGCAGATGACATTACCGAGATTGATTTTAATCATCCGCTTGCAGGGAAAAATATTACTTTTGCGGTGGAAATCTTTAAAGTCACCCCGCAAGGGCAGCAAGGCATTCGGTTAATGTAATATGCAAATGTAGTTGATTAAATAAAAAATGACCACCCGCATTGTGTGGTCATTTTTTTAGAGCTGGAATTACTACGGTACTGCTGACTAAACCCAAAACGAAATAATCAATAACATCCCAACCAAGATACTAAATCCTGCCAAGAGCATCGGCTGATTGGTTTTATAACCCTCCATCATTTCTGCGTCTGTGATTGAGCGTAGCGCAATTCGATACTGTTGCATTGAGATCAAGCAGACGATCATTCCCAAAACGATCACACCGATACCAACCCATTTGCTAAATGCAATCTTTTCGGCGTACTTCACAGGATCAACTAACTGCGCAATAAATGCTGATTTTTCAATGACAAAGCCAAAAGCAATCAACGCCAAACTACTGCGATTCCACGCCAAAACAGTGCGCTCCAAAGCCAGTAAAACACGGGGGTCTTGCAAATTTGACATACGATAACTGTAACATTGAGATTATTGTATAATATACTAAGTATACTGATGTCATGTGGATAACTTCGTAAAATTATTTGTGCATTTTTTGCTAACATGCATTGAAGTAGTCTTTATTTGACTATATTATTCATCACATAACCTCAGTAATTGAGGTCTTTTTATCTGTGGAGAAAAGCTATGAATAAATTATCTAGAATATTATTAAATGATCTAGCTTTGTACATTCGTGAGGGTTGGGATGGCTAGAACATTAACAACTAAAAACATTAAAGGCAGTTTAACGTTTTGGATGGCGTTAGCTGCCTTTTTAATTAGTTTATATTTAATAAAATCAAATATCATTCATTACTTTAATCTTAATAACTGGACAGTTTCTGACTGGCTTTTGTTTGCTCAATCGTTTATTTTTGCAGGTTCTGCATACATTGCATACTCCACAATCAGCTCATCAAGAATCACAGCTCGAGAAAGAGCTACTTTAGACACTATTTTAGATGACAATAAAGATGAATCCCTAAACCATTCAAAACAAGTTATTTTAATATTTAATGAAGATCCAAAAAAATATTACGCAGCAAAAGGAGATTCAGAAAGCCAACGAGATACTTTAGCCCAACTTATGAGCATAGATAGTGGTACAAAAAATAAAATTGGTGAAAATGAAAAGCTAACTAACGGTGAAGCTGAGATTCGTGCTCACATGTTAACCGTACTCAATCGCTACGAATTTTATGCAATCGGCTTAAATAAAAACTTACTTGATGAAGAAATGTTTAAACGCATGTATTGTTCAACCATGCTTAAGTTTTGGGGTATTTGTAATCCAGCAGTTTCTCAACTTCGAGAAACCGTTAAAAAAGATACTTTATTTAAAGAATATGAGACTCTAGCAAATCGATGGAAATCTAACTCATTGAAAGCTGAGGACATTAAATAGACATTAGGACAAATACAATGAAGATTCAAATTATCGTCGGCAGTGTTCGTGAAAATCGTGTGGCAATTCATGTCGCCGAATGGATGCAAAATGCCTTGCATAACATCGATGCCGAGGTCGAAGTTGTCGATCTAAAAACGTGGGATTTGCCAATGTATAGCGGTGCACCACCGATGTCATTAAAAGGCAACTATAGCGATCCACTACAAAAAAAATGGTCTGAAAAAATCACTGAAGGCGATGCCTATTTCCTCATTTCCCCTGAATACAACAATGGCTACTCGCCTGCCCTGAAAAATGCCTTAGATTATCTTGGTGCGGAGTGGAGTGGCAAACCTGTCGGTTTTGTCAGCTATGGTTCGGTCAATGGCGCACGTTCAATTGCACAAATCCGTCAGGTCACCACCGCATTAGGTATGATTGATAGCAACATCAGCTTGCTCATTCGTGATATTTTCGCACGCACAAAATCAAACCCGTTTGAAGGAAATGAAACTGAACACAATGTCCTCAATGATTTGGCAAACCAACTGATCGCATTAAGCCAAAAACTGAGCCAATAAAAATCGACTAATATTGAAGACAAGCATTGCGAATGACATGTAAGCGCATGTCATTTTGACCAATGTAGGTCAGCATTTCAGCGCATATACTTGTTCCAATCGCTTTGAAAAACAAAAATGCAGTCACGGAATGACTGCACGAATGCAACTCAATAAGGAAATATCAATGAAAAAAATCACCCAACTTTTCGGTCTGACTACGATCGCTATGAGCGCATTCGCCATCAATACTGCGCAAGCTAAGCAAACTTTCTGTGTATTTGATCTCGTTGGTACGCAAGGCGATGTCTATGCCTTGATGAAAGATTATCAACTTGCCTCGAAACAATGGGGCGCAAATATTGAGCTCAAAGCTTATACCGATGAGCGTGTCCTCACCGAAGATTTTAAAGCTGGAAAGTGTGACGGTGCCAGTATCACTGGAATGCGTGGACGCCAATTCAATCGTTTTACTGGTTCAATTGACTCGATCGGCTCAAACCCAAGTTTAAAGCTAGCAGTCAAAGTGATGCAAACGCTTGCCGATCCTCGCTTTGCCAAAGACATGAAACAAGGAAAATATGAAATCGTCGGCATCGTTCCTGTCGGTGATGCGTATTTATTTCTAAACGACCGCAGTATCAATACCATTGCCAAAGCCGCAGGGAAAAAGATCGCCATTCTTGACTACGATCAAGCGCAGAAGAAAATGGTACAACAAGTTGGTGCGCAAGCCGTTTCCGCCGATGTCACCAATTTTGGTTCAAAATTTAACAATGGTGAAGTCGATATCATTGGTGCACCTGCCGCGGTTTTCCGCCCTTTAGAGCTATATAAAGGGCTTGGCACTAAAGGCGCAATTGCCAATTATCCACTACTGCAAGTATCAGGCAATCTAATCATTCATAGTGCAAAATTCCCTTCTGGATTTGGTCAAAAATCAAGAACTTGGATCAAAGGTCAATTGCCACGTGCCTTTACCATTTTAGGTAAAATGAAAGATGATATCCCTGCAAAATATTGGATGCAAATCCCTGATGCAGATAAAATCGGTTATCAAAAAATGATGCGTGAAGCACGTATTCAACTGACTAAAGAAGGCATTTATGATAAAAAAATGATGGAACTGCTGTGGCGTGCTCGCTGTGCGGAAAACCGTCAAAACTTCGAATGTGCGCTCAAAGATGAGCAATATTCGAAAAAATAAAGTGATCGCATCAGATTTCCACTTGTAAATCACAAATTCGCACAGATATGCTAAAATAACTCTGTTCTGATTTATTGGTGGAGATCATCATGACTGCCCAAGCCTTAGTTTTAACGAATAATGCTGCCGACAAAGTACGCCAACTGCGTGATAGTGAAGGCAATGCGGACCTAATGCTCCGTGTGTATGTGACAGGTGGCGGATGTTCAGGCTTTTCCTATGGCTTTAACTTTGCTGAAAGTGTCAATGATGACGATGCCGAATTTGAAAATGGCGATGTAAAAATGGTCGTGGATTCCCTCAGTTACCAATATCTTTTAGGCTCAGAAGTCGATTATGTACAAGGCTTAGAAGGTTCACGCTTTATCGTCAAAAATCCAAATGCAACAACAACCTGTGGTTGTGGCTCATCGTTTTCGATCTAAGTATTTTCGATTTGAGTTTTTAGAATAAAATCCTTGTTCATGATATAAACCGAGCATCATTGTTCGGTTTTATTTTTTTGATATTAAAAAGGTAAAACTGATCAGTAAATGATAGACAAAAAGAAGCCTAGGTCTGGGGAGAGCCTAGGCTTTGAGAAGAAGGATGTTTTGTTGACATCCTTGAGGGTTGATCGTGTCCCATTCGATCGAATCAATAGCTGTATTATGCCGATCTCTAGCAATTAACACTGTTTAGCGAAAGTTGCTAATCTTAAGCAGTATGTAAAGAATACATACAATATGTACAAAGCTAGCGCATCACATGAATGTATAATATTTCGCCAAGACATTCATTTTTATTCATTAAAATTCAACACAAATGATATTTCAGCAAATTCCAAGCTGTAAAACCGATCTTTTGCGTCACATAAGTTAACAAAACTGATTTTCTTTAACCCTCAAAACTGGCTTCAAGCTCTTCGAGTTCCATCATTAACTCAAGCAATTGCTCTTCATTTTGCGCCAAACTCGCTTTCTGCGCTGTCTGCTGATCCATCAATTGCAATAATTCCGCTTTACGACCTGCTTCATAGATTGCGCTGTCCGCCAATTGATTTTCAATCGTTGTCAGCTGTACTTGTGCTTTCTCGATGGATTTTTCGAGCTGTTCCATTTTTTTACGAAGTGGACGAGTCTGCTCACGGCGCCGTGCATTTTCTTTACGTTGTGCTTCTTTATCGACTTTGCTATCCGATGATGTAGATGTTGTATGACTTGTCGTACTGTCTACTGCTTTTTCAGTGGTTTTGTTTGTACTGACTGTCGTAGACATCTCATCTTGTTGCTTTTGTAGCATGTGCTGACGCGCTTGCCGTAACCATTGACTGTATTCTTGCAAATCACCATCAAAGTCTGTCACTCGCCCATCATGAACGAGTAATAAATCATCACACACGGTTGCAATCAACTGACGCTCATGCGACACCAACACCACCGCTCCTTCGAAGTCTTGTAGCGCCATCGTCAGCGCATGACGCATGTCCAAATCCAAATGGTTTGTCGGTTCATCAAGGATCAAAACATTCGGACGTTGCCACACGATCAATGCCAATGCCAAGCGAGCACGCTCACCGCCAGAGAAGCTTTGACATGGTGTATCCATGCGTTCGCCACTAAAGCCAAAACTCCCTAAAAATGAACGCAAACTCGCTTCAGTAATGGATTTATCAGCAATTCGAGCAAGCTGTAACATCGGACTCGCTTGATCATCCAGTGCATCCATCTGATGCTGTGCAAAGTAGCCGATATTGAGTAATTCTGAAGCTTGGCGTTCACCCAAAAGTAAGGGCAATTGACCGACTAATGATTTAATCAGCGTTGATTTCCCTGCGCCGTTCATGCCAAGTAAGCCTAAGCGAGTTGCAGGCGTAATCTGCAATTTTACTTTTGAGGCGATACTTTTCTCTGCGCTATAACCAATCGTTGCATCATCTAGACTGAGTAATGGCGAGCTCATTCGAGTCGGTTCTCGGAAGCTAAACGTAAACGGCGTATCCACATGCGCAGGCGCAAGATTCTGCATACGTTCAAGCTGTTTGATACGGCTCTGCGCTTGGCGGGCTTTGGTGGCTTTGGCTTTGAAGCGATCAATAAACTTTTGCAGATGTGCTCGGGTTTCCTGTTGCTTCTCATAAGCTTGTTGTTGTTGCGACAAGCGTTCACTGCGAATGGTTTCAAAGCTCGAATAATTGCCTGAATATAGCGTTAATTCTGCATTCTCAATATGCAAAATATGATCAGTCACCGCATCCAGAAAATCACGGTCATGCGAAATCAAGACCAGCGTGCCTGCATAGCTTTTTAGCCAATCTTCTAACCATAAAATCGCATCTAAATCCAAGTGGTTGGTCGGCTCATCGAGTAATAATAAGTCTGAACGGCTCATCAATGTGCGAGCCAAATTCAGACGCATACGCCAACCACCGGAAAAACTTTGTACAGGCTGACGAATCTGAAATTCAAAAAAGCCGAGTCCTGCGAGCAATTGTGCTGCTTTAGCAGGCGCAACATAGCCATGAATCTCATCAAAGCGCGCATGTAGATGTGCTAATTCTGTATCACTGAGTTGATCGCTATTTTCGAGTTGATTGTAAATTTGCCAATATTCGGCATCACCTGACAATACAAAATCCAGCGCAGGCACGTCCAACGCTTCAATCTCTTGCGCCATATGCGCCACGACCCAGCCTTGAGGACGTGTCAACTGCCCTTCATCGGCACCAAGATCTCCAAGTAGCGCAGCAAATAAAGATGACTTCCCTGCACCATTGACCCCAGTTAAGCCCACTTTCCAACCGGGATGGATTTGCATGGTGGCATTTTGGAATAGCGCACGCACGCCACGTCGAATGCTAAAATTTTCAAGTTGGATCATGGAGAGGTATCATTAAAAAATCAGGGCACTATTGTAAACAATTTTATAGATCACCCATAGCTTCACCTGAACTCGACGTAAAATCAGCAATTCAATTTAGATATTTATGTTCATTTTTTATGCACATTTTTACTTTTTGTGAACAATTGCACACAAAATTAATTGGCAATTGGAGCAATTACTCTATTATTAATTTAAATACAAGCACGATATTATTCTGCTCGAGTTGGATCGGGAATGAGTCCCGCCAAAAAACAACAACTGAAAGGATGATGCAAAGATGAAAAAACTTGCACTTGCCATCGTGGCAACTTCCGCTATGGGTGCGATGTCGAGCACTCAAGCAGCAACAATGTGTGTATTTGATTTACTTGGTGCTTCAGGTGAAGCTTACCAACAAATGAAAGGTTGGGCGCTACAAGCCAAGTCTTGGGGTGCGGACGTTACTCTAAAAGCATACACAGATGAACGTGTAGCCAATGAAGATTTTAAAGCGGGTAAATGTGACGGTGTAAGTATCACCGCAATGCGTGCTCGTGAATATAACAAATTTGTCGGATCTATCGACTCTATCGGCGCGATTCCAAGTAATAAAGTTGCACAAAGTGCAATCAGCTTTGCACTGAACTCTCGTAATGCAGCGAAAATGGTCAGTGCGAATAAAAAATATGAAATCGTTGGTATCGCACCACTTGGTTCTGCATATTTATTTGTCAATGATCGCAATATCAACTCTGTGGCAAAAGCTGCAGGTAAAAAGATTGCCGTTCTAGACTATGATTCTGCACAAAAGAAAATGGTTCAACAAATCGGTGCACAACCTGTTTCATCTGACGTAACCAATTTCGCATCGAAGTTTAACAACGGTCAGGTTGATATCATTGGTGCGCCAGCATATGCATTCAAACCACTTGAGCTTCACAAAGGCTTGGGTTCAAAAGGTGCGATGGTTAACTTCCCAATTCTTCACGTCACAGCGAATGTTGTAATTCATCCAAGCAAATTCCCTGCAGGCTTTGGTCAAAAGTCACGTGATTGGTTCGTGAAGCAATTGCCTAAAGCATTTAGCACGATTTCTAAGCTTGAAGCGGGTATTCCTGCGAAATACAAAATGAATATCCCAGCTGATGACAAAATTGGCTATCAAAAAATGATGCGTGAATCACGTATTGCTTTGACCAAGCAAGGTATCTATGACTCTTCAATGATGTCTGTGTTGAAAAAAGCACGTTGTAGCGTTGATAAAGCAAACTTTGAGTGCTCACTTGCAGGTGAATAATCAGAATTGCTGATTTAAAACCTCTTAGATTAGCATTTTAAAAACTGTCCTATGAGGGCAGTTTTTTATGTCCTTTATTTTGTAGTGCCGATAAACTTCCACCTATGTATTACATCACTTATGTCTGTGCATTCTTTATAATTCATTTCTTCATGAAAAGGTTGATTCAGCGAAATGATCAGAGAAGCTCGAACAGAAGATTTTGATAACATTTGGATATTCTTTAAAGACATCGCCCAAGCAGGTGAAACCTATAGCTACGATCGCAATCTCAGTAAAGATGAGGCATTCCAAATATGGATGACCCTACCTATTAAAACCTTTGTCTTTTAAAAAGACGGTGAAATTCTCGGTTCGTATTACCTTAAAACCAATCAAACAGGTGGCGGTGCACATGTCTGCAATTATGGCTATATGCTATCCGAAGTCGCACGAGAACAAGGTGTCGCCGCACAGATGTGTGAACATTCACAAGAAGTCGCTCGTGAACTCGGTTATCTAGCCATGCAATTTCATTTTGTCGTTTCCACAAATAGCGGAGCAATCTGAATTTGGCAAAAGCTTGACTTTGAGATCGTCAGGACAATACCGAAAGCTATTAAACAACCAAGTAAAGGTTTTGTTGATGCTTTGGTGATGTATAAGTGGTTGAAACAATCATGTTCCACGTGGAACGTGTGCCCTGCTTTCCTGCTCCTAACTCACATTTAGCGATCTATTCGATCGACAAACTTGGCAATATCTTTTAATGCACGCTTTGCAGGGTCAACCCAATGACTAAACATATGAAAGTTGTGCCACATGCCTGAGTAGATCGTTAGCGTACACGCCACATCTGCACGATCTGCCGCATCTTTCAGACGCTTTGCATCATCAAGCAAAATTTCCTTACTTCCAGCATGGATCAGCATCTTTGGCAATCCTTTGAGATTTGCAAAAAGTGGTGACACATACGGCTCGTCTACGCTCGCATCATCGTTCAAATAATACCGAACACCATCTCGCAAAGCCTGCTCGGATAACAAGGCATCATGCTTTGCATTACGTTTTATCGAAGCGCCACTCAGTGATAAGTCAAGCCATGGTGATAATAAAATCAAACCATTCGGCAACGGCAATTTTTCATCTCTTAACTTCAAACACAATGCTAATGCCAAATTTCCTCCGCAAGAATCACCTGATAAAGTAATGTTCTTTGCCGAAATGCCCTGCTCAAGTGCTTCAAGATACGCAGCTTGTAAAGTTTCTAATGCAATAGGAAAAGGATGTTCAGGCGCCAGTGGATAATCCATATGAATCACTTGTGCGCCAGTGGCTCGCACAAAATCACACATCAATCCACGATGACTTTCCAAACCTCCTAGAAAGAATGCGCCGCCATGGATATGAATAATCAATTGCGTTGCAGAATCACGTTTATGTCGAATTTCCTCACATTGCATGCCTGCCAAATGTAACTGGCGAAATGCCAAACGCTGATCCACAGGAAATAATTTCCCCGCTTTATTCATCAAATTGCGCAATACATGTGCCGAAAACCCTTGCCGACTTGGAAAGTGCACACACATTCGTAATATTTTTTCGATTGCAAAAGTTTTGAATGGATTTGAAGCAGGCATATAATTTTTCCACAATTGGACTAGCTATTCACAAAAGAAGCTTATAAAATTACAATTATAAACGAAAAAATCATAATAGAAATTCGTTTATGACTTATCGTTGATGAACTCAGGAAAACCTTCGCAAGGAAACCAAAATGAAAAAATTCGCATTTGTTGCACTTAGCAGTGTACTGGCAACTTCAGCTTTCGCAGCAGACCTAAACAATACTCAGTGGAGAACCGTTGATGATGAAACAGGCAAAGCGAAAGCTTTGGTTGAATTCTCAAAAAGTTCAAATGGTACTTATACTGCTACAATCAAGAAACTACTTGACCCAAAAGCTAAAACAGCAGTTTGTACTGAATGCTCTGGTAGTCAAAAAAATAAACCGATGGAAGGTTTAGATATCGTTCAAAACCTGAAACTAGACAAAGGCAATAAGTACACAGGCGGTACGATTCTTGATCCTAAAACAGGGAAAACCTACAAAATGAACGCTGAAATGGCTTCTAATGGTAAAACATTGAAAGTTCGTGGATTTATCGGCGTAGCCGCTTTGGGTCGCAACCAAACATGGCACCGTGTGAAATAATATTCTGATCCAATCAGGTATTATAAAAAAGCTTGCTATTCAGCAAGCTTTTTTAGGTTTACTATTTTGCTAAATTTGCATATTCTGCTTCGTCAAAACCCACAACAATCGTCGAACCGATATCCAACACAGGTCGTTTAATCATACTTGGATTGGCGATCAATGTTTTTATCAGTTGAGCCTCATTTTCAAGTGCGTAGGCTTGTTGATCAGTAGAGAGCTTTTTCCACGTGGTTCCCTTTTTATTCAAAATCATATCTTGATCTTTTTGTTTGAGCCACTGTTTTAATGTCGCTTCATCAATGCCCTGCTTTTTATAATCATGAAATTCGTAGCTCACGCCGTGCTGATCTAATGCTGTAAATGCCTTCTTCATCGTATTACAATTCTTAATACCATAAATTTTCATCATAAATTTCCAAAGAAAATGTGTTTGTAGATAGGATAACTGGTCAAGAAAAAGTGATAAAGAGCTATTGACGACACAGCAAATTTCACTAAACTGTAATATGTAACATAATATTTTAATGATTTTTACTACGTTAATGGGGAATACCATGAAAAAATTGAGTCTTGCTACAGCACTGATTACTTCGTTATTTGCAATGGGTGCAAATGCTTACCAATATGAACTTAATGTCGGTTATGAAAATACTGATATCGAAGATTTGGGTGATCTTGATACCTGGTCTGCTTCGGGTAAGTATTATTTGAATGCAGTTCAAACCAAATCTTCACCACTTGCTGAAGCAGCATTTCTAAATCGTGCAAGCAATATTGGCTTAGGTTTTGTTAATGCAAGTAGCGATGGTGACGAGGATATTGATGTCTATGGTGTTTCGGGTGAATTCTTTATTCCAAACTCACAATTTTATTTCAGTGGTTCTTTAAATCAAGTTGATCTTGGTGACGAAGATAATACTGGTTATACCGTTGAAGCAGGTTACTTACCAGTAAATGGTTTATTACTCGCATTAGGCGTATCTAAAGAAAGTTTAGATCCTGTACTTGTTGCAGAGAATGGTTTCGTTACATCTTTAGGTTATGCAGGCGCTGTAGGTGAAGATACAACTGTCAGCACTCGTGGTAAGTACGTGACTCAGATCGGTGGCTTTTACACCAACTTTGAAGGTGTAGTCTATTTTGGTGACGAAACAGCTTATAAACTTGGTGGTGATCTGTATCTTGATCCAACATTAAGTGTTGGTGCGTCTTTTGCCGATTCTACAGCTGATGAATCAGAAACTATCTTCGGCATCAATGCGAAAAAATTCTTTACACCACAAATCGGTGTTGGTGTGGCATACACCACTGCGGATGACGTTGATTCTGTTGGTATTAACGGAACTTTCCGCTTCTAATTCCACATCTCTGATGAAACTAAAAAACGCCCAATTGGGCGTTTTTTTTGTAGCTTGCATCGCTGTAAATTTACCTACAGCACATTTTCACAATGTATCAAACGAAGCTGTAAACTCATTTGCCCACGAAACTCATTTCTCTCTAAGCTATAAGCAATTCTGACTTTTGGTGCTATTTCACCTTGCTCAATTTTTTCAACAAAATTAAATCCAATCGCATCAATACTGTGATTTGCATCAATCTGTAATTTTAGTTTTAAGTGCTTTTCCTTAAGCCATTGATAATCATCAACCTGAAATATTCCTTCAAATACTGGCGATTCAAAGCCTTGTCCCCAAGGCCCAAGTTGTTCTAAGCATTGTAAAAAAGTAAGATTCAGCTCGTCTTTTTTGAGTGTACCATCTGTATAGATTCTTGCCTGAAATACTTCAGAGTTGACCTGAGCAACAACGTCAATAAACGCCTGTCGAAACGCATCAAAATTATCTTTTTGAATGGTTAAACCTGCCGCCATAGCATGTCCACCAAAGAATTTCACCAATTGTGGATGTTGTTCTGCTACTGCTTCGATCGCATCACGGATATGAATCCCTGCGATTGAACGTGCAGAACCTTTGAGATGCTCTCCATCTTCATCGAGTGCAAATACAACACTCGGGCGATGAAAATGTTCTTTTAAGCGCCCAGCGACAATACCGATCACCCCTTGATGCCATTCAGGCTCAAAGAGTACCAAAGCCTCAGGAATCTGATCTTGCTCAATATGAATTTGTTGCAAATAATCAAAAGCTTGCTCATGCATCCCCTGCTCGACTTGACGACGTTCGATATTCAGCCGATCAAGCTGATAAGCGTATGGGTAAGCGCTATTCAGATCAGGTGCAAGCAAACATTCAATACCGATCTGCATACTATCCATACGCCCTGCTGCATTGATCCGAGGACCAAGTACAAAACCAAAATCACTGGCTTGAAGTTGCGCTGCATTTTTTCCTGCAATTTCAATCAATGCCAAAATCCCCGCACGACACTGCCCTTGTCTAATACGCTCTAACCCAGCCTGTACCAAAATGCGATTATTAAAATCAAGCTTTGCTACATCGGCAACCGTACCTAGTGCCACTAAATCGAGGAACTGCGTCATGCGCACACTCGATTTATCGAGCTTTTGCCGATGCGTGGCAAGCCGAGCCAAAAGATAAAACGCCACGCCAACGCCTGCCAAAGACTTACTGGCAAAAGTACAACCCAATTGATTAGGATTCACCACAGTTTCGGCTTTTGGCGTCGCTTTCGTGGTGAGATGGTGATCGGTAATAATGACTTGCATACCGAGCGCATGACAACGCTCTACACCTGCATGACTGGAAATACCATTATCCACCGTCATCAATACATCAGGTTGAAAGCGTTCATAAGCAAGTTCAGCAATCGCAGGGGTCAAACCATAACCATATTTAAACCGATCAGGCACGATATAATTCACCGTCGCACCCATCTCTTGCAAAGCTAAAACAGCAAGTGCGGTACTGGTCGCACCATCGGCATCATAATCACCGACGATCAGTATTTTTTGTTGTTCATCTATCGCTTGATCTAAGATTTGTACTGCTTTATCCAAGCCCATTAAATCAGGTTGTAATAAGTGTTTTAATTGTAAATCAAGTTGTTCAACTGTCGTGTCACGCGCTGATAAAATCCGTGCCAATGTGTCTGAACCAAGATAGTCATATTGCTGTAAGGGCTGTTGTAGGGCGCGTTGTTCAAGTTGGATGTTGCACATATTTATTGAGCTTATAATGTATTTCTATCTACTTTTTCATGAATGCGACAAAAATTGATTGATAATGAATAGATAAAAAGATAAAAACCTATTTGTGATAATGATTTTATTCTACTTTCAATATTTATAAATTTCACAGGAAGTGAAAAAGCTTTATCAAAAAACACTGCAAATCCATGCTCTGAACCTTCCAATGGTAGGTAAAAAGCATTCGTTACAATGTTTCGTTTAAAATTATCAATTTTTTGCTTAACTCGATTCTTTGAAATCCCATTATTCAACAGCATACTTTCGATACTATCGAGATTAAGAATAGGAGCGACTACACAATCAATTGGTATATCTCTTAAGTTTGCAGGATCAATATCGCAAGTATTACTAAGAATAGCAACTCTAGCATTTTCTTTAAGCATTTGACGATTGTAGTCGAACATAAATATGTTTTTCACACAATCACCCTGCATTAAAAAATTAGAGCCTGATGTAAAATATTCTAATTTTCTTGTAGCTAGATCATCATCTGATAAAAATGCTTTTAGTCCATCTTCTAAAGACTTTCTAGTTTCATCCGATAAATATGCTGGAATAAATGCTTTAAATTCATCTATTATATCCACTGCATAATCCCCGATTAAAATAAATCAAAAATATTATCAGAAATAAGTTGAGCTATATCATTATCAAGTGGTTTTGACTCGGTTAGCATTTTTTCATAAGCTTGAATAAATAATACTTCAAGAGATGAATGATCATGTTGATTAATTAAAATTTGCCTTTCCGAAGTAGAAAATGTTTGTGGCTCAATTTCAAAATTTATGACTTTAGGATTTTGATGAGGTAATGGATTAGGTGTAAATGTACCTCCTCCTGTACCTATAATACCTGTCAATACACACCCAATTATTCCAACTACTGAAGAATTACGACTTTCAAAATTTATTGAAATATTAGAGCTATTCATAATGTACTCCTAAAGATTCCAGTGCTTGCTCTGTAAAGCTATGCATAAATTTTTCTTTTGAAATGGTGTGCAGATGGTCTAAACGCTTATCAAATAAAATATCTATACCCTCATCTCTATACGCTTCTACTGTTCTAGGAAAAAAACATATCGTATCTGTAGTCAATAACAAACCCTTTAATTTTGAAGAGGGAGGTGTTGTTGCCTTTTTAAAGACAGATAAAGCATTCTGCTGAATATCCATTGTTACTGATGGTGCTAGCTGAGTCACTACAACGATATCAGATTCTATTTTTTGTTCGAACTGCAAATTAAATATTGTTTTAGATAAATCAGTTTGACCAAGGTGTGCCTTAAAATTTAGAAAAGCTAATCCATCTTCAACAACTTTATGCTCTAATATATCTACATATTTTAGCGAAAATCTTTCTATTTTACTAAACTCAATCGCTTGCAGAAGAACATCCATAGTTTTTGCAATATGTTGTCTAAAAATAGACCATCCTTGATATGGAAAATAGAATTTATCCTGCGAAATAGTAACTGAACCATCTGATATCGTTACAGAAATATCTTCTAAAACAAATTTAAATGATGGTAGATAATATAGATTTTTATCTTGATCTTTCAACTCTTTGGGGAAATTCAAACCATCTTGCGGTTGGAATGGGGGAATACTACCATCATGCATTTTCATAATATTAGGTAAAAAAAATCCTAAAAGTTTAGACGCAAATGAAAATTCAGGTAAAAATCGTACTTCAAAAATAGCTTCAAACAATGGGCTATTATCAAAATGTGATGGTATTCTAGTAGTCATTCTATCTATGTCCTTTAAGATCATATCTATAAGGGTTTGACTTAATAAGTTGACATACTACTATATTTTAATAGGCAAACATATTTTTTTCTAATATAAACTTCAGCAAGTAATCACTTTATAATTCATAAAAATGAAACGTCATCTTATTACTAGGGCATTAAGCGTTGAATCACCCAATCTTCACCCTGCTTTTGGTAACAAATTCGATCATGCAAACGATTTGGTCTGCCTTGCCAAAACTCATAATAATCAGGTACTAAGCGATAACCACCCCAAAACTTGGGTTTATCGAGTTGTTCAATATTTTCAAACTGTTGTACTGCATCATCAAAGCGTTGTTGCAGTGCTTCTCGGCTTTCAATCACACCACTTTGTGGCGTGCTGACATGCGCTGCAATTTGGCTATCACGAGGGCGTTTGTGATAGTAAGAAGTTGATTCAATTTCTGAAATTTTCTCAACTCGCCCAGAGATGCGCACTTGCTGTTCCAACTCAGCCCAATAAAACAAAATCTGCGCTTGTGGATTTTCCGCCAAGTCGAGTCCTTTTTCACTGTCATAATTGCTATAAAAATCATAGCCTTGATTCGTTGCACCACGAAGTAGTACCGTACGCACGTGCGGTAAAGCTTGTGCATTCGCCGTTGCCAAATACATCGCATACGGCTCATGCAGGTCGCAGGTCAGCGCTTGATTAAACCACAATAAAAATTGCTCATGCGGTATTGGCGCCACATGATCTTCATGCAACTCTCCACGCTGATACGAAAGTCGCAATTCACTCAAATCTTTTATACTTGAACTTTCTATACTTTGCTTAGACATCTCTTATTCTGCGTGCATATCAGCTTGTTGACGGATTTTATTTGCCAAATGTTTTGCCAGTTGACTGACTTCATCCAAATTATCACCTTCGACCATAACACGAATCACGGGCTCAGTCCCTGATTTACGGATCAGCAAACGACCTCGACCTTTGAGCTGTTGCTCTGCTTTTTCAAACTCTGCCACAAGCACTGGATCAGCAAATGGATCTATCATCTGTGCAAGGCGAACATTTTCTAAAACTTGAGGAAAAAGTTTAAAATCTTTAACCAATTCATCTAAGCTCTTTTCTTGCTCAACCAAAACACGCATGACCTGCAATGCGGCAATGATCGCATCACCAGTGGTACTTCGATCCAAAGTCAAAATATGTCCTGATGGCTCTCCACCAATAAACCAGTCATTTTCTTCCAAAGCTTGAAGTACATAGCGATCACCAACTTTGGCACGAATAAATGGTATATCCACTTTGTTTAAAGCAAGCTCAAGTGCCATGTTACTCATAACAGTGCCGACGATACCACGTGGTGTTTTTTTACCTTTCGTGGCAAGAATATACAAAATATAATCACCATCAATCAGCTGACCATTACGATCGACTAACATCACACGATCTGCATCACCATCAAAGGCAATACCCAAATCGGCACGATGTTTAATAACCGCCTGTTGTAAATTATCAGGGTGGGTCGAACCACACTGCTCATTAATATTGGTGCCATTCGGTTGATCAAAAATGCTAATGACTTTTGCACCAAGTTCACGAAATACCGCGGGGCCAACGCTATAGGCTGCACCATTGGCGCAATCCATGACGATGGTAAAGTCTTGCAAATTCAGATGATATGGGAAGGTTGATTTACAAAACTCGATATAGCGCCCTTGCGCATCATCGACACGAAAGCTTTTACCTAACTGATTAGGTTCTTGGATGAAAATGTCTTTTTCAAGCTCTTGATTGATTTGTTCTTGGATTTCATCTGCAAGCTTTTTTCCTTCATTGGAAAAAAACTTAATACCATTATCAAAATAAGGATTATGTGATGCCGAAATTACAATCCCTGCATTGGCATGTAGCGCACGAGTAAGATGGGCAATCGCAGGAGTCGGCAATGGACCAAGCAAATGTACGTATACGCCCGCCGAATTTAATCCTGCTTGTAATGCAGATTCCAAGATATAGCCTGACAGCCTTGTATCTTTACCCATCACCACAATTGGCTTTTTCTTTGGAAAAATGCGTTTAAGCACAGATCCAGCGGCAAAACCAAGCCTTAAAGCAAACTCTGGGGTAATTGGTGTTTGACCAAACTGTCCACGTATTCCATCCGTGCCAAAATAACTCATCAATAATCTCTTATATCATTTTTTGCGTAGAACAAATTTGCTCTATCTTACAATAAAAAACAGCCATCTGTAGATGACTGTTTTCAATATTCACGATTCAAAAACAATATCTGTTCAACAGATCTTTTTAAATCATTATCTTAACCAACACGATAGTTCGGTGCTTCTTTGGTAATGGTCACGTCATGTACATGCGACTCTTTCATACCTGCCGAAGTAATTTTGACAAACTTGGCATGTTGACGCATATCTTCGATGCTTGCAGAACCTGTATAGCCCATTGATGAACGTAAGCCACCCATCATTTGGTGTACGATATTGCCCATTGGCCCTTTGTACGGTACACGTCCTTCGATACCTTCAGGGACCAGTTTCTCCGCACCTGCTTTGGCATCTTGAAAATAACGGTCTGCTGAGCCACTTGAACCAGACATCGCACCAAGTGAACCCATGCCACGATAGGCTTTGTAGTAACGCCCTTGGAAGAACTCCACTTCACCCGGTGCTTCTTCTGTACCTGCCATCAATGAACCGACCATGATGGTACTCGCCCCTGCGGCAATCGCTTTAGAAATATCACCTGAGTAGCGAATACCACCATCAGCGATCAAAGGAATTTGCTCTTTCAATGCTTGAGCTACATTATCAATCGCTGAAATCTGCGGAACGCCAATCCCTGCAACAATACGTGTGGTACAAATCGAACCTGGACCAATACCGACTTTGACAGCATCTGCACCTGCATCAAGTAATGCCAACGCTGCATCACCTGTTGCGATATTGCCACCGATCACTTGCACTTGTGGGAAGTTTTGCTTGACCCAACGCACACGCTCAATGACACCCGCAGAGTGACCATGTGCTGTATCCACTACGATCACATCAACACCAGCATCGACTAATGATTCAACACGGCTTGGTGTTTCTTGACCTGTACCGACTGCAGCACCGACACGTAAGCGACCCAAGTCATCTTTACAACTGTTTGGATAAAGCTCTGCTTTACGAAAGTCAGTGACAGTGATCAAGCCTTTTAAGTTTTGTTGATCATCAATCACCAAGACTTTTTCGATGCGATGCTTTTGCAATAAGGCTTGAATATTTTCTTTAGACTCATCTTCACGCACTGTCACCAAACGATCTTGTGGTGTCATGATATTACTAACAGGCTGTTCAAGGTTGGTTTCAAAGCGTGTATCACGCCCCGTCACGATACCAACAACTTTTTCACCTTCAACCACAGGTACACCGCTGATATTATTGGCTTGAGTGATTTCCATCAACTCACGCACGGTAGTGTTTGGCGTAACAGTGATTGGGTTTTTCACCATACCTGCTTCAAACTTTTTCACACGGCGTACTTCTGCAGCTTGCGCAGCGATATCCATATTTTTATGCAAAATACCAATACCGCCGTGTTGTGCCATTGCAATCGCCATACGGGATTCTGTCACCGTATCCATTGCCGCAGAAACAAGCGGAATATTAAGTTGAATATCTCGAGTCAGGCGTGTTTTTAGAGAAACATCTTTTGGGAGGACTGTAGAGTAAGCAGGGAGTAACAAGACATCATCGAAGGTCAATGCTTCTTGAACGATGGTCAGCATAACAATCTCACTGGTAATTTCCGTGCGCTATTATAAACAAATTTCAATTAAAATTGCACTGTTGATTGCGATTTGCATATAGAAATTCTAATTTTTGTAATGAGACCGTTATTTCTTAGACAATGAAAAAAGGAGTCAAAATGAAGACAATGCAAAACTCCTTTACGCAATCCACTCTGAATTACCGAAAGAATCATGTTAAGGTCAATGAAATTTAAAAATAATTTTTGAGGTTTACTATGCGTTTTGCATTATCAAGATTAAATATTGTCGTGGCGGGTGTCGCTATTCTAAGTGGTAGTGCGCATGCTGGGCTCACCATTAATGGACAGCCAGTACCGATTAATGGAAATAACACTTCAACAATGATTTCATCAAGTTCAAACACCACTTCTGGAAACTATCAATCACAACAATATCAAGCAGCTAACAACTTCCAAAGCTGTCTTGCCGACTTACGCTCAAGTGCCATTGCCAAAGGTGTATCAGGTGCAACTTATGACCGCTATACCCAATCTCTTACGCCTGACTATTCGGTAATTGATAAGTTAAATTATCAACCTGAGTTTAGCACCGATATTTGGGATTATTTGTCAGGATTGGTTGATCAAGAACGTGTCGATGATGGACAAAAAAATATGGCACAACATCGTAGCGCACTGAATCGTGCATCGACACAATATGGCGTACCTGCCGAAACCATTGCTGCGGTATGGGGTGTAGAAAGTAACTATGGCAATATTTCAGGAAAATATCCGCTTTTACAAGCACTGGGTACGCTCAGCTGTGAAGGTCGTCGTCAGTCGTATTTTCGTGGTGAGTTTTTCACGACTTTGAAAATCTTACAACGTGGCGATCTCACCGAAGATCAACTGAAAGGTTCATGGGCAGGCGCATTTGGTCATACCCAATTTATGCCTTCGACTTATGATCGTTTAGCAGTTGATTTTGATGGTGATGGTCGTCGTGACTTAGTATCAAGCGTTCCTGATGCGCTCGCTTCCACTGCAAACTTTCTAGATAAAGCAGGTTGGCAATCGGGCATGCCGTGGGGCTTTGAGGTGAGTGTGCCTGATGGCTATTATGTTGGCGGTGAAGGTCGTCGTAATAAAAAGTCTCTCAGCTATTGGGTTGCTAAAGGTGTCACACGTATTGATGGCTCTCAAGTGATTCAAGGCAATTTAAGTGGTTCAAGCCAAGCAGGTTTACTTGCGCCTGCTGGTGAGAATGGTCCGAAATTCTTAGTCTTTAAAAACTTCGATGCACTGTATAGCTATAATGCTGCTGAAAGCTATGCCCTCGCCATTGCCATGCTCTCAGATCGCTTACAAGGTAAATCGGGCATCCAAGCTTCGTGGCCAACCGATGACGCAGGCACCTCTCGTGCAGAACGTCGTGAAATCCAAACCTTATTACTTCAACGTGGTCATGCTATTGGTGATGTGGATGGCTTGATCGGTGATAAAAGTCGTCAAGCAATTCGCATAGAACAACAACGTCTTGGACTGCCGACAACTGGTCGTGCAGGTCAGCGTATTTTGACGGCGCTTCGTGCTGAAAGCTTGATGAAGTAAACTGAGTACCTTTATTGGTGGTTTGGAAAAAGCGAGCGAGTAGCGTAAATTTCAAGGCGCACCTCGCACAGCAACCGTAGTGTACGTCTTGTACATGAGGATTGCGAGCAAGTAGCAACGCAGAAGTTTGCCTACGTAGGCGCTTTTTTCAAGACTTCCAAAATTGTGCTGTGACAATTTGTCACAGCGCAATATTTCGCTTGCGTTCACTCGCATTGAGATTACAATAATTCGTTTAATCCACATTTAATCATTTAAGCCCTATCGTGACTTCTGAGCATTCAAATCCACAATCAAAACCTAGTCGACGCATTATGATGATGGCAGCGGGCACTGGCGGTCATGTCTTCCCTGCGCTTGCAGTTGCCAAAGCATTACAGCAACGTGATCATCAAATCTCTTGGCTTGCCACACCAAACGGCATGGAAAATCGTCTATTAAAACAACATGATATTCCAATTCATCAAATCGACATTCAAGGTGTGCGTGGTAATGGTATTGTTCGCAAACTAAAAGCACCATTTAAAATACTTGGCGCAACGATCGCAGCAATGCGGATTATGAAATCATTAAAAATTGATGCGGTAGCAGGTTTTGGCGGTTATGTGTCCGGACCAGGCGGATTGGCTGCGCGAATACTTGGTATTCCTGTATTAATCCACGAGCAAAATGCGGTTGCAGGCTTTACCAATACACAGCTTGCACGGATTGCAAAAACCGTGTGTCAGGCGTTTCCGAAGGCGTTTCGAGAATCTTCAAAGTTGATCACTACTGGCAATCCTGTACGTCAGGAGATTTGTCAGATTCCTGCGCCTGAGCAACGCTATCAACAACGTGATGCAGAACAGCGAGCCTTACAAATTCTCATTGTTGGTGGCTCACTTGGTGCACAAGCATTGAATGAACATATTCCTGCTGCACTGACTGGGTTGAATTTACCGATGCAAGTGCGTCATCAATGCGGTCAACAACAACTTGAATCTACCGAGCAACGCTATGAGGCCCTGCAAAAAGTTGATGGCTTTGCAGTCCAAGTTTTACCATTTATTGAAGATATGGCACTTGCCTACAGCCAAGCTGATTTAATCATTTGTCGTGCGGGTGCGCTCACGGTGACCGAAGTGGCAACCGCAGGTGTGGCGGCGATTTTTATTCCTTTGCCGTCTGCGGTAGATGATCATCAAACCGCAAATGCACATTACTTGGCAGATGTTGGTGCAGCACAAATTTGCCCTCAAGCAACGATGACTGCTGAAAGTTTACAGCAATTGCTTGCGCCATTAATGTCGAGAGATGTTCTTTTAACTATGGCAAGCAAGGCTCGACAACAAGCGCAAAGCCAAGCGACAGCACATGTTGCTGAACTTGTTGAAAGCTTATAAAGCCACTTACCCAAGCGAATTCAACAAACGATTTAGAAAACGATTTTTTAGAGAAAAACTATGTCAGATACCACATTCACCGCAACAGAAGCCAAACAACTGATTAAAATCCCTGAAATGCGCCGTATCAAGCATATTCACTTTGTAGGGATTGGCGGTGCAGGCATGTGTGGTATTGCTGAGGTTTTGAAAAACCAAGGCTATAAAGTGTCTGGCTCAGATATTAAAGCCTCAAAAACGACTGCGCAGCTTGAAAAAAATGGCATCGAAGTCTTTATCGGGCATCAAGCAAGTAATATTGATGGCGCCAATGTCTTAGTGGTATCCACGGCGATTGATCTAGAAAATCCTGAAATTCAAACCGCAAATGAGCATCGTATCCCTGTGGTACGCCGTGCTGAAATGCTCGGTGAACTCATGCGCTATCGTCACGGCATTGCGGTCGCAGGGACACATGGTAAAACCACAACGACCAGTCTTCTGACCTGTATGCTTGCTGAAGAAAACCTTGATCCAACCTATGTGATCGGCGGTTTGCTGAATCGTACTGGAGTCAACGCAGCACTTGGTGCAAGTCGTTATATCGTTGCCGAAGCAGACGAATCTGATGCCTCTTTTCTCTATCTTGAGCCGATGGCAGCGATTGTGACCAATATCGATGCCGACCATATGGACACCTATGGCGGTAGCTTTGACACTTTAAAAGATACTTTTATTCAATTTTTACATAAACTACCCTTTTACGGTTTAGCCGTGGTCTGTGGCGATGATGCCAATATCCGTGAAATCATGCCTCGTATCGGTCGTCCTGTGCTGACGTATGGTTTTGAAGAAGATAATGACATTCGTGCCATAGATGTTGAGCAAGACGGTATGCAATCTCACTTTACCGTACTGCGTAAAGATCGTGAGCCACTGCGCCTCACCATTAATCAGCCCGGCATGCACAATATACTTAATGCTTTGGCAGCGATTGGTGTCGCCACTGATGAAGGTGTGTCAGACGCAGCGATTGCTCGTGCATTAGAAGGTTTCAATGGCGTAGGTCGTCGCTTCCAAGTCCAAGGCGAATATGCCAAAGACAATGGTACAGTAAAACTGGTTGACGACTATGGACACCATCCAAAAGAAGTCGAAGCGACCATCAAAGCAGCTCGCCAAAGCCATCCTGATCGTCGCTTAGTGCTATTATTCCAACCGCATCGTTTTAGCCGTACACGTGATTGTTTTGATGACTTTGTTGATGTGCTGTCACAAGTCGATGCGCTACTGTTGATGGAAGTGTATCCTGCGGGAGAAAAACCAATCGTCGGTGCAGATAGTCGCAGTCTTGCACGGGCAATTCGTTTGCGTGGACAAGTTGAACCGATTATCATCGACCCTGTTGATGGTCAATTACCGAGCGTATTAAAGAATTTGTTACAAGCAAATGATCTGTTATTAACACAAGGTGCAGGTAATGTTGGCGCAGTTTCGGTTGAATTGGCGCAAAATGGACTCTACCTCAACGCATAAATGTTTTGATTTGCGTTTTATATGAGATTTCAACTCAATTGACTGAGTAAAACTTTACCTAGTTCATTGAGCAAGTTTTTAAAATTTTAGTTGTTTGAAATAAGGAATTCACCGTGTCACAGGTGCAAGATAAATTTGGAAAAGTTGCGGTATTACTCGGTGGAAAATCTGCGGAACGCCAAGTGTCACTCAATAGTGGACAATCTGTCCTCGATGCCTTACTACGTAGTGGTGTCAATGCGGAAGCTTTTGACCCGCTTACTCGTCCTGTGACAGAGCTTACAGCGTATGATCGTGCATTTATCCTTTTGCATGGTCGTGGCGGTGAAGATGGTCAAATTCAAGGCGTATTGGACTGGCTCAATATTCCGTACACTGGAACACCTGTGCAAGGCTCTGCAATCGGCATGGATAAGGTGAAAACCAAACAAATTTGGCAAGGTAGCGAATTGCCAACTGCGCCATATCGTTTGATCACAGCAGATACCAACTTCAATGAAGTGATTGATAAGCTTGGTCTACCACTGATCATCAAGCCTGTACACGAAGGCTCAAGCATCGGCATGAGTAAAGTGGAGAAAGCCGAAGAATTTTCTACGGCATTATCTAAAGCAACTACGCACGATTCGATCGTCATGGCGGAGCAATGGATCACAGGCTCAGAATATACTGTGGTCATTTTAAATGGTGAAGCTTTACCTGTGATTCGCTTAGAACCGCCGAAAGATGTGGCGTTCTACGACTATGAAGCAAAATATAAACGTAACGATACCCAATATGGCATTCCATCAGGACTTTCTGATGCTGACGAAAAGCATTTGAAAGAATTGGCACTGCGTGCTTTTCAAGCCGTTGGTGCATCAGGTTGGGGGCGTATTGATGCCATGCGTGATGAGCAAGGAAATTTTTGGTTACTTGAAGTGAATACCGTTCCAGGTATGACAGATCACTCACTTGTACCGAAAGCAGCACAAGCGATTGGACTCAATTTCGATCAACTCTGTTTGACAATTTTAGAGCAGACTTTGGGCTAAAACATTTAAGATGGCACAACTTCCCTTGTCCCTGCGACGTCGTCAAGCAGCGACCACCTCAATACATGACAAGCCACCAAGTCTTGGTGAGAAGTTGTTGTCGTGGGGAAGTTGGCTATTATTGATATTTGCCATCTTGGTGTTTGTCTTTGGTGGTTATGCGTTGTATCAGCGTTTTATGCATGCAGGAATCGATCATGTCGATGTGGTTGGTGTCAGTGCACCTGCGCAAAAAGCGTTGATTAAACATATCAAAGCCGATACAGCGAGCGGTTATTTCACCACAGATCTTGAACAGATTCGTGATCATGCCTTAGGTTTGTCTTGGGTCGATCGTGTAGTGGTATCCCGTGCGTGGCCAAATGCAATCGTTTTGCGTGTCACACCACGGCATGCGGTTGCACGGTGGGGTACAGGTCGTTATTTGAGTGATGATGGTGTGGTATTTAAACCTGTACAAGGTTTTGATCACCGCAACTTGCCATTATTACATGGTCCGAACTCGCAATCACGCATGATGATGACCAAGTATCGTGATATCAATCAAATGTTTAGCCCAATGAACATGCGTCTTAAAGAGCTATATCTGACAGAGCGTATGACGTGGTTTATGCAGTTTGATAACGGTATGCGTTTGATTGTTGATCAAGATCAGACGATGGGCAAGTTACAAAGATTAAGCGAAATTGCTAAAACAGATTTAGGTTTAGTTTGGGACAATATCGCTGGGATAGATTTAAGATATCGCAACGGTCTCGCTGTACAGTGGAAGAATGCTCAACCTGTCAATATTCATAATGGACAGTTTGTCATTCCAACACCTGGTGTAACTGTTGCGGAGCAAACCCAATCAAGCCCATAATAGGGCATTTTTTTAACAGATGAAGCATACGGTCTGCGCCAAGCAATCTGCATCGCAACCGTATAATAAAAGTCATAATGGTAATGAACAATGAGTGAAGCTGTGCCATCAGTTGTGGCCATAGATATTGGAACACATAAAGTGACGGTGTTGATCGGCAAGGTTCACGCACCAGACAAAATCGAAGTCATCGGGATGTCACATGCTCGCAATCGTGGCATGAGTAAAGGCAAAATTGTCAGCCTTGATAAAGTCGTTTCTGCGATTAAAAATGCCGTGCAAGAAGCCGAAGACCAAGCTGAATGCCGTATCAATAGTGCTTGGGTGTCTATTCCTAGTACCGACCTACGTAGCTTCTATGCTTCTGGACGCACAGCAATTACCAGTGCAGATGGCTCGATTAGCACCAATGAAGTGGTACGTGCTTTAGAGCTTGCCAAAACCAATCATCTCATTCCAGATTATTATCTTGCCAGTGCTGTGCCACTTGGCTTTGCCGTTGATGATACTGACGAATGGGTGCACAATCCTATCGGGTTTACTGGGCAAACTTTAACGGGTCATTATCAACTGATGATGCTCCCGATTAGCACCATGCAAAACCTTGATAAAGCATTGAAAAGTGCAGGTATTGGTGTGGAAAAGATGGTCATTTCAGCCCTTGCAACCGCTGAAGCAAGCTTACTCAAAGATGAAAAAGAGTATGGCGTCTGCCTCATTGATATCGGTGCAGGGACGACCAATATTGCAGTCTATCTCGGTGGGCATCTCGCTTTTGCAAGCACATTACCTCTAGGTGGAGAACACGTTACTCGTGATATTGCAGCTGTACTACAGTTGACAACTGACGAAGCCGAGCGAATTAAACATTTGCATGGTTGTGTTGATCATAGCGCGATCAAGCCAGATCATATGATCCAAGTACAAGGTATTGATGGCCCTCAAACCATTAGCCGTATCGAACTCGCAGACATTATCAAAGCGCGTTACGATGAGATCTTTGATCGTGTCTATCAAGAGCTCAATACCAATGGGGCGCTTGCCAATCTTTATCATGGCGTGGTCTTGACAGGTGACGCTAGCCAAATCGAAGGTGCAGTCAGTCATGCACGTCGTAAGCTTGGCGTATCTGCCCATCTCGGTAATCCGCCATTGCAGGTGTATAGTAAAGATGAACTTCTAGCAGCGTTACGTCGATCCATTTATACCACGGCGAGTGGATTACTGATGTTTAGCCAAAGCGAAGCACAAGAAAGCGTCATTGATGAAAATCAAAATACATCTTCAATTTGGAAGAGAATGGTCAACAGTAGCAACGACTTACTCTCAAATTTGAAAAACTTTTTCTAAAAAAGTCGTTGGGCTTTTTTTGCACAAAAAACAGTGCTTTGGTAAGGAAATTTTTTTGTTTGTAATAAATTGAGTATGAGATATTACAAACTGAAAACAGCGTGCTAATATTTAGCTTTTATTTCAGGCAGTATACGGGCATAAGTGACTGCTATAACACAATTTTGGAAGTCGGAAGGTCATGCCTACAAATTCAATTACATATATAGATGATGACGAAATGGACAGTTACGGACAAGCACGCTTCACCGTTTTTGGGGTTGGCGGTGGTGGTGGTAACGCCGTTCAAAATATGGTCGAACAAAAAATCGCAGGGGTGAAATTTATCTGTGCTAATACAGATAAACAAGCGCTAGATCGCATGTCTGCACCAAACAAAGTGCAACTCGGCGAACAAAGCACCCGTGGTCTTGGCGCTGGTGCCAACCCAGAAATTGGTCGTACTGCTGCCGAAGAAACTCGTGATGCGATTCGTCAACATCTTGAAGGTACAGACATGGTCTTCGTCACCGCAGGTATGGGCGGTGGTACAGGAACAGGTGGTGCGCCAGTCGTTGCTGAGATTGCCAAAGAAATGGGTTTGCTCACTGTTGGCGTAGTCACTACTCCCTTCCGTTTTGAAGGACGCCGTCGTATCAAAGCGGCTGAGCTGGGTATTGAAGAATTAGAAAAACATGTTGATTCGCTGATCATCATTCCAAACTCTCGTTTGTTAGATGTGTATGGCGATATCTCGATGAAGGATGCCTACAAGAAAGCCGATGATGTATTGCTCAATGCGGTACGCAGTATCTTCGACCTTGTGGTTAATCCTGGTCTGATTAACCTTGACTTTGCCGATTTAAAAACTGCCATGAGCACACGTGGCTATGCCATGATGGGTACAGGGATTGGTCGTGGTGAAAAGCGTGCTGAACAAGCTGCTGAAATGGCGATTCGTAGCCCGCTCCTTGATAAAGTTAATATCAGCGATGCCAAAGGGGTGTTGATCAACATCACTGGCGGTGAAGACGTTTCTTTACGTGAAGCTGAAACGATTGCCGATTATGTCGCGCAAATCGTCGATGAAGACGAAGTGCAATTATTCTACGGTACAGCAATTGATCCAGATGCACGTGACGAGATCCGTGTCACCGTGGTGGCAACAGGTTTGACACGTAATAATGATGACATTTCATCAACGCCAAAAACAACCACACAACGCTCAAATCAACCTGCTCAAAGCACAACTGAAGAAGAAGATGTTCCTGCAATCAGTCGTCAAGCACAGAGTAATCCTGCTGCTAATAATGATCATGCAGCATCAACCCAACAAAGTTCGGGTTCACCTCGTCCAGCGCCAATGAGCATTCAAGACTACTTGCAAAAACAACAACGCAAATAACCTGTATTCGGCATAAGGATCATTGTCTACAGCAATGATCCTTATGTTTTTTTACATTCTATTTTGTGCTACCTTAGTTACAATTGCTCATCTTGTAAGTAAATATGTTTAAACAAAGATCAATCCGCCGAGTCGTTCGTGCGAGCGGTATCGGGTTACATAGCGGAAAAAAAGTCAAAATCAACTTTTTACCGAGCGAATGTGATACAGGAATTGTCTTTCGTCGCATCGATCTCGACCCAGTGGTTGAAATTCCTGCCGAAGCCATGCTGATCCAAGAAGCCTTTATGTGCTCAAACTTGGTGAAAGGTAAGGTCAAAGTCGGCACCGTTGAACATGTCATGAGTGCGATTGCCGCACTGGGTATAGATAACCTCATTATCGAAATCGACGCTGCCGAGATTCCCATCATGGATGGTAGTGCAGGGCCTTTTATCTATTTATTACTTCAAGGTGAACTCACGGAGCAAGAACACGCCAAAAAATTTATCAAAATTAAAAAAGAAATACACGTTCAAACTGACGATAAAACCGCATCATTTCGCCCATACGATGGTTTTAAGCTTAACTTTACCATTGATTTTGATCATCCTGCCTTTGATAAACGCCATCAATCTTCTTCAATCGAATTTTCTACAGAAAATTTCGTTGCTGAAATCAGTGAAGCACGTACTTTTGGCTTCATGAAAGACTTAGAACAACTCCAAGCGAATAATTTAGCCTTAGGTGCCAATCTTGAGAATGCCATCGGTCTTGATGAAAATGGCGTCGTAAATGAAGGTGGTCTACGTTATTCCGATGAATTTGTTCGCCACAAAATCTTAGATGCGATTGGCGATTTATACTTACTTGGTCACCAAATTATCGCTCGATTTGATGCGTTTAAGTCAGGACATTTGCTCAATAACAAGCTTTTACGTGCCATTCAAGCAGATCCAAGTAGCTTTGAAATTGTAACTTTTTGTAACCAAGAACAATGCCCAATAAAATATGTCCCGATTGGCTAAATAACTGTCAGCATTGAATTAAATGTTATAATATTACATTTGACAAAGACTTTTATTATATTGATTTTGCTCTTATTTCATGGTTTCGTAACATTTCACTCCTGATCTTGACTTGCCAAACGTATTAAAGCTTCGCTAAGCTTGGCATCCTTCACGATTCGAGCTGCTTGTTGTATCTCTTCTTGAATTTGATTTGACAATCGTTTCTTTCGTGTATATTTTTTGCTACTAGGTGGTTGTGAAACTGATTGCATAACTATTTTGATTTGTTGCACATCGACTAGAGCTGGGATTGCTTTTAGATTCCGAATATATTGGCTTTGCAAATAGCGCACTTGACTAATCAAAGCTTGATTGTCACCTGCAATAATAAGCGTGCCATGCTGATAACATACAACCTGCCACGAGCCCTCAAGGGGTAATAAAGGTTGAATTAATTTTGTAAGTTGTTGCCAAGCCTCAACTTGCTTTTGTAGAAATGTAAAATTTCCGACACGTTGTGAAGATGGCTGACGAAGCCCTTGAAATAATGTTTTGGACTGTTGCATAGACTGATCATCTACGATGATTGATCGTTATATGTTAGTCCCGAAAAATTTATTCGCAAGTCCTCTTCATGATGATCTGGAATTCGAGGTTTTTATTTATGCACATTCGTCGTTTTTTACTTGCGTTGTCGTTCGCTAGTTCTGCAATGTCTGTCGCTTTTGCCGACTATCAGTCTTTAAACAGCATCGAGTCGATGGATCGTTTAGAACAACTTTCTCGTACGCTCGGGAAAGGTTCTTATTCACAAGATGAACAAACCATTAGCAATGCAACTTTGGCGTCTGCGTCTCAAACATCGGTTGAATTTAATAACGCCTCTTTGAGCAAATATGCAAGCGCTTCAACAGGGACTTGGATGACAGCTCATCCTGTTCCTGATGCACGTGTCAGCTCAAACTATGGTATGCGTTCTTTGTTGGGTACAACACGCCAACATTCTGGCATCGACTTTTCTGCACCGACTGGTACTGCAATTTATGCAAGTGGTGCTGGTGTCGTTACTAAATCAGGTTGGGGCAGTGGTTATGGCTATTATGTTGAAGTTGATCATAGTAACGGATATAAGACACGCTATGCGCACGCATCACGCCTAATCGCAAAAGTTGGCGATTATGTCAATGCTGGCGATCATATTGCTAATGTTGGCTGTACAGGTCGTTGTACAGGTCCACATTTACACTTTGAAGTGGTTAAAAACGATAAACGTCAAAACCCTTCAACATACTTAGCATTATTGCCATAACGCAAAAAATTCTCCGTTATTCCAAACGCTCAATCATCCATTGAGCGTTTTTTGCGTTTTATATACTACTTAACCATTAACTAACCTTTAATCTTTATCAAAACATTTATAGAAAATCATGCCCTTACTATGCTTTTCTTCAATATTAATGATAAAGATGTGTGCAATGCCTTATTCGTCGTTAAAAATATAATACGCTAAAATATTATTCTTTTTCATGATGCACTTTGCATGGCTTTTGCGAACTTTTGACCGCTTTCTGTGAATATTTGTTAAGCGTCGTCTTTTGCCACATGGTAATACGATAAAGCCGATATGCTATGTACGTCGTCATTTAGTCTGAGAACTAAGGACAATCACAATGATTTATGGAAAGATAAATCAGGCACGTAGAATAGGATAGGTGGAAAAATGACTTTTTATGGTGACAAGGATGCGTTGGAAACAAAAGAATGGCAGGATGCGTTTGATTCGGTGATCGAACATATGGGCACTGAACGTGCTGCTTTTATTTTAAAAACATTATATCAACGTGCCATCGCTAAACATGTCCCAATTCAACGCCTAAACACGCCTTACTTAAATACCATTTCTGTCAGTGAAGAACCTGCGATGCCGGGTGATCCTGATATGGAGCGCCGTATTCGTGCACTGATTCGATGGAATGCCTTGGCTATGGTACTTCGTGCCAATAAAGTCGATGATCTCGGCGGACATTTGGCGACTTTTGCATCCAGTGCAACATTGTATGATGTTGGTTTTAACCATTTTTTCAGAGCAAATAGCGACAACTTTGGTGGCGACATGATTTATTATCAAGGTCACTCTGCACCAGGGATTTATGCACGTTCCTTTTTAGAAGGGCGTTTGACCGAAAATCAACTGGAAAACTTCCGCCGTGAAGTGGATGGCAATGGCCTGTCAAGTTACCCGCATCCGTATCTCATGCCTGAATATTGGCAATTCCCAACGGTATCCATGGGTCTTGGTCCAATCATGTCGATTTATCAAGCGCATATTCAAAAGTATTTGATGAATCGTGGCTTAATCAAAGAGGAAGATCGTAAAGTTTGGGCATATCTCGGCGATGGTGAAATGGACGAGCCTGAAAGCCTCGGTGCGATTTCACTGGCAGGTCGTGAGGGCTTGGATAACCTCATCTGGGTCATTAATTGTAACTTACAGCGCCTCGATGGTCCTGTGCGTGGTAATGGCAAAATCATTCAAGAACTGGAGTCGATTTTCCGTGGTGCTGGTTGGCGTGTGATCAAAGTGATTTGGGGACGTCATTGGGATCCATTGCTGAATAAAGATGATTCAGGTGCGTTAAAAGCCGTCATGGAAGAAGCGGTTGATGGCGATTATCAACGCCTACAAGTCAAAGGCGGTGGCTATGCTCGTGAAAACTTCTTTGGTAAATATCCTGAAGCGAAAAAACTGGTTGAACATCTCAGTGATCAAGACATTGACGCACTGAATCGTGGTGGTCACGATCCATATAAAGTCTATGCCGCTTACGCCGCTGCGATTCAAGGCAATGGTCAGCCAACGGTGATTTTGGCAAAAACCGTTAAAGGTTATGGGCTTTCTCATGAAGCAGAAAGTATTAATAAAACGCACCAAATAAAAAAACTGCCTGTTGAATCGCTAAAATACTTCCGTGATCGCTTCAATTTGCCATTTAGCGATGAACAACTTCAAGAGCTGCCATTCTTCCGTCCTGCAGAAAATTCACCTGAATTGAAGTACATGAAAGCCCGCCGTGAGGCTTTGGGTGGTTATTTACCAGCACGTCGTAAAGAAAGTGAAACGCTTCCTATTCCTGAGCTGAGCGTATTTGACGCCGTGCTTAAAGGTAGCGGTGAAAAAGAATTGTCCACCACCATGATGATGGTGCGCTTAATTTCTGCCTTGCTTAAAGAAAAAGCCATTAAAGATCGTGTGGTACCGATCGTGCCTGATGAAGCACGTACTTTTGGTCTGGAAGGTATGTTCCGTCAGCTCGGGATTTATGCGGTCAATGGTCAGCATTACACCCCTGAAGACAATGAACAGTTGATGAACTACCGTGAGGCCAAAGACGGTCACATGCTACAAGAAGGCATCAACGAAGCAGGCGCAATGAGCGCATGGACTGCTTTGGCGACCAGTTACTCGACCAATGACCTGCCAATGATCCCAATGTACATGTATTACTCGATGTTTGGTTTCCAACGCATTGGTGATTTAGCATGGGCAGCGGGTGATGCACAGGCACAAGGTTTCTTGCTCGGTGCAACCGCTGGACGTACCACATTGAATGGCGAAGGCTTGCAACACCAAGATGGTCATTCTCACATCTTGGCTGCGACCATTCCAAACTGCGTGGCATATGATCCATGTTTTGGCTATGAACTTGCGGTGATCGTACATGATGGCTTAAAACGCATGTATCAAGACCAAGAGCGTGTGTTCTACTACCTCACCGTCATGAATGAAAATTACGAGCATCCTGCGATGCCTGAGGGCGTTGAAGAGGGCATTCGTCGTGGTATCTACCTATTTGAAAAAGACGATCAAGCCACTGTGCAATTACTTGGCTCAGGTGTGATCCTGCGTGAAGTGATCAAAGCCGCAAAAATTCTACGTGAAGAATACCAAATCCACAGCAATGTCTGGAGCGTCACCAGCTTTAACGAGCTGGCTCGAGAAGGTATGGCGTGTGAAGAATACAATCGCAATCATCCGCTGAGTGACGAGCCGAAAGAATGCTGGCTTTCTCAGCAATTACGCCCATATCAAGGCACTGTGGTTGCAACTACAGACCATATGCGCATGTATAGCGAGCAGATTCGTCCATATTTACCTGACAATCGTCCTTATGCCACCCTCGGTACAGACGGCTACGGTCGCTCAGATACCCGAGAAAAGTTGCGTAGCTACTTCGAAGTGGATGCAGCACATATCGTTGTTGCTACGCTAAAACAGCTTGCTGACGAAGGTGAAGTGGATAATCGTTTGGTTAAAGATGCGATTACCAGTTTTGAAATTGACGTAGATCGTCCGATTGCTTGGCAACCTCAAGATCACGCTGAAATCAAACCCGTTGCTGAATATGTTGAACCAACATCAACAGAGGAGAAATAATCATGCAAATCATTACTCCTGATATTGGTGTAGATCAAGCCCAAGTCACCGAGATTTTAGTCAAAGTCGGTGACCAAATTGCTGAAAATGACAGCATTTTGGTTTTAGAATCTGACAAAGCCTCGGTCGAAGTACCGAGCACTGCCAGCGGTACGGTAAAATCCATTTCGGTCAATATCGGTGATACCGTGAAAGAAGGCACACTATTGATCGAATTGGAAGCTGGAGAGTCATCTGATGCAAGCGAAGAATCTGCAACTAAAGCTGAAGCAACACCAGAAACTGAAGCACCATCAACTGGCGATGCAAAAGTAGAAGATGCACCTCAAGCACAAGCACCATCTGAAAGTCGTGAAATCGAACTAAAAGTGCCTGATATTGGCGTGGAGAAAGCCTCTGTTGCCGAAGTGTTGGTCAAAGTCGGCGATGTCATTGCCGAAGACGATAGCATTATCGTGGTGGAGTCGGATAAAGCCACTGTCGAAGTGCCAAGTACTGCCAGCGGTGAAGTGCTCTCTATCGCTGTTAAAACTGGCGACATGGTGAAAGAAGGCGTATTGATGTTGACATTGAAATTAACATCAGGTGCGGGCGCACAAAGTTGCGAGAGTGCGACCACAACAGAAGCGCAAAAGCCCTCTGAAGTAAAAGCGCAAACGACTTCCGCTGAAAAACCACAGGCTGAATCTGCAACAACAACGTCATCTAGTACTGAACAAGGTACCAGCAGAGCAAAACTCACTGATGCTGAAATCGAAGCCAATGCCAAAGTCTATGCAGGACCTGCGGTACGTCAAATGGCGCGTCAACTCGGCGTCGTGCTCAGCCAAGTCAAAGCTACTGGTTCAAATGACCGTATCTTGAAAGAAGATGTTTATGCTTATGTCAAAGGTCGTTTAAATACATCGTCAGTAGGTACTAATGGTGTAGCACAAGCCTCTAGTCTACCAAAACTACCAAGTTTTGATGCGTATGGTGGAGCTGAAGTCAAAGCAATGACTCGCTTGCAACAAGTATCCGTACCACAGCTGTCTTTAAACAACTTTATTCCGCAAGTGACACAGTTCGATCTTGCAGATATTACTGCACTGGAAGCATGGCGGAATGAGCTTAAAGCTGACTTTAAGAATCGTGGAACAAGCCTAACAATTTTGGCTTTTATCGCAAAAGCGGTGGCGCATTTGCTCAAGCAAGAGCCTTATTTTGCCAGTCATCTTGCGGATGATCAAAAATCGGTGCTGATACGCAATGAAATTCATATGGGTATTGCAGTCGCTACAGAGAATGGTTTGACCGTGCCTGTACTACGTAACCCTGATCGAAAATCAATTTCGCAAATTGCCACAGAACTGGCTGAACTCAGCCAAAAAGCACGTGATAAGAAGCTCGCACCGAAAGACTTACAAGGTGCTAACTTCACCATCACCAGTCTAGGGAGTATCGGTGGTACGGCATTTACGCCACTGGTGAATTGGCCACAAGTTGCGATTCTCGGGATTTCACCTGCGACCATGCAACCTGTTTGGGATGGACAGCAGTTCCAACCGAAGCTGATGCTACCATTGTCACTGTCTTATGATCATCGTGTGATTAATGGTGCAGATGCCGCAAGATTTACCCATAAATTGACCAAGTTATTGCAAGATATTCGTTCAATATTGTTGTAATTCGACCAACATAGAAAACTTAAACTGTTTTTCCATCCGATAAGAAAAAAGCCTTAAGACGAACCTTAAGGCTTTTTTTGAGTTGCTTGTGATTAGTGCGAATGTCCTTTCGCTTGGTGCTTCACAGCACTATTATCAAGAAACGTCCTGTTTCTATTTCACTTATTGATGAGTAATCCATTTACTCTGTTGCTTCACAGCAAGCTTTTTTATCACAGACATCCTGTCTGATGATGTGATCATTTTATAAACTTTATCCACTTACAGAAAGCCTACATCTACGCCAAAAGTTGTACGTCATTTCGTACAAAGTTTAAAAATAGTTGCATAACCTATTGCCGATTTGACATATGATACATACACCAAAACTCTTAGATGACCCATCATGCCTACTGTTGAAATTGGCTTACTTACACCACAAATCGTTTGGCGACACTTTCAAACCTTATGCACAATTCCACGCCCATCAAAGCATGAGCAGATGATACGTGATTATCTTCAACAGTGGGCAATACAACGAGGCTTGGAAGCGGAAGTCGATGACATCGGTAATCTCGTCATTCGAAAACCTGCAAGCGAAGGTATGGAAAATGCGATTCCTGTCATTCTGCAAGGTCATCTCGATATGGTCACACAAGTCAATCGAGATACAGTGCATGACTTCCTACACGATCCGATCCAACCAGTGATCGAAGAGGGTTGGCTCATTGCAAAACATACCACCTTAGGTGCGGATAATGGCATTGGTGTCGCGCTGTCTTTGGCTGTGCTTGAGTCAGACGATTTTGCACATGGACCAATTGAGGTTTTACTCACCGTTGATGAAGAAGCAGGCATGAGTGGCGCACGATTTTTATCGCCAAATATTTTAAACGGCCAATGGCTGATCAATATTGATACCGAACAATGGGGTGAATTGTATTTAGGCTGTGCGGGCAGTCAGGATGTTCAGGTCAATCAAACTGCTCAGCTTATCGAAGCACCACCAAATTTAGCATTTTATGATTTGCAAATCTTCGGACTCAAAGGCGGACATTCTGGGCTAGATATCCATGAAGGTCGTGGTAATGCCAATGTGATTTTGGCGAAATTTTTATCAGAATACCTGCACAATCTAGACGGTCATTTAATCTCTATGCAAGGCGGCACAGCACGTAATGCCATTGCAAGAGAAGCCTCTGCAACTATTGCGATTCCAATCAATCAATTTGAAAACTTACAACAGGCTATATTCAATACGGAATGCAAATGGCGAGAGAAACTACAACACATTGATGGTGATTTGCATATCCAAATTCAGAAATCTACGCAAAATCATCAATACATTTTAGAAGAAAAACAACAGAATCAATGGCTCCAAGCTTTAGCCAATTGCCCATATGGTGTGAGCAAATTTAGCCAAACTATTCCTGATATTGTTGAAACCTCGAATAATATCGGTGTGGTGTCTATAGATCAGAATGCAATTAAAGCATCTATTATGGTGCGCTCTTTGGTGAATTCTGATGCAGGCGCATTAGCGGAGCGAATTCAACAGCACTTTATCAACCATAATCTTCAAGCGACTTTAGCACCACTTGTTTCAGGGTGGACACCAAATCCAAGTTCCAAAGCTTTAGCCTGCTTGCAACAAGCCTACCGAGATGTATTTGGCATCGAAGCAAAACGTAAAGTGATTCATGCAGGATTGGAGTGTGGCATCATTGCAGAGCATTATCCGCATCTAGAAATGGTATCTTTTGGTCCTGATATCCGTGGCGCACATGCACCTGGAGAAAGGGTAAATATTGAAACCGTTGAAAAGTGTTGGCAGTTGCTCAAATCTGCATTGGCATCTGTGCCTTCAAAGCAACCGTTTTAAAAGAATTGTTTCACGTGGAACACATGACTGCATTTTAATGCTTAATCGCTTTTACACGATTCAGCGATTTAAAAGCCAAATTTTAGGCAAAAAAAAACGGCAACAGGGGTGTGTTACCGTATAAAACCAAAAAGGGATTTTACGCTATCCATTATATCGAAAAAAAAGGGATTTACAATACAAAGAATAAAAATATTTTTAAGTAGTTCACATTTTTTTAATTCATTCTGAATTAAAACTGTATCTGCATTGCCGCATCAAGTGCCAATGGTTCAGGTAAAATTACCGCTAATTTCCGACAAAGTGCAGTCAATTCATCACTCGAATTCGGCATAAGCGTGATGTGTCCTAGCTTTCGGCCTTCTCTTTCAGATTTGTCATAAAGATGTAGATGCGCACTGTCTAAAGCGAGAATGAGTGCTGTCTTTGGATGCTGTGAAATAATATTCACCATCACCGTTGGTCGGATCGTTTTGGTTGACCCGAGTGGTAAGCCTGCTACTGCACGAATATGATTTTCAAATTGTGAGCATACCGCACCTTCAATCGACCAATGTCCCGAATTATGAACTCGTGGCGCCATTTCATTGGCAAACATGCCTTGTTCAGTGACAAACAGCTCAAGGGTCAGTACACCAACATAGTCCAAATGATTGAGTAGACGAGTGATATAGTCTTCAGCGATCGGTTGTAAATGTAAGCTATTCGGCGCAGGGATGATCGAATGCGACAAAATGCCATGATGATGATGGTTTTCTGCCAGATCCCATGTCCGTACTTCACCGTCTTGACCACGCACCGCAATGATCGACACTTCACGGTTGAACTGCACAAAACTTTCTGCAATTAATGATTTAGCTGCACCAAGTTCAGCCCATGCTTCATCAATCTGCGCTTCATTTTTGAGGACAAATTGACCTTTACCATCGTAGCCACCTGTTGCGGTTTTGAGCACAATCGGCAAACCTAAATCGCTTACGGCTTGCTGTAAACTCTCTAAACTATCTACCGCACGATACGGTGCAACTGGAATGTCTAACTCATCAAATAAAGATTTCTCCAACAAACGATTTTGCGCAATCGCCAAAGCCTGACGTGGTGGATAAATTTTCTTAGATTGGACGAGCTGATCAACATCTGTAAGTGGTGTATTTTCAAACTCCAAACTAAATACATCAGCACTTTGCATGAATTTTTCTAAACCATTTTCTTCTTGGCTAGAAATCACTTGACCCAAAATTGCAGAAGGGCAATCTGTACTGGCTTCGAAAAAAGTACATTGAATATTCAAAGGCAAAGCGGCTTGCGCCATCATGCGACCAAGCTGACCACCACCAAAAATACCAATCTTCATTTTTGACATGATCTCGACCTTAAACCTGACCTGGGATGTTATTGTTCTCTACTTTCGCTGTTTGGGCACTGCGGAAATCTGCGACATTTTGAGCAATATCCGCACGCTGTAAACCGACAATTTGCGCCGCCATGATCGCTGCATTGGTCGCACCTGCAGGACCAATCGCTAAAGTACCTACAGCAATACCTGCAGGCATTTGTACGATAGAAAGCAGAGAGTCCACACCATTTAAAATAGACGATTTCACCGGCACACCGAGTACTGGTAGATCTGTTTTTGCAGCACACATCCCCGGTAAATGCGCTGCACCGCCCGCACCTGCAATAATCACTTGAATACCACGCTCACGTGCTGTTTCAGCATATTCAAACAAGCGATCTGGGGTACGATGCGCAGACACCACTTCCGCCTCAAAAGGCACATTGAGCTGTTGCAACATATTCGCAGTGTGCTCAAGTGTCGCCCAATCAGATTGAGAGCCCATAATAATTCCAACTAAAGGCTGAGCATCGATAGTGTTGACCGCATTCATTGGCATAGTTCCGCTAAGTGATGACGTAAAGTAAAAATTCAGAATGGTCAAAACATGAGATTCAAACGACCAAACTAAAAGAGAAAAGAAGAAACCGCATATTATAGCGATTTTCATATCGAAACCAAAATTGAAATACGACGTTTAAATTTAAAAAGTCTGTGGAAAGAAAGTATAAGGTCTAGCGAATAAATTTAAATTTGTGGATAACCCTTTAGTGTAAATATTATTTTTCATTATTAATTCAATAGATTAAGCTGTGGACAAGTTTGTGCACAACTTTAGAAATTGTCTAAAGCAGCTTCAAAAAGTCCATTTTTTAAAGATTCAAAATCTACTCCGAAATTTTGAATTGGATTAGAATCTCACAAAACTTTTTAAAGTGAAAGTAAAATGAAAGGCTTTCCGACGAACGAAAGTCATTCATTACACTACATTTAAGTTTTTGATAAATATAGTATTAATTTCTAAGCACATCGGCAATACTTGGATCTTTATCGAATACAGATTTTGCATAAGGGCATAAAGGAATGATTTTTAAGTTTTTTCATCGAGCGAAGGCGACTACTGCATCTAAAAGCTGACGACCGATACCTTGTCCACGATAATCTTCTAACACATCGTGATCAATGATAAACATTTCTTCGACAGCCGATGTATATGTCATTTCTCCAGCGAGCTTTTCTTTGCCGTTATCATTATCTAGAGCTTGAAATAGACCATGTTTGCCATCGTCTTGTTGTTGAATATCCATATTTATTTCCTTTTTAACTATTTCAGTTCTCCATGAAAAAAGCGCCAAAACTGACGTTTCGACGCTTTGTTTTTGACACTTTTAATTTAGCATGTTGCAACTAAAAGTGAAAATTTCCGATATTACAATTCATATCAGGCATCAATATCCGCATTCAGTGCATTATCTTCAATAAAGATACGGCGTGGCTCGACGTCATCACCCATCAGACAAGAGAACATACGATCTGCTTCGATGGCATCGTCAATGGTGACTTGTAGCATATTGCGGTTTTCAGGATCCATGGTGGTTTCCCAGAGTTGTTCCGCATTCATTTCTCCAAGACCTTTGTAGCGCTGAATCATCATGCCACGACGTGAGTCTTGTAAAATCTGTTGCCACACTTGATGGAAGTTTTCGACGAAGATTTTACGTTCACCTTTTTCCAAGAATGCGCCTTTTTCCAATAAGTTAAACCAACTTTTTGAATTTTTCAGCAAACGTGCATATTCGGTAGAGTGAAGTAGCGAACCATCCAGTAAATAATGATGTGGCAGATTATGCACGTATACGGTCACACGTGGATAATAAGTCGCCTTCGTTTCGCCCTCAACCTGCACATCGAACTGCTCAAGCTCAAACTCGCTACGCAAACTTGGTTGTATGCGATTCATCACTGCAATCAACTGTTCAGACCATTGCTGTACATAGGCTTGATCGGTTTTTTGTTCGGTATGGAACGCTTCAAGTTCAAGCAAAGCATCAAGCAGAGTCGCAGGGAAGCGCTGCGTCAAACGGCTAATCGACTTCTGTGATACTTGATAATCTTTGATGAGTTGCTCAAGTGCAGCACCACTCACCGCAGGTGCATCCGCATTGGTATGCAGCGCTAAATCATCAATCGCATTAGAAATCAAATAAGTTTCGAGTGCTTCTTCATCTTTAATATATTGTTCTTGCTTGCCTTTTTTCAGCTTATATAGCGGTGGTTGAGCAATATAAATATAACCACGCTCGACCAATTCTGGCATTTGACGGAAGAAGAAGGTCAATAATAGCGTGCGAATGTGCGAACCATCGACATCAGCATCGGTCATGATGATGATTTTGTGATAGCGCAATTTGTCAGGGTTATAGTCTTCACGACCAATCCCTGTACCTAGTGCAGTAATCAATGTCCCAACTTCTTGACTGGAAATCATCTTGTCAAAACGTGCACGTTCGACATTCAAAATTTTACCTTTTAGTGGAAGGATCGCTTGCATTTTACGGTTCCGACCTTGTTTTGCCGAACCACCTGCCGAATCACCCTCGACCAAATAAAGTTCTGATAATGCAGGATCTTTCTCTTGGCAATCGGCTAATTTGCCAGGTAGTCCTGCAATATCTAAAGCACTTTTGCGACGGGTCATTTCACGGGCTTTACGAGCAGCATCACGAGCACGGGCAGCATCAATGATTTTGCCTGCAATGGACTTTGCTGCTTGCGGATTTTCCAACAAATATGCTGAAAATTCCTTATTCATCGCCTGTTCTACCGCAGGCTTAACCTCACTGGATACCAATTTTTCTTTGGTTTGTGAAGAGAATTTTGGATCAGGTACTTTCACTGAAATGATCGCCGTCAAACCTTCTCTAGCATCATCTCCAGTCACTGATACTTTTTCTTTTTTGAGAATATTTTCACTTTCAAGATATTGGTTTAAACCACGAGTTAACGCTGCACGGAAACCCGCCAAATGCGTTCCGCCATCTTTTTGCGGAATATTATTGGTAAAGCACAGTACATTTTCTTGATAAGATTCATTCCATTGCAAAGCAACTTCGACACCAATGCCATTATCTGCATCCACAGTAAAATGGAAAATTTCATTGAGATGAGTTTTGCCTTGATTAATGTATTTCACAAACTCAGACAAACCACCTTCAAAATCAAACACATGCTCTAAATCAACACGTTCATCACGGAGCACAATGCGCACACCTGCATTTAAAAATGACAGTTCACGTAGGCGACGTGCCAAAATATCGACATTAAAAATGGTTTGGCTAAAGGTATCACCACTTGGTAAGAACCGAACCGTGGTTCCTGTGTCTGAAGTTGTACCTGTTTCTTTCAATGGATATTGTGGATCGCCGTGACGATATTCTTGTTCAAAGACTTTTCCTTGACGTTTGATTTTTAAGAATAATTGTCTAGAGAGCGCATTCACCACCGATACGCCAACACCGTGTAGACCCCCTGACACTTTATAGCTATTATCATCAAATTTACCACCTGCGTGCAGGATGGTTAAAATCACTTCTGCGGCAGATACTCCTTCTTCAGGGTGAATTTCTGTCGGAATTCCACGACCATTATCCGATACACTCACCGACTCATCATCATGAATGGTGACTTGAATTTCATCACAATGACCTGCTAGCGCTTCATCAATGGCATTATCCACCACTTCGAATACCATATGATGCAGACCTGAACCATCATCAGTATCACCGATATACATACCTGGACGTTTACGTACCGCATCGAGTCCACGCAGGACTTTAATACTTGAAGAATCATAAGCTTTTTCAGCAACAGGTTCAGGTGCTTGATTTGCTTCTGTATTGCTGATTTGTTCTTTATTCACGTGTTCACTGTTTTTTGCATCGCTTTCTGCATTATTTTGCGCTGAACTCATGATTTCTCCCTGAATTTTTCATTGCCAAAAGGTTTCAATAGATCGACATCGCATAAGATTGGTTTAGATTGAAACCGAACGCACTTGCCCAGATTCGACACAATACAACTGATACGGCAACTGGATGTCATCCATATAGTGTTTAACGGCTTGTTGATCTAAAGTGGTGAGGAAAACCTGACTACCTAATTGATGCAAACGGCGTATTAATCGTTGTTGTGCCTGCGTATCGAGCTCTGCGGTTAGATCATCCAATAATACCACAGTTTCCTTATTTGAGCGATTTAAAAGGGCGATTTGCGCCAGTTTCAGCGCCACGATAAGTAGCTTTTTTTGTCCTCGTGACAACACTTCCTCGGCATCGCCAATTGGCGTTTTAAAGCGTAAATCAGCACGATGTACACCATAATTCGTAGTGCGTCGATCAATATCTTTTTGCAGGCTTTGCGCCAAATGTTCAGACAAACCTAGATCTGTCGAAAATCCTGCCACATATTCCAATTCAATCTCAAAATCTGGCAAGAGTAATTTCAGCTCTGCTTGCACATCCTCTTGCCATTGGCTAACGATCAATTCACGTAATAAATGAATCTGCTCACCTGAATTCGCAAGCAATTGATCCCAAGTTTTCACTTGTTCACGGCTGACAGGGTAGCTTTTGAGTAGGCTATTACGTTGTTTCAACGCTCTTGCATAGTTCTGCCACAACGCAAAAAAATCTGGTTCCACGTGAAACATGAGCCAATCTAACATTTGTCGGCGAGGTTTTGCACCATGATCGATAATGTCTGTACTCTGTGGCTCGATCACTTGCACAGGGAGTAATTTTGCCATTTGACCTTGTGTTGCCACACTATCGCCATTGACCCGCATGGTCTGTTCGCCACTACTGAGTTTTTGTAAGCCAATACGATACTCCCGTGACTGCGCATAGATCATGGTGTCCGCTTGATGATATTGGATATAGTGTTTTGGAATATGGGTACGAAAAGAGCGCCCTGTGGCAAGCAAATGAATCGCTTCGAGAATTGAGGTTTTACCTGAACCATTTGCGCCATAAAAAATATTAAACGGTTGCAAGTCGTGCATTGCAACCGTTTGGATATTTCGAAGTCGTTCGATACGCAGTTTTTGCAACAGCATTAGGCGATTAGACTCGCATTGGCATCACGACATAAGTTTGCGCAGGCTGATTTGGATCTTGAATCAATACTGATTGATTGGATTCAGACATTTGCATTTGCACATCATCGCCATCCAATACATTCACCACATCGAGTAAATATTGCGCATTAAATGACATTTCTAAGGTATCGCCTTGATACTGCATGGCAAAATCTTCAACGGCTTCATCTTGCTCTGGGTTATTGGCTTTGAGCTGAAGTACATCTGCATTAAAAGTTAAAAACACCCCACGTAATTTTTCATTACTTAAAATCGCCACACGTTGCAAGGTTTGCTTAAATGCATCATGTGCCAGCGTTGCAATTTTATCGCCACCTTTTGGAATCACACGGCGATAATCAGGGAATTTTCCATCGATTAACTTGGTAGTGAAACGTACTACGATTGCTGATTCATTGCCTTTGCTTGGCTGTTCAATCGTCACATTCAGCAGTTCACGACCAATCAAAATCGTTAAAGGTAAATCTTCCACTGTTAACAGACGTTGTAATTCGCCCACCGCTTTACGAGGTACAATCGCTTGTTGCACTTCATTTGTATTCGATGTTGCAGTCGCTTCAGACAATGCCAAACGGTGCCCATCTGTCGTCACTGCGCGTAACTGATTCTGTTCGATTTCTAGCAGAGTACCTGTCAAATAAAAACGTACATCTTGCACCGCCATGGCAAAAGATGTTTTTTCAAACAAATGCTTTAACGCCACTTGCGACACTTGTACTTCAGTACCTTGTGTCGATTCATTGTTGAGCAATGGATAATCTTCTGCAGGCAAAGTGCCGAGCACAAAACGGCTCTGACCAGACACCAATACACAACGCTGATCATCGGTCACTTGCAAATCAAGCAAAGCAGAATTCGGTAAAGATTTACAAATATCCATCAGCTTACGTGCAGGTACTGTACTTTCACCCGCTTGGATACATGCACCAGCTTCTAACGCAGTACTCGCCACCAGCTCCACTTCAAGATCTGACCCTGTGATTGTTAATTCTGATTCGTTCACTTGGATTTTGATATTGGACAAAATATTCATGGTATGACGACGCTCAACAGCCCCCATCACATGGGTAAGTACATTTAATAATGTTTCTTTCGCTATCTTTAAGTGCAGGCTAGTCATGAGTCAAAATCCAAATTTTCAGCAATGTTTAATCAATATCGAACGTTTAATAATGTTTGATGCGAGTTGATAGAAATGAATGCTCAATCTAAGCATATTCAAGGACAATTGACAATTGATAATTTATTGCATTTTAACTGATGAAATACAATAAATTACCACTTTTCATAAAGATAATTATTTGAATTTTAAATATAAATTAAAATTACTAATTTAACTTTGTAGTAAGCGATGTAGGTTTTTATAGTCATCATTAAAGCTTGGGTCTTCATTGCGCAGACTTTGTACTTTTTCGCAGGCATGCATCACCGTACTATGGTCACGTCCACCAAATGCCATGCCAATTTCAGGATAACTATCACCTGTGAGTTCACGTGCTAAACCCATCGCCATCTGACGAGGTCGTGCATAAATTCGACTCCGCTTTGGACCTGTCAATTCTTTGAGTGGAATACGGAAATATTCACAGACCACTTTTTGAATATTTTCAACACTGATATTCCGTGCACGGATTGCAAGTACATCTTTGAGCGACTCACGTACCACTTCCAAATCAATCGCTGAACCACGAAAACGTGCCGTTGCCACCACACGGTTTAACGCACCTTCAAGCTCACGTACATTCGCTACCACTTGTTGCGCAATAAACAAAGCACAATTGCGTGGTAAATCAATCTCACTACTTTCTGCTTTTTTCAGCAAAATTTCGGTCCGTGTTTCAATATCTGGTGGTTCTACACCGACTGATAAACCCCAAGAAAACCGTGAAACCAGACGTGGATCAAGCTCAGTTAACTCTTTAGGATAGCGATCTGAGGTGAGAATAATCTGTTTAGATTCATCAAGTAAGGCATTAAATGTATAGAAAAATTCTTGTAAGCTCGCTTCTTTGCCTGCCAATAGATGGATATCATCGACGAGCATCAAATCTAGCGATCGACAATTTTTCTTAAATTCTTCAATTTTTTTACGTTGTAAGGCACTGACAAAATCCTGTACAAAACTTTCCGCAGTCATGTACATCACTTTTGCATTCGGTTTTAGTTGCAATAACGCATTACCTACTGCTTGCATCAAATGCGTTTTACCCAAGCCAGTCGGTCCATATAAGAATAATGGATTGTGATCATCCGCACCCAACTTAGTGAGGACTTTACGACAAGCATCTGCCGCCATTTGGTTGGAACGACCTTCAACAAATAAATTAAAGTTCAATGCAGGATTAAGCTGACGAACTTTAGCTGGTTTTGCTGTGTCATTTGATGTTGCTTTTGGAATAACTGGCGGACTTTGTAATGCAGAAGTTGTGGTCGCAGGTGTTTCTTGCTTGGTTAAAATATCTTTACCAGGACTAGATCCCACCAACACTTCTACTTGACGCACACGTCCTTCTGAGATTTGTTCAGCCATGATCGAAATGATTTCATGATAATCCCTTTCAATATGACTCTTCCAATATGGGCTTGGCACATACAGTTTTAAGCAATCTGAGTGTTCTTCTGCCTCAAGTGGTCGAATCCACATGGTGAAGTGGTTATCAGACACATGCTTTCTTAAGCGTTCTAAACATTCTGCCCAAAGCATTAATGTCTCCCAATCCCTAACTATCTTTTTAAATTCAAAAAACGACCAATGCCCGACTTCTATTTAGCGGGGTCGCCATTCTAACCAAGTTCAATCACGCTGTCATAAGTCAATCGGTGCGAACGCATAAATTATCCACAATTAGATAAATTTAAATTCATAAATCACAATGTGGATAACTATTTCCTCAACCTGTGGATAAAATAACACAAAAACTTATCCACAATTTACTATTTTTAGATAAACATAGTTATACACAAGATATCTTATTGAATAAAATAAATATAAATTCACATTCCACAGGAAAAACGCTACTTAATAATAATAAATTTAAAATTTAAATTTATAAATTTAAATTTAGATCTGCATTGTATTGTGAACAACTGCACTATCGAAACTGAGAATGACTTAGTTATCGTAGTTGTTAAAAGCAGGAAATAAAATGGGAAACTTTATAAATTATTGATTTATATTTATTAAATAAAGTAAAATGTGTGTTTTAACTTCTATAGTTTAAAACTTAGACTTTAGTGAAGGACTTTGAAAATCGCAGATCAATGACTCAACTTTTGAATTTTAAAAAGCTCAAACTTTATTTTTCAATATTACTTACACATGTCTTACATTTTGCTTATTAGATCAATAACGGTGTGCATTTCAGCAATCGTGCATTGTAAAAAAGAGTACAAATAGCGATAAGATTTGATTGCCGTTTTGAATTTAAAAATCAATGCTTAAGCTTTATAGTTAAATTTTTTGAATTTAAATTCAAAAAAACACATCGGTTTGTGGAAAACTTATCCCAAATTTGTATTTTTTGCATTGACAGTTGGCGTTGAGATGCATAAAATTGCGCACCTTTAATATAGAACATTGATTTGGAGTTTCGACATGAAACGTACATTCCAACCAAGTGAATTGAAACGTAAACGTGTTCACGGTTTCCGCGCTCGTATGGCTACTAAAGCTGGTCGTCAAGTGCTTGCTCGTCGTCGTGCAAAAGGTCGTCACAGCTTAACAGTATAATCTTTGCATTATACTGTTTCTGCTGACTAAAGCTTTGCTTGATGAGTTGTTAAAGCTCGATCAAAGCTAGCGATTTGAATAAATTGTGAAGTCGTATGGCACGTTATCCTTTTGGAGCAGATCAGCGATTATTGTGCGCTAAAGATTTTTCAGGCGTATTTGATCACACTTTATTTAAAGTTCACCAGGCTAGCTTTTTGATCCTTGCAACAGCAAAGCCATCTACTGCTTCGGCACGTATTGGCTTGGTGGTTGCAAAAAAGAAAGTTCGACGTGCGCACGAAAGAAATCGTGTCAAGCGTATTAGCCGTGAAAGTTTTCGTTTGCATCAACGAGATTTGGCAGGTCTAGATATTGTGGTCTTACCCAAAGTGGGTATAGAGAACATACCTAATGCAGATTTGCATCAACAATTACAATTGGCATGGCAGAAGTTATCTAAACAATTTGCCAAACATCGGCGCCAAAATTATCCACTTCCTGTTTCGACTCCATCTGTTTCGTTTCCATCTGTTTCGAATCAATAGAGTATTAACCAATGCAAAAATTTCTTCATTGGTGTATCCGATTTTATCAAATTGCGATTAGTCCATTACTCGGACCACGTTGTCGTTATATTCCAACATGCTCTCAGTATGCAATTGAAGCAATCCAACTTCATGGTGCAACAAAAGGTGTGTATTATAGCGCCAAACGTATTTGTCGATGTCACCCGTGGGGCGGTCATGGCTATGATCCTGTACCGAAAAAGCCATTGCGATGTATTTCGTTGCAACTTTCTGATTCTCAAATCTCTTACGTTTATGTACCCTTGCGTGAACGTCAAAAAAATTCAACTGCTTTTAATCATTTAGGGTAAACATTATGCAACAATGGGCTCGATTTGCGATTCTCGGTGCCATGTTTGTGACGGCTTATTTGCTCATCTTGGCATGGCAAAAAGATTATGGTGGTGCGCAGGCTGAAACAGCACAACAAGCTGTCGCAGTACAAAGTGCAAATACATCATCATCTGATATTCCATCTGGACAAGCGCAAGCGACAACAACGGCTACGGATATTCCGCAAGCCACCACTGCACAAGCAAATACACCAGTAGCGACGACTACCAATTCACAACAGTTAGTCACTGTTACGACAGATATGTACAATGTCTGGATTGATCCAAAAGGTGGTGATATTGTGCGTTTAGAGCTGTTGTCGCATGACAAGAGCAAAGACAGCGATCAACCTTTTGTGATGTTGCATAGTGATAAAAATATCTTCGTTGCACAGTCTGGTTTGATTGGAGCAAATGGTCCTGATAGCCGTAGTCGTCCGATGTATGAAGTGGATAAAACCAGTTATACCATCGACGAAGCTCAAACGACCACGAGCAAAGATGATAAAGCACAAAAAGTCCTTGAAGTGCCGATGGTGTATAAAACCGCTGATGGCGTGGAAATTTTTAAAATCTTCAAATTTACTTCAGGTGAATATCCAATTCAGGTGACACATCGTATCGTCAACCGCAGTGCAGGCAACTGGCAAGGTCAGATGTTTGGTCAGCTGAAACGTGATGATGCACCAGATCCGGGTAAATCTGATCAAGGCATTTTCACTTTAGGTACTTTCTTGGGTGGTGCTTGGGGTACGCCTGAAGAACATTATAACAAGCTGAAATTTGACAATTTCAATGAAGAAAAATTGAATCTACAAGCCAAAGAAGCTTGGGTTGCAATTGTTCAACATTATTTTGTATCGGCTTGGGTACCAGATAAGAGCTATACAGCGCAGCTCGAATCACGTAATAGTGATAATGTTCATATCATTGGTTTCCGCTCGCCATTGGTGAATGTCCCTGCGGGCAAACAATATGACATTAGCGCAACTTTGTATTCTGGTCCAAAAATCCAATCTGAACTCAAAGAATTGGCAACTGGTCTAAACCAAACTGTAGACTATGGTTGGTTGTGGCCGATTGCAAAACTATTGTTCTGGGGCTTGGAATTCTTCCACAACATCGTGGGTAACTGGGGCTGGGCAATTGTCTTATTGACTATTTTAGTCAAATTGATTTTGTGGCCACTTTCTGCAAAAAGCTATCGTTCAATGGCGAAGATGCGTGTGATCGCTCCTGAAATGCAACGCATGAAAGAAGAGTTTGGCGATGATCGTATGCGCTTCTCACAAGAGATGATGGCGCTGTATAAACGTGAACAGGTCAATCCGTTGTCAGGCTGTTTACCGCTGTTGATGCAAATGCCGATTTTCCTTGCCTTATATTGGGTATTGATGGAAAGTGTGGAACTGCGTCATGCGCCGTGGATGTTGTGGATTCAAGATTTATCGGCGATGGATCCGTGGTTTATTTTGCCACTGATCATGGGTGCAACCATGTATTTCCAACAGATGTTGAACCCACAACCGACCGATCCAATGCAAGCGAAAGTCTTCCGTTTGATGCCGATTATTTTCACTGTATTCTTGCTGTTCTTCCCTGCAGGTTTGGTGTTGTACTGGATCGTCAACAACTTGATTACTATTGCGCAGCAATGGTTTATCAATAAGAGTGCTGAAAAACAAGGTTTAAGCACAGCGGCGAAATAAGCTGTTTTTAAAACCGCATAAACCGTCTAGGATTTCTAGGCGGTTTTTTAATGCTGGCTATCAATGCCAATTCATGAAAAAATCATTTAACTTATTTTGTTGTAAATCAAGCGAATCTCACCATGAGCCAATCCAACACGCCAATTCAAGCCACTCAACCAACGATTGCAGCGATAGCAACACCATCGGGGCGTGGCGGTGTCGGGCTGATTCGTTTATCAGGCTCAAAATCTTTTCAAATCGCTGAGGCACTGACGCAGAAAAAATTGCCTGAACTGCGTATGGCTGGATTTCGTCAGTTTTTTGATGAAACAGGGGAAGTGCTTGATGAAGGTTTGATTCTATGCTTTGCCAATCCATCTTCATTCACAGGGGAAGATGTGGTTGAGATTCAAGGGCATGGTGGTGTAGTCATTCTCAACACCTTGCTTGCTCGGGTTTTGTCGCTTGGTGCAACGGCTGCCAAAGCTGGCGAATTTTCCATGCGTGCTTTTGAAAATGGCAAAATGGATTTGGTCCAAGCCGAAGCCATAGCCGATTTGATTGATGCGACTTCACAGGCGGCGGCACGTTCTGCGGTGCGCTCATTACAAGGTGCTTTTTCACTACGAGTCAATGAGGTCTTAGAAAAACTCATTCATCTGCGTTTACACGTGGAAGCGGCAATTGATTTTCCTGAAGAAGAAATTGATTTTCTTGCAGATGGAAAAATTTTGGCATTGCTTGAAGACGTGCAATCTTCAGTGAAACAGGTGCAACTGTCCGCCAAACAAGGGCAATTGCTTCGTGAAGGTTTGCAAGTGGTGATCGCAGGTAAGCCGAATGCAGGAAAATCAAGTCTACTCAATGCCTTAGCAGGAAATGATCGAGCGATTGTCACCGATATTGCAGGAACGACACGTGATGTATTACATGAAAAAATCAGCTTAAATGGTTTACCAATCACTCTGACTGATACCGCAGGACTGCGTGATACAGGTGATGTGGTGGAGCAAGAGGGCATTCGCCGTGCCTACAAAGAGATTGCGCAGGCGGATTTACGTTTATTTGTCTATGACATGAGTGCAGAGCAACAACCGATTGCATTAGCGCAGCAATTCTTTGCGGAATATATGAATCCGAAGCATCTCATCCTGATTGCCAATAAAAGTGATTTAAGCACTGCGACACCACAAGTTGACAGTTTGGACGGCTATAAACGTGTAATCTTATCAGCGAAGCAACAGCTTGGTATTGATGACTTGATCGAAGTGATTACCCAATATGCAGGCTTTCAACCTGAAGAAGATAGCTTTATCGCACGGACACGACACTTAGATGCCATGCAACGCACGCAAATCTATCTCGCAGAAGCAAGAGAACAGCTTGTAGACTATCATGCAGGTGAATTGGTGGCGGAGTCGCTCAGACTTGCTCAAAACGCCTTAGGCGAGATTACAGGCGAATTTAGCGCAGATGATTTGCTTGGGAAAATCTTTGGATCGTTCTGTATTGGGAAATGATAAAAAAATTGAGTTATTTGTGAGCCGAACCTGATCTTTTTCAATCAAATTTTAAATGTAAAAAGCAGTGAAATTATATGCTTACATTTATTAACAATAGTTTAGTTTATGTACCGAAGGTACAAAATTATTCAATTAAATTAATAGGTTATCCTTTTGTTTAAATAAAAGATATAATAAATCCAAAGACTTAGTGATTGAACTTAATATAACTGCACATAGTGATAAATAGATCATAAAGACAAGAGCAGTCGCGCTAGATATAAATGTAATAAATTTTGGCTGGCTTTTATTTTGTGGGCGTGCTTAGATTAGCAAACGTGTTCACAGTACAGTATTGTAGTAATCAAGTACATACTAGTCAGTGAATACAAAAGAAAAGAGCCAATGTATTACTAGTACACTAGCTCTTTTAGGTGACATAAGTAATTACTAGTTACTACATGTCAAAAATGCTTTTAAACCGCCGTCAGTGGCACAAATCTAAGAGGACTTAGTAATTGTAAGCGACTTAAAAACACTTTTTTGCAATATTAGGCAATATCTTGCGATACGTCGCAATAATTACCTTATAGCTGAAACTATAGTGAACCAATGGTTCAATGTCAAAAAGAAATGTTCGATATATTGAACAAATTCTATTATGGATTGAACCAATTGAATGCTTATCTCATTGATAAGTTTGTTTTTAAGTCGCTTTGTATTCTTTTAAAAATTACTAAAAATCTTTCCGTTTGTGTTTAGGCATCTCATTATACGGAGAATGTTTAAATGTCGAAAATGAGAAAATTTAATGTAAATGAAGCCTTAACAGATCATGACTTTAAACAACTGTGTTTGCAGTTTGATCGAATGAAGGATATTGCTAGTTTGCATGGACGTGAATTGCGTTATGTTGGACAGCATGTACTTCCATTTCTAAGGCAACGCATCAAACAGCATGTCGATCAAGAACAACTCAGTTTTGATTTTGATGATTGATGTTCTCGTGACGCAGTGAATCGTTTTAACAAATCCCTGAGAGTCATCTTGGGGGGTTTTTGATTATTCGATCGACGTAAAAAAACCGCTCATCAGAGCGGTTTTTTGTGATTAATACAATCAGCTAAAGCTTAGAAACGGTGTTTCGCAGCGATACCAAATGTATTATAGTCACTGTCACCAGTATCGCCAAAGCCTACACGACCTTCAAGACTAGTTTGTTGTGAAATAAATTTACGTGCATTGATACCGAATTCACTGTTATCAGTTAGATCATTGCTATAGTAATCTGCACCTATACTAAAGGTATTGTCGATGAAGTAATCGGCAGCAAGGTTAAATTCTTCTAAGTCACCGAAAGATGCACCCGCTTCAAGATTTACAGCGTTATCGCCAAGTTGAGTGACATATTTCGCACGAAGTGTAGGATCTACACCATCGTTGTCACGGTCATCTTCATAACCTTTGACACCTGCAGCGATCAACAAGTTTGGTACTGGTAAGTAACCAACTTCAACGCCATAAGTTGTCAAATCGTTATCAGAATCTACATCATCATATTCAAATGTATTTTGAGCGATGTTAGCACCAACATAGAAGTCAGAATTTGGCACATAATATTCTACACCAGCGCCATAACGGTTGTGCTCAGATTCACCTTGATCTTGGAAAGTTGCGCCAGCAGACACATTACTTGCACGGTTTACAAAAGCTGCTTCTGCAAGCGGTGCATTTTTGTCTTGAACTGGATTGAAGTAGTACGTACCGCCCAAATCAAATTGGCTACCAGAGTCGCCATTGTCAGGGTCAAGATAGCCTGCGCCTGCACCAACTTCAAATTGATATGCATTGGCATTGATCATCGCAAGAGAAGTAGATGCTGCAAGAATGGCAGTAGCAAGAGTTAACTTATTCATAATATCCTCCAAATTTTGGAATTCACATTTTTTGTTACATTTTCTAGTTTAAGAGTTATTTTTATCTCGTCAAATCTACTTGGTTAAGTCGTGTAAGGTAAGTAGTAACTTCTGTAACAATGTTGAAATATTAAATTATAACTAATTGAAAATATTGATATAATAATAATGTAAAGATTCATCAATGAATTGTTATGCTATGTATACCATGCTTTTGTTGATGAAATATTCATCAATAGTTTCAATTTTTATGGACAAACTTTGATACGATTTTTGAAATATTTGCATTTTTAATGAAATTTTTTAAATGTGAATTTCCTATTTTAATACACGATCTCGCATGATGAGCTTGGATAAGTAATGTGCTAAAATATGCGCTAATTTTTTTGTGTTGTGACAGTTTAAGTTATGGAAATTAATCCTTTTGTACTTCGATTAAAAGATTTGACCGATCGTGGTGATATGTTACGGGGGTATCTTTGACTACGATCTGAAGAAAGAACGCTTAGAAGAAGTGTTGCGTGAATTAGAAGATCCTGCGATTTGGAATGATCAAGCGCGTGCGCAAGCGATCGCCAAAGAAAAAGGCGCATTGGAAAATAGTGTCGGTGTCTTAGATCAGCTCGCTGAGCAGTTGGTCGATGCGCAGGCGATGCTTGATTTGGCAGTAGAAGCAGAAGATGAAAGCCTGCTCGAAGATGTCACTGCAGAACTTGATACCGCAGAACAAGCCTTAGAAAAATTAGAATTCCAACGCATGTTTAGCAATCCGATGGATCCGAATCCGTGTTTCGTTGAGATTCAATCAGGTTCAGGTGGTACAGAGGCGCAGGATTGGGCATCGATGCTACTTCGGATGTATATGCGCTGGATCGAACGTCACGGCTTCAAAGCTGATTTGATGGAAGTATCAGACGGCGATGTGGCAGGGATTAAGTCGGCAACCATTCGTGTCGATGGTGAGTTTGCCTATGGTTGGTTGCGTACTGAGTCTGGTGTGCATCGTCTAGTGCGTAAGTCACCATTTGACAGTAATAATAACCGTCATACTTCATTCTCTGCGGTATTTGTTTCGCCTGAGATTGATGACAATATTGAGATCGATATTAATCCAGCCGATGTGCGGACTGATACCTATCGTGCCTCGGGTGCAGGTGGTCAGCACATTAACAAAACCGATTCTGCAGTGCGTCTGACTCATGCGCCAACAGGTATTGTGGTGGCGTGTCAAAACCAGCGTTCACAACATGCCAACCGTGATGCAGCGTGGAAACAGCTTCGTGCGAAACTCTATGAATTAGAGATGAAAAAGCGGAATGAAGCAGCGCAAGCGCTCGAAGATACAAAGTCAGACATCGGTTGGGGTAGTCAGATTCGCTCTTATGTGTTGGATGATTCACGCATCAAAGATTTGCGCACCAATATTGAAACTTCAAATACCAAAGCGGTATTAGATGGTGATTTGGATAAATTTATTGAAGCGAGTTTAAAGCAAGGATTGTAAACAATCTGTGTAAAATCCATTTTACAAATTAAATATTAAATAAATTCAGTATCTTGAATTTATATCGTAAAAAATAGATTTAAATATCGAAAAATTACGATATAGTGTATTCAGGTGCTGAATTAATTGATTCATTTCGATCATTGATAGAGATTTATGGATACCGAGGCAATATTTAAGGCGTTGGCAAACCCAGTTCGTCGGCAGATTTTACAGTGGTTACGTGCCCCAGAGCAGTATCTCCCTGTAGAATTGCACGACTGTATTGTGCCAGGCAGTATGTGCGCAGGGCATATCGAACGCCTTGGTGGTGTGTCGCAATCGACCATGTCCAATCATCTCTCGGTGTTACAACAAGCAGGTCTGATCACTGTGCATAAACGTGGACAATGGTCATACTTCACTCGTAATGAAGACTTAATTCAGCAATATATCGCATATTTAAAAGACGCATTGTAAGTCGTCATGTGAGGTCAAAATGGCTGAGTTAAATACACCGTTACAAGTTGGTGATGTAGAGATTTCAAATCGTTTGGTGCTTTCACCAATGACACGTACACGTTCTGGCGAGATTCGTGTCCCGAATGATCTGAACGTCGAATATTATCGGCAACGTGCCAATGCAGGATTGATGCTCACCGAAGCGATTGTAATCAGTCCAACGGCAGTCGGCTATGAACACACCCCTGGCTTATATAATGCAGAACAAGTCGCAGGCTGGAAAAAAGTCGTCGATGCAGTACATGAGCAAGGTTCAAAAATTTTTGCTCAGCTATGGCATGTGGGACGTATTTCTCATTCAGACTTATTAAATGATGAAACACCTGTATCTGCAAGTGCAGTGCAAGCTGATGGTCATGTCAGTTTGCTTCGTCCGAAACGTCCATATGAAACGCCACGTCCATTGTCGATCGATGAAATCAAAAGCATTGTACAAGACTATAAAAATGCCGCAGCACTTGCCAAACAAGCAGGCTTCGATGGCGTAGAACTACATGCTGCCAACGGTTATTTGATTGATCAATTCTTACAAAGCTCAACCAATCTGCGTGATGATGAATATGGCGGTGCGATCGAAAATCGTGCGCGTTTATTGTTAGAAGTGGTTGATACCTTTATCGAAGTATGGGGTGCAGGTCGAGTCGGTGTACATCTTGCACCACGTATGGATGCGCACGACATGGGTGATGCCAACCCAAGTGAAACTTTTGGCTATGTCGTAGAACAACTCAGCCAACGTGGCATCGCATTTATCTTTGCTCGTGAATATCAAGCTGAAGATAGCTTGAGTCCAGAGCTTCGTGCCAAGTTTAAAGGTGTTTGGATCGCCAATGAAAAGCTCACCGCTGAATCTGCAAAACAAATCCTTGCTGAGGACAAAGCTGATGCAGTGGCATTTGGTTTAGCCTATATCGCTAATCCTGATCTTTACCAGCGTTTACTTGAGAATGCACCGTTGAATCAAGTTAATCCAGAAACCTTGTACGGACGTACTGCGGAAGGTTATACCGACTATCCTGCACTGCAAAAAGCAGACGCTTAATTGTTACTTATGATTTTTATCTAAAAAGCTCATCATCAAGGCAATCTTGGTGGTGAGTTTTTATTGCACACTTACTAAATGTTTCACGTGAAACGTCGAGATATGGCTATACTGTATCATGTCATCAAGCAGAGAATAATAAAAAGGGAGCGGTGAAAATGGAAAAAGCCATCAGTTTGCTTGCCACTTGTACTTTACTCAGTGCCTGTACCATAACACACGATCTGCTGTATCTAGGTTTAGGCTTTAACAGCTATGAAAATACTCCTGTGATTTTGACTCACTATGCGATGGAAATGCCATTGGCAGAAACGCCACCAATGCTCATTGCAGGTGCAGCAGATCAATCCATGTCGGAGCGTAATGGAGGCGGGGCAGGAAATAGTTTGCTTTCACCACCAAAAGACGTCGGTCGAGATGGGCAGTGGCAAGTGTCTGCGCAGTGGATCGAGTTGATGACCAATAAAGCTTATCGTGCCACGCTGAATGTGCCGATTAAGGACATCCATATTGAACATGGCGGTTATGTCTTTACCCCGATTTTCGGACCAAATGGCTTGATGATGATTGGCTCGGACAAAGTTGGTTTGGATGAAAGCTATCGTCGAAATATCGTTGCGGTGTGTGGTGAGCGTGTGCCGTCAGCCGATGCAGAGTGGAAAGACAAACAAGGCATTTTACCCGGTATAGATATTATTCTGCCGAAAATTCCAAAACCTGCCGATTATACAGACTGTCGGATACCTGCATTAACAAAGAACAAATAAAGCGTACAGGTGAAAAAGCCCTGAATTTCACGCATAATGCGCAAGACATTTTAGAATTATCAAAGCCATTTTGCCGATGACTGAACAGACTCAATTCCCCCCATTTTGGTATAACTTGCTTTTAAGTTGTATCAAGCCATTGTATCGCTCACGGGTGAAAAAACGCTCGGGGCATTTGGTGAATTATCAGGATGAGGTGCGGGAGCGTTTTGGCAAATTTCAAACAGCGAAGAATCAAAACGTCATTTGGTTTCATGCGGTATCGGTGGGTGAAACCAATGCAGCACAGCCGTTGATTGCGCATTATCTCAAACTTGGGCAAGCGGTACTGGTCACCAATACCACACGTACAGGGCAGGCTCGTGCCAAGTCATTATTTTTAGGACACTATCCTGAGTTATTCCAAGCGGTATTTTTGCCTGTTGATCAACGTGATTTGATCGAACAATTTATTGCACAATATCAGCCACGGATTTTATTGTTGATGGAAACCGAGCTGTGGCCAAATCTATTGGCGTGCGTACATCAACGACATATTCCACAGCTTTTAGTAAATGCACGTTTATCGGAAAAATCAGCCAAAGGCTATACCAAGTTCAAGCGACTGACCGCACCGATGTTGCAACAATTAGATTTTATCGCATCACAAGATCAAGCGAGCAAACAACGCTTTGAAGATTTGGGAAAATCGAACGAGCAAATCGAGGTATTAGGCAATGTCAAATTTGATATGAGCATGCCTGAGCAGTTTCTCCAGCAAGCAAACCAACTCAAACAAGACTGGTCATTAAACCATCGACACATCATCGTGCTTGCCAGTACCCATGCGCCTGAAGAAGCGCAATTACTCAACGCATTAAAACCGCATTTACAGCAGAATCCGCAACTTTTATGTATTGTGGTGCCACGTCATCCTGAGCGTTTTCAAGAAGTCTTTGATGCGATTAAAAGCCTTGATCTGAGCGTGCGACGTCGTAGTTTACATCAAGCCATTGATGCTTCAACCCAAGTCTATTTGGCGGATTCGATGGGGGAGATGTGGTTGTGGTTTGCATTGGCGCAGGTCGCCTATGTCGGTGGTTCGCTGAATGAACCTGGTGGTGGACATAATATTCTTGAGCCGATCGCAACCGATGTGGCAACGGTTTTAGGGAAGAATTATTTTAACTTTCAAACGATCGTCGATGAATTTGTTAGTCATGCTGCTGTGCTTGTCGCATCAGATGCTAAACACGCTGTTGAGCAAATGATGGATTTAATTCATGATCCGTCACGCCGTCAACAACAAGTGGATCAGGCACGGCAAATTTTACATGCCAATCAAGGCGCAGTTGAGCGACACATTGCCTTAATTGATCGCTATCTAAATGCAACACATCGCAACGCTGAAAGTATCACAGCTGAGTCGGGATTATGAATTTAGTCTTATTGCCTGAACAAACCGATGAAAAAATTTGGCAAATCAATGATGTACGGCAAGTTAGCCATTTAAAGCAACATTTAGACATTAAAATTGGTGATCAAATCAAAGTTGGCGTGATCAATCAAGCACGTTATCTTGCAGAAGTGGTTGAAATTCAATCTAATCAAATTATTGTGACACCAGTCGAACAACAATCCATTCCTAATAAATTACCCGTGAACTTGATCTTAGCATTGCCTCGCCCGAAAGTACTTAGACGCTTGATCATGGATAGTGTGACTTTGGGCGTAGAAAAAATCGTGTTATTGCATAGCTATCGGGTCGATAAAAGCTATTGGCAAACGCCGTTTCTCGATCAATTAGATCATTATATTCAGCTTGGACTCGAACAAGCGGGGGATGTGATTGCACCATCTATTCTTCTCGAAAAGCGCTTTAAGCCTTTTGTTGAAGATCGTTTATCGGTTTGGAATCATAGCCAACCAACCTTTGTAGCGCATCCATATACAACGGACACGATGCCGATTGATTTCAATCAGCCATGTCAACTGATGATTGGCCCAGAAGGCGGATTCATTCCCTATGAGATTGATTTGCTCAAAGAAAACGGCTGCCACATTCATCATGTTGGCAACCGTATTTTACGCACTGAAACCGCTGTGTCGAATATTCTCGGGCGATTATTCTGCGCTTAAATTCTTTTGATTGGAGAGCGCAAGTGCTTGAGCAGACACTTTCATTTCTTGGATTGGATACGGAATATTCACACCTTCACGGTTGAAGGCTTGTTTCACTTCCGCCTGAATCTCACTAGCGGAAGCGAGAATATTGGTTTCTTTCAGATCAATCCACCAACGCACGGTAAGATTTACAGAGAAGTCAGCCAATGCCGTCACAGTGACCGTGTGTGCAGGATTGCCGAGTACATTGGCATTATTGTCCAAGATACGATTGATAATGCCTTTTGCCTTATCAATATCATCATCATAGCCAATACCCACCACAAACTCACAGCGACGACGATTATACGCAGTGTTGACCGTGATCGGACTGGTATAAACTGTGGCATTTGGAATCACCAAACGACGACCATCATATGAACGCAAAAAAGTCGCACGAATCTGAATGTCTTCAACTGTACCTTCCAAACCTTCGACGATAATGTCATCACCGATACGGAACGGTTCGCCAAGTAAGATCAAAATCCCTGACAATAAGTTTTGGAAAATATCTTTAAAAGCAAAACCGATAGCTACGGAGCCGATACCGAGTGCACCGATCAACTGACCCGGTGAAAAGCCAGGAATAATGATCACCAATGCAACCAAAAAGCCGAGAGAAATAATCACCACACTACCGACACGGTTCAATACCATGACAAGGTTTTGACGAGTATTAGAGCGTTTTAATAATGCGTTACGAATAAAATATTTGAATAGACGTGTAAGCAATAAGAAAATACAGAAAACAATAAGCCCGATAATGATATATGGCACACGCTCCCAAAAGGCAGCGATGAACTTATTCACGATGGCATAGCTGTCACTGTATTTTTGTGATTCTTCAATGACTTTAGCCGTGGTTTTTTGTCCTGCTTCAAGCAAAACATGACCAGCCTGTTTGGCTGTTTCTGAAGCTGTAGATTCATTACTCACAACATGTTCCAAATAAAATAAAGAATAGTGTGCCTGAAGTAGCAACGTCTTTCAGTTTATAAAATGTGAATTTTAGATACACTTTATGAAGTGATGATTGGTTAAGCGATAGTTTGCATTGATGAAATTTTGCTTCGGAAGCAATGACGTATATGTTCCACGTGAAACGATGCTGATTGATACAACATGGTTTAAACCAAATGGGTTACACAAGACAGGTTACATAAGACAGGTTACACAAGGCACGCATTATATTCATGATTGCTGATCGGCTTAACAAAATCCAACTGGTGAAGCATGGCGACGCAAGGCATTATTTTAAACGGTATAAAAATGACAGAATTCTTTGGAGAAATAACATGTTGAAATCAGAATTTGCGAAAACCTTTGCCATGCTTGCTACAGGATTAAGCTGTGTACTGATGGCGCAAAATACACTTGCGGATGCGCCTGAGCATCGCATTATCAATCTACAAGCGGAAGCAACCCGCTCCGTTGCGAATGATGAAATGCAAGCCACGCTCTATACTGAGCTGAATGAAAAAGATGCAGCCACGCTTGCCAATAAGATCAATAGCATCGTCAATCAAGCAATCAACACAGCGAAAAGTTATCCAAAAGTTGAGATCAAAACAGGTGGTCAAAATACCTATCCTGTTTATAACGATAAACAACAATTGGTGAACTGGCGTGGTCGTGCGGAAGTGATTTTAAACAGCCAAGACTTTAAACAAACCAGTGAATTGATCGCAAAATTGCAAGAAAGCATGCAACTCGGCAATATCAATTTTGAGGTGTCTGCGGAACAGCGCAACAAAGTCGAAAGTGAGCTGTATATCGATGCGTCAAAAGCATTTCAACAACGTGCCAAGCTTTTACTTGTACCTTGGGGCGCATCGAATTATGAGTTGGTGAATCTACAACTCAATGCCAATGCAAACCGTCCAATGCCGATCTATGAGTCACGTGCCGCATCATTCAAAGCAGATAGCATTGAAAGTCAAAATGTTGAAGCAGGGAATAGTGAAATTACCGTGATTGCCAATGGTAGTATTCAGTTGAAATAAGCGATTTGATAGCTGAAAAAATACTCGCAAAAGCGAGTATTTTTTTACATTGAATTTCTGCGGTGGCTTTGTTGATCCAAAGGTTTATTGATCTAATACATCAAGTATGACTTGTGTGACATCTTGGCACAGATCACGATCATTAAAGATTTCATAAGCAGTGATGGTGACATCGGTATTCGATGGTAGGAGTTTTTGTTCTTCTTCGATCAAATGTTCAATCGGTAAAATAGTCTGTTTAATCGCAAACAGATCAATGTCTTCGAAAGGAATCTCTTCATCATCAAGAATCAGTGCATCTTGTGTCAAATACGGACGAATAATCGTCGGAATGATGGACTGAATATCAGTGATGTCAAATACGCAAATGTCACGCTCTTCATCGTTCTTTCCTAAGTTTTCTTTGGCTTCAATGATGAGATGATAGTAGGGCATTAGACGATCCTCAGTAAAAATTCACATCGGGTTGATTTCATTTTACTATGCGCAAAAATTCGCTATCACGCAAGCTTTTTACATGCTTATTTTCATGATGACGAAGCATTGATACTAAACATTGATAGCAAACGCTAAAATCCCTTGATTGAAAACCTACTTAAAAGCGTAATGCTGATCAGTTAAGTGAAATTTCAGGACCACTGTTTGATAAATTTCCCCCTTGCGAAACAATGTTTCTCATCTTTGAAAAAGAGGGGAATACCATTGAATTCAACACTGTATTGAATATCGAAATACTCCCTCCTTTGAAAAAGGAGGGCTGGGTAGGATTAAAAAAGGCAAATTACAAGACAGATTAGAAACCTGATGCGTAACCTTCTTTTGGATATTTAAACTGATATTTCAAATCCAGTTGCCACGTTTGGTTTGCACCCAGTGGCTGTTGCCATTGGTAGATATTTTTTTGCCCTTGCCATTCTGTTGCTGTCGGTGCATGGCTAAACTGATGTTCAACTTTGAGCGCATCATTTTGGCTCTGCGGTACACTTTCAAAGACGAGCAAATCAATCGCTTGTGTATGACGGTTTTGGATTTGATATTGTTTCGATAAGACTTCTACAGTTTGTTTGCTAAATGCACCTGTTTGATCTTGATCACGTCGATCATTTAAGACTTTGACCAAGACTTGCTCATCTTCACCAAAGTTAAAGTGCATTTGCTCTGCACTTGGGTTTTGCCACTGACGTTGACCGATATAGTCGCCATCACGATAGAGTTTGATTTCACCACTTGGCCAGTCACCTGTGACACGTGGAATCTCGGCAGTCAAATAGGCTCGGTGCTGTTGTTGTGGAATCACCCATGTACTGAGTTTTGCGGCATAAGATTGTTGATCGAGTGGTAGTGAAATTTGCTGTTTACTGCTTGGCACAGAGGCACGTGTCGAGGTGGTAAATTGTGTGCTATAGGTTTGCTGCACTTGCTCAAACTGAGGAAAACGAGGTTCTTCCACACGCTTGGCACCCATCGCATCAGCACTCGATCTTGCTTGTAATGCGGCTACTTCCATCGCAACAGGTGCAGGTTCATACATAGGCTCATTACGAGGTTCATAATAGTTAACCCACCACGGATTGGGTTGGATTTGTTCAATACGACCTTGTGGCGTATTGGTCGATAGTGTCAATTTTACATTGTCCCAATCTTCACCTGTTTTTTGCGCAATCATCGCCATACGTGTGAGCGTGACTTGTTTCGTCACACTATTTAGCTCAGCTTTATAACTTGGTCGCCACGTCGCATAAGGCACTTGATAAGCAATTTGAATCACGCCTGAAGACGGTGCATTGACATGAAGCTGTAGCGTGCGCTGATTAAAACGATGATCGCCAATCTGGTTTAAATCTTGATTAAGCTCTTGTAGGCGTTGTTCAAGTTCTTTTTTCTCTTGGCTTGCTGTGGAAATGGTGAGATAAGCATCATAAGCCTGTTGGCGTACCGTCAACGCATTGCCTTGTTTGATATTGCCTAAAAAGGTGTTTTGTAATTCTGCGGCTTGGATTTTGGCATTCAGTTTGGCGATGTCGCTTTCCAGTTGTTTGATTTCATTTTTAAGCGCAGAAGATTCACGTCCTGCAGGTTTATCCAATGCGCTATCGACACTGGTCACTGCGCCAATATCGACATTTTGCCCTTGTACTTTGATCGCAGACACATCGAAGTTGGCAGGCAATCCTTCCAGTTCAATCAAACGCTCACCCGCACGCACAGGAATGTTTCGCTCGACCAAAGCACCATTAGGATAAACCGTCACATGTTGAATCGGTGCATCTTTCAATGTCAAAGCCCAACTTTGCTGTGCAATAGCACCGATGATGCAGATGCTTAAAACTGAATATTTCATGGTTATGCCGTCCTCAAATTTATTATGCGAATGCCAATGTTGTTAAAAAGATTAAATTAAAAGGAGTTAAAATGATTAAATCAAAAAAAATATAACAACTCTACGCATTTTGACTGCGAAATACAAAATACACACACGCCAATAAGCACAATGCTGCCCAGAGATAATCCATTTTGAAGGGTTGTTTAAACAGGTAAATCATAAAGGGCACAAACACGATCAACGTCATGACTTCTTGGCTGATTTTCATCTGACCAAGTGACCAATACTGTGCATCGAGCCAACGAGTTGCAGGAATCATAAAACTGTATTCAAGCAGTGCAATCGCCCAGCCGAATAAGATCGCTTGCCAAATGGGTGCATCGTGTAAAAATTTGAGATGACCGTACCATGCCAACGTCATAAAACAATTGGAAATGGCTAAAAATACAAAAGCCCAAGCTGTGATAGACATTCAAAATGACTCTAAAAATTTTTCCTAGCTAGTGTATGTCGAAATATCACATCATCTCTATTAAAAGTCTTCAAATCATCATCATTTTTATCCAGTAAACACAGACATTGATCTGACAATAAAAATCACTATCTTTTCCGGATGAGCCTTGCTATCTTGCTATGCGAATTAAAAACAATGCGTCGCAACCGTTTGCAACGTATAGCGATAGCAAGAGAGAAGAGAGTAGTACAGATGCATCTGCATATTTTGGGTATTTGTGGCACATTCATGGGTTCATTGGCATTATTGGCGCGTGAGCTAGGACATACGGTGACGGGTAGTGATCAAAACGTCTATCCACCAATGTCTACCCAACTCGAAAATGCAGGCATCGCATTAATGCAGGGCTACGATCGGAGTCATTTACAGCCACATCCTGATTTGGTTATCGTCGGCAATGCAATGAAGCGTGGGATTGATGCGGTGGAGTACATGCTCGATGAAGGGCTTGCTTATACTTCAGGGCCTCAGTTCTTAGCTGATCATGTGCTCAAAGATAAACACGTACTTGGTGTTGCAGGGACTCATGGTAAAACTACAACGACGACCATGCTTGCTTGGGTACTTGATCAAGCAGGACTCAATCCAGGTTTCTTAATCGGTGGTGTACCACTCGGTTTTAGTGAAAGTGCTCGATTGGGTGACAAATATTTTGTGGTTGAAGCAGATGAATATGATTCTGCATTCTTTGATAAGCGTTCTAAGTTTGTACATTATCACCCACGCACAGCGATTCTAAATAATCTTGAATTTGACCATGCCGATATTTTTGATGATTTGGCAGCGATTCAAAAACAATTTCATCATCTGGTACGCACCATTCCAAGTACAGGTCGCATCATTGCACCCATCACTGAAACCCATATTGACGAAGTCTTAGACATGGGCTGTTGGACACCTGTGACACGTACAGGTTTTGCGGTCGAAGATCAAGTTGAACTCTCCGCAGAATTGATCTCGGCGGATGGTAGTCATTTCAAAGTCTTGCATTTCGGCATTGAAAAAGGTGAAGTACAATGGTCGATGACAGGTCAGCATAGCGTGGCAAATGCACTGGCAACCATCGCTGCAGCGGAGCATGTGGGTGTAAGTATCCACCAAGCTTGTGAAGCATTATCGAACTTTGGTGGGGTGAAGCGTCGTATGGAGCTACTTGATACCATCAACGGTATTGAGGTTTATGACGACTTTGCCCATCACCCAACAGCGATTGAAACTACACTGGATGGCGCACGCAAACGTCTAGGCGAACGTCGTTTGTGGGCAATCATTGAACCACGCTCGAATACCATGCGTATGGGTAGTCATAAAGCAGGACTTGCGCACTCGGCACGTGTTGCCGATGAGGTGATTTGGTATCAACCTGAGGGTTTGGATTGGGATCTACAACCTGTGGTCGAAGCATCAAGCAACTCTGCACAGGTCAGTCAATCGCTTGATCAAATCATTGAACGTGTAAAAAATGAAGCGCAATCAGGCGATGCAGTGGTGATCATGTCTAATGGTGGCTTTGGTGGATTGCATCAAAAGTTGATTCAAGTCATAAAAGGCTAAGCTCATTAGTGAATCACTCGTAAACTTTTGCAATACTTTTTGAAAAAAATTCACAGTAAGCACGATCAAAGCTCTAGACTTTGGTCGTGTAAAATTTTAAAAATCGTTAAAGCTAATTTTTTATAAATACAATTTAAATCAATAGTTTGCAATAAATTTTATCATTGTTATTTTTATCGAAGATTGACAGTTTTAGACCAAAGCATGATTGTTCAGCCATGCAAAGCAAGATTTACTAAGTTCAGAATAAACATCATTTGATGTGCGTTGCGATATTTGTCATGCTCCCGCTTATGTACATAATTCATGTCAATCAAACGTGAAATTATCATACAAATAGAATAACGCCATCGGACATTAGGAAGCTAAGGGAAACAGCCACATGAATGAACTCTATCCAGTGCCAGAGCAATTTGCCACAACTGCACGTACCAATCTCAAAGAATATGAAGCACGTTATCAGCAGTCGATCGACGATCCCGACGCATTTTGGGCGGAGCAGGCAAAAATCATTGACTGGATTAAACCCTTTACAAAAGTCAAAGACACCAATTTTGATCGAGATAATTTTAAAATTGAATGGTTTGCCGATGGTGAGTTGAATGTCGCTGCCAACTGTCTTGATCGTCATCTCAAAGAACATCCACACAAACCTGCGATCATTTGGGAAGGTGACCATCCATCTCGTCATAAGATCGTATCGTTTAAAGAATTGCACGATGAAGTCTGCCGTTTTGCCAATGTCTTGAAAAAGCGTGGGATTGGCAAAGGTGACCGTGTGGTGCTCTATATGCCAATGGTGACAGAAGCAGCTGTAGCAATGCTCGCCTGCGCACGTATTGGTGCGGTGCATTGCGTGGTATTCGGTGGTTTCTCACCTGATTCATTAGCGAGTCGTATTGAAGATTCACAAGCAAAATTGGTCATCACGGCAGACTCAGGCTTACGTGGTGGCAAGCTGTTACCACTCAAAGAAAATGTCGATGCGGCACTTGAGATCGCAGGGACGGAAAGCGTAGAAAATGTCATCGTGGTTTATCGCAATGCCAACCCAATCGACATGAAAGAAGGCCGTGATCTGTGGTATCACCTTGAAATCATGGAAGTGAATGCAGATTGTCCACCTGAGCCAATGAAAGCGGAAGATCCGTTATTTATTCTCTACACCTCAGGCTCAACTGGTAAGCCAAAAGGCGTATTGCATACTACTGGTGGTTATCTTGTCTATGCGACCAGTACATTCAAAGAAGTCTTCGATGTGAAGCAAGATGATGTGTATTGGTGTACTGCAGATATTGGTTGGATTACAGGACATTCTTACTTGATTTATGGACCACTTGCCAATGGAACAACCACGGTGATGTTCGAAGGTGTACCACAATATCCATCGTGGGCACGGATCGGTCATGTGGTCGATAAACACAAAGTGTCGATACTCTACACCGCACCAACGGCGATTCGTGCCATGATGCGTGAGGGTGATGCCTATGTGCGTGAAAGTAATCGCAGTAGCTTGCGTCTGCTCGGTTCAGTCGGTGAGCCGATCAACCCTGAAGCGTGGAATTGGTATTATGAAGTGGTCGGTGAAGGACGTTGTCCGATCGTCGATACATGGTGGCAGACAGAAACAGGCGGAATTTTGATTGCGCCATTACCGGGTGCGATTGATCTCAAACCGGGTTCGGCGACCAAGCCGTTCTTTGGAGTAAAACCTGCACTCGTTGATGGTGAAGGTAAACTGGTTGAAGGTGCAGCAGAGGGGAATCTCGTCATTCAAGACTCATGGCCGGGTCAGATGCGTGATATTTGGGGTGATCATGAGCGTTTCCTCGAAGCCTACTTCTCTACATTCCCAGGGAACTATTTCACAGGTGACGGTTCCCGTCGTGACGAAGATGGTTACTACTGGATCACTGGACGTGTCGATGATGTATTAAATGTATCGGGTCATCGCCTTGGTACAGCAGAGATCGAAAGTGCATTGGTACTGCATGAAGCGGTTGCCGAAGCTGCGGTGGTCGGTATGCCTCACGAAATCAAAGGGCAAGGTATCTGTACATTCGTGACCTTACAAGCGGGTGTCGATGAGAGCGAAGAACTGCGTAAAGAATTGGTGCAATGGGTACGTAAAGTGATGGGGCCTGTAGCCAGTCCTGATGCGCTACACTGGGCACCGTCACTACCAAAAACGCGCTCGGGTAAGATCATGCGTCGTATCTTGCGTAAGATCGTTGCCAATGAACAAGACAGTATCGGCGATACATCGACGTTGGCTGAACCGCAAGTGGTCGAGCAGTTGATCATTACGGTGCATGGGCAGAAGTAAGAGTTAGACTTGAACTGGCTGTAAATAAAAATCTAGCTTGTGGAAATGGGCTAGATTTTTTGGATGATGCAGATAAAAAGCTTTTTACATTTGAAGCCCAAATGAGAAACCAAAATTATAAGACAAAAACCTAAAGATTAATTTTAGAAGACAAATCAAATAATGATATACAAAACACCCCGAAAAAATCGTATCTAACACAGCAATCCACGTCACAAAGTGCTACCATTTTGCCAGTTTAAATTTTTACAATTTGGAAGCGGTATGCTGATACAACGTGGCGGATTAAAAGTAGTCGCAGGACTTGGAATCTCTGGAGTTTCTGCAGTGAATTATTTACATCAGCAGGGCTATCAAGTCGCTGTGACTGATTCACGACAGACACCGCCTGGCATAGAGCAGATTCCTGTGGATGTTCGCAAAAGTTTTGGCGTGCTTGATCAAGAATTACTCTTACAAGCAGAAGAAATTATTCTGAGTCCAGGGCTTGCACCACAGCTTCCTGAGATTCAAGCGGCGATTGCGCAGGGTATTCCAGTGGTTAGCGATATTCAGCTATTGCGACGTGCGACTGATGTCCCGATCATTGCCATTACAGGTTCGAATGCCAAAAGTACCGTGACCACATTGGTCGGCGAGATGGCAAAAAATGCAGGCAAGAAAGTCGCCGTCGGTGGCAATCTTGGTCGTCCTGCGCTGGATTTATTGCCTGATGATCCTGAGTTGATCGTTTTAGAATTATCCAGTTTTCAGCTCGAAACCACCACACATCTTGGTGCTGAGGTCGCGGTGGTGCTAAATATGAGTGAAGATCATTTGGATCGTCATGGCGATATGGTCGGCTATCATGCAGCGAAGCATCGTATCTTCCAAGGCTGTCATCAGTTTGTGTTTAACCGTGATGATGGACTGACTCGTCCATTGGTAGCGGACAATATTCCATGTATCAGCTTTGGTTTGAATGCACCTGATCTCAAGCAATATGGCGTACTGCGTGATAGTCAGGGCAAAATGTTCTTGGCGAAAGGCACAACACGTCTGCTCGATAGCAGTGAAATGTATATGCAGGGCAGTCACAATGTGGCGAATGCTTTGGCATGTCTGGCTTTAGGCGAATCGGTGGGTTTGCCATTAGATGTCATGCTCGACACCATAAAACATTTCAAAGGCTTGGAACATCGTTGCCAATATGTCGATGAGAAGCAAGGCGTGCGCTACTATAATGATTCCAAAGGTACCAATGTCGGGGCGACTTTAGCAGCGATTAATGGTTTAGGACAGGCACTTGCACCTCATCAAGCTAAAGTCGTGACGATACTCGGCGGTCAGGGCAAAGGGCAAGATTTTAAACCATTATCCAATGCATTATCACAATATGCTCGCCATGTGATTTTGATCGGTGAAGATGCCAATAAGATAGCCAGTGCATTGGCATCGGATATTGAGGTGAGTTTTGCCACGACCTTAAAGGCTGCGGTCAAAGAAGCGCAAAGTCATGCCGAGCAGGGCGATGCGGTATTGCTCTCGCCAGCGTGTGCAAGTTTTGATATGTTTAAAAGTTATAATGATCGTGGTGAGCAATTTGTACAGTGTGTTCAGCAGCTGTGAAATTGAAATGAAGCGCAATGAAATAACCAAGTGAAATAAAAAGTCGCTATGAAAGATTTTATCTATCCAAAATTGCAATGGATGCAACATCGCATTGATCTCGGGTTTAATCGCCTGCTGGCTTTTTTACCTGCGGAAGTGACTGCACGCAATACCTTATTGTTTTGTGTGCTCAGTTTGCTGTGTATCGGTACGGTGATGGTAGCGTCGGCGTCGATGCCATTTGCCGAACAGCTACACGAAAATCCGTTTCATTATGTCCATCGTCATGCGTTGTACATTGTCCTCGCTTTTGTCGCAGGAATTGCTGCCTATAATTTCCAACTGAAAAATTGGTTTGGTAAAGCACCAGTGCTGTTGTGGATATTAACGCTGATCCTATTAGGTTTGGTGCTCGCAGTGGGGCGAGATGTCAATGGGTCAACACGTTGGCTGAGCTTTGCAGGCTTTACCTTTCAGCCATCGGAATTCGCCAAATTTGCCATGACTGTGTTTACTGCAGACTATGTGGTACGTCGTGGTGGTGAGGTGCGTGAGAGTTTTGCCAGTTTTGTTCGGTTGTGTATTCCTGTCGGAACGACCGTTGGTTTGATCATGTTCGAGCCCGATCTTGGAGCATCGGCAGTGATCATCATGACCATGTTTACCATGTTCTTTTTGGCAGGCGCGCCGACGAGAGCCTTTATGGTGCTGTTTGGCGTGGTGGTGGCATTGCTTGCGATGTTTATCGTGATTGAGCCGTATCGTTATCGTCGTTTGATGTCGTTTAGCGATCCGTGGCAAGATCCGCAAGGTGATGGTTATCAACTAGCGCAGAGTTTGATTGCCTTTGGTCGAGGTGAATGGTTTGGTACAGGGCTTGGGCATAGCGTGCAGAAGCTTGCTTACTTGCCTGAGGCACATACCGACTTTATGCTTGCGGTGACTGGTGAAGAGCTTGGTTTCTTTGGCATTAGCATTATTTTCTGTTTGTCATTCTTGATGCTTGCAAGCTGTATGCGCATTGGTCATCGTGCGCTTGCCAATGGACATTATCGCAGTGGGTATTTGGCATACGGTATTTCGGTGATTTTCCTCCTACAAATCTGCGTCAATGCAGGGATGAATATGGGCTTGATCCCAACCAAAGGATTGACCTTGCCATTTATTAGTTATGGCGGCTCGTCATTGTTGATGTGTGCCTTTATGATCGGGGTGATGTTCCGTATTGACAAAGATACGAAAAATAAAGCTGAGCTTCGGACAGATACTTAATTGTTGAAATTTAGAAGTTCTAAGCAGGGTTAATCCCTGCTTTTTTATGCGCTGTAGATAAAACAAGGCTTAATAGACAAAAACTATTGATAAATCTGCGACAATATTGTGCTTTGTGGAATGCGTTCACGTTGCCATTGTGCCACTGCTTGCGCAAGCATGGTTGATGGACGGTCAAGATCAAGCGGTGATTGATTTAAAGCCTGAGCAGCCTGTGAGAGCAACTCAGAGGCATTGTTTGGATCAAGTGCTTGTGCAAAGTTTTGTTTAGATAGCTTGCGACCATCGGCGTTCATCGCTAAAGGTAGATGTAAATAATTAAGCTCAGGATAGCCTAAACAACGACCAAGCCAAATTTGACGTGCGGTATTGTCCAGTAAATCCGCTCCTCGTACTACATGGGTCACGCCTTGCAAATAATCATCCACCACCACAGCCAGTTGATAGCTGATAATGCCATCACGACGTTTCAGCACGAAATCACCTAAATCTTCTGCTAAGTTGCTACATTGCCGACTTTGTAGGGGATCATCAAAGCAGATGGGTTCATCGTTCACTTTTAGACGGATGGCTTGATTGGCAAAGTCTAAGTTTAAATCTCGGCATGTCCCTGCATAGATCGCATTGCTACCGAGCATCTTTCGGGTACATTGACAGGCGTAAATATCGTGTTGAGCTTTCAGTTGTACTAAGACATCTTGATAAATTTCAAAACGATCTTTTTGAAAGAGAAAGTCACCGTCAGGGACAAATTCGAAAGCGTCAATACAACGCAGGATATGCTGTTCGCTATCGGGATAAATACGGGGAATGTCGGTATCTTCGATACGAACCAGCCATTGTCCTTGATGGAACCTGGCTTCACAGTAGCTCGCCAATGCCGTGATCAGCGAGCCGAAATGCAAAGGACCAGTTGGCGATGGCGCAAACCGACCCACATAATCCATCCTGTTACCCCCCTCCTTTTGTAAAGGATGAGAAGCATCGCTTCGCAAGGAGGGAGCTACAGACACAGTATTAACCGTTATTTTGCTTCTCTTTGATCTCTGCAAGTGTTTTGCAGTCGATACATAAAGTTGCAGTTGGACGAGCTTCTAGGCGACGTAGACCGATCTCAATACCGCAGGTTTCACAAAAGCCATAGTCTTCATCTTGAATCGCTTGAAGTGATTGCTCAATTTTACGAATCAATTTGCGTTCACGATCACGGGTACGAAGCTCAATGGCAAACTCTTCTTCTTGAGTTGCACGATCGTTGACATCAGGAAGTGAGCTCGACTCGTCTTGCATTGAAGTCAAAGTACGATCGACTTCTGACATCAGTTCAGACTTCCATGCTTCAAGGATTTTACGAAAATGCTCTAATTGTCCATCGGACATATATTCTTCGTTTTTCTTTTGTTGATACGGTGCAAAACCGAATAAGCTGGCTGTGGTACCCATGTCTACAGTTTTAGCTTTGGGCTTACGGGTGCGTTTGGTTGCTGGTTTTTCTGCTGTAGCCACGTCTTTTACATCTTCCAGTTGTGATTTATCTTGATTTGCCATTTTGGGGCATTCCTCATCGAACTAGTGTATATCTATACGCAAAAAGTGAGGTAAAAAGCAAGTGCTTTTGTCTACTACTTGCCTGTTTATTACTCGGGCGCACATCATATAGATTTTTCACTGAAGATGAAAGTGTCAAAACGTGTATAAATATGCCAAAGTATAATATTGATAATTAAGTTATTGAATTAATATGATTTTAATGAAAAATCAACGTGACCAACGGCATCTTCAACACGATGAACCACACTGTCAAAATGACCATTGGCATGTAGTTCGATCAATCGATAACCCGGTGCAACTTGATCTAAACAAAACTCGATTTGCTTCGGCTTAAACTGAATACTCGTTGAAGGGCAGGATAAAAAAGTCATCTGCCTGTGTTGATAGCTAAAGTCTTGATGAACATGTCCTGAGATGACCAACCGCACATGGTCGTGTGCATTCAAACAAGCAAGGAGCTGTTCACTATTTTGTAGGCGATGTGGCGCAAGCCATTCGCATCCCACATCGAAGGTATTGTGATGCAGTGCGATAATGGCATATTGATGTTGATGTTGTGTCAGTAGCCGATCAAGTTGAATGAGATCATGATCAGAAATCAGCCCCCAAACTTTTTGATCGACCTGACTATTGATCAAAATCATGCACCACGCACCAAGATCAATGACTGTGGGTTGATCATTGTCACTTAATGATGGGAAATGTTTGCTCTCATCATGATTGCCGCGAATCCAATAGTGTGGTCGCTCCAATTTCTTCAGAGAATCTTGATATAGCTGATAGGTTTCTGGCAATGACTGCTGTGCAATGTCACCGGTATTAATCACATAATCAAAAACAACGTTTTTTTGTGCGTGCGATAAGACAGCTTGTAAAGATTGATATGGAGCAATGCCTGCAAACTCACGATCGGCCTCAGCCATAAGGTGACAATCACTAATCTGCAATAGTCGAACAGGTGATTGGTCTGAAAAATGTTCTGATTTGATGGCGTGGTTCATTATAGTTCTCCCATCAATTGTTTTTTGATTGTTGTTGATATAAATGATGTTGAAACCATTGTAGCCCAATAATTAGTGAGGCATTACTCAAATAAGGACTCTGCATCAATCCATCGAGCTGAGCGTAGTCGAACACATGCACTTTAATATCTTCGCCTTCATCGACTTGACCGTGCACCCCGCCAGCTTGACTGAGATCAGCTGTTGCAACATATAGATTATAGATTTCATCGCTTGCACCTGTCGAAGGGTGATAGCGATACAATTGTTTTAAATTTTCAATCTGACAGTTTGCTTCTTCGAGCGCTTCACGTTTTAAACAGGTTTGGGGATCTTCGCCATCATCAATCAGCCCTGCAATAATTTCCAATTGCCACGGACTTTGTGTAGCATTTAAAGCACCTGCTCGAAACTGCTCAATCAAAAGAAACTTTTTCAATGCAGGATCATGTACCAAAACACCTGCAGCTTCACGGCGACGAACGAGCTCTCTGTGAATTACACTCCCAAAGTCTTGATTGGCAAATAGGCGATGACGAATTTGTAATTTTTCAACATGCACGAAGCCACGATAACATTGTTGTCTGTCCAAGACGTCAACATCGCAGTGATCAAATTGTGGTTGGTATGAAAAAATATTTGTCATCGTTGGCAAACAGGCTAATTAAATTCTGTAACTTAATCAGCCTAGCTTGCAAGGTTAAAAAGATCAAACCTTTTGGTACAGAGAATTGCCTTGTTGTCGGAATTCTTCACTCATCTGCTGCAGACCATCTTCACGTTCTGAATCAATAGTTTGCTGTGCAGCATAATCTCGAACATTTTGTGTGATTTTCATCGAACAAAATTTTGGTCCACACATTGAACAGAAATGCGCTGATTTGTGCGCCTCTTTTGGCATGGTTTCATCGTGCATGCTTCGTGCGGTATCTGGATCGAGTGCCAAATTAAACTGATCTTCCCAGCGGAATTCAAACCGTGCTTTAGACAGCGCATTATCACGTGCCTGTGCACCTGGATGACCTTTGGCAAGATCGGCAGCGTGCGCAGCGATTTTATACGTGATAATACCGTCTTTGACGTCTTTCTTATTGGGTAGACCGAGATGCTCTTTTGGTGTGACATAACACAACATCGCCGTACCGTACCAACCAATCATTGCGGCACCAATTGCTGAGGTGATGTGGTCATAACCCGGTGCGATGTCAGTAGTTAGCGGTCCAAGCGTATAGAATGGCGCTTCTTTACAGACTTCGAGTTGTAAGTCCATATTTTCTTTGACCATATGCATCGGCACATGGCCTGGTCCTTCGATCATCACTTGCACATCATGTTCCCATGCACGGTGCGTCAGCTCGCCCAAAGTTTTCAATTCGCTAAATTGCGCTTCATCGTTAGCATCTTGAATACAGCCTGGACGCAAACCATCGCCTAAGCTGAATGACACGTCATAGGCTTTCATGATCTCACAAATGTCATCGAAATGGGTATAAAGGAAGTTTTCCTCATGATGGGCAAGACACCACTGTGCCATGATCGAACCACCACGTGACACGATACCTGTTAAGCGATTTGCCGTCATTGGCACATAGCGCAGTAATACGCCTGCATGAATGGTGAAGTAGTCCACGCCTTGTTCAGCTTGCTCAATCAGCGTGTCTTTAAAGATTTCCCAAGTCAAATCTTCAGCAACGCCATCGACTTTTTCTAAGGCTTGATAAATCGGCACAGTCCCGATCGGTACAGGTGAATTGCGAATAATCCATTCACGCGTTTCATGGATATTTTTACCTGTCGATAAATCCATGATGGTGTCTGCGCCCCAACGGGTCGCCCAGGTCATTTTTGCCACTTCTTCATCGATACTTGAACCCAGCGCAGAGTTACCAATATTGGCGTTAATTTTTACCAAGAAGTTGCGTCCAATGATCATCGGTTCACATTCAGGATGGTTGATATTGGCAGGAATAATCGCTCGTCCTTCAGCCACTTCTTGACGGACAAATTCAGGGGTGATTTCGGTTAAATTTTTTGCCCCAAAATTTTGCCCTGCGTGCTGACGTATATCCACGCCGTCACGTTGACGCTGATTTTCACGGATTGCAATATATTCCATTTCAGGGGTAATAATGCCTTGTTTGGCATAGTGCATTTGGCTGACGTTTTTACCGATTTTGGCACGACGTGGATTTTGAATATGGGCAAAACGAATTTCTGCGGTGCGAATGTCTTTGAGGCGTTCTTGCCCGAATTTTGAGCTTAAACTGTCGAGCTTTTCACTGTCGTTACGCTCTTCAATCCACGTTTGGCGAATCGACGGTAAGCCTTTATTTAAATCAATTTTGACTTTTGGATCGGTATAGACGCCTGATGTATCGTAGACACGAAGCGGCAAATTCTTTTCACCACCTAACCCTGTTGGTGTATCGGTGAGTGTGATTTCACGAAACGGCACTTGAATATCACTGCGTGAGCCTTCGACATAGACTTTTTGTGAGGCAGGTAAAATGCGGGTTAAATCTTTGGCATCTTGTTCGTGCTGTGCGTTGATTTCTTGTTGGGTTGTTGAGCTAGATGATGAATTGAGATTCGAGAGTTGGTTCATGGCTGTATCCTATGGCAGAACAATCACGAATCAAGCAGAACTAAAACAGGTATAGAAAATGAGATGATGATAAAGAAATTTATCGTATATTTTCAGTGTATTAGCAGGCTTGATTCCTACGCAGGTCTTAACCTGATCAGGTTCAACGGTACTCCGACTCAAAATCGTTTGATGGAAAAAAATCAGCAAACGATTTTATCGGATCTCAGCGAGTGCTTACTCGCGCTCCGTCAAGCAATGCTAAAAGATTAACAGAATTTCAAAATTTTGCTTGGCTATTTTGTCGCCAAGGAGTCAATCATTGGTCAAAATATTGACTAGACTTACTGTTGCCACATCACACAAATTCCATCCGCATGACAGTCACGATAGCTATCACTGCTACTGTCCCACGGATCAGACAAATTCAACACTTTGCGGAGTTGTTCACGAGCGATTGTATAAGAACTTTTTTCATAACCATCTCGGTCTTTTGGCTCGACAGGATACTTTTTCATACGCTCATTTACAGGTGTCTTGATGAACGTGAGGAATTTTTTTGCAGGCTCTGCGAGCGCAGTATCTTGGCATTTGGCAAGGGCTTTGATATGTCCTAAAGCGTTTTCATCAATCCATGTGTCAGGTGCAAACTCATCAGATACAGGCGTGTTGTCCGATCCAAAGAAAATGAAATATTGGTATTCTTCAAAGAGTTTCTTTGCATCTGCTTTAAAATGGCTTTTTGGATACTTCTGAAGATAATTTTCCCAAAACAAAGCACGATCGACCATTTCTGCCCACGAGATCGCAATGGCGGCATCATTGAAAATCAGCGCTTCATTATCTTGCGCCATACGGGTAACGAAGACACGCTGATCTTCAGGAAGTGCTTCACCGAAAATGGTTTTGAGATACGCAGGACTACGACGATATTGGAACATGCCTTCGCCTTGATAATGTAGCTCAATATAAGCTTTATCTTGTTGATTCATCAAATATTGATCACGAGGCGATAGTGTTTTAAAAATGTTTGGATCGCCTTTAACCACTGTCTGATCAAGTGCATCACCTTGCTTCGCTTCTAAAATACTGAGTCCATATTCATCAAATGCCGCCATTTGCTTGGAATCGGTGAGCTCATGTGCAAAGAAGCGGTCGTACATTGACGTTGTTTCATCAATCCATTTGAGTTGTTGTGCATTATCGACTTGGCTTACGCAGTATTTGAGCAATTGATTGACCTTTTCTAAGGATTCGACTTTACTTTCATGGTTAATCGCTTGCATAGATGTGCTTAAACTTAAGCAAGCTTTATCTACTTGTTTTGCCTGTACGGTATTTTTTAGCTCATTCGTTTTTGTATCATTTGCGGTCTTTTGATTTGGTTCATTTGAGGGTTGGCATGCGCTTATGAAAATTGCACTCAGTACGGTTGCACTGAGTAGCGTGATCGGCGAAAATTTTTTTAAAACCTTCGTATTTAGAGTTCTCATATTTAGAATCGCCGTATTTAGAATAGACATATCAAACCTTTTCATCATTGGTTTTTGGAAAATTTTGGAGTTGTAATTTGGATATAAGCTCAGATGCCATTCTAAGCGAAAAATACGTCGCATAAATCAGCTATTACAAAAGCACACTGAATGTACAGTGAAGTTTACGGACATTCACAGCCCCTAGAAAACAGAAAATGGAAGCCAAAATGCACGATAAAGTGCTGTGGACATTAGAACAAGTGCCCAGCTTTTATATAGCGTGCTACAAAGATAGGGTTAGATTTTGCAAAGAAGTTTAGTTAAAATAAACTGCTTTACATCTGTATGGCAAACACTTCATGTCACAAGTTACTCAAATGGAAGTCATGATCTCGGCAGACGAGATTCGTGAACGCATCTACGAACTTGCAGCGCAAATCAATCAAGACTATCAACAGAATAAAAAAGAACTGGTTTTGATTGGTCTATTACGTGGCAGTATCATCTTTATGGCGGATTTGTGCCGTCAGATTGAGATTCCACATGAGCTCGATTTTATGACTGCATCAAGCTACGGTAGTGGCACTTCATCAACTCATGATGTAAAAATTCTTAAGGACTTAGATGGTCAGATCGCTGGTAAAGATGTGTTGATCGTCGAAGATATTATTGACTCAGGCTATACCCTAAGCAAAGTTGTTGAAATACTGCAAACGCGTACGCCGCATAGTATTGAGATTTGTACTCTCATTTCCAAACCATCTCGCCGAGTGATATACATTCCTGTGAAATATGTGGGCTTTGAAATACCTGATAAGTTTATTGTGGGCTACGGCTTAGACTATGCACAGAAATATCGCCATCTGCCGTATATTGGTCACGTGCTCGGTATTGAGTGATTTCTGCGCACAATATCACAACATAAAGCGCATAAAGTCACTATATATTCTCGCATTTTGTCGATAAATAATAACTAAAACAAAGACAAAGGAGAGGCATTATGCTTTCACTGATTTGGGCTATTATTGTGGGCTTTATTGCGGGTCTAATCGCTCGTGCGCTACATCCAGGTGATGATAAAGCTGGATTTATTGTCACGACCTTACTCGGTATTGGTGGCTCATTGTTGGCGACTTACGGTGGTCGGATGCTCGGTTGGTATTCCGCCAATGAAGCCGCTGGATTTATTGTATCGGTGATCGGTGCTGTAATCGTATTAGTGATTTATAATTTGGTTCGCAAAAAAGTTTAAGCTTCGGCTTAAGCTTTTTTTATTCAAGAATAAGAGGGAGTTAAAATCAATTGCTTAACTTGCCAATTGATTATGATCAACGTGTTCCAAACTGGCATTGATGACACTGAGTAGCTCATTGAGCTGTTGCCGACCGATACGTGTTTCGAATAATGAGGTCAGCCATTTGCTTTGATATTGGCGCAGTTGATGCGTATTCTCTGCATTTCCTATCGCAACGATCAAGGCTTTTGCCATCAATCCACAATACTGCTGAAGCGTTTGTTGCATTAAATTTTTCACTTCTTCGAAACTAATCGTCGTTACACTTGGTTTTTCTTCAGCGATCTGTTCAGGTTTTGTCGGAATTGGCGTCGGTGCTTTGAATGGGGAAGCAGGTTCAATGATTTTGGCAGATTGTGCTTTAGAGTTAGCTGTTCTTGTGTCATCAAGTGTTTGTTTAGCGGTTTCTTCTTTTATAAGATTTAATGTTGTATCAAAGCGTGGATTGTCAGTGCTTTCTTGTACAACTAATTTTCGCTCAACTTTTTCTGACTGCAAGGCTTCATTCACTTGAGAGAGCGTGCGAGATACCTTAGATAAAAAATTAGACTTTGGCTGAGTATTATTATTTGAAGGTTCAGTTGCTAAATCATCTATGAAATGCGTTTGCGAGATGGATTCTGCCTGATGATCAGCGATTTCATTAGAAGCAATTAAAGTTGTCTGTTGATGAATCGTCGTGTCATAAATCAAACCAAGATCGAGCAAAGTTTGGAAGTTTTCTGCATTTGCAATTTTATTCGAAGCATCAATGCTCAGTTGTTTGATATCATCTTTTTCAAGTAATAACAATAAAGTACGTGTGCGTGCATTGATTTTGAGTTGTCTTTGCGTCAGTTCACGAGTGCCTGCTTCTGTACGTTTATAATTGCTTTGAATGTTCATCATGGAACGCCACCCCCAATAAATAAGGGCACAAAATATCAATCACAAATGACAGGTTGATGACGGTAATATTGAAAATTTACGAATTGTTCAGACTTTGAGCAATTTGTATTTTAGTTGAGCGACTTAAGTCGAATACTGCGAATTTTTCTACTATGATGAGAACAATTAAAGGAGCAAATCATGACAAAACTTTATCTTGAAGATTTGGCAGTCGGTCAAAAATATCAAAGTGGCGAATATGCGCTGACTGAAGAAAAAATTAAACAATTCGCCTCTGAATATGATCCGCAACCGTTTCATCTAGATGAACAATCTGCTTTGTCACATCCTGTATTTCGAGGCTTAGCAGGAAGTGGTTGGCAGACGGCGGCAATTACTATGCGTCTATGGGTGGAGAGCTTTCCTGTAGCAGGTGGTTTGGTCGGTTTTGGTGGGGAGGTGTCGTGGAAACGTCCGACACGCCCAAATGATGTGCTTCATGTCGAATCAGAAATTACCGAGTTACGCCGTTCACAGTCCAAACCGAATCAAGGCGTGATCACGCTATTTAGCCAAACCAAAAATCAAAATGATGAAGTGGTACAGGAATCGACCACCAAAATTTTAGTGTGGAGTAAAGACTCGGGCGTGTAATAACGATTTTACAAACAATGATTTTACAAACTTAGGCAAGCAATACATCTATTGATGCATGCTCGCCAGTTGTTTGCTTGGGTTTTTATTGTTAGGGCTTTGATAGAGTGAAAGCCCCATCTTCTGCATACGGCGCCCTTGATTTTGTAAATATTGATTGAGTTTTGGACTACGCTTTGCGCCAGTATATAAAATCAAATTGCGCATGATGAGATAATAGGCAAACCACGATGCAGGGCGAGTACGCAGACCGAGGCTTTGCATACGTTTTTTACCAATGAAAAATTGGGTAATTTCCAAATGTTGTCGATATGCCAACTTCTGTTGTAATGGGCGGAAGTGGCGATATTCACGAAAGAACGGCTCTTTGGACAAACTTGCGCCCAAAGCGGCACTCGACTCATCAGAAGCAGGATGGGAAAATTGCAACCAATAGATCATCCGCCAAGCTTCTGATTCTTTGTTAATTAACCATTTTTCTTCAACACCCATAAGCCAACCAACATAACGCCAAAAATGCAAATATTCATCGACTTCGGTTTTATTTGGGAAAATACCTAAAGCTCGAACACCTAACAGGACTACATTTGAAAATGCAATATTGGTCATGGCGAGATCATACTGATTGATCGGTACACCCCATGTCTTGCTATCCCAACGCTCAGATTTTTTTAACTGATGACGTACCAACGCATGAATAAAGCGCACATAAATAGTTGAAGTAAAACCTGAATGAAAGCGTTGTAGGCCATCGGTTTCTGTAATATCAATCCACCATTTCGTCGTTTCTGCTAGGCGTACATTGACTTGTTGTTTTAATGCGCCAGTCAGGACTAGGGGTTGATTAAAGCCTGGAAACATATAACCTGCCATCAACGATACATCACGCAAAACAAAACCGTTATTAATCCCAAGTCGATGAGTGAAATTGACCGCATTTTGAATTTTCATTTGATCGACCCACGACGGTATTTGTTCAACTTGAGCAAAAAAGTCATACAGTACTTTTACATCATCGTGAGCATATTCAGTTGTATCCCCCCTGTAAATGATCAAGTCCTTGAAATAATGCTGTTTCAAACAATTTGCGGCGTTCTTTAGGAGCTTGCATGACCCATTCAATAACTGGATCCATCAACCGATCACCATCATTAATTGAGCGTGCAATCTGACAATGTTCAGCATAATTAGGCTGAACAGGTGTATCGCACAAATGATTTAAAATCTGCGTCATCCAGTTGCTTTTTTGAGTATGCTCAAATGCCATAAGGCGAGTCGGATAGGTCAATGACATGATCTTTTACTCTGTTCAAGATTTAATCATATAATAATATGAATATTTATTCGCATTCAATTCGCATTCATGGAAACACTCTGCCATAAAATAGGCAGAGTGGTGTTAGCGATAAGGCAAGGAAGCATAGATGAGAAAAAGACCACAGCAACAGCGAGCAAAGCGCATCGTCGATGATATTCTCGAAGCGACATTATATTGCATTAGTCAACATGGCGTGCTTCACACCACTACACCCAAAATTGCTGAAATATCAGGTGTGAGCGTCGGCTCAATTTATCAATATTTTCAAAATAAAGAGCAAATCGTCGAAGAATTGCTCATGCGAAAAAGTGAAAAACTTGGACTTGGGTTTAAAGCCTTAGTCATGGAAGAACAACACAAAAGTATTCAAGAAGTGATTCAAAATAGTATCGAATTCGGATTTGAATCGCTTAAAGCAGATCAAGGCTTTCTGATCGAAATACTAAAAAACTGGCATGAATACAATGAGTCCGAATCGGCGCAAGTGCTTGAAAAACATTTTTTTGAAGTTGGACTCTATGTATTTAACCGCTTTTATAGTCATTGGAATTTTGAAACCTTAAAACATAAATCTTTTGTCATTATCAATAGTACGCTCTTCACCATGGTGCGCTATGTTAGTCACAATCAATTTTTAATCGAAGAAGCACGACTGAAAAAAGAGCTTCTTACAATGCTTTTGGCATATTTAGACAGCCCAAATACATAATAATATCTAAATAACGTTGTATTTGATTCAGAAATGAGCAATAAAACAAAGAAATGAACATGAAACAACCACTCGGTATAAAAAGCCATTGGAATGGGTTGCATCGCTGAATTAATACTGTAGAATGCGCACCTACCGGCGGAGATGTAGATTAAAACTTGTTGATAAACAAGGGCTTAGCTAAAGTGGTTAGATTTTAAGTTTAGAAATAAGATTTAAATAATATCTAAATTTCCAGTTGACTTTTTAGAGATAGAGAGTAATATAGCCGACCTAGCTTGATGCTGACGAAGCATTG
>NZ_CANLSL010000006.1 GCF_947493735.1 uncultured Acinetobacter sp. | reverse complement strand
TCATGGTAAACACCTGTGTTACTCTCAACAGCGTTGAGGGAGAGTTTAAGCGTTTACACAGTTTTATTTACAGTCTCATTTTTTAAAATATTCAATGATGATGTCGTCAATGTTTTCTTGTGTTGCTCCATGCCAATACCATTGTACTGGTGAATGAAATAAATCATCTTTGGCGAAGTAAAGTTGATTGAAGTCTTCTAAATCTTCCTCACAATCAAGTTCAAGATAAATGTCTTTTAAAATACTCAATACGCTAAAACTATTCAATTCACCATTTAATGATTTATCAATGAGATAGCTCACATAATTTTTTATAATTTGATCTTTGTTGTTATAGCTAAGCTGTAACTCGTCAAGAACTTTATCAGTAAGCATTTGCATTTCAAATTGATTAAATGGCTGAATTTCTACCGCAAGCATTTTCAAATGTTCAGTGTCATAGCCAGCTGTTAGCATATCTATTGCCCAATTGACCCAAAATTGGTCAATACTTCGATTAAGTGCTTTAAATGCGAGAATCTCGACTGTTGTTTTAACAGGTTTCATTGTTATCTAAGTTTAGATGTAGATTGATATCATTATGAACTATTATTAAAATCTTAGTCTAATTTTTCCTTGTGTTATTTCTTCAATATAATTCACTGTAAAACAACGCAATGCAGTCTAAAAATCGTTAAAATATTTAAAACTAGAACAGGTGAATTATGACTGAAAAAATCTATCTGCAAGCTGAAGCAGGGCAAGTACAAGTCTATGAAGACCGTCCAGAAAATATCAAAGCCATTGCCTTAGTCACGCATCCACATCCGTTGATGGGTGGTAATCCAAAACATAAAATTCCACAGCTCATGACAGAGATTTTTGCTGAGCATGGTTGTTTGGTATGGCGACCAAACTTTCGTGGATCAGGGGATTCACATGGTGAGCATGATGATGGTGTCGGTGAGAGCAAGGACATTGCCAATCTTGCAATGCAGATGCAGGAGAAATATCCAAATTTGCCGTTTTATGCAGGTGGATTTTCTTTTGGTTCTTACGTTTGGGCGAAAAGTTTTCATTTACTCGATGAAGCACATCGACCAAAGCAAATGGTTTTGGCAGGGCTTCCTGCAGGTCGTGTTCGGGATTTGATTGATTATCAAACGCCTGAAATTGATCACGATATTTTGCTGATTCACGGTGAGCAAGATGAGATTACACCACTTGTAGATGTCGTGGCTTGGGCAAAACCTCAACGCCATCCAATCACCATCATGCCAGGTGCAAATCACTTTTTTACAGGCTATTTAAAACCATTGAGAACAGTCATTGAACGATTTTTAGTGTTTGATACGCCAAAATAATCGTTTAAGATCAACTAAAAATCAGTAATTACAAATCGACGTAGCACTAGAGTGGTCAGGCCCCCAAGTGCGATAGCCTTGTGTATCAATATGAATCTGGCCAGAAGCATAGACGCCAAGTCCCATATTCAAGCTTTGTCCATGCTGTCGCCAAAAGTTGCAGAGTTTGATCTTGGTGTCTTCGATCAAGATCAAGTCTTGCGCAGATGTGGTGTACTGAGAACCTAAGCGAAAATCAACCGCCGAGTTGTAGACGTGCTTGGAACCCGCTGCACCGCCTGCGCAGATATTCAATGAATAATCACGATAGACAGAAGTTACCTCAAAGTCACGCAGTACATTGGTATCGACCAAATATTGAATGATTTTTAAGGTCGGGATCGCATTGCCCCATAGTTCAGGACTTGGCACCGCATACGGATACGAGCGACCACATTTTTGCCAATCTCTTGCACTGCGTAAGAGTTGATGGGTCGGTACAGCGGTATGTACACGATTGTCTTTTAAGTATTGCTCATAATGCGCAACACGTTGCTTAATCCCGTAATTATTTAACCACACAACATAGTCGGCTGGAGGCTGTTGCACCCAGATTCGTCTATGTGGTGTTTGAGGCGCTTGTTGTGGATTGAGATTCACTTTTGGCGCTTTAACTTGAGGGAGTCTATACGTGGTTTTTTGTGGCGTCGTGGTACAACCCGATAAGATAAAAGGAAGTGAGCTGAGTAGCAAAAAGCATTGAGCAGTACGACGCATATAGAGGTTTTTTTTAGCATTCATATTTTTGATTTTAACATTTTGCTGTAATGACGACAAAATGACTTTGCAATGATTTGTAGGGGAATAGTGACAAAGTATTTGTGAAGTTTATCAAAAGTTTTATCTTCTCTAATCAAACTTAAATTTAACCTAAAGCTTTAAAATTGAAAAAGGGTTAATTTGCTTAACCCTTTTGTATTCAATCATTTTTATAACTTATTGTTCGCTAAGAATATTAGCGTTCTAAGTATTGCAACTTATCAGGCTTACCATTCCATTCTTCACGATCTTCTGGTTGATCGCCAATTTGGGTAATGTTGTTGTCTGCCCACTTTTCGGAAAGTTCTGCATTGATCTCAATAAACTTTTCTTGACCTTCAGGTAACTCATCTTCTGAGAAAATCGCATTGGCAGGGCATTCAGGCTCGCACAGCGCACAGTCGATACACTCATCAGGATTGATGACCAAGAAGTTCGGACCTTCGTAAAAGCAATCTACAGGACATACTTCAACGCAGTCTTGATACTTACATTTAATACAGTTTTCGGTTACAACAAAGGTCATGGCGACAGCTACCTTATGGTCAAATCTTAAAAATTGCGCTTATTCTAAGGAAAAAAATATAAAAGTACCAATTTCTTTTATTGATATCCTTTATAAAAACAATGGAAAAGCATCAAAATTTCTGTCATACGGTGGAAAACTGAGTATAAACAGTGAATTAAAAGATTTTGATCACTGCATTTTGTAGCAAATTGAATGTTTTAGGTGTGGTTAATCATCTTTTTTAGCTAAAAGCACGACTGCAGATGCAAAAATGCCTTCTTGACGACCAGTAAATCCAAGCTTTTCTGTAGTGGTTGCTTTGATACTGACTTGCGTCAGTTCAACATCTAAATCATCTGCAATATTTTGACGCATCTCAAGATTGTATGGTGCAAGTTTTGGTCGTTCACAGGCGACTGTAATATCAGCATTTTGTAGCTCATAGCCACGATCTTGGATCAATGTATAGACATGACGTAGTAGCACACGACTATCAGCACCTTTAAACTCAGGATCAGTATCAGGGAAGTGATGACCAATATCGCCCATTGCAAGTGCCCCAAGTAAAGCATCAGACAGGGCATGTAATATCACATCACCATCTGAGTGGGCTTTTAAGCCGTGTGTATGTGGAATCTTTACACCTGCAAGAGTAACAAAATCACCATCTTCGAATGCGTGGACGTCTAAGCCTTGACCGATACGAATCATAAAATGCTCTATTAAAAAATAAATTTGTGAATTTTATAGTTGAAGTAATTTAATGGCCACTACAAGGCAACCGAGTGATGGTGTACATAGCGTACATCGAGTGAGGTTAACGACGTAGTGGGTTTAAAGTGCTTTAACTATATTTAAGCATTTAAATGCTTTGTATCCAAGTAACATCTTTCACTGCATTCCGTTGTTGAATGGTTTTCAGGAAAGGCTTAAAGGCCTCATCATAAGGGATAATTTTAAAGCTAATCCCAAAAGTGAGCCAATAAGCGATATATAAATCCGCGACAGTGATTTGCTCACCCAATAAATAAGGTTTGGCATTACTGAGTCCTTGACGCAGGAAATTCATCATCGCTTCTTCATCACCAAAGCTGATACTGCCACGTTGTTTGGCAAGTGTTTCAGGTGGAATATTCAAAGCTTTGATATTCATAAACTCCGTCACAGGTCCATGCCCGAAGAATAACCATTTATAATACTCACCACGCTTCGGATCATTTAACGCAGGCGCAAAGCCTTTTTCTGCATATTTGTCGGCGAGATATGCAAAGATCGCAGGTGTTTCGCTAATCACTGTATCACCATCGACAAGGCACGGTACTTTGCCCAAAGGATTCAGCGCAAGATATTCAGCACTTCGCATCCTTGTGCCATATTCAAGCTCGATCAATTTCACTTGTTCTTCGATATCGAGTTCTTTTAATAGCGGTAAAATAGTGTTACTGCGTGATTGCGCATTGCAATAGAGTTTCATGTGTATTTCCTTATATTTGAATATTCTGACTCGTTCGAGTTTAACCTGTACTGATGATTAGCTTGGCACAATGGATTTGCAAATTTGTTAAAATTAATACTTGTCTAACAAAGGGTTTGCCACGTATAGTTTGACGATCATCATTTTAGAAAACTGCCAAATTTACAGACAGTCAGAACATACATTTTTATAAAATATGATGATTAAAATGTTGTTTTGAAAGTGCCATGAATGAAGTGCTATCTATGAAATCTCAAGGTCGTTCGACGCAAAAATTCTTAGCAAAAGCAACACTAAGAATCTCAACATTATTTGTCATGAGTTTGATGGCATGCACTGTTATCTATGCGAAAAATGAATCGATCTTACCGACTTGTGATCAAAACACACATGGGCAAGCAGAATCCAAGCTATTGCGCAAACATGTTTGCCAAGATGAACAGCTGAAAGCACACAACGAAGAAATTAAAGCACAATATCTACAAGCACAGCTGATGTCTAACGCACCACTCAAGCTACTTTTGCTAACACAACAGCAGTGGGAAAATTTCGTCAGCAAATGCAAAAATAAAACATGTATTGCTCAGCAATATGAACGCCGTATTGATGAATTGGTGTATTTAACCAGTATGAATCAAAGCCTTACACAGCACTTTGTACGTTACGTAGATGGTAAAGTTGACCCGCAATCGACCTCATTACAAATACAACAACTCGATCGCAATCGCATCAAAATCGAAGCAACACAATTTCGAAATCCTAATAATAGCGATACAGCACGTTACGCACATTTACGCTCTTACACGACGGCGGATTCTTTGCAAGAAATCAGTGATTTGGATAGTCGTTGTCAGTACAAAATTGAGCGTCAATTTTCGATTCTAAAGCTTGAATCTGATGAGGAAAATTGTAAACGGTTTACTGGAATTTATAAGCTTTACGATTAATTTTATTAGATGATTGGTTTATGAAGATGCTTGATTTTTAAAGCAGTTATTCACTCCAATTTGAAATTAAAACCGAATCAAACGTGTTGGAGTGCAGACTAGATCTAAATTCTGATCCCAAATCTGCGTTGCTAAAATACCATCAACTTCCTGAAAATCATGAGCTAATCCAAGCCGAATAGGGCGATATGGGTGCTTTGCCAGTGTTCGATCATAAAAGCCACCACCCATACCGACACGATGTCCAAACCGATCAAAAAGTACCAACGGTATGATTACTACATCAAGTGTATCAATATCAAAAGCACGAGTTGCCATGATTTGTTGCATACTTAGTCGATGTCTTGCCAAACGATTTGAATGCAAATGATTTAAAGTCAACTCCGTCCAAAAAAGTCGCTGATTCATATTATAAATCATAGGAATATACACTTTCTTATTTTGCAGAATGAGTTTTTGGATTAAAGCTTGCGTAGGCACTTCGCCAAAATCGCTGAGATAAAGCCCAATTTTTTTAGCCTTTTTAATTTCTGCGGTGTTAAGCAATTTGTGCACTACGGGAATTTCAGCTTGTCGAAGCTGACGCTTAGATAGCTGACGGCGTTGCTTACGGATTTGTTTACGATGTGCAGGAATTTGATTGATTGTAATTTTATCTAGAGCAATTTGATCTAAAGAAATACCACCCATGACTATTCCTTATTTCGCTGTTTTGTCGTCGCACGGCGATTAGAGGGTTTTGTGTTATTTGTATCCCGCCGTGCTGATGATGGATTACCGCTCTTTTGGCGAGAATCTGATTTTTCAGTTTGAGAATTTTTTGATTTAGTTTTGTTTGGTTTAAAGCCATTGTTACTATGGTCTTTTGAGTTTTGATTTTTTCTCTGTTGATCTTTCCAACTCAAACCACTTTTAGCATGATCTTGAGTTTTATTCTTTTGCTTTAAGAGGTGTCGAAACTCATCATAAAACAATGCTTCTAATGGCGTAGATTCTCCAAGTCCTACACCGAGATCCAGCAGATTGACCGAACCAATTTGAGTGCGAATTAACCGCAATGTTGGAAAACCAACCGCAGCCGTCATGCGGCGTACTTGACGATTCTTGCCTTCACAGATTTGGATTTCAATCCACGACGTTGGAATATTGGCACGATGGCGTATCGGTGGGTCACGCTCCCAAAGCCATTTAGGTTCTGTTATTTTTTCGGCTTTAGCAGGGAGTGTCATACCGTCTTTTAACATCACGCCACGACGTAATTGTTCAATTGCATTTTCTGAAACGTCACCTTCGACTTGCACGACATAGCTTTTATATTGTTTATGTTTGGGATGAGTGATTTGTTGATTCAACTGCCCATCATCAGTGAGTAGCAACAAACCTTCGGAATCACGATCAAGCCGTCCAGCAATTCTTAAATTTGGATCATGGATAAAATCAGACAAAGTGATCTGTAGTTCTTCTGAACGAAATTGGGAATGTACGTTAAATGGTTTATTGAAAGCGACGATTTTTACCATGAACTTCTACTTAATTTGAATCAATAGCTTAGCGATTATTGTAACCATCATTTTGGGAAATATTGCTATTTGTGAGATAAATTACAAAACTATTCTACATTCTTTACTATATAGGCGTTAAAAAAGTTTTAGTGTCGTTTAAGACAATGATACATCTTCGCCAATTACGAGAAGGGAGCATCTTTACAATGGGTTATCAGAAGATCGTAGTTCCTGCGGATGGTGATAAAATCACCGTAAATGCAGACCTGTCACTGAATGTTCCAAACCATCCAATCATTCCTTTTATCGAAGGAGATGGGATTGGTGTGGATATTACACCTGTAATGAAGACGGTGGTCGATGCTGCGATTCTTAAAGCATATGGTGGCAAGCGTTCGATCGAATGGATGGAAGTATATTGCGGCGAAAAAGCAGATAAAATCTATGGCACGTATATGCCTGAAGAAACCTTTGATGCGCTACGTGAATTTATTGTGTCAATCAAAGGACCGCTTACAACACCAGTTGGTGGTGGTATTCGTTCGCTCAACGTCGCACTTCGTCAAGAATTAGACTTGTATGTTTGTGTGCGTCCAGTGCGATGGTTTGAAGGTGTGCCTTCGCCGATGCAACATCCTGAGCTTACTGATATGGTCATCTTCCGTGAAAACTCAGAAGACATCTATGCAGGGATCGAGTGGAAAGCAGATTCTGACGAAGCAAAGAAAGTTATTAAATTTCTCAAAGAAGAAATGGGCGTGACCAAGATTCGCTTTGAAGAAGGTTGTGGTATTGGGATCAAGCCAGTATCTAAAGAAGGAACACAGCGTCTAGTACGAAAAGCGATTCAATTTGCGATTGATAATGATAAGCCTTCGGTGACTTTGGTTCACAAAGGTAATATCATGAAATATACCGAAGGGGCGTTCAAAGAATGGGGCTATGAGCTTGCAATTGATCGTTTTGGCGGTGAGTTGTTAGATGGCGGTCCTTGGGTCAAAATCAAAAATCCGAAAACAGGGAAAGACATCATTATTAAGGATGTCATTGCTGATGCGTTCTTACAACAAATCTTGATGCGTCCAGCGGATTATTCTGTGATCGCAACTTTGAACTTAAATGGTGACTATATTTCTGATGCACTGGCTGCTGAAGTTGGTGGTATTGGTATTGCGCCAGGTGCAAATATCGGTGGGGCGATCGCTGTGTATGAAGCAACTCATGGTACAGCACCAAAATATGCAGGTCAGGACAAAGTCAATCCAGGTTCAATCATTCTCTCTGCGGAAATGATGCTACGTGATATGGGGTGGATAGAAGCGGCCGATCTTATCATTCGTGGTGTATCTGGTGCGATCGAAGCCAAAACAGTGACTTATGACTTTGAGCGTTTGATGCCAAATGCAACTTTGCTTCGTTGTTCTGAATTTGGTAAAGCGATTATTCAACACATGGAAGATTGAATGAGCTTTCTTAAGTTGTAATTTTTGTTGGGAAGAGCAGATTAGTCTGCTTTTTTTTATATGAATCATAAAACTAAAGTACAATAGCGGAATAATAAAACTTAAAAATTCATTATAAAGTTCTGGTCACAAAATACAAAACCATAAAATAATATGATTTATCATCTAAATTCTGCTCCAGTTACAAAAAAATTGGCTTTTTTTAAATATTTATGTGATACATGTTGCATTATTGTGCCGTGAATGTTGTATATTAAGCGCTAAATAATCTCATATTGTAAATATAGGTTCGAGGATGATTATGGTGCTTTCTAAACAATTCATGAAAACTGCTTTGATTAGCTCTGCGTTGATTCTATTGGCACCTAGCGTGCTTGCAAATACTCAAGCTGCAAAAGAGCCTGTATCGGTAAACTTAAACACCTATCTTATTGCTCAAAATGCTGAAGGTAAAATTACGGAACAAGTAACTTCAGAAGTGAAACCGGGGCAGGTGGTTGAGTATCGTGCAGTATATACAAATAACACAGCTAGAACGATTAAGAACTTGGTCGCAACATTGCCAATTCCTGCTGAAACCCAATTCCTTGCTAAGTCTGCTCCAACAAAGGCTCAAGCAAGTACTGATGGTGTGAATTTTGCACCAATGCCACTGAAGAAAAAGGTTGGCGATCAGATCGTGAATGTTCCACTAGCAGATTATCGTGCGCTGCGTTGGACCATCGCAGAGCTTCCTGCTGGGAAGTCAATTGCTGTTTCTGCGCAAACACGCATTAATAGTACAGCTGTAAATAACTAAAACTTGAGAATCAATATCTTTTAGAGGAAGGAAATCATGTCTCAATACATTAAACTACCGCGTCTAACGCAACTAGCAGCTTCTATCGCTCTAGTCGCTGGCGGTTCTGCGTTTGTTACAGCTGCACATGCTGCTGCACCTGCCGCAGGAACTCAAATCAGTAACATTGCAGCGGCGACATATACCGATGCAAATGGTACTTCTAAAAGCGTGACATCGAATGAAGTTAAGACGACTGTTCTTCAAGTGTCTAGCTTTACTTTGGTTGATGATCGTACAACCACTGCAAACCCAAATGGTCAGGTGACGTTATCGCATACCTTGACCAATACAGGGAACGGTACAGATAGCTATACCATCAATGTGCAGAATCTCACTACTGATGGTACTTTGGACTTGAATAATCTACGTGTTTTTATTGATGCAAACCAAGATGGCATTGCGGATAATAATACTCCAATCACATCTGTTACATTAAATGCGGGTAAGTCCGTTGGTCTTGTTGTGGTATCTAATGTGCCTGTAACTGCAACAGCTGGTCAAAGCGCACAATATATCTTAACAGCAACCAGTACTTATGATACTAGCGATACTGAGACTGATACCGATACAGTTAATGTTATCAGTGGCGCTGTGATGCAAATCCAAAAAGCAGCTAGTGTATCTTCTGTCTCGGATAATGGTGAAATTACCTATACATTAACCTATCGCAACACAGGTAATGCCGCTGCAGATAACGTAGTAATTGAAGATGCTTTAGATTTAAGCAAAGTCACTTATGTTCCTGGTTCAGGTGTTTGGAGTGGGTCTGCGAATGCGCTTACAGATGCGGATGATGTTGAACCGGCTACAGGTATTGATTATGTCGTTGACTCAACAGGAAAAATGACGATTGTGCTTGCTAATGTGCCTGTCAATACCACAGGTACAATCAAGTTCAAAGTCACTGCAAAAGCTGCAAACTCTGAGCAAATTACCAACAGTGCAACGATCTATGACGATAATGATGCTGATCCTACAAATACACCACCTGTAACACCAACAGAGTCAAATAAAACTGTTGTTGATCGTACCAAGACTTATACAGGCTCGATCAATGAAAACTCTGGTGATAGCTATAATGATGCAGGTACAGTAGCGGGTGATGTCGCTAAAGATAACCAAATCGTAGAGGCGGGCACTCAAGGTACTCCTGTGACTTTCGGTAATGGTGCTGGTTCTACAGATACTGGACCAGATGCGATCGTTATTCACAATACAGGTAATACAGAAGAAGTCTATAATGTCACAGTGAATAAGACGGATTTGCCTGCGGGTAGCATTGTCCAACTGTTCAAAGCGGACGGTGTGACACCATTAACTGATACCAATAACGATGGTGTTGTGGATACTGGCCCTGTGGCGGCAGGTGCGCAAGTTCAGATCGTGACTAAAGTGACCTTACCATCGAACTTTAGTGAAACGGGTACTGATACAACAAATACCGTTCTCACAATTGACCCAGTTAATAATCCTGATCCGACTGCTAATGATACGTTGGTGCTTGTGATCGATAATGTCACAGCGGCAACGGTCGACTTACACAATGGTGATGGTACAGACGAAACTGGTGGTAGCGTTGGTACTGGTAAAGATACGGCAGCTGTTGTTGATGAAGCGACTGTAGAGCCAGGTGAATCACATAACTTCCCATTGACTATCGAAAATAATGGTTCTAGTCCTGATAACTTTAACCTAAGCAACAACAATCTACCTTCTGGTTGGACTGTTGAATATTATGTTGCGGATGGCAGTGGCAATCCAACAGGTTCGGCAATTACCAATACTGGTAGTATCCCTGCAGGCGGTAGCATTAACCTTGTTGCAGTCGTTACACCTCCAGCAAATGCGCCTGCAACAACGACACCACAAGACATTACATTCACAGTGACCTCACCTATAACTGGCTTGACTGACTCTATGAACGATCAGTTAACAGTTGATGAAAATCGTAGCCTTGCATTGCAAGCAGATAATACAGGTAATGTCGCACCTGGTGGTTCGGTAACTTATACCCACACCTTAACCAACAACGGGAACATTGTTGAAGGTAATGCTGCTGGAGAATTGCCATTTAGCTTAACCAATGATCAAACAGATTGGCTGACTTCAGTCTATGTCGATCTAGATAGTGATGGTGTGGCAGATGCAAATGAGCTTGTAACAGGCAATGATTTGGCAGATTTGCTCAGCACCTATGATCCAGATGGCGATGGTATTGTTGGTCTAGAGCAAAGTCAGTCTGTACGCTTGATCGTGAAAGTTGAAGCGCCAGCCAATGCAACTTATGGTACGCAAAGCACAGCAGTACTTACAATTTCACCGACTACAATTGGTGGTGATGCATTAAGTCCGTTGGCAAATACTGATGTGACCAAGGTCACTGACGGTCAAGTCCGTCTGGTTAAACAACAAGTATTGGATGCAAACTGTGATGGTACGGAAACAACTGGTTTTACCATCAATAACATTTCTGCAAAACCAGGTGAGTGTGTGAAATATCGCATCACAGCAACCAACGAAGGTAATGTGGCAGTAACCAATGTGGTGATTAGTGATACCACACCAGCCTACACCACGTTCCAAGTGATTTCAGGTCAATCGCCAGTCGTGACTAATGCGACTATTGGTACACAGCCTACAAATAACGGAACAGGGCAAGTTACCGCAACACAAACACCATTGGCGCCAAATACCAATGCAGTGCTTGAGTTTGTGGTGAAAATCAACGACTAATCAAAAAGCAAAATTTAGTTCAGCATCACTTTGATGCTGAACTTGGTGACATTCAAGCCGAAATTAAGGTTTGAGTGTCAATTCCTACCAAGTTTCATTTAGGGTTACTGCCGTGTTGAATACGACAAAAATGAATGCCTGCAATAAAGCGACGTTTATGTTGTCTTCGCTAACAATGTCTATGTTGTTAGTGCAGTATGGTCATGCCCAAATGCCAGCTGCAGGAAGCGCAATCCAAAACACCGCTTACGCTAGCTATTTCACGCTAGATGGTACAGAAAAGACAGCGACTTCAAATACTGTAAGCATTACTGTATCTGCTTTGTATGCGATTCATTTAACTTCGCCGATTGCTCAAGAGATTGAGCCAAGTCAGTTGGTAATTTGGTCTAATACGCTAACAAATAATAGTAATACGCCTGCGCGTATTAGTTTGGATACTGTTGATATTACTGGCTTAAGTAATGTCAAAATTTATATTGATGCAAATCAAAATGGTCAATTTGACTCTAGCGACCCTGAATTTACGCAATACATTCTCCTCCAACCAGGAGAGAGTGTTAATTTATGGGTGGTTGCTACAGCAAGTTCATCACTGACAAATGGTCAAAAACTTGATTTACCAATTAATGCTGTTGTTGTTGAAGACACTGATGCTACAGCAAGTGCGATTGATAGTGCGAACGTCGTTATTCCAGAACTTGTTGCTACAAAAGAAGTAAAGCAACAGTCGTTTGATCCTGATAACGCATCAGATTTCGATCTTGACTACACGTTGCGCATTCAAAATAATGCTTCAAAAGCAGCTACGCCAATTGATGTGGCTGTTGATGGTCAAACCCAGCAAATGGTGCTATTGGTAGATGATATTCCTGCCAATACGACATTTAAATATGCACGTGCCATCAATCCACAAGCAAAAGTGCTGTATAAAACTGGTGCAAATAGCTATAGCACAACAGCGCCAACTGATTTATCAACGATTGATCAGCTTGTTGTGGGTTTTCCGACGATTGCTGCAAAGACGACAGAACAAGTTGATTTCGTCGTTACGATGAATAGTGGTATTGCACAAACTACAGTTAATAACGTATTTAAAGTTGAATATGCGACTACTGGCGGGCAAAAAGTCACACCATCAAATCAAGTATCAACAGCTGTTTCAGGTACTGCTAAAATCTATAATAAATCAAGTGATTTTAGTACAGTGCTTGGTTCGGGTACTGCTGAACGTCCTTTGTATATTGAATCTCGTAGCGCTACTTGTAATGCTGATCGTTATACAGTTGATCGTGTTAAAATTCGTGTTCAATCAAGCAAAACTGGTGATTTGGAAGAGATTATCGGCGTGGAAACTGGTACAAACACTGGTGTATTCCGCTACGAGTTGCCAACAACACGTTCAGATGTTGCGATCAATTTAGATAATATTTTGCAAACAGTGAAGCGTGATCAAGTTGCGATTAACTTAACAGATTGTTTGGATGCAAACAATCAATCCACGCAAACATTTGATAATGTCGATACGCAAGTATTAATGGATAACTATGGTACTGTTTTTGATGCAAAAACAGGTTTACCAGTTGCAGGTGCTACGGTTACACTGATTGATGCTACTACAGGTCAACCTATTGGTAACGATGTTGCTTATCGTATCGACCCTGTAACTGGTGCGATGATTTCGATCTCTGCGACTCAGCTAACAAATAGCGATGGTGAGTTTGTTTATCCATATGTTAAAGCTGGTCGCTATATTATTGATGTAGATACAAGCACTGTCTCAGGTAACACAGAATATGAATTTACCAGTGATACTTCAGTCTATCCAATATCAGGTTTTTCATCAGATAAAATCGTGAATGCTCAGTGGTCATATGCTGGGGAATTCAATATTGGTGAAGGCGAAGCTGTACTCAACATTGATATCCCAATCGACCCATTATCAGAAGCAAGTCGCTCGAACTTATTTGTGAAAAAAGTTGCAACTGATAATGAAGCTGAAATTGGTGAATTTGAAGAATACACAGTTACGGTAGCTAACCGTGGCAATGTTGATGCAACTGACGTTTCGATCAAAGATACCTTACCACGTGGTTTTATCTACGTTGAAGGATCAATGCGAGTTGATGGCACGAAAGTTGACGATCCATACGGTGGAAAAGGTCCATATTTGACTTTGGGTCTTGGAACTTTAAAAGCTAATGAAGAAGTTAAAGTTCAATATCGAGTTTATATTGGTCCAAATGCGTTAAATGGTGATGGGATCAACCGTGTCCGTGCAAAAGATTCAACAGGCGAAGAGTCTAATGAAGCTTCTGCGAAAGTAGAAGTTAGTCCAGGTGCGATGATTTCTGAAGGCTTTATCGTTGGTAAAATCTTCACAGATTGCAATCGTAATGGCGTACAAGACTTCAGCGAAATCGGTGTACCGGGTGTCCGTGTTTATCTTGAAGATGGTAGCTATGCGATTACCGATAGTGAAGGTAAATACGACTTCTATGGTATTTCAGCTAAAACTCACGTTTTAAAAGTTGACCGTATTACGTTGCCATCAGAAGCAGAATTGCTTTTGATTAGTAATCGCCAAGCGGGTGATCCGAACAGCCGTTTCGTCGATTTGAAACGTGGCGAATTGCATCGTGCTGATTTTGCAATCTCTAGTGGTGCGGCTGGTACTTGTTCTGAAACTTTGATAGATCAGGTGCTTAAGCGTAAAGAATCAATTGAATTAAAAAATTCTGCACTTGAGCAAATCCTACGCACAGACCTAACAATTGATCCATTAAATTTCCATGTTTCTGATGCACGTGGTCAGCCTGCAAGTGGTTGTATTTCTGCGCAAGGCATTAGCTCGAATTGCGCTGTTGACTATTCTAAAGAAAAGTTGATGGACTTGAAGCCAGTTCAGTTTGAACCTAAAAAAGTTGAAACTACGGTTAGTCTTGAAAAAGCCTTAGAAAATGCAACAGATAATAAGCTTGAAATCCTAAACTTACGTGACGGTCAAGTGTTGGCATATCCGCAAGCCACTATTCAGATCAAAGGTACAGCGGGTACGAATCAACAACTTTGGGTAAATGGCGAACAAGTTGGTGAAAAGCGTATCGGTAAACGTGCAGTATTGCCTGATTTCCAAGTGTCTGGTTTGGACTTTATTGGTGTAACACTTAAACCGGGTAAAAATACGATCGAAGCACGTCAGCTTGATATGATGGGTAATCTTCGTGAATCTAAAAAGATCGAAGTGATTGCACCTGATCAACTTGACAAGATTGTACTGAATGCAACTGCTCAAATGGCACAAGCGAATGGTACAGATCGTTTGAATGTTGAGTTAAAAATCGTAGACCGTTTTGGTACTGTGGTGTCTAGCCGCACGCCACTCACTGTACAATCAAATATTGGTACAGTAGAACTAGAAGATTTAGATAAAAAAGAACCGGGTATTCAAATCTTTGTTGAAGGTGGTACTTTAGTTGTACCAATTCAATCTCCAAATGAAGCAGGTGAAGGTATCCTTTCTGTTGAAAGTGGTATCTATCATGCAAGTACGCCTGTACGTTTCTTGCCAAATCTTCGCCCGATCATTGCAACGGGTATCATCGAAGGTGCAATTTCATTTAAAGACTTTAACCCAAGTGAACTCAACAAAGTTGATTCTAATGATGGTTTTGAAGAAGAACTAAATGAAATCGCAAATGCAGAAGACGGCAAAGTAAAAACCACTGGTCGTGCTGCGATGTTCTTAAAGGGTAAGGTCAAAGGGGAATACCTACTTACTTTGGCTTATGATTCTGATAAAGATAATAGTCAGCGTTTGTTCCGTGACATTCGTCCAGATGAATATTATCCAGTGTACGGTGATTCTGCGGCAAAAGGTTTTGAAGCTCAGTCAACAAGTAAGCTTTATATTCGTGTGGACAAAGGTCGCTCACATGTCATGTATGGCGACTATGTTACACGTACAGAAAATGATGAAGGCTTGTCGCTTGGTCAATACAACCGTTCTTTGACTGGTGTACGTGGTGTCATCGAAGGTGATAAATATAAAGTCACTGCTTTTGCTGCAGAAACAAATACTGAGCAAGTCGTTACTGAACAGCGTGCATTAGGTATCTCAGGTCCATACAGCTTAGGTAATGTTGATACTGATGACATCCTAGAAAATAGTGAAAAAGTTGAAATCTTGGTCCGTGATCGTAACAATCCAGGACTGATCATTTCCACTGAAACATTGACTCGTTTTACTGATTATGAACTAGATACCTTTAGTAATAGTATTTATTTAAAAGATCCAGTACCAAGTGTCGATGCAAATTTAAACCCAATGTATATTCGTATCACAGTTGAGTCAGATCAGGGTGGCGAAGAATATATTGTTGGTGGTGTATCAGGCTCATACAAAATCACTGATAGCGTTAAAGTTGGTGCTTCACACGTTCAAAGTGACAATCCTTTGAATGAAGAACAACTAAGCAGTGCGAATACTGTGGTGAATCTTGGCAAATCAGGTAAGTTGGTTGCTGAGTTTGCAACATCTGAAGTCAATGTGAGTGATGTGAATGTATTGACTCAGATCAATGTCGATCCATCTGAAACAGGTGAGATCTCAGGTGATGCTTACCGCATTGAGCTTGATTATGCTTATAAGAATATGGACTTCCGTGCATATCACAATAATGCAGATGAAGGCTTCTACAATACGTCATCACCGATCTCATCAGGTCGTAGCGAAAGCGGGATCAAAGCACGTGCCAATATTAACAATGTTGGCTTGGTAAATATCGAATTTATCCGTACAGAAGATTTGCGTAATGGCGTAAACCAAGGTGTATCTGCAAGTATTCAACGTGCAATTAATAAGATTCTAGCAATTGAGTTTGGCTTGCGTTATTACGACGAGTCTGAGCCTGCAACTGCAAATACTAATCAAATCGCACCGTATAGTGGTACAACTGTTCGTACAAAATTGACAGGTCAATTGCCATGGGAAGGTTCAAGTGCCTTCATCGAATATGAGCAAGATATTGAAGAATCTGATCGCCAAGTCTTTGCTGTAGGTGCTGATTATCAAATCAACTCTAAGCTACGTGCTTATGGTCGTCATGAGCTAGTTTCAAGCATTAGCGGTTTGTATGAGTTGAATGATACACAGCGTCGTAACGTGACTGTATTTGGTTTAGAAAGCCGTTATAATAACGACTCTACAGCATTCAGTGAGTATCGTGTACGTGATGGTATCAGCGCACGTGAAGCTGAAGCTGCAATTGGTTTGCGTAACCGTTGGGAGCTTGAAGAAGGCTTCTATGTGAATGCAGGCTTTGAGCAAGTTAAAGCAGTGTCTGGTACAAACAATCTGAGTGCAGACAATACAGCAGTAAGTCTTGGTGCAGAATATTTAGCACCTGAAAACTGGAAAGCGGTAGGTCGTATTGAAGCACGTTGGGCTGATCAATCAGATACAGTATTGAACAACCTCGGCGTAGCGTATAAGTATTCTGATGATGTGACTTTACTTGCGAAGAATGTACTCAGCTTCACTGACAATAAGAGTGAAAATAGTGGAAATCGTTTTGTCGATCGCTTCCAACTTGGTGCAGCTTATCGTGATACAGATACCAATCGTTTTGATGCGTTGACTAAAGTTGAGTATCGTTATGACAAGAACGAATCTGACTTAAGCAATAAATTCTTGAAGAATGTATATATCTTCTCGACACATATGAACTATCATCCAACTCGTGCAATGACCTTGTCTGGTCAGTATGCAATGAAAAAAGTTGATACCACATTCTCAGGTCTACAATCAGACGGCACAACATACCTCGTTTCAGGTCGTGCAATGTACGATATTAATGAGCGTTGGGATGCTGGAATCCACAGTGGTCTATTGTGGTCTGATGTGAGTGATGGAAAACGCTTGCTCGTTGGTGGGGAAGTTGGTTATCTTGTTGCAGCAAACCTATGGTTGTCAGGTGGTTATAACTTCTCTGGTTATGACGATGAAGATCTTGTTGATAGTGACACCACGGTAAAAGGACCTTATTTACGTATGCGCTTCAAGTTTGATGAAAATTTGTTTAAACGTAAAGATTCATCTATTAACGCATCAAGAGAGCCATAGTTATGAATAAACAAGCTATGAACAAAACAGCGATGAAACAATCTGCATTGATCATTGCGATGTCTCTTGGTTTGATGACGCTTTATGTAGACGCTGTTATGGCAGCTGAGCTTGATGCCATCAATGAAGACAATTTTCCAACAGATATAGCGTCAAGCACAGTAGCTCAATCTTCAGTGATTGCGCCTAGTGCCAACCCTGTAGTGAGTTTAACATCCACTGCACCTGAGCTTAGCGCAGAAAAAAAGCTGACAACAATCGCTCGACCAGTTATTGATGAAACGCAACACATCGCAAATCCACAAGACCAAGTTGTTGCTGCCATGCAACAACGACTTCTGCCATTTTTTGAAGATAAAAAAAGCATTCAATATTATCATGCGAAAAAAGCAGCAACGTGGCTCACTTATGCAGCTCACGAAGGTAGCGAACGTGGTTTTATTAAAAATACTCGCAAAGAAGCACTTGCTGAAGCAGAGCGAATCATCACAGCCTTAGAACAGGGTCTAGCTGAAGAGTTAAGTTTGACCACGAATGTATTGTCAATGTCAGGTGTGATGCGTCGTGATTTGTGGGCAACTGCTGAAGTATTAAAGCACCATGAAGGATTTAATACGAGTTATGCAGAAACTGCGCAAGCCGAAGTCACTTTGGTTTGGGCAGTTGCAGAGCATTGCGAACTCGGATGGCGTCATTCTCGTGAAAAGTTTTTATCGGCGCAGCGTCTTTTAGATCGTGCAACTTACCAGGTGTTGATTGTCAATCCAAATGCACCACAAGAATTACCTAAAGTGACTTACCCATCACTAGAAGAATTAAATGGTGGTGAAAAAGCGTGTAATGGTGTGAAAGGGCAATGGCCAATTTGGACGCCTGCGGTAGTTGCGCCTGTGGTCATTCCTGAGCCTGAACCAACGGTGCTTGATGAGTTTGAAACCGAAGAAGCCATTAAGTTTGGTAAGATTCCAAATGTCGTTCATTTCGGTTTAGATCAATCAAATATCACCGATGAAAGTGCGGTGATTTTGAATAAGATTATTCGCTTCATGAATAAATATCCTGACCATACCATGACTTTGTACGGCTTTACTGATCTTCGTGCCAGTGTAGTTTACAACTTACGTTTATCGAAAAAGCGTGTCAATGCCGTTGCAAGCTATCTGATAGAGCATGGTATTGCTGAAAGTCGTATTGCGATGGAAGCAGAAGGCGAAACACAGTTGATTGATAATGATGAAGCGAAGATGGGACATGCTTTGAGCCGTCGTGTTGAGCTTGTCTATGTCGATCCTGAAGGCAAAGAAGTGAAAACCTATCGTCAAACTGCCGATCTTCAATTAGAAGATTAATTAGTGGTTTTAAGGTTTTGATTTTCAGAGTTTTACGCTAAGTTTTAATCATGCTAAAAGATGAAATGGCATGCGGTGACATGCCACTCCATCGCTTAAACGTACGCCTAAAATTATTCGCATCATTGATTTGTAAATATTGCGACACTTGTTCTGTCTTATAACCGTTAATTCGATACAGCTTAATCGCAGTGTGCAGACGACATTGATCAACTTGCGCTTGGAAATGCGTATGATGCTTTTTCAATTTGCGTTTTAGCGTTGCAGGACTCATTCCAAAATATTCTGCAGTGTGTTCAAGTTGAATATTATGCTGAATGTTTTGCATCAAATATTGATACAGCACTACTAAAAATGATTGTTCAATGCCCATTTTTTCATAATGACTTTGTGCCTGCTTTTGGCTACTTTTCGCCAAGATACTTGAGGCATTCGGTAGTGGCGTATACAGATATTGGCGATCTAAAATCATCATATTCATCGGTCGATTAAACTCGACATCATCACCAAGATGTACCCAATATTGTTCGATGTATTCAGGCTCATTCGCATGGAATTCATATTGCCACGGTAGTTTTTTTCCATAGAGCTGTCGTGTCAGCGACTGTACTGCCGACATAGCACTTTCGATCAGATGTTGATTGTCAGGGTTATTTTCATCAAGCCAATAAAGATAGAGTTTATTTTGACTTTCAAAGGATTGTGGCGTGAGCCACGGGCAGAGTAGGCTAGAAAACTTGACATAAGCGTGTAGTGCTTCTGCAATGGTATTGGCATAAAGCAAGCTGTGATGTGCCTCGTGAAATGGCGTAATCAAACTTCTCTGACCAAATAAAAAGTGAATATCGTGTTGATGCGAAAATGCGCTAATGTTTTTCAATACCTGTTGCATCTGTTCGACTGAGATCCGTTTTTTTGCAGATAAAATATCATCCAAAAATATACCGCTGCCGCGCAATACCAAGTCGTGTTGCATATCATGACTGTGGCAAATATCCATCAAAATCGACAGCTGATGATGCGCAGGAATATAGCGATAGTCACATTCGAAGGCGTGATGGAGTTTTCTCATTGCACCACCTCAGATGTTTTTGCAAAAGGATTGGTCTGAACAACGGGTCGATGTTGTTTTGCAGAAAATTCTGTTGATTTAAGGTGAATCAGTTGTTGGTTTAGGCGTTTTAGTACAGTTTGCGCCGAGAGGTCGATCACTTCGCAATAGGTCGTTCGAGCTTGTAGGGGAATCTGTTGATTGGATGAACGATGAAAATACTGGCTGTGTGTAATCAATTTTTCCAGTGCAATCGTCATATTTAATGCCTGCTGATGGTCAGTTTTTTGCATCAAAATGGTAAAGCGATCACCCGCATAACGGCAAATTAAATCGCTTTGACGTAGGTTTAAGCTAATTAGTTGAGAGATATGTTGCAGAATATGTGAGCCTTCATCATAGCCATATTCTTGATTAATCTGATTAAAATTGACCATATCCAAGAGAATGACACTGTGCGTATTCGATTGATTTTTTTCAATAATCTGGTTGAGTTGCGATTTAAAATAATTGGCATCGGCAAGTGGCGTCAGTGCATCAAATAGTCGATGATCACGAAAAATGAGCTCTCGCTTTTGCATTTGTTTATTGATCGCAAGTTGCTCTTGATGCCAAAAATACACACCCAAAGTCAGTAAGGTTAAACCAATCGGAAATGGTACCGATTCAAGCCATGTATCCCATTGAATTTGCGCAGGTATCTTAATAAATTCATCTAGTGTATCCATCCATAGATGGAAAAAAGTAAAACATAAACCATAGACAAATAGTGTGGTGACTCGCCCATGAATACGACTTTTCAGCACCAAAAATAACCACAATAGTGCAAAAACAGCAGCGCCTCCTTCACCTAAAATATCAATCCATTTCCACGTCTGAAATGTTTTGATATCGCCAAACTGTAAAAATAGCGCAAGGCTGAGCACACAGCATACGATCAATATACTGATCACAATAGAAAATGGATGTTGGCGAAATCGGTTCATGGTCGCTTTAATTACTGTCTTAATAATAATCAAAAGAAAAATTCATACTTCACTTTTAAATATGCAAATTTATATAAAAGCTATTCATATCATCGTCATGACGGTATACATGTCATACTTATGATAAGGAAAACAAAAATTGATGACAGATTGATGGCAGTGTGACAGTCATATCAGCTCAAGCTTTATTTTTAAGTACGAATTTATCGTGTTTTTGCGAGGCATTTATCAAGATTTTGAAGCCACAAAATAGCACCAATGATGCGTAAATGATGTTGTTATTTGCATTTTTAACGCATAGATCGCCATTGTAGGGCTTAGTCAAATCAGCTCAAAAGCCATTTAAAATGACTAAAATATTCAATAAATCAGTTAAATAAGAAAATACTGTCACAGAAAATTCATATTCAGATTTTATTGTGCAGTCATCCAAATCAAGTTCGTGACTTTTCATTTTTAAGATCATTTTTATGGGGCGAAGCACAATGAATCTTCCAAAATCAGCAATACAACCAATACGCAAAAAAATGTCTTTGCGTTTTCAAATTTCAAGTTTAGTCATTGCCATGTCTACAATCAGCTTGGCACATGCCAATGTTAACGCTGCAGATACGGTGGTCGACAGTGCCAACAGCGATGTACAAAACAGTGTCCAAAGCAATGCTGTGGAATATGTCAAAGTAATAGGTCAAGCTGCCAGTATGGATAAAGCATTACAGGAGCAAAAGCGTTCTGACTCGATCAGTAGTGTGGTGCATGCCGATGCGATTGGCCAGCTTCCTGATGACAATGCCGCAGAAGCATTACAGCGTATCCCAGGTGTATCGACTGAACGAGATCAAGGTGAAGGTCGTTTCGTGACAGTACGTGGCTTGGGCGCAGACCTGAATAGCGTCACCATTAACGGAACATTGGTACCTGCACCTGAAAGTGACCGTCGTGGTGTGGCATTAGATGTATTGCCGACTGAGTTGGTACAGTCTTTAGCTGTGGTAAAAACCTTAACGCCAGATATGGATGCCAACTCACTCGGTGGTACGGTACAAGTGGAAAGTCTTTCTGCATTTGATCATGACGGCTTGTTCTACACAGGCACAGTCGAAGGTAGCTATGAAGATTTGCGTGAAGAATATAGCCCGAAAGTGTCAGGTGCAATCAGCAATCGTTTTAGCATTGGCGATGGCGAAGATAACTTCGGTGCAGCATTGGCACTCAGCTATCAAAATCGTAAATTTGGCTCGGACAATGTCGAAACAGGTGGTGCATGGGACGAGGGCTTGCTTGAAGAAACTGCAATGCGTCAATATGACATCGAACGTGAGCGGATCGGTGCAGGTTTAAACTTAGACTTCCGTCCGAACGCCACTGGCGAATATTATCTACGCACTTTATTTAGTCGCTTTAAAGACACGGAACAACGCCAAGAGGTCAGTGCTGAGTTTGCTGATGCGCAAATTGCTGGTGAAACAGGCGAAGCTGAAGTAAAACGCTCACTCAAAAGCCGTGTCGAAACGCAGGAAATTAAATCATTCGTCTTAGGTGGTGAGCAAGGCTTTGGCACGTGGAAAGTGAATGGACAGCTCGGATATAGCGAAGCTTCTGAAGATAATCCAGGTGGGATTTCGGGTGCAGATTTTGAAGGTGAGTTTGACGGTGTCGGTTATCGTTCTGGCATAAAACCAACCATCATCGCCAATGATGATTTTTATCAAGCTGATAATTACGAGCTCGATGCGATCGCTTGGGAACAATCAAAAACTACGGATAAAGAGTTCAATGCAAAGTTGGATTTTCTAAAAGACTATATGCTTGGCAACTATGCAGCAGCATTTAAATTTGGCGGGAAAGTCAGCCAACGTGAAAAGAAAAATGATACCAATGAATGGGAATATGACGATTTAGAAACCACTGCGAATGATTTTCAAGGCAGTTCTTCTTTTACATTAGCCAAGTTTGGTCCACTTATTAATGATGCAGCCATGCGCAATAAAATCAGTGGCTTAAATGCAGATGATTATGTAGTGCTTGATGCGTCAACGGTCAATGATTTTGAATCGAATGAAGATATTCAAGCCGCTTATCTGATGAATACGATTGATTTTGACAATTTAAAATTGATCGCAGGTCTTCGTTATGAAAATACCGAATTCGAAGCGAAAGGCTTCACCGTGGATGGCGACAATGTCACCGCAACCAAGTATAACAACGATTATGATCACTGGTTACCAAGTCTACATGCACGCTACCGCCTTGCTGATGATGCGTATCTACGTGCCGCATGGACTAATAGTGTCGTACGTGCAAACTTCGGTCAAAGCGCACCGGGACTCTACATTGATGATGAGTTTGCCGAGTTTGGTAATCCAATGCTTGATCCACTGGAATCATCAAATTTCGATATTGGCGTAGAAAAATATCTTGGTGAAGCGAGTGTGATTAGCTTTAGTGCATTCTACAAAGATATTGATAATTTCATCTATAGCACCGACTTGGCAGGAACTGGGCTTTGGGAAGATTTCGATGAGGCGATCACTTATAAAAATGGCGACAGTGCAAAACTCTATGGTATGGAGCTTGCGTATTCGCAGAAGTTTGATAATGGTTTCTTGTTCGGATTTAACACCACGCTGAGCAAATCTGATGCAACGATCGACAGCATGAAAGATGGCGAGTCTTTGAGCCGTGATATTCGCATGCCGAATCAATCCAATGTCGTTGGAAATGCCATGCTTGGCTGGGAAAATGATCGTTTTGGACTACGTGTTTCAGCCAATTACAAGTCGAAATATTTGCTTGAACTCGGTGATATTGATGCACCTGAAAATGACATTTATGCCGATGAGCAGACTTTCATTGATCTGAGCACCCATGTCAATTTGACCAAGAATTTACAGCTCAAATTCGATGCACAAAATCTCGGCAATGAAACCTATTACACCTATCAAGGCTCAAAACTTCAAAATGCACAGTACGAAGAATATGCGCCGAGTTATAAGTTAGGGCTGACTTATAGTCACTTTTAATGCTTAGGTTTTTACACATTTAGGTTTTTAAATAGTTAGGTCAATTCGTTTTGTTTTTAGAAGCTAGTCCAAGTACTCAATTGAAGAAATGTACTTGGGCTGTGCTATTCCCATTTTTGAGTGAATTATGAATTTTTTACCATTTAAACTCAGTCTATTAAGTCTATGTATAGTTGGCTTAACAGCGTGTCAACATTCACAAGTTATTGATCAGCCGACAGTCACTGCAAACCCAACAACTGAATCACAAGACACAGTCGCACAAAGGCAGAATATTCAAAGTCAGGATGTTCAAAATGTTGATTTGAATGAGATGGATCAGTCGAATACGGCGAACGATGTGATCTTTAGTGAACTTGATACAGGTGATTTCAAAGCTGAAGATGCCATTTTACTGAATATTTTACAGTGGACAGACGCACATCTGATGCTCAGTAGTAAAACCGATGGCGTGCAGATTTTAAATCACGATGGCAACGTCATCAGCAAATTCGCAGGGCAGTTTGGGCGCATTGATTATCGTACTGGAAAAAATCAACAGGGACAGACGCAAGTGCTATTTGCGGTTCAAGATCTTGCACGTCAGCAGTTGATGCTACGCAGTTTTGATGTGACCACACAGCACTGGTCTACGCCAAGTTATGTGGCAAAACGTCCTTTTAAAACCGATGATAATTGTCTGTACCAAGATCAGTCTGGCTATGCTTATGTCTTTTTGGTCGGTGAAGAAGGTATCGGTGAGCAATGGCTGGTTGCCAAAGATCAACACGCATTGGCAAATCCACAGCTGATTCGTCGTATGAGTTTGCCACCGAATAGCAATAAATGTCGTGTCAGTGATCATGATGCACAGCTTTTCATTAATGAAGAAGAAGTGGGAATTTGGGCATATCCTGCCGACCCCGAAGCCGATTTGGTGCGTCAACCTGTCGATATGGTCAAGCCATTTGGTGCGATTCAAGGTACACCGACAGATATTGCAGTGGTTGATGATCAGCTCGCTGTGACCGATGAATCCAAAGGTTTGTTGTATCGCTATCAATGGCAAAACGATGCATGGCAAGCATTGTCAGTATTGAAATTGGCGGATATTGGTGAAGCCGAACGCCTCAGCATCATTGGCAATCAAAATGCGAAAAAAGTGCTGATTTTAGATGATCATAGCGTTAAAACAGCTGAGCTCAATTGGCAAACCAATACGGTCAAAACCACCACACCGATCATCACCATTCCTGCCGATGTACAAAGCGATGTGGTGCCAAGCACAGGTGATGCCGCCGATGATCCTGCGATTTGGTATAACGCCAGTCAACCGTCCAATTCACGTGTACTTGGCACAGATAAGCAGGGCGGACTTGCCGTCTATGATCTGCACGGCAAGATGTTGCAGTACCTTGACGTCGGTCGTTTAAACAATGTCGATTTACGTCATGGCTTCCAGTTTGGTTCTGAGAAAATTGACCTCGCTATTGCCACCAATCGGGATCATAACAGCTTACAACTGTTCGCTATCAACACAAAAGGCAAAGTCAGCAATTTGGGTGAGCTTGCCACAGATTTAACCGATATTTATGGCTTTTGCATGTATCAAGATCGTGCAGGTGAAATCTACGCCATTCCAAATGATAAAGACGGCACCTTTGTGCAATATCACATCCAAGCAACGCAGAAAAACTTGAGCGCAGCGGAAGTGCAACGCTTCGCCGTTGATTCACAGCCTGAAGGTTGTGTGGTGGATGATGCGACAGGTCGTGCCTTTATCGGTGAAGAAGATAATGCTGTTTGGCTGAAAGACTTAAACACGCCGAATAGTCCGCTTGAAAAAGTGATCAGTGCAGGGGATGTATTGCATGCTGATATTGAAGGGATGGGGCTATACCACAATCAGAATCAATCTGCACAATATTTAATCATTTCAAGTCAAGGCAATGACAGCTACGTGGTGATAGATAGTACAGCACCATATCAAGTGCGTGGAGCGTTTCGAGTCGGTATCAATACCGAAAAATCCATTGATGCAGTATCCGAAACCGATGGGCTCGAAGTGAGTAGCAAAAACTTCGGCGGTGCAAATGGCATGTGGAAGAAAGGTATGTTGGTGGTGCAAGACGGTCGCAAACGCATGCCAGAGGGCAACCAAAACTTTAAATATGTGTCATGGCAAAAAATCGCTCAGGCATTGAATTTAGATTAAATCATTCACTTAATCATCAACGTAAAAATACTGAGCAATGACAGCGCAAAACGACACAACCCATGAAGATGCTGTCATTGCCATTTTGAATTAAATACAGTTTTAGACCTATTTTGGAGTATCCCATGCAAGCAACCTTAGATCAGATGTCGATTTGGAGCTTGATTAGCCACGCCAGTCTTTTGGTGAAATGTGTGATGTTGATTTTGTTGACGGCATCGGTGGTCAGTTGGTACATCATCATCAAGCACGGCATGTTGTTACGCAGTCAAGAAAGTGGCTGGAAACATTTTATACATGCGTTTCGCTCGCAGTCAGATTTAACCACGATTAATACTGTTAGCTCAAAAGACAGCAGTATTAAAAACAGTGGCATTGTTGATATTTATCAGCAAGGTTTGGATGAATATCAACATATTTATCACGATAATACAGCACAGAGTAAACTCAGCAACCAAGATGTGATGGAAAGTGTTGAGCGTCGTCTTTTGATTAGCATTACTGAGCAAGAAGAACGCTTACAGCAAAATCTAACCTTTCTCGCAACCGTCGGTTCGGTGAGTCCATATATTGGTCTGTTTGGTACGGTGTGGGGAATTATGCACGCCTTTATCGGGCTATCAGGTGTTGAGCAAGCAACCCTAAATACCGTTGCGCCAGGTATTGCCGAAGCCTTGATTGCCACAGCGATCGGTCTATTTGCAGCCATTCCTGCGGTGGTGGCGTACAACCGTTTTTCAGCACGTGCCGATATGATGAGTACACGCTATTACAGCTTTGCCAATGAGTTGCAAGGTCGCTTGACACGATTGATGGCGAAGAACCCATCTATTGCAACCCAACCATCTGCACCATCTCAACAGGTATAAAAAGGGGAGTTAATGATGTTAAAAGCTCCACGCAAACGTGCCCTGAATGCAGAGATGAATGTGGTGCCGTATATTGATGTGATGCTGGTGCTACTGGTGATCTTCATGGTCACCGCACCGATGCTCACGCATGGTATCAAGATTGATTTGCCTGATGTCAACGCCGATGTCATGCCATCGTCACAACAGCAACGTATCATTACCTTGTCGATCACGCATGATGGACAATATTATTGGAATATTGGCAATCAAGTCGATACTGAATCCGTGACCGATCAAGCGGTTGATCTCGATAGCATGCAACAAAAACTCACACCGCTGATTATAGCAGATAAAAACATGCAAATGTATATCCGAGCGGATCAAGGTTCAAACTACAAGATGGTGGTTGAAGCCATCGCTACACTGCAAAAAAGTGGTGTGACTAACATTGGACTGATCACAGAGGAGCCTGCACAATGACAGTTTCCACTGCGCACAACATGACAACACATTGGAAAGAACACGGCACGGCGCTTGCCGTGACTGCGTTATTGCATATTGGTGCACTGTATTGGTTGACGCAAATTGAGATGCAACCACCAGCTGAGCCACCAAAAACACAAACCATTAAGCTGAGAATGATTCAATTGCCTGCGCCTCAAACTGAGCCTGCGCAATTGCCCAAAGTTGAGCCAAAGCCTGCTGTAAAACCGCATGCAACTCAAGAACCACCAAAACCACAGCCGAAGCCAAAACAACAGTCTGAGAAAAAAATCCTCGCATCAAAAAGCGAGCAAAAAGTTTCCAAAAAACAAACAGCGGATATACCTAGCACTGAAACCACGCAAACTCAGCAAAAGCAAGTTGAACAAAATCTTCAGAAAGAAAAAGCCTCAACATTCAGCGAGCAAACACAAACAGCTAAATCTGAAAGTGTGCAAAAGCAAACGGCTGAAAAGACACAAAAGTCAACTCAGCAAAACACATCTGTACGTGAAGAAAAGTTCGATGTCAGCAACTATAAACCTGCCAATAAAACGCCACCGCAATACCCTGAACAGGCTTTGGATCGACGGTTAGAAGGGGATTGCACGATTACCTATACCGTAAATGCACAAGGGCGTGTGGAGAATCCAAAGGCACAGGGCGATTGCCATCCACTATTTGTCCGCCCTGCGTTGCAAGCAGCCAAGCAATTTCAATATCAACCACGTAAAGTCAATGGGCAAGCAGTCGCAGTACAGAACGTGAAAAATACCTTTCAGTTTAGGATTGCAGGGGCATCATAAGTAAGATGCTGTCCTTTCCATTCCGTTGGTGTCATGCCAAACCATGATTTGAATTTTCGGCTAAAAATAGACAATTCTGCATAGCCCAATTGTAATGCAAGGTCAGTCAGATGAATATCTTGATGATGATTCATGATGCGCAAGGTTTCAGCTTTACGTACCTCTTCGAGAACATTCCGATAAGATGTGCCTTGATCTTTCAAGATACGTTGTAATTTTTTTGGATGCATATCCATACATAGTGCTGTATTTTCAATATTACAATCTCCTGTGGCGAGCAACATTTTAATTGTACTTTCAATGAGTTGGATCTCATTATCTTGTTTTTTTAGTCGTTGCGTTTCCAATTGTTGAACAATCAATTGATCAACAAGTTTTTCTTGAAAATGGTAGGGGCGTGCCTGTAATAATTTGGCGGGAAAATATAGTGCATCTCGATCCGCCCCAAATTCAACTGGACAATTAAAAGTTGAACGGAAGATTTGTTCAATCGTTGAATTGGGTTGAGCTTGTTTGAGTTTAACCTGTTCTGCTTGCCATGATGGACCAATTAACTCTTTGAAGATATTGATAATTAGTCCAATAGAGAGCTGTGCCTTTTGTGGGAGTATGCTGTCATTTTCATTTAACCGGATAAAATTGAGTTCACAAAGTTGATGATCCAGTTGTGTGACTCGAAACATAATACTATCTGCATGTAGGTAGACATATTTTTGTGCGACGGTTAAAGCTTGTATTACGGTGTCTTGGCGGGACATATAGACACCAATCAAACCAATGGTTTGAATTGTTTGCTTGGTACTCAGTTTTAAGCCAAAGCATTCTTCGTGACAGTGTTTGGCTGCGACTTCTAGCAAATTGAGATAGTGTTCATAATTAATAAATGAGTCTGGATCTCGCAATAAAGCAGGCAAAATACCGACTTCTTTCATCACGTCAATTGGGTTGATTCCATAACTACGAACCAAGTCCTCAAATCCTCCAAGACTTGCCGAACGGATATAACTTGCCATCTCAAAACATCCATATTGTCCTAAAATATCAAACTAGTGTCCTAAAAAGTCAAGCAACATGCAAGGAATTTGTTAAAGTAAGTTCAGGAAAAAGTTTTTCAATCTATTTTTTTAAAGACAACACAGTCGAGAGAAGGTGAAATGATGCAAGCTATTTTTGAACCAACCACGATCGAACAAGAGTTGCATCACTGCCTACATCTACAAAAAGCCAATGCACATGCAGAGGGTATTGAAACCTATGCGATTCGCAAAGCGCATTTACTCAATCTCAAAGCGATGATTAATAACCATCGGGAAGAGCTGATTGAGGCGATCAATCGTGATTATGGCAATCGCTCACGTCATGAAACGCTACTTGCAGAGATTATTACCTCTACAGACGACATCAACGGTAGTTTGAAGCATCTAAAAAAATGGATGAAAGTGCAAAAGCGTAAAGTCGATCAAAGCATGTACTTTGGTGCGAAAAACCGTGTCATCCCACAGCCACTTGGTGTAATCGGTGTGATCGTGCCGTGGAACTTTCCAATTAATCTGATGTTTTCACAGCTCTCGGCGATCTTTGCCGCAGGAAACAGAGCAATGGTAAAAATGTCTGAAAATTCTCGTCATCTTGCCAAATTGTTGATGGAAATTTCTCCAAAATATTTTAGTCATGAAAAATTAAAAATCTTTGATGAACCAGGCGAAGTCGGCATTGCTTTCTCAAAATTACCTTTTGATCATTTGATGTTTACAGGTTCTGGTGCAACAGGTCGTAAGGTCATGGCTGCTGCTGCACCAAATCTCACACCAGTGACTTTAGAACTTGGTGGTAAGTCACCTGCGGTAATTGATCCTGAATTTCCATTGGCAAAAGCTGTAGAGCGTATCATGTTCGTCAAGCAGTTTAATGCAGGGCAGATCTGTACCAATGTCGATTATGTTTTTGTACATGAATCTCAGCGCCAAGCATTTATAAAGGCAACAGAAAATTGGGTGAAACAGCATGTGCCTGATATTCACAGCCTAGACTACACCTCGATCATTGATGATCGTTCATTTGATCGCTTACAGCAGTGCGTGGCGCAAGCAAAATCAAATGGTGCAACGGTGATCAATCTGAATCAGCAAGACGCTGATGCAGCGACACGTAAGTTTCCATTGACCATGATTTTGGACAGTACTGACAACATGGACATCGACACACGAGAAACCTTTGGACCGATCTTGATGGTGAAAACCTATGATGATCCAAAGCAAGTGGTCGATTATATCGCACAGCGTGATCGTCCGTTGGCTTTTTATCCATTTAGTAATGATCGTGAACTTGTTGACTATTATCTCAATCGTGTCATGTCTGGTGGTGTCTGTGTCAACGATGCGTTATTTCATGTTGGTCAACATGATCTACCTTTCGGTGGTGTAGGTGCAAGCGGTATGGGACATTATCATGGCTATGAAGGCTTTTTAACTTTCTCAAAAATGCGTCCTGTATTCTATCAAGCAGGCTTTTCGAGTATGAAGTTTTTAGCACCGCCGTATGGCAACTTTGCCAATCGTATGCTGAATTTCCTTGCGAAAATGAAGTCATAAATTTTGAGTATTTCCACAAGTGCAAATCTTGCACTTGTGGGGATTGCGTAAGCTCTAGGAAATATCGGTACTTACAAAGTAATTTCTTTGTAATTTACTATAATGATTAATTTTAAATTCGTACAACACAGATAGACTACAGAAGTACACAAATTAAGATTTTTCGAAAAGCAAATACAGAAATGTGCGTGCTTTTATGTTATTATGGTATTTCGCATAATGTATATTATGTTAAACGAAGTATACCAATCAATAACTTCATATAAGTACTACTCTTACATAGATTCAACCACTTAAAGATCTATACTTTACAATTGAAATATGATTAAAAGTAACTCATTGATTTTTTATTGAAATTTACTTCACACGCTAAAAACTCTTGTGTTTTCACATAAATTTCACTATCTGAGGACTATTTTAGCTGGAAATTAATAGTTGCAAGTTTCTAAATTCTTAAAATACAGGGGTATAGTTAAATGGCTATAGAGTTTGTTTCAAAATCAAAACTACCGACTGCATTTGGTGATTTTGAAATTATAGCATTTCAAGACCAAAGTACTGGTGAAGAACATATCGCTCTTGCCAAAGGAATGGGTACTATTTCTAATCAACCTGTACTCGTTAGAATTCATTCAGAGTGCTTAACAGGTGACGCTTTTGGATCACTCAAATGTGATTGTGGCCCCCAATTACATTCAACCATGAAAATGATTAATGATGCAGGTCAAGGTGTGATCTTATACTTACGCCAAGAAGGTCGCGGCATAGGACTAACCAATAAAATTCGAGCTTACGCCCTTCAAGACCAAGGACATGATACTCTTGACGCCAATTTATTATTAAATTTACCAGCAGATGCTCGTAAATATGATATGTGTACCATTATGTTAGATTATTTAAAAATAAAAAATGTAAAACTCATTACAAATAATCCCCTTAAAATTAAATCTTTAACTGATTTAGGAATTAATGTTGTTGAACGTATTCCTTTAAAAGTTGGTTTAAATATCTTTAACAAAGCTTATCTAGAAACAAAGCAAAAACGTATGTCACATCTGTATGATAATAGTGATTTTTAAAAAGCAATTACTTTCAGTAAAAAAATCCACGTATAAAGTTCCATCTCCCTCACGGGAGAAGGCCAAGATAAAATATTGTTTTATATTCAATTATGGTTTTAAAGAATACCTATCAAAGAAGCTGGCTTATTCTTTATTTTCTCTCAGGATTTGCGAAAAAACTGTGACTTTTTCTAAAGTCGCATTCATTCCCTTATTAAAAAAAGTATCGACGAGCGCTGAACCAATGATAATAAGATCTACTTTATTGGCTAGTGCTTTAACATGGCTTTCATTTTTGATCCCAAAACCAATTGCAACAGGAATATTAAACATTGGCTTAATTTCAGTTATCTTTTTCTCAAGATTAGATAGATTGAAGTCTCCTCCTGTTAATCCATTTTCTGCAACATGATATAAAAACCCTGTCGCGCGCGCTGAAATTTGCTCTAACCTTTCAAATGGGGTAGTCGGCGCTGTCATTGCAACTAAATGCATATTTTTTTCATTTAATTGCACCTCAAATTTTTCTCGATATCCATATGGAGCATCTAAAATCAATATTCCATCTATAAGATTTTCTGTTTCGGCGATAAGTGTCTCGAAACCATATTGCATCATCGGATTTAAATAAGTCATGAAAATTATTGGTGTCTGGTCATCATGCAGCCTGATTACTTTTACCAACTCAATGGTCTGTTTTACCGTTTGACCTGCATCTAAAGCCCGAAGATGCGCTGCCTGAATGATCTCTCCATCTGCCACTGGATCAGAAAATGGAATACCCACTTCAATAATGTCAGCCCCTGCTTGACCCAATTGGCTTAACAGACGACAACTTTCTGTAAAATTAGGATCTCCAGCAGTAAAATAACAGACCAGACCGCTTCGATTTTCCAGTTTCAATTGCTCTAATTTTTGATCTAGACGGTTCATGCTGTAGCTCCTGCAAGATATTTTTTGACCGTGTTTAAGTCTTTGTCTCCTCTGCCACTTAAATTGACAATAATGATCTGTTCTGGCTGCATTTCTTGAGCAAGTTGAATCGCATATGCAATCGCATGAGAACTCTCAAGAGCAGGAATAATACCCTCCTGTTGACTTAAAAGCTGAAAGGCATTTACCGCTTCTTGATCGGTGATCGCCGTATATGTAGCACGTCTTGTTTCAAACAGAAGACCATGCTCAGGACCAACGCCAGGATAATCTAAGCCAGCTGATATAGAGTGCCCTTCTAAAATCTGCCCATCTAAGTCTTGTAATAAATAGGTTAAATTGCCATGCAGCACACCGACTTGACCTTTGCAAATAGAGGCGGCATGTTCACCAGTATGTGTTCCTTTTCCACCCGCCTCAACGCCAAACATTTTGACATTCAGATCTTCTAGAAAAGGATGCATCAACCCTAATGCATTTGATCCCCCACCAACGCAAGCAACTAGAGCATCAGGCAGTTTATTTTCTTTCAGGAGTATTTGGTTTCTGGCTTCTAAACCAATCATTTTCTGAAATTCTCTGACCATGGTGGGATATGGATGAGGGCCTGCACCCGTACCCAATAGGTAATAGGTTGTATCCACATGATGAATCCAGTCACGTAATGCTTCGTTCATGGCATCTTTTAAAGTCCCACGACCTTTTTGAACACTTCTGACTTCAGCACCGAGTAACTTCATACGTTCAACATTCATTTGTTGGCGCTGAATATCTGTTTCTCCCATAAAAATGGTACATTTCATCTTAAACAGCGCGCAAACCGTTGCTGTTGCAACACCATGTTGCCCAGCACCCGTTTCCGCAATGATTCTGGTTTTACCCATAAATTTGGCTAATAAGATTTGCCCTACACAATTATTGATCTTATGCGCACCCGTATGGTTCAAATCTTCTCGCTTGAAATATATTCGAGCGCCGCCTGCATAAGCTGTTAGGTTTTTTGCATAAAAAAGAGGGCTAGGACGACCAACAAAGTCCGTTAAAATCTGCTGATATTCAGCCCAAAATTCAGGTTTGTGCCGAACTGTATTAAAAGCTTGCTCTAATTCTTGAAGTGCTGGCATTAAGCTCTCTGGCATGTAACATCCGCCAAATTTACCAAAAAATCCCAAGTCATCAGGACCATTACCTGTATAAGGGCTTGTCATCTCATATCTCTTTTACTATCAAAACTTGTTTGATCTTAAAATATTTTCATTTTTATGATAATTGATATATTTTGAACTTATGATGTTAGAAAATTTTACAACATGAAACGCAGAACATTACCTCCTCTTAATGCTTTAAAAGCTTTCGAAGCTGTCACCAGAAATAAAAGTTTCAGCTTAGCTGCCGAAGAATTATGTGTAACCCATAGCGCGATTAGCCATCAAATAAAGCAGTTAGAAGAATGGTTGGATAAAAAATTGTTTATTCGACATTCCTCGACCATCTCTCTGACGGCGGATGCCGAAGAATTGTCGCTCGTTTGTACGCAGCTTTTTAATCGTTTAGAACAATGCGTCTTTGAGTTAACAAATAAAACTTCAGAAGTAGAAGTTGTCATAGGCGCTTCTCATAGTTTTATGGCAAATTGGCTGATTCCTCGATTAGAAAAGCTCGAAGTCATTTATCCCAATATCCATATCAAATTAATGACATGTAATGATTTAAAATTGTTAGAAAAAGAGAAAGTTGACATATTTATCAATAGCGTCAGTGAGCATCATCTACCTCCCAACTTTTTGAATAAATATCTGTTATTTCCCGATAACATGGGTCCTATTTGTAATCGTGAAATAAATCTTCTTCATTCCGTAAATGATCTTTTAAACTATCCATTACTTCATACCCACTCAAATAAAAGTGCATGGCATACATGGTTTGATCAGTTTCAAATAAGCTTTTCCCCAAAAGCGAATGACCGTTATTTTGATAGTCTGAATTTAATGATAGAGGCTGCCGTGTCTGGGTTAGGAATTGCCATAGCACCTCAAATTCTAGTAGAAAAAGAAATGTTAAATGGAAAGATCATTGCCCCTTTTGGTTTTATCTATTGTGACTATAATTTTTATGCAATGGTCAGAAAAAATAACGAAAATCGTGATGTTATGAATATCATTGATTGGTTAATGGCCGAGGAAAAAAGTTAAACATTTAATCTTTGATTTGAAAAATTCTAGGGTCTGTTGACATTTCAAGTATAGAATTTACCCGATAAAGGTAGCCAAATAAATATACAAGCTAATGCAACTGCCCCCTCATAGCTACACTTTAGCTTATCATATCGTGTTGCTATTCCTCTGAACTGCTTTAACCTACAAAATGCATTCTCAACTAAGTGTCTGATTTTATATAAATACAAATCCATATGATCATTATTTGACTGAGTATTTGATTTTCTTGGAATATTCGCTTTAGTTTTTTTCGCAGATATTTGTTCTCTTAATGATTCAGAGTCATATCCTTTGTCTGCACAACATACTTCCGTTTAACTCAAATCAAGTTTTTCAATCATTTTAGGAGCAATCTTGACATCATGAATCGTTCCATCGGAGATAATAATTTCGATTGGATTGCCATCCGCATCAACAGCTAAGTGTATTTTAGAACTATTTCCACCAATGCTTTTAGAGATATCCTGATCTTTTATTCCAGCAGAATGTTGGTGTGCCCGAACATGACTACCATCAATAAAAACCCATTCCATATCAGCATTTGAAGAAATTAATTTAAATATTTTCATTAACTTGTCATTTTTACACCAACGACTATATTTTTTAAAGATTGAATTGTACGAACCAAATTCTTTAGGCAAATCACGCCATGGGCAGCCTGTTCTTATTCTATAAAGTATTGCTTCGACAAAATTTCTCAAATTAGATTTGAAATAGATATCAAAATTTCGGAAAATAGAAAGTAACTTAGACCAGTGTTGATCATTCAGCATTGTACGGGGCATAGCGAGAAGTAAATTTGGTTTGGCGATTAAATTTTACTTTCTCGCTATTTTTTTGAACAGAAAATGTCAACAGACCCTATTCAATTACTCATCTATAACGTCTATTTCACATTCTGTTCACGCTGTGCTGCCTAAGGTATAAACATACACTTCATACGGACACTGATGATGAGACTTGTAAAAACACTAATTGCTACAGCCTTATCCTTGCCGCTTCTATTGTTAGCCGGATGTAAAAGTATTCCGAGTTATTCAGCCGATTACGCCCAATCCAGAAACGGTATTCAGGGAATAGCGCTGGATCAGGCTAAAGCTCAGGATATCGGCCTCCGCTTCACTTCGGCATTTAATACCTTGGGCACACCTAAATTCGTTGAAAAAGCCGGAGCACTGTATGCCGACCAGCTGTTTATTAACGATACCCTATCGCAATTTTCATCCCGTCAAAATCTGCTGGAGCACTTTCAAGGCATGAACAAACGGGTCAGCAAGGTCAGCGTCAAGCTGCTAAACGCTTCTTATCATCAGGACTCTGCCTATGTGCACTGGCATATGACCTATGATTTTAAAATGTTCGGCACGACCCGCAGTATGGACTCTTACGGTATCAGTGAAATCAAGATCAACGAAAACAACAAGATTGTTTTCCAGCAGGATTTCTGGGACCCTGCGAATGGCCTGTACCGTTCCCTGCCTTATGTTGGAGGGGTCTACTCATGGCTACTGCCTTTCAAAAAATAGCGATCAGCACGGCGTTAGTGATGGGATGTAGCTTCTGTCCATGGGCACAGGCACAAAGCCTGAATCAATGCGGTAATGGTCCGCTGATGGTGGGTAAAAAATCAGGTCGGTATGGCCAGTTATTTTGCACAAAACTGTAGCCAGTCCTGGGAAAAACAAAATATACAGATGGACTTTTCCTATACACAGAATATTCCGCAATGGGCATTTAAGCGTGCGGCCACACATTTACTGAAACGTAATGTTAAAGACGCAAAAATACATGCTCTATTCAACCCTATCACCGATTTGTATCGTCCGGTCAGATCAGGCGACCTGTACCGTTTAAAATACAACCATGCTACACAGACCCTGAGCTTATCCTTGAACCAGCAAAGTTTAGGGCAGCTTAAACATCCTCTGGCACAACAATATTTTAATATATGGCTGGGTCCCCAGCCATTTAGTGCTAAATTAAAACAGCAATTATTAAATTAGTATCTGCCGCTATGTCGAAACATTTTATCCTGATGGTTGAAGACCATTATGAACTGGCCTCTACTCTATGCGAGTTTCTGGAAGAACATGGCTTTGTGGTCGATCATGCCCGCAATCTGAGTGCTGCTAGACAATTACTGAAACAGCAACGCTACCATATCTTGCTACTAGACATTAATTTGCCTGATGGTTCTGGTTATGAATTGTGCGAGTGGTTACGCAATGAAGAGGGGTTGGACTTACCTGTCTTAATGCTTACCGCTCGGGATACCTTGGATGATAAACTCAAAGGCTTCAATTCCGGCACGGATGATTATCTGGTCAAGCCTTTTGACTTTAACGAGCTGGTGGTTCGGGTCAAGGCTCTGATCAAACGTTCTCTGGGTGAAGTATCTAGCAGTCGTCTGCAAATTCATGACCTAATTTTGGACCCAGCAACACAGCAGCTAACTCGAGCTGGGCAGAACATTGAATTGCCTCCGATTCAGTTTAAACTTTTGAAGCTATTGATGCGTCATTCTCCTAAAGTACTGACCAAACAGGAAATTATGATGCAGCTTTGGGGTGACGAAGAGCCAGAAAGTGATGCTCTGCGCAGTCATATCTATAATTTACGCAAAATGGTCGATAAACCCTTTGAACAAAAGCTGATTCACACCATATCTGGGATTGGGTTAAAGATTACTTTCGAAGATGAAGCCTAATTTAGGTACACAACAACAATCAGTCCAGTGGTGATTGCTAAGTCAACATTCTGATGAGTGCTAAGATAATATTGCCTGTCAAACAGCTCCACACGCCAACCTAGCTGTTTGCATAGCTTTTGCACCAATTGCAATCCAATGCCATGCCCTTTGATTTCCAGTTGTAGCTGCTGGCCAGACAGTTCCTGCACCTTTGAGTTATTCGGTAAAGGCATGCCGACCCCATTGTCAGCAATCAGCACTTTATTTTTTTCCAGAATCACATCAATTTCTGTGCCCTGTGAATAGTTCAGCGCATTGCGCAGAATATTGCCAAACACCATTTTGGTCATGGATGGATAAAGTTTACGCGGCTGTTCATCGAGGTCTTTTTGCAGGTCTATCTGCATGCCTTTGTTATGACTGACATTCTCCAGATCCTGCACCAGATTGTCCAGACATTCTGAAAGCATGGTCGGTTCAGCAGTTAAAGTGTTGGTGGTATTGCGGGCAATGGCCAGCAAGGTATCGACCAGCAGCTGCATGTCTTCAATGGTGTTATGCAGGCGGGTAAAGGACTTGTTGTCGCCATAGCGTGCCTGACACAGCTGCACATTGCCTTTTAAAATGGTCAGTGGCGTGCGTAGCTCATGGCTGACATCTCCGGTAAATTCACGCTCACGCTGAATAAATTCGCTTAATACCTGATGATATTTTTCCAGTGCCTGTTTGAGGTATTCAGCTTCCAGATTGGAGTCGGTGCGGATGTCCTGAAAAGGCGAAGCCTGATTTTTCTGATGTTCCCAGTCGATATATTCCAGCGCATTGGCCAGACGGGTAATCGGGGAAAAATAGCGCCGGGCCCGACGGTTCCACCACCACAGCACACTATATAGCACAAACAGGCTGACCATCAGCGGTGCCAGACCAAACAGCCACACCAGCTTGTTGACGTTGCTTTCGCCAAACACCAACAGGACATGCTGTCCGTCTTTTTCACCATAGACAGTCATGCGCTCCTTGCCATCGACAAAATGCCGATTCACTCCTTGCTCAAGCTGCATAGTCTTAAATTGGGGTGGTGGCACAGTGTTCCAGCGGTAACCATACAGATTTTTGGTGTCGGGCAATTCTGCGGCAGGATTACGTTCTAATCGTTGCCAGTAGTGAGACATTTCCTGTTCTAGCGCCGTTCTGAGCAAAGAACCTTTAATTACCCAGGCACTGAAGCCAATCCCAATCACCACAGACAAGGCAATGAATCCGATTTGCAGCCAGTAATAGCGGTTAAACACCTCACCCAGAGGATGATCGTGTTTGTCCCTGAACAGCTTTAACATTGGTGCATTCCCCGCTACCCCATCCGATTCGCCATTCAATTATACGGTTTTCTTTTTAAACAGAAAGTGACCGATCACCCACTCGCGTCCATGCTCATAACCGAACAGCTCGGCACAGGCCATAAAGAAAATCCGCCAGCGTTGCCACCAGATTGCGGCATCCGCGCCATAAGTTTGTTCAAATAAGGGCTTTAGCTCGGCCTGTTTAGCATCCATATTTTCTAGCCAAGCATTTGCGGTACGTTCATACTGCGTGCCCGCCCATTGCCAGTGCTGTTCTAGCTGTAAATGCTGCTGAAAATGTAGGAAAGTTGAGGCTGCTGGCATCAAACCACCACTAAAGAAATATTGCGACATCCAGTCAAACTCATTTTTGACTTCAAAAGGATAATGCAAGAAACGATGACAGAAAATATGACACCACAATAAGCCATTTGGTTTGAGCCAAATACTGATATTTTCAAATAGTTTTTGATAGTTACGCACGTGCTCAAACATCTCCACTGACACCACACGATTAAAAGAGGCAGGTTCAAGTTGCAACACATTGACATCACAAGTGATCACCGTCAGGTTATCCAGTTTTTTTAAACGGGCTTGTTCCTGAATATACTCGCGCTGCGTTGAAGAATTTGACACGACTGTAATACGGGCCCTTGGATAACGCTCGGCCATATATAGACTTAAAGAACCCCAACCGCAGCCAATTTCCAAAATATCCTGCCCGTCTTTCAGTTGTGCTCGCTGGCAATAGCATGCAAGAGCAGCTTCTTCGGCTTGGTCTAGCGTTGTATCGGCATGTTCAAATAGACTCGCGCTATATTTCAAACGCTTACCGAGTACTGCCTGAAAAAATGCGGTCGGCAGTTCATAATGCTGCTCATTGGCTTTGTCTGTCTCAATGGCAATCTCGCTATTTTTCAGCATATGTAGCACATCCATATAGCGCCGAGCTGCCAGTGCCGGGTCAAAGCGTCCTTCTTGTGCCAGACGTTTTTTGCTTAGGCTGCGAATGCCCGCGCGAATCACCGAATCGGGCAGCTTGCCATTTTCGACCAGTTTTAAAGATTGTTGAATCACAAAGTCCATGTATTTACCTACTGTTTGGGTGGCCACGGAATAAACATTGAAGTTCGTCGTTGATAGTCTTTATAGTTGTCGCCGCGATGTGCCAGCGCCTGTTGTTCACTAAAGGGAATCCCCGTGATGTAGTACAGAAACAGCCACATCAGCAGTGGATAAATCCATAATTCATAGCATCCTGCTGCCAGACCGAGCACTGGATAAGCAAACCAATGCAGCCATTCAAAAAAATAATTCGGATGGCGCGAATATTTCCACAAACCCTGATCCATGGTTTTACCTTGATTCTGTGGATCTAGCTTAAAACGGTAAAGTTGTTGATCGGCAGTGCTTTCGCCTATCAAAGCGGATAGCATGATCATGCCCGCCACAATCACAGTGACCAAAGTCCAGTCATTCCATTGCTCGGTCGAGATACTTAACAGCTTCAGCATTGGGTAAGAAAACAGTAGAGCCAAACCTGCCTGAAATATAAAAAACATCAGAAAACCAAGATGCTGATAATCCCCCATCGCTCGGCGCATGTTGGCATAACGCGTGTCTTCTTGGGTTTCACTGGCATAGCGCCGTAACAGATGCCAAGTCAGCCGTGAAAACCAGATCCCACTTGCCAGTCCCAGAAATAAGCGAACCAACATCGGTGCACTGTCAATCGCCCAAGCGGCAATAATCACATTGAGGGCAATACTGAAACTCCAAGCAACATCGACCAGCCCTGCTCTGCGGTTATAGGTCACCAACACCCAGCTACAGAGCATGATAAAGACATTCAGCATCAGTAAATTCAGCAGCATTTCGGCCCTCCTGTTTTATCTTGGCTTAGTAGGCACTGGCTTCGAACAGCAGATGTACATCACTGATCACGCCTTCGTGGAAGCCACCTTCGCAATAACACAGATAAAAATCCCACATGCAGATAAAACGCTCATCAAAGCCAAGCCCAAGTACCTGATCATGCTGCTGCAAGAAACGCTGGCGCCAACACTTCAAGGTTTGTGCATAGCTTTGACCAATATCTTCCAGATGTTTGAGACGAAGTTTTTGCTCAGAAGCCGTTTGCGTCATCACACTGATACATGGAATAAAACTACCGGGGAAAATATAACGCTTAATGTAATCCACCGTATTTAAAGCTTTAATATAGCGTGCATCTTCAATCGTAATCGCCTGTATCAAGGCCAGACCATTCGGCTTGAGGAGCTCGCGGCATTTTCGGAAATAAGTTGGTAAATATTGCTCACCAACTGCTTCAATCATTTCAATGGACACCAATTTGTCGTATTTACCCTCGATTAAACGGTAGTCCTGAAGCTGTACAGACACCCGATGAGACAGCCCTGCTTCAGCAACTCGGGCGAGTGCTTCATCGTACTGAGCTTTGGAAATGGTAATGGTAGTCACCCTACAGCCATAATGCTGAGCCGCATAAATGGCAAAGCCTCCCCAGCCGCTGCCAATTTCAACCAAATGGTCCATCGGTTTGAGTTGCAGTTTCTGGCAGATCAGCTCTTTTTTATAATCTGAAGCCTGTTCCAGGCTCATGCCCGGCTCTTTAAACACCGCACTGGAATACATCATGCTGGAATCTAGGAACAGCTTGAAAAAGTCATTGCTCAGGTCATAATGCTCGGCAATATTTTTGCGGCTACCATCAATCGAATTCTTGCGCGATTTATACCAGACCTTTAACAGTAACTGGCTGGCTTTGGCCACTGCATTCTGATTCATCTGGTCCAGCACATCGCGGTTACGTGCCAAAATGCGGATCACATCGACCAGATCTTCACTGCTCCAGTAGCCACGGATAAAACCTTCGGCAGCACCCAGTACACCATTACGGAACAGCAGATCCATCAGACGGACATCATGCACCTGTATCACCGCCTGTAAATCGCTATTTCCCCCGACAGCCCCGTTCCAGACGCCTTTAAAAATCAGCTGACCATGGCGTAATTTCAGCAGGTGGCGAAGTACCACCGGCAGTGTGCTTTGCTCTCCCATGAATAGTGTCTTCATCGCTATGTGTTTCCTTTTTCTTTTTTAGGATGTCGGTAAAATGGAATTTTCTTTTTCCATAAACGAAAGGCGTGCAGATAAATTCCGCTGACCATCCTGAAGGGTTCAAGAACTTTCAGTACAGCATAGCGATGCTGTTGTGAAGGAAGCGTGATGGCCTGCAAGGAAAATTTCAGGGTGGCATCGAATTGCAAGATTCCCTGCTCAAACAGCTGCATATGAATCACGTTCTGCCGATCCGAAAAGCTGAAGCGCCAGCGATAATCCAGCCCCATCGGCATGAACGGCGACACATGAAAGGCCTTTTTAAAGTCAAACTGGTGACTCTGGTACGGCGCATATTCGTCTGCATTGTTCCGGCAGTCGTGAATGTAGGCCTGTCGTTCATTCCACGGTGTGTTGGTGATTTCACTCAGTATAAAAATCAGTTGATCGGTGGCATTAAAGACTAGATAAAACACCACAGAATTAAAACGAAAACCCAGTGTGCGTGGTAAAGCCAGTACACGAATAGATGCAGCATGTGGTAAATGATAGTTTTCGTGCTTGATCAGCAGGCGTGCAATCTTCTGCCGAATCGAGCCACACTCCATAGTCAGAAAATCGCGCTCATCTAGGGTCAGGAAATTCCAGCGACTAGAAGACCAGAACCAAGATTTTTGGGTAAAATTTGCCAGTTGATCCGGATCAAACCATAGATAGGTTAGCTGGGTCTCAAAAGCATGGGCTTTGGGCAGGTAACGGCGATGCCTAATTTCGGCAGAGGCAATCGCCAGTGGATACATCTGCATCATGCGCTCCTAAGCCGCTTGCTCAGTGTGTTGCAGCAACTGATTTACAACCCATGAAGCACTACGTGCGCCATCTTCATGAAAGCCCCAGCCCCAGTAGGCACCACAGTATGACGTCCGGTTCTGACCATTAACCTCAGCCCAACGTTGTTGTGCCTCAATTGCGGCAGCATCAAATACTGGATGACGGTAATATCGTTCTACCCATATTTTTTTCGGATCGAGGTTAAAGTTAGGATTGAGTGTGGCAAAGATTTGGGTTTTACAATTCAGGTTTTGCAACTGGTTCATCCAGTAACTGAAACCATAATGCATGCCACTATGCTGTAATGGAGTTGATTCGGTTGCACGACTAGGTGTCACATGTACATGCCAGCTGGCCCATTGGCGTCTGGATTTGGGCATGATAGAGGTATCGGAATGCACCACCATATGGTTATCCTGATAACGAAACTTGCCAAGTACTTCCCACTCCTGAGCAGAAGGGTCTTTCAGTAATTTCAGACTATCATCAGCATGGCTGGCAAACACGACCCAGTCAAAACGTTCGCTGCCCTGTGTTGTTTCAACCAGCACATCATTGGCACTGCGTGAAACAAGCTGCACAGCGGTTTTGCGGAAAGTCATATTCGATTGGGACTGAATGGCACGAACGTAGCGAGCCGATCCACCCTTGACCGTAAGCCACGAAGGTCGCTCTTTCAACTGCAACATACGATGGTGCTGAAAAAAGCTCACCACAAATTTATACGGAATCTGTCCAGCTTGCTCTACTGGACAAGACCATAGCGCCCCGCACATCGGATAGAGATGTTCCTGACGAAAGGCTTCGGAATAGCCATGCCGATCCAGATACTCATCTATACTGAGCTGTGCATCGACCTGTTCAACATCAATATCTTTATTCGCCGCATAGAAACGGAACAGATCCGACAACATCACGCGAAAATCAGCGTTAAAGAAGTTTTGCGGTCGGAATAACAGCGAGAATTTTTTTGAAGGATTGTACTGTAAGCCACTGACCTGATTATTCACCGAAAAGCCCATGTCACTGCTTTGCGATTGAATCCCAAGTTCTCTGAGCATTGCACAGAACAGCGGATAGTTATGCTCATTAAACACGATAAAGCCACTGTCTACCGCAACCTGTTCACCATCGATATTTAGCTGATGAGTATCAGTATGACCACCAAAGTAGTTATTCTTTTCAAAGACTGTAACTTGATGCGCTTTGCTGAGTTTCCAGGCAGCGTACAAACCGGAAATACCTGAACCAATAATTGCAATTTTCATGGTGATTCCTTTGAATGAATCGTGGTAGTGCCTGCCGTACCAGCTTTTTTATTTTTTCGAGCCTGAGCAATTTTACTGGCTTCATAAATCCGTGCCGGAATGGGCTTTAAGTCCCAAACTATCCCGAGCCAAGACATAATTTTTAGGAGGTAATAGGTCATATCAATCTGCCACCAGTAAAAACCCTGCCGGGTACTGCCTGCATAATAATGGTGATTGTTGTGCCAGCCTTCGCCTAAGGTAATGATGGACAAAAACAAGTTGTTGCGGCTGTGATCTTCAGTGTCAAAATCCCGGCTGCCATAATGATGCGCCAGTGAGTTAATACACAAAGTGGCATGGAGCAGTAACACAGTGGAGACCACAAATCCCCATACCAGCAATTGCAGGCCAGAGGTACCAAGTTGCGGCCAGGTCATGGCCAGCCACTCCCCTAGCGCATAAATCCCTCCCGCGGTCAGCAGCACCACAATTAAACTAAAACGGTCCAGCCAGATCAGTTCAGGATATTTTAGCCAATCTCTAATGACTTCTTTTCGCGTGGCAAAGTTATATTCATTTAAAAACCAGCCAACGTGGCTGTACCAAAAACCATGCGTGGAGGAATGCGGGTCTTGCAAGGTATCTGTATAGCGATGGTGATAACGGTGATGCGCCGCCCACCAGAGCGGGCCACGCTGCGCACTCATGGTACCCATCAGTACAAACAGGAACTGTACCGGACGCGAAGTCTGAAAAGTTTTATGTGACAAATAACGATGAAAAAAAGCGGTGATGGAAAACATGCGGATCAGGTAGAACGCCAGCATAAAGCCCAGCGAAAACCATGACACCCCGACCCAGAACACGGCGAGACAGGCCAGATGCAACAGAATAAAGGGCAAAATACGAAGCCACTGAATTTTGCTGTTTTCAGCCGTCAGTGTGTCGGGCGCTGTGGGTGTAGACCAGCTGTCTATCCATCGCATCAGGCTTTTCAACATGGACTCGTCCTACTTTTAAGCGGTTGTCTTTATTCTATTTGATGAGTCTAATCAGTCAGATATGAATTTTATGTGAAGTGAAATAAAAAAAAGCCGAACTGTAGAGAGACTGATGAGTTCGGCAAAAGGGTAACAGATTAATGCGGCAATTTGATCAGTTTTGTGATGTCATAACCATAATATTTTGCTGTATCCAGATAGGACTGATAGGTGGCTTCATCCAGTTGCGGTTCGCGCGATAAAATCCACAAGTATTTGGTACTCGGTCCACCGACCAGCGTCACTTTATATTCCGGGTCTACTCGTAATACCCAGTAATGCCCTTTGGTAAACGGAATCCATCTTAAACCTGGCGGCAAAAAGCTGACTTTCAGTTTGCTTTTGCCCTGATTTTGCGGATAGGCCACCCCTTCAGAACTGATCATTTCACCATTTTCAATCCGGCAGCTATTTAATACGCCCATAGTCTGATCGGCATTGACAGTATATCGTGCCGAGATATTCGATACGCATTTACGCTGAAAATACATCGGTAGATGCGCAATTTCATACCACTTGCCCGCATACCGTTGGATATCTACCTGATCGACTGCCTGAGGCAAAGCAGTTTCCGCTTGAGTCGTTGTAAAGCTGATGATAGACAGTGCTATCGCTGCAAAAGCAGACTTAAATCGCATCTTCATTTTTTAGCCTTGTTAGATCTCAGGATTAAGATAACCCAAGTCGATGTGAACAAAGTGTGAAGACAAAATGATGCAATTCAGTTCTTCAGATAAGGAAATGCCATCTGAATATTCACTACCTAGGGCGTTATTGCAGTTTATTTGAGAGACCCAAATAGGATTACTTTTTCAAAGCCACTCTTTGCTGTCATCTGCCACAGGCATTCCATGCATCACATGCTGAATCATTGCATAAGCGATACTACCTTTAAACGGAATCTCTGGTAACTGATTAAACTTAAAAAATTGCGCATCGCTCAGCTCATCTTCCTGAATCTGAATCTCCCCCGAGTGATACTCTGCCCTGAAAGCCATCATCAGGTTGCTAGGAAACGGCCAAGGCTGACTAGCCAGATATTGAATATTCTTGATCTGCAGCCCAACTTCTTCCAGCGTCTCGCGGCGTACTGCCTCCTCCAAAGTTTCGCCCACTTCAACAAATCCGGCAATTAGGCTATACATCTGGGTTTTATTGCGGGCATTTTTTGCCAGCAGAATTTCATCTGTTCCTCGGGTAATGATGGTAATCACACAGGGATTCACCCGCGGATACTGGTTATAGCCACAGGATGGACAGATCATGGCATACTGGCTGACATGCTGCTGGGTGACGTGACCGCATTTACTGCAAAAGCGGTGGTTACGGCGCCATTCCAGTAACTGTACCGCACGGCTGGCCTGTTCAAACTGCGGTCTGCTCCAGACTTGCACCAGTTGCCGGATTGGAACCAGTTGATAACCTTCCGGCACCGGTTCGTCTTCTTTCAGGTCACGAGCAATGATCTCGCAATTTTCCGACAGGTTTAGGTCGTGCTGCAGTCTTTCTACCTGCGGCAACTGAAAATGCTCATCCACCAGTAATTGCTGCTGTCTAAAAATATACGCTTTTGAATGCATGCTCATGACAATTCCCTGATTAAAAAAATCCCATACAGAGGGGTGTATGGGACAAAACTAAGGAAGCTCACATGGAGTAACTTCAAGCCAGATACTAGGCGTGAGTTACTTAAATTACAACCATAATAATTTGTATCTTTTTGATTAAAATCACATAATTTTCACAACAATTATGTCTTCAGAAATAATGCGAAGCGAGTTGCATCAACTGGCTGTAGCATTAAAGAGATGAGCACTCTGTTATTGTAGCAATCATGATTCCTGTGCAATGTCAGCAGATCATCTGGTTGGGCTGAATTGACTGAACATGCGGACTGATCTATATTTTCACAAAAAATTGAACTGTCTTGACTTACACTGCGCTATCTTTCATAGGGTCTTGAATGGCTATGCGTTTCGGTTTAATTCTGGGTGACCAGCTTCATCATCAGCTTGCTACGCTCAAAGCGCTGGATCGGACCCAGGATGTAATCCTAATGGCCGAAGTTGTGGAGGAAGCCACTTATGTCGCCCATCATCCACAGAAAATTGCCCTGATTTTTAGCGCGATGCGGCATTTTGCCAAAGAGCTCAAAGCGGAAGGCTGGCGTGTACGTTACCATGCTTTTCAGTCCGGCAGTCCAGTTCGTAGCCTGCTGGATTTCGTACAGGCACAGCAACTGCTTTTCCCCTTCACAGAATTGGTAATGACCCGATGCGGGGAATACCGCCTGCAGCAGCAGATTGAACAGCACTGGAGCCAGCAACTGCAACTGCCGGTACAGTGTCTGGATGACGATCGTTTTTTCTGTAGCCCGGAGCAGTTCCGGCACTGGGCCAGCCGCTACCAGGCGTTGCGCATGGAATATTTTTACCGAGAAATGCGCAAGCAGACCGGTTACTTGATGCAAGGACAGCAGCCGCTTGGACAACAATGGAACTATGACAGCGCCAATCGTAAGGCATGGTCAGGCACTCCACCATTACCTCCAACACTTCATTTTGAACGCGATCAGATTGATCTGGATGTAATGCAACTGGTTGAGCGCGAGTTTCCGCTTCACTCTGGCAGCCTTGACAACTTCCGCTGGGCTACCACACGTAGCAATGCTCTGCTTGCAATGGAGCATTTCATTACTCACAGTTTGCCGCATTTTGGAGACTATCAGGATGCCATGGCTCAGGGTGCAGACATGCTGTTTCACAGCCTGCTCTCGCCTTATCTAAATTGTGGTCTGTTACTGCCCAAGGAAGTTTGTGATGCGGCAGAAGCTGCCTACCATGAAGGTCATGCACCACTGAATGCAGTGGAAGGTTTTATCAGGCAGATCCTCGGCTGGCGCGAATATGTCCGCGGAGTTTACTGGCTGTACATGCCGGAGTATGCCAGCCGCAATGCGCTGCAGTACTCAACCCCGTTGCCACAATTTTACTGGACTGGCCGCACTCAGATGAACTGCATGGCTGAGTGTTTCCGTAATACTTTTCAGCATGCGTATGCACATCATATTCAGCGTTTGATGGTGACTGGAAATTTTGCCTTATTAACTGGTATAGACCCGAAGCAGATCAGTGAATGGTATCTGGCAGTATACGCCGACGCCTATGAATGGGTAGAACTACCGAACACCTTGGGCATGGTGATGCATGCCGATGGCGGCTTGATGGCCAGCAAACCCTATGGGGCTTCGGGCAATTATATCCATAAGATGTCGGATTATTGCAAGCACTGTAGCTACAATGTCAAAACCCGTACCGAACCGGACAGCTGTCCTTTCAACAGCCTGTACTGGTATTTCATGATCCGGCATGAAGCGACATTCCGTACTCATCCACGTATGGGCATGATCTATCGACAGCTGGACAAACTTAAAGATCGGCCGCAGATTATCAGCCATGCCCAGCAACTTCTTAGCCAGATTGATGAGTTATAAACCATGAAAAAACAGCATCTTCCTGAAAAAATCTGCATCCACTGCTTGCGTCCTTTTACTTGGCGCAAAAAATGGCAACGCTGCTGGGAGGAAGTCAGATACTGTTCTGAACGATGTAAACGTGAGTCCAGACAGCGGTCAAAATCAAACGCTTAGAAACGCTTGTATTGGCGTGAACAATAGGCCCGTATCACGTCGGGTGAACGCAGTTGCAGATGTTTGGTTTTTCGGCCGGTGACGCGTTCACGCCACATTTTAAAACTCGATGCTTTCATATTTTGCCGCATCAAGCGGATCACCGCCGCTTCATTTAAACCATACTCACATAAAATAGCTTCAAAAGGAGTTCGATCTTCCCAAGCCATTTCAATAATTCTGGATACATCTTCTTCAGAAAATTGATTCATGCCATTCTCATTTTAATTACTATGAAGCTTCAATAAGTTCTATCAAGTCATTTACATAACTTGAGTCAACTTTAATTCAACTAAAAGCATAATAATACGATCATGAATTTTTTGTGATTTTCTCTAGTTTACGGACTAAACACAAATAAAAGGGCTAGTCTAACTAGCCCTTTTAAATCTTAGTTGCCTCTATAAGTCGAATATGCATGAGGACTTAGAAGTAGAGGAATATGATAATGGCTGACACTTCCATCTACCTTAAAAATTACAGGAACTTCAGGAAAGAAGGTATCTTGCTTATTTTTTTAAACCAGTCCTCAGTTTTAAAAGTAACTTTATAAATACCGGCTTCAAGCTTCTGATTTTCAGGAAACAATCCAGTAATACGGCCATTAGGACCAGTATATTGCTGATTTAACTTCACCCATTTATTACCAGTACTTTTTTCGAGTACCACCTCGACTTGAGCGGAAGGCATACCATTTTCTAGATTCAACACATGCACACTTAAGGGGTTAGTGAATAGCCACTGATTTCGTATACACCTTTTAATTAGAGGTGGACTGCAACCACTCTCTTAGACATATTTTGTCTATTCTTAAGACCTTTTTAGCAGGAAAATATGCATTCTTAGCTAGGTTCATGAACCAAATATTTTATAAGTTATTATTTTAATACTCTAAGTAATTAATTTAATTGCTTATTAGAAATAAATTTGATTGTGAATTACATTCTAGGTGAACATAAGTTAAATAACATCTCTACGACCACACCCTACACAATCCACCAATCGTTTTAGCATTGAAACGGACAGGCTAAAAGCGCTGGCACGAGCTGAAGTTGATGACTTTTGGGTTACCCATTACAAGGTTCTTGAGAATGAGCCCTTTAAAGACTGGGGTCTGCTTGGTGTCCGTATCAGAGACTTTAAGTATGGCTTTGGCATAGAGTGGTACATCAACAGTTTTCACGGTCAACGAGGCAAGCGCGTGGTCTTTAGCAAGGGACTGCGTATTTCAAAGACGAAGCTGAGATACTCATTTTTGGACTGCCAAGGTCTAGCTAAAGAATGGGAGTTAGCGCTGGCCATGGAGAAAGAAGAATTCTTCAGTGATGTTCGACGCCATGTCGATAAGCTCAACATGCTGCGTTGCAGAGTGAACGCTTATTACTAAGTTGTAAATGGCTATAAATGGTTATATCATTCAGTTCTGACCTTGGGGAGTAGTCTCTTAGTTTTTACTGTGATAACCGTCAACAGTCTCCAAAAAGCAGTTCGTGGCGGTTATGTCCATAATTGGATTGACAAGACTTAAGGCAAATGGCGCTCTCGGGGTGGAGAGTCTCGTTTGACTTTGTCTAAACCACCCCAAGGAAATACTCATGTCACAGCTAACCATCGTTATTACGATCAATCGATTGGCGTCTTATACCACTGGAAATACTCGTAAATTTTCCTTCAGTAAAGCCATTAAACAACTTCCAAACTGCATCTCCTTTGATAACAAAAACCATTTTACAAATGGGAGTGTCGTCTAATGTTAGTTTCTTCTTTAGCCATTTTAGGTGGTTTCATTCTATTGGTTTGGAGTGCTGACCGTTTCGTTGAAGGTGCTGCTGCTACTGCTAAACATGCTGGCATGCCGTCATTGCTAATTGGAATGGTCATTGTTGGTTTCGGTACGTCTGCACCTGAAATGGTTGTTTCTGCAATGGCGGCCATTCATGGCAATCCAGATTTAGCCCTCGGTAATGTGCTCGGCTCGAATATCGTCAATACAGGTTTAATTCTAGGGTTAACAGCCATTATTACTCCAATATTGGTGCAATCAAAAATAGTCAGAAAAGAGATCCCTATATTATTGCTTATTAGTTCTGCGCTCGGTTATTTCCTTTGGGATGGCTCGCTAACACGTTTTGAGTCTGTTCTTCTTCTGGTGGGGTTCTTTACCTTAATTGGCTGGAGTATTTACTCTGCTATGAGAGGTAAAGGGGATAAATTAGAAAGTGAAATGGATCAAGAACTGGTTGAGCACGAGATGCCTATCAAAAAAGCTATTTTTTGGCTGGTTATTGGCTTGATTCTCCTGATAGTGAGTTCACGATTACTCGTTTGGGGAGCAGTGAGTATCGCAGAGGCGCTGGGTGTTAGTGATTTAATTATCGGCTTAACGATTGTTGCTTTGGGCACGTCACTCCCTGAATTAGCAGCATCCATTATTGCAGTTAGAAAAGGTGAACATGATATAGCTATTGGAAATGTGGTGGGTTCTAACATGTTTAACTTACTCGCTGTCGTTGGTATCGCGGGCGTTATATCGCCGATTACAGGTATATCTTCCGAGGTTATGTCTCGCGACTGGTTAGTTATGATGGGTTTGACAATCGCCTTGCTATTTATGGCCTATGGATTTCGTGGCGCTGGACGGATTAACAGATTGGAAGGCGCAGGTCTGCTAATCGCCTTTTGTGCTTACAACACTTGGCTAGTTTCTTCTGTGATTTAATCACGACATCAAAAAGTATTAAATATGCATGTGGACTCAACTCACATGCGCACAATGAAAGAGAGAAGTAAAAAAGATTCACTTATTCAATTTTGGCAAAATCATTCAGAGGCAATAGCAGCGCTTGGTTATAATTTAATCTTGGCTATTGTTATTTGGGTGGCAAGCTCACTTATTGCAAAAGCAGTGTGCAAAGCGATTCAAGACACTAACTCTAAGTTGAATAAAGTTGACGCGACCCTGATACCAATATTTTCAACCGTAGCCAGTTACGCGGTTTATGTCATTAAAGAGATAAACTTATTCATTACAGTGCTTGAAACCATCGATGGTTTGTATATTGCCTCATTTGAAAACTAAATATATAAATGCATTGTGACTCATCGTTTTAATAGATTTTGGTGATTAAAAATGATTAATTTTTAACGTATTTTGCCCTCGCCTGATGCAACTTTTTATAGCTTTCAATCAAACGCAGATGACGATCCAAGCCATCCAGTTGCATATTGGTTTCGGTCAATCCGTAAAATTTCACTGTGCCATTGACTGAACCTAAGACTGCATCCATGCGTTCATCACCAAACATACGGCGGAAATTCACTTCAAAATCGGCGATGTCCATCTCATCACCGAGCATCACTTCGAGCACCACATCCATACATTGATAGAATAAACCACGCTCGACCGTATTGGTATTGTATTGCAAGAAAGTTTCCACCAACTCTTTGGCATCTTCAAATTCTTCTAAGGCCAGATAAATCAACAGCTTTAACTCTAAGATGGTGAGCTGTCCCCATACGGTATTGTCATCAAACTCAATCCCGATCAAGGTGGTAATGTCAGTATAATCATCGACTTCGACGTCTTCCAAGCGTTCAACAAGCGCTTGAAGTTGCTCATCATCTAGGCGATGTAGATTCAAAATATCTTGACGGAAAGCCAGGGCTTTATTGGTATTGTCCCAAATCAAATCTTCGACCAAATACACTTCGGAATAATCAGGCACGATGATACGACACGCCGTTGCGCCAAGATGCTCATAGACTGCCATATACGACTCTTTGCCCATGTCTTCGAGAATTGCAAATAACGTTTCTGCCTCTTGAACATTGGTATGAGTGCCGTTGGCAGTAAAATCCCATTCAACAAAATCATAATCAGACTTTGCACTAAAGAATCGCCACGACACCACACCGCTCGAATCAATAAAATGCTCAACAAAATTATTCGGTTCAGTCACTGCATTCGTGCTAAACGTCGGACGTGGTAAGTCATTTAAGCCTTCAAAGCTCCGCCCTTGCAGAAGCTCCGTAAGACTACGTTCTAAAGCCACTTCGAGCTTTGGATGCGCACCAAATGAGGCAAACACACCGCCTGTACGTGGATTCATCAAAGTCACGCACATCACAGGAAACTGTCCGCCGAGCGACGCATCTTTAACCAAGACTGGAAACCCCTGCTCCTCTAACCCTTTGATCCCTGCAGCGATGTTGGGGTATTTGTCTAAAACGTCTAGCGGAACATCGGGTAGCGTAATTTCATTTTCAATAATTTCACGTTTGACCGCACGCTCAAATATTTCAGATAAACACTGCACTTGTGCTTCAGCTAAGGTATTGCCCGCACTCATGCCATTACTAAGATATAAATTTTCAATCAAATTCGATGGGAAATATACCGTTTCACCATCCGACTTGCGTACAAATGGTAATGCGCAAATGCCGCGTGACGTATTGCCTGAGTTGGTATCGAACAAATGTGAACCACGAAGTTCGCTATCAGGATCATAAATTTCTAAGCAATACTCATCCAAAATCTCAGGTGGTAAAGCATCATCTTTGCTCGGCTGAAACCATTTTTCATCGGGATAATGTACAAACTCAGCATTGGCAATCTCCTCACCCCAAAACTGATCGTTGTAAAAGAAATTACAGTTTAAACGCTCAATAAATTCGCCCAAAGCTGATGCAAGCGCACTTTCTTTGGTTGCACCCTTCCCGTTGGTAAAGCACATCGGCGACTGCGCATCACGGATATGCAATGACCACACATTTGGCACGATATTACGCCATGAAGCGATCTCGATTTTCATACCAAGATTCGCCAAAATGCTCGACATATTGGCAATGGTTTGCTCAAGCGGAAGGTCTTTGCCTGCAATAAAAGTTTGGCTGTCTGAGGTCAGGCTCGGCATCAACAAAGCCTGCGCATCAGCATCAATGCTTTCCACCTCTTCAATAATAAATTCAGGTCCAGTCTGAATGACTTTTTTCACTGTACAGCGGTCGATCGAACGCAAAATCCCTTGACGATCTTTATCGGAAATATCAGCAGGAAGTTCGACTTGGATTTTAAAAATTTGTTTATAGCGATTTTCAGGATCGACGATATTATTTTGAGATAGGCGAATATTATCCGTCGGAATATCACGAGCAGCGCAATACACTTTGACAAAATAAGCCGCACACAAAGCAGATGAAGCAAGGAAATAGTCAAAAGGACCCGGCGCAGAGCCATCACCTTTGTAGCGGATCGGCTGATCTGCAATCACACTAAAATCATCAAATTTGGCTTCTTGACGAAGATTGTCGAGATAATTGACTTTGATTTCCATGTTTTAAATACCCAAAATTTTGCTGATTATCGATGAACTTTGCGACGCCTTATGACCAAATTATTTATTTCTATTTTTCTGCCTTCAACTGCTCTGCAGCCACTTCCGCAAAATAAGTCAAAATCCCATCTGCACCTGCACGGCGACAGCACATCAGCGATTCTAAAATCACACTCTCGGACAACCAACCATTATGAATCGCTGCCATATGCATAGCATATTCACCACTGACTTGATACACAAAAGTCGGCACGCCAAAGGTACTTTTCACTTCACGTACCACATCAAGATACGGCATACCTGGTTTGACCATCACCATATCAGCACCCTCTTGAATATCTAAAGCCACTTCATGCAACGCTTCTGCTCGATTGGCAAAGTCCATTTGATAATTATATTTATTAGCGCCTTTTAAGTTACTCGCCGAACCAACCGCATCACGAAATGGTCCATAATAGCTCGAGGCATATTTCGCCGAATACGCCATAATATTGGTATAGATATGCCCATTTTGCTCAAGCGCCTGACGGATTGCGCCGATACGTCCGTCCATCATATCACTTGGTGCAATCACATCACTGCCCGCTTCGGCATGGCTCAATGCTTGTTTGATGAGACATTCGACCGTTTCATCATTGAGCACATAGCCTGTATCATCAATGATACCGTCTTGTCCATGTGTGGTATAAGGATCAAGAGCGCCATCAGTGATGAGTACCATTTCAGGGAGTTCTTTTTTCAGTAATCGGCAAGTGGTTTGTACCAAACCATCATCACGCCAAGCAGCTTCTGCATCGAGTGATTTATCATCTTGTGGTGTCACTGGAAATAATGCCAATTTTGAAACGCCAAGATTGAGCAATTTTTCTGCTTTTTTTAATAATAGATCGGCAGATAAGCGCTGAATATTCGGCATACTGGCAATGTCTTGCGCTTGATTTTGCCCCGGTAAGACGAATACTGGATAAATCAGATGATCTGCTGTGAGCTGTGTTTCGCTGACCATGTCACGTAAGCGATCATTTTTGCGGATTCTGCGCATACGAGTGGAAGGAAATGCAGGTCGATTGAACGTATAAGTCATTACAAAGCTCTTCTGATCTATTACTATACGGACGTTATTGTACGCCTTTGCGATCACTGCTCGCAAAGTATTTGCTTTATTTTATGTGAGTTTAAGTATGCTTAATGATCAACAACAACAATGGACTGGTCATATCACTGTCGAAAATCAGAGTGATATTAATATGATCTTAGAGCAACTCTGTATAGCTTTTAACAGCTCACCGTTTTATACCCACAACAATCTCAAGATGCGTGTCGTGGATGGACAGATTGAAGGTTTTGTTGAGATGGATGCACATTTGATCGGTAATGTAAAATTTCAAATTTTGCATGGTGGCGTATCTGCAACCATTCTCGACAGTATGGGCGGTGTGGTTGCAATGAGCGAATTATACCGTCGCAGTACTCCTGAAATTTTTGAAGAAACGACGAAGAAAGTTGGAAAATTGGCAACTTTGGACTTGCGTGTAGATTATCTTGCACCGGGCCGTGGAAAGTACTTTATTGCCAAAGCACAAGTAGTACGCCTCGGTCGTAAAAGCTGTTTGATGCGTATGGATTTGCATAATGATCAAGGCACACACATTGCGACTGGTACAGCGTCTTATGTGTATTGATTGATAATCGAAAATAGAGAAAACATACAAGTCTGATTGTCTGAACTATGAATTTTCAATGCTAACTAAAATTTCCTTTAATTGCTCAGGATTTGTTTTCTCTAAATTTTGAAATACCTCATCTAATGCGACCTCAAGTAAACTGTTAAGCAACTTATTTCTTGTAGGGTTACCAATATGTTTTCTTAATGCCTCTAATCTTGAGTAATTCCATTGAAATATACGAAATGGGACTTGATGCGTTACGCCTACCGCATTAGTAACCTTATGGTCTTTAGCCTTAATTTGAGTAATTAATACATCAATCTCTCTAGGATCATTTTCTTTCGATTTCATTTTCTTTCCATTGTATATTAATAGCTAAAATGATATAGTTTTTTTATATCATTTTCAAATGGGAATTAAAAAATGGGACAAGCAAAAAATAGAGGTTCATACGAAGATCGACTAACGGAATCTATGAATCGGAAAAGAGATGACCTAAAAAAAGCTACTTTAAAAATATTGCAAGGACATTATGAGCATGTTCCAAATCAATTCTCAAATAATCAAAACTATCAAAATGGCTGTGTCATTGTTTTAGACTCAAATGAAGCTATGGATATTTCTATAGATGATCTAATTGAAGATGGCTATCCTCATCCTGAGTTTCTATCAGAATTTTTAGACGTTTCTATCGAAGATGATGAAACGGGAACAGAAAATATAGAGGAAATGGCAGAAATTATTGTTGAAGATATTGGCACAAATTTAATATTTTATAGGTTTAAAGATGATTCAAAGTTGGAAACATTAGAAGATGTTTTAAGGGCAGTAAATAAGTTTTCTTTTTGGTCACCAATTTACATTATGTTGAATGGAAAATGGTACAACACGTATGACATAGGTGCTGTTGATAGCGAGGGTAAAACTGTTGGTATTAGATTCTAATACCAACAGTTTTAAGATAATCACGCCAAATGCGCAGGAAAGCTAATCACCTGCTCGAGTCGCATCCGTTGCATCGCAACCATCAGTAACCGATCAATGCCGAGTGCAATCCCAGAACAAGCAGGCATAAATTCCAATGCAGCAAGTAATCGCTCATCAATCGGCATCACTTCTAAACCTTGCGCAATCCGAGCTTGATTATCTGCTTCAAAACGCTGACGAAGTGCAGTTGCATCACTCAGTTCATCATAGCCATTGGCAAGTTCCAAGCCCTCAATATACACCTCAAAACGTGCAGCGACTTGCTCGCCATCGTCATCAGTTCTGATCTTGGCAAGTGATGCCATCTCAGGTGGAAAATCAGTGAGAAAAACAGGTGTATCAAAGCCTAAACTTGGCTCCACCATATGCGAAAACAGCAAATCCATATAGGCTAAACGATCATCGCCAAGTCGTACACCCAAACCAACTCGCTTTGCGCATTGTTTTAACTCCTCACAACTGGCTTGCAACGGATTGATGTCCAAACGATCTAGGAAAGCATGCTTATAGCTGAGCAAGATCGGACGCACTTCATCGAAACGATCTTGCAGGCAAATATTTAATAAATCCGTGGTTTCATACATCAAATCTTTCAGATCAAAGTCAGGACGATACCATTCCAACATGGTAAATTCGCTATTGTGTTTGCGACCATGTTCATCATCACGAAACACCTTGCAGATTTGATAAATCGCCCCACTACCACTGGCAAGTAGTCGCTTCATGGCGAACTCTGGCGAGGTATGTAGATAATGCGTTGCTTTTGTCCCATTGACATGACGCAAAGCTTGTACCGAAGCAAGATGCACATCTGTCGTTCCTGCTTGAGATAGCAATGGCGTTTCTACTTCCAATACATTGCGTTCAGCAAAAAATGAACGAATCCGATTATATAACCTGGCACGTGCTTGTAAGGCTTCAAGATCACAGGTCATTTTAAAATTTGTTTCAGTCAATTTTTCTTTCTCAACAGCATGATTGTTTACGATAGTTCTGCACCAAAGGCAGACCATTCACGACGTAGCGGATAATTTTTTCTTAAATCATCAAAGGCTTTTTGCTGAATCGCACCATCATTTAAACATGCACGTAAGACTTGATCATCACGGCGAATATCATAAATGGTGCTCAGGTTTTGCATGAGTTGTGTTTTAAATTCGGCTTTGGCATTTTTTGCATCTTCATTAAGCGCTAAAAGTGGCTCGCAACGCTCAAGTAATGGTACAAAATCTTTATCTGCTGATTTACCAAAAGTTTCACAAAAAGACTGATAAATCATTTGTGTGCCTCTTGCCTTACCTTCAAGGCTATAGCCTGCAATATGCGGTGTAGCTAACGCCAAAGCATTGAGTAATTCTGCGGAAATTTGTGGTTCATGTTCAAAGACATCAAGTACCACTAGACGTTTATTTTTCTTAATATCATTAAGCAATGCTTTTTCTTCAACCACAGAGCCACGTGCACTATTGATCAATATTGCATCGGATTTCATTTGACTCAAAGTACTTTCATTAAACAAATGATGCGTGGCATGTTGTTGTGAATGATCCTTTTTTTTAGTTAAAGGCACATGAATCGAAATCGCATCAGATTGATTGAGTAAAGTTTGAAAATCAACTTGTTCCACTTGATCATGAATTAAAAAAGGATCATAACCGATCACTCGCCAATCCAAAAACTGCGCCAAAGCGACCAATCGAGTCCCAACATTCCCTAGACCGACCACACCCAAACAAAACGACTGCCCTGCATCAATCAACTCAGGGCGAAGTGTCAGCAATGCGGTCACTACATATTCCGCCACCGCTTGCGCATTACAGCCTGCGGCATTCGCCCATGAGATGTGATGGCTGTCTAAAGCTTTAGTATCGAGATGATCTGTACCAATGGTGGCACTACCGACAAATTTGATTGGGGTATTTTTGATGAGTTCGGCATTGACTTTGGTCACGGAACGCACCAAAAGTGCTTCACAATCTTTTAGATCATCGTTAGAAATGGTGCGCCCTGCCAAATTTTGGATTTCTCCAAACTCTGAAAAAAAATAATCGGTAAACGCTAGATTTTCATCTGCGACAATTTTCATAACTTTATTCCAAAAACTTTTTTAAAAGAACAGTGAAATAGTCTAAATACCCCGCCAATCCACTCTAGCATTGCGCTCCTGCTCATAAATACGCTGTACATATTGTCCAAGCGGAATTTGCAATAAATAATGCTGAAACGCCATCACTTCAGGCGCAATCTCACTGTGTTGCTCACGCTCCCAAGGCGTGCCCTCAATCATCATTAAGGGTGCTATCATGCTACATACCGCAATATCTGCAAGCGTGAGTCGATCCGCCACCAAATACTCGCCACCATTATCGACAAGAATCTGATTGAATTGTTCAACCATTGCATCAATTTTCTGCTTTGATTCAACTGCGGTATTACCCGTAATGTGATGATAGCTATTAATGGCAAATTTTATCGTTGGGCGAGCCAAGGCTTTGAGATCACGAAGCCAACCACGTTCGCCAAGTATGACTTCGATTGCCGAATTATGCTCAAATTGTAAAATAAAATAAAACAACCAACGTCGCACATGGATGCCAAACGCTTGACTTAAGGTATCAATTTCTAAAATTCGTTCTCGCAGCTCAGGCTCACTGCGAATCAAGGCATGTTCTGGATAGTAACAATCTAAATAATCAGCAATTTTACTGGAATCTGCGATCCACTTATTATCATCTTTAAGTACTGGTAAATGTTTGCTTTGCGTATGGTGTTGCGTGGTTAAGCGATGAAAACCTGGCGTCAAATTTTTCGCCACATAATGGAGCTCTTTATGATCAAGCAACCAGCGTGCCTTCTCACAAAACAATGACAGCGGAAATTGATACAAAATACGCATGTAAACTCCGAAGATGGGTTTTCTGTGATTTCAATCAAATGTTTGCACATCGAGTCGTGAAATCTTTTCTTACATGGCATATTAAACCGATTTTACCAACTGCGCAAAAGCCAAATACAAAGCAATCCTATAATTTCAATGAAAAAATACAAATGCCATCACACGGATCAATTTTCCTCAGCACTTTTGCATGCTAGAAAAATCATCTTTTGCAAAGTGCGTTTATGACTGACTTCATGAGCAATTTGCTGTATGATGTGGCGCAGTAAAAATAGCGTATTTGAGTAGATTTTATGGGCTTTAATTGTGGTATTGTCGGCTTGCCAAACGTGGGGAAATCCACTTTATTTAACGCACTGACCAAAGCAGCCATCGCCGCTGAAAACTTTCCATTTTGTACCATTGAGCCAAATACGGGTGTGGTGCCTGTGCCTGACGACCGCATGGATAAACTCTCTGCCATCGTCAAACCACAACGTGAAATCCCAACTTCGATGGAATTTGTCGACATCGCAGGACTGGTTGCAGGTGCTTCCAAAGGTGAAGGTCTAGGCAACCAATTCCTTGCCAACATCCGTGAAACTGATGCGATTGCCCATGTGGTGCGTTGTTTTGAAGATGAAAACGTCATTCATGTGAATGGCAAGATTGATCCACTCGATGATATTGCAACCATCAATACCGAACTTGCACTTGCTGATTTAGAGACCGTATCGAAAACAATTACACGTTTAGCAAAAACTGCCAAAGGTGGTGATAAAGAAGCCATTGCCACTAAAGCAGTGCTTGAAAAAATTCAACCATTACTCGATGACGGTCGCCCTGCTCGAGCCGCAGATTTGTCTGATGATGAACGCAAACTGATCAAAGGTTTTGGTTTACTCACCTTAAAACCGACCATGTACATCGCCAATGTGGCTGAAGATGGTTTTGAAAATAATCCATATTTGGACTCAGTGCGTGAACTTGCAGATTCTGAAAATGCGGTTGTTGTTGCGCTCTGTAATCAGATCGAAGCAGAAATTTCACTGCTTGACGAAGATGAACGTGCAGAGTTCCTTGAAGCAATGGGCATGGAAGAACCGGGGTTGAATCGTGTGATTCGTGCGGGTTATGCACTACTTGGTTTGCAAACCTACTTTACCGCTGGTGTGCAAGAAGTGCGTGCATGGACGGTGAAAATTGGCGCATCTGCCCCGCAAGCTGCTGGCGTGATCCATACCGACTTTGAAAAAGGCTTTATCCGTGCCGAAGTAATCGCCTATGACGACTACATTCAATACAATGGCGAGTCTGGTGCAAAAGAAGCAGGAAAATGGCGCTTAGAAGGCAAAACTTACATCGTGCAAGATGGCGATGTGATGCATTTCCGTTTTAATGTTTAATTGATCGATTGGTGTAAAACGTGATACCTATCACAAGTATTAAGATTGATGTAGCTTTTTTTATCAAATCGTATATTATTTGGCTTCGAAACGGTTAGCCGTTTCGGATGCCATTTTATGAGGATTTACAAATGAATAAATTATTAATTGCTTTAGGTTTAGCTTCTGCTGTTGCTTTCGTTGGTTGTGCAAAAAAAGAAGAAGCTGCTGAAACTGCAACTGAACAACACGCTGAAGATGCTGCTGATCACGCAGGTGCTGCACTAGAATCAGCTGGTGATGCAACTGTTGCTGCAACTGACGACTTGGCTACAGATGCTGCTGTTGCAACTGACGAAGCTGGTAATGCAATCGGTGAAGCTGCTGACGCAACTGCAACTGCTGCATCTGATGCTGCAAACGCTGCTGGTCAAGCTGCTAAAGATGCAACTGCTGCAATCGCTGGTGCGGTTGAAACTGGCGCTGCTGATGTGAAAGAAGCTGCTCAAAACTAATTTCGAATATGATCAAAAAAAACCATGCAATTTGCATGGTTTTTTTTATTGCTTAGATTAGGGTCTGTTGACATTTCACAGATGCTTGCGACAACGGATGTTTTTTAGGCGATACTAGGAATGAATGAAGAAATTTAGTCATTCTAAATGATTCATTCATAACAACGTAGCGTCAAAAAACATCCTTGTCCCGAAGGGTTATGGCTAAAATTGCCATAAACTTCGTTATGAAACTTGACAAGGGAGTGACCATTCTCTGCGTTTCATGCATCGTTTATGTGATTTAGCCTATAACGCAATGCATGGTTGAAATGTCAACAGACCCTAGTAATTGATCTAACTTAACTTGTTCACGATACGCAGTGGCAAGACTTTCATCGCCAAACCAAGTGGTAACCATGGCCATTTTGGCACAAAAGCTTTGACAGGTTCACTTTCAATGGTTTTCACCAAGATTTTACAGCCTGTTTTTTCATCGACTTCAAAAGGCAGTTTTTTCGCCCCTTCATTCAGCTCAGTACGGATATACCCTGGGAAAATCGTAGAGACTTTGATCGGTGTATCAATCAGTTCTGCTCGGATGCCTTCGGCAAGGTGCGCAACTGCAGCCTTACTTGCGGCATAAGTCGACAAATGTTTTGGCAGACCACGTACTGCGCTCATCGAGGAAATTACCACCAAATGCCCTGCATTTTGCGCACGGAAAATTTCTACCGCAGCTTCGCTCTGGGCAAGCGCTGAGATAAAGTTGGTTTCTGCTGTGGCACGGTTAATGGCAAAGTTGCCCTTGCCAATACGACGACCTTCACCAACACCCGCATTGACGATGATTCGATCAATACGCCCAAATTCTGCCTGAAAGGCTTTAAATACGGTAAACACATCATCATAGTGTGTGACATCCAAAGTTTTGGCGATGACTTTGATGCCGAATTGGCTTTCGAGCTCTTGTTTTAGTGCATCTAAGCGCTCTTGGCGGCGTGCACAGATCGCAAGGTTATAGCCTTTTTTGGCAAACTCACGTGCCATTCCTGCGCCAAGTCCTGAGCTTGCACCTGTGATTAAAATTGTTTTTGCCATGATTAGATCCTTTAATTTCAATGATTTTCTGTAAAATATTCAGTTAAATCCACGTCAGTAAATCTGCATTTTCAGCCTTGATAAAGTGGTGTTCATTTAAGCTGAGGAGCTGTCGATCGTTGCCTTTTAAGCGAATAGTGGTGATCGAGGTATTGGCAATCGACCAATTCAGCTGAAAAATGCTTTTTGCATCCAATCCAAGCAGATGCCCGACGATGGTGGAAATCACCCCGCCTGAGCTAAATACCACTGCATAACGAGGTTGTAGCTCTGCCAAATCCGCACATAAGGCATCAAATGCCCCATTTACCCGAGTCGAAAATGCCGTCCAAGACTCATCATATTCATGATCAAATTCATTGCCAATCCAGCGATCAATCGCTTGATCAAATATGCTTGCCAGATACGCCCGCGGATTTTTCTCTTGTAAAATCGCCAGTTTCAGCTCATCAGGTTTGTTGAAGCGATCATCAAATTTGGCAAAAACTTGCTGATGATGAAATTCATTCCAAGCTTGATCACTATTCACTTCAAGCTCAGGGAAACTTTCCGCCAAGGCAAGCTGTGCAGTCTGTTGATGACGTTGCATCGTGCCTGCATAGACATAAGGTTGTTCTTTTAAAATTTTGGCAAAATACTGTCCGAGCAAAGTCGCTTGTTGCTCGCCCTTGTTTGAGAGCTGATCATAATTGGCGGCACCAAATGAGGCTTGTCCATGTCGAATCAGATAAATCGTGGTCATACTTTTGCTACCTTTGTCCGCTACACTCATTTATTGCCTGATTTATTTACTGATTCGCTGTAAAATTTGCTTGCCAATCGGATGATTTACCATTTTTTGTTTAGCGATCAATTTTAAAGCACGTAAATGTATCGCATTGATGACAATCCAAAGGTTTTTAAAGGCAGGATTATCGGTTTGCTGATGGTAATAGCGATAATAAATCTGCTGTGCAATCCCTGCTAAGCGGAATAAACCAAACACTTCGTAAAACGCCCAATTCTCAGGCGTTAAACCCGTTTGTTGCAGATAATAATCCACCACTTGCTGACGGCTAAACATGCCTTTGCGATTGGTCGGCTGACGGCGTGTGGCTTTAAAGATTATATTGTCACCTTCTTCCACCCAATACGCCAATGCTGAACCCAAATCCATCAGCGGATCGCCAAGTGTTGCCATTTCCCAGTCCAACACACCAATCACTTCGGTCGGCTGTTGTGGATCGAGAATGACATTATCAAAACGCCAATCGTTATGAATCACGCAGGTTTTGGTATCGGCAGGAATATTTGCCAGTAACCATTTACGTACATAATTAAACGACGGGACATTCTTGGTGCGGGCTTTAGCATAACGCTTATCCCAACCTTCGACTTGACGACGACAGTAGCCATCGCCTTTGCCCAGTTGTTCTAAAGCAGTGCCATGATATGGCACTTGGTGCAGTTCGATCAATTTATCCAGAACATTGATGCAAAGCTGGCGCACATCGGCTTCAGTATAGTCAATTTCTTTGGGTAAATTGGCACGAGGAATAATGCCCTCGATGCGCTTCATCACATAGAAATCACAGCCAATCACCGATTCATCCTGACACAGCGCCACCATCTCAGGCAGTACAGGATAGAACGGCTTGAGATTGTTTTGCACATGATATTCACGTGCCATATCATGCGCCGATTTGGCTTTGGTGCCTTTCGGCGGGCGACGCAGAATCAAATCCACATTGTCGTATTTCAGGCGATAGGTCCAGTTGGATGCACCGCCAGAATATTGCGTGACTTGCACTTGACCTTGCAAATCAACCTGATGATTTTTAAGCCATGATTCTACTGCTTTTATATCAAGTTCTTCGCCGTTTCGGACATTGCCACCAATATCGATGATTGCCATGAAATTATCCTTTATCAACTGCTTAATTTTTCAATTGTGCGCTTTTTCAATTCGCCATTTACATCAACAATTTACATTGTTTAGCGGCGAGACGCATAACCTCGTTTCATCAATTCCAGTTTGGCAATCATGCCTTTATGCACTTCATCTGGTCCATCGGCAAGACGCAGTGCACGTGCCTGCGCATAGAATGCGGTCAGCGGTGTATCTTTGGATACGCCAGCACCACCATGAATTTGAATCGCCATATCCACCACATTTTGCAGTACCGTTGGCGCAACCACTTTGATCGCAGAGATTTCTGTGAGGGCTGCCATATTGCCCATTTTATCCATCTTATAGGCTGCGTATAAGGTCAGCAATCGGGCTTGATCAATCGCAACTCGAGCTTCTGCAACACGCTCTAGATTACCACCCAACTTTAATAATTCTTTACCAAAGGCTTTACGTGACATACCACGATCAATCATCAGCTCCAAAGACTTTTCCGCCGCACCGATACAACGCATGCAGTGATGAATACGTCCTGGTCCTAGACGACCTTGCGCAATCTCAAAACCTTGCCCTGCACCGCCGATAAAATTCGCCACAGGGACACGTACATTGTCAAAGCTCACTTCACCATGACCATGCGGTGCATCGTAGTCACCAAACACAGGTAACATGCGTTCGATCTTTACACCTTGCGTATTTACGGGCACCAAGACCATGGAGTGTTGATGATGGCGATCTTTGGATGCATCAGGGGTATGCGCCATAAAGATGATGACTTTGGCATTTGGATCGCCCAGACCTGACGACCACCATTTGCGACCATTGAGTACGATTTCGTCCCCTTCGATCACCGCAGTGGCTTGCATATTGGTGGCATCACTCGATGCTACATCAGGCTCAGTCATACAGAATACCGAACGAATTTCCCCTGCGAGTAAAGGCTTGAGCCATTGTTCCTGTTGTGCTTCACTGCCGTAACGCCAGAGCACTTCCATATTGCCTGTATCAGGCGCATTACAGTTAAATACGGTTGGCGCAATCAAACTGCGTCCTGTGCGCTCTGCGATGTGTGCATATTCCTGTACCGACAGCCCCGTACCCAAAGTCGCATCAGGCAAGAACATATTCCAAAGTCCTGCGGTTTTGGCTTTGGCTTTTAAGGTTTCAAGCATCGCTGGCCACTGCCATTTCGTCCAATCGCCATCGACATTCAGACGATGTACTTCATGCCAAAAATCCGCCTCGACTGGCTCGATTTCATCTTTGATAAATTGTTCTGTGCGTTGGATGTAGTCTTTGGCGCGATCAGAAAGCTCATACATGGTGGAAATCCTTTGCGAATTTGTAGGGTCTGTTGATATTTCACAGATGCTTGCGACAATGGATGCTTTTTAGACGATACTAGGAAGGAATGAGGAAGTTTAGTCACTCTAAATAACTCATTTCTAACAACGTAGCGTCAAAAAGCATCCTTGTCCTGAAAGGTTATGGCTAAAATTGCCATAAACTTCGTTATGAAACTTGGTAAGGGAGTGACCATTCCCTGCATTTCATGCCTCGTTTATGTGATTTTAGCCAATAACGCAATGCATGGTTGAAATGTCAACAGACCCTATTGTCTATTGCCATAGCATACGCAAATTATTATTATGAATGAAATGATTTAATTGATACAAAGATTATGAATGAAATTCATAGTGCTGATCTCAACGACCGAGAACAACCCAGCGACAATGCCCGTCTAGAAAATAATGATAACGACAGTAATGACAACCTAGAAATCAATGACAACCTAGATATTAGCCAGTTTCATCGTGTGGATATTAACTTGTATCCCTTGTTTATCGCCATTTTTGAACAAAAAAGTATTTCCAAAGCGGCACTGATTCTCTGTATCAGTCAATCTGCGGTCAGCCATGCCCTACAACGCCTACGGCAACAGATTGGTGATGAATTATTTATCCGAGCTGGACACAAGATGTTGGCAACGCCATTTGCGGAGCAGATTTACACGCCGATCAAACAGGCATTATTAACCCTTCAAAGCATTGCCACCTCACAAAATAGTTTCGATCCCAAAGCAATTCACAGCTTAAAAATTGCTGTACATGATGAAATTGAACCGATCATCTTTCCGAAGTTGCTCGCTCATTTTCACAATCTGGATCTAAACATTCAATTCTTGAGTGCAAAGCTCGATCGCAAAACCATGTTTAGTGATCTCAGCATTCAGCAAGCGGATTTTGTCATTGATCTGAAGCAAAATTGTCCAAGCAATATCCACTATCAATCCTTGATTGAGGATCATTTTGTGGTCTGTAGTCAGCAGAAAAATTTCAATAAAACCATCTATCTCAATGCACCACATATCGGCGTGTCTTCACGGCGCACTGGGCAATTGGTGGAAGATATTGATCTGAATCGTCAGCAACTCTCTCGGCAGATTCTACTGCGATGTCAGCACTATTCCACCGCCTTACAAGTCTTGGCACAGCATCCTGAGGCGATGTTGACCATTCCAAAATTGATTTTGCAAAATCTGCATTATGCCGACAGCATTCACGTGCATGAACTGCCGATTGCGTTACCTAAAATCGATATTGGCATGTATTGGTATCAGGATTTGGCGCACAATACACGCCATCAATTTTTACGTGCGGAAATCTTAAAACTTGCAAAATTGATTTGAAAAAAAATTAATTCAAATAAAAAAAAGCCTTTAGCAATGTGTTAAAGGCTGTTTAAACGATGACTCTAAGACGATTTAACCGTATTGCTTATCCAAATATTTTACAATCTGCCGAGATTCAAACATCTCCACACCTGTATTTGGATCAATCAAAAATGGCACTTGCATTTTACCCTGCATATTTGTGATTTCACGAGCACGCTTGCCATCAGCAAGTGGTACATATTTACCCGGTTTCAGTCGTGCATTGGCTGGCCCTTGATCTTGCCAACGCTCTTTCGGCACGTTATGCAATTTATAGGGAATCTCAAGCTCAGTTAGCTTGGCACGGACAATTCGTGAAAATGGACTGGCTTCAAAACTCCACAATTCTAACAACTGCTCAGGCGCTTGACGATTGACATTATTCTCATTTGCCGTCATGCCATCAAAGCTATTCACTGCAACAGCAATACCACCAACCAAGGATACAGGTGGAAGCAATTGATAACTCAAAGGCACTTTACCCTTGCGACTATAATGGGTAAATAAATGCGCAATAATCGCTTTGGATTCATACAGTTGATCGCCAGTATTCTCATCAATCAAAAAAGGAAACTGCGCCTGACCACCCAACGCCTGCACCATCGGACGAAAACGTGTGCCATTTTTTGGACATGGATAAATTTCCACATCGAGATTGAGCCGAGTAATCACGTCACGGACACGACGGCAGTATGGAGACGCCTCAAACTCATAGAGCTTTAATGGCTTCTCAGGTTGCTTAGGAAAAGCTGTGCCCATCACACCCCGAGGTAAAGTCACAAAAGTCGATGCTAAGGCTTGATAAACCTTGGTGCGATGGCGTTTTCCAGTATTGTTTTTCATGATGATGTAGCCCTTTTCAATCCATGATTTTTGCAAATAAATGTGTTAAATCAGTGCTTCTTTTGCAACCACAATGCCATTATTATCGGCATAGATATAATCATCTTGGGCAATGGTCACCCCGCCAAATGCTAAGGTCAAACCAGTTTCACCGACGCCTTTACGGGTACTTTTTTGTGGAATACATGCCAATGCTTGCACCCCCAAATCAAGCGTTGCAATCGCATCAACATCACGGACACAACCGTAAATAATCACACCATTCCAGTGATTCTTCACCGCTGACTCAGCAATCATGTCGCCCATTAAGGCACAGCGCATTGAAGCACCACCATCAACCACTAGCACTTTACCAGTGCCATCCGTTGCCAACAGCTCTTTGACCCGTGAATTGTCTTCAAAGCATTTCACAGTGACCACTTGACCACCGAAGGTCTTGCGTGCGCCGAAACTACGGAAAAATTTACCATCGATCGAGGGAGAAACCACTTGTAACTCTTTATCTTCGTTATCATCTAAGAGATCACACGTCACAAAAGCAACACTCATATTCGACTCCAGCTATCTGCAATTATTTTTGATGAAAAATTAAGAGAACATATCAATAGATTCTAGTTATACCATTGCAGGTTAAATTTGCAAATTTCTGATCAGTCACAAACCGTTCTCGTTTCTGAAAAAATAAAACGACACAGCATGTCGTTAATGAATTTTTATCACTTTCTTCAGGCAGTCTATTCGGCTAGTATCAATATCAAATGCAATATATGAACAAAATCGAAAATTTAAGTATCAAAAATTAAAGTATCGAAGATTAAAGCTGGGCAAAATATGGAACAACTCAATCCAAGCGACTTAAAAGCCATCCTGCACTCCAAACGTGCCAATCTGTATTACCTCGAATACTGCCGTGTCATGCAAAAAGACGGTCGGGTGCTGTATCTCACCGAAGAAAAAAATCAAAATCAATACTGGAATATTCCCATCGCCAATACCACGGTGATTTTGCTTGGTACAGGCACCTCGATCACCAATGCCGCCATGCGTATGCTATGTAGCGCAGGCGTATTGGTCGGCTTTTGCGGTGGTGGTGGGACGCCATTATTTTCAGGTGCAGAGATTGAGTGGCTTACCCCACAAAGTGAATATCGACCGACTGAATATGTGCAAGGTTGGTTGTCTTTTTGGTTCGATGAAGCGAAACGCCTTGACGTCGCCAAAGCATTCCAACATGCCCGACTCAATTTTATTGAACAAGTCTGGTCGAAAGATCGTGACCTCCGTGCCGAAGGCTTTCATCTAGATGATCAAGACATTCAAAACGCCTTACAAAGCTACCGCAATAAAATTCCACTTATGAGCAAGGTGGCGGATTTACTGCTTGCCGAAGCACAGACCACAAAACAACTCTATAAAATCGCCGCCACACGTTGCCAAATGTCTTTTGAGCGTCATCCCGAACAAGGTGATCTTGCCAATGACTTTCTTAATCATGGCAATTATCTCGCTTATGGACTCGCTGCAACCACACTGTGGGTACTGGGTATTCCTCATGGCTTTGCAGTCATGCACGGTGAAACTCGGCGTGGCGCATTGGTATTTGATGTCGCAGATTTGGTCAAAGATGCCGTGGTACTCCCCTACGCCTTTCTCTGTGCTAAAGAAGGCATGAAAGAACAAGAATTCCGCCAACAGATCCTACAGAAATTCACCGAACATAAATGTCTCGACTTTATGTTTGATCAAGTCAAAACCCAATCGCTCAACACATTCTCTAACGAGGAGCATGACTGATGATCGTGACCTTGATTAGCCAATGTGAAAAGAAAGCCTTAGCTCGGACTCGACGTGTACTCGATGCCTTTGCCGATCGAATTGGTGATAATACGTGGCAGACCGTGATTACCGAAGATGGCTTGCTTGCGCTGAAAAAACTGCTCCGCCAGACCGCTACGAAAAATACTGCGGTATCGTGTCACTGGATACGTGGGCGACGGCGGAGTGAGTTGCTATGGGTGGTGGGCAATCGAAGTAAATTTAACAGTGAAGGCGTAGTGCCTGTGAACTCTACCAAACGAAAAATTTTGCAAAATGAATGGGAAAATAATTGGCAATATGCTTCTAGCATTCAAATCATAGCCACACTTTCCGCACTGTTGCACGATCTTGGGAAATCAACGATTGGTTTTCAAAATAAATTGACCTCAAGTTCGTTTATAGGCGATCCCTATCGTCACGAATGGATTTCACTTAAATTATTTGAACTTCTGATTGCGGATTGTCCCGATGATAAGGCTTGGTTAAATCGTCTGATCAATATTGAGCAATGGTTATTCGAGAACGATACTGCACAACGATTTAAACAATGCAATCCCGATAAAACCAACATTGCGACTTTGCCACCACTTGCACAATGGGTGGCTTGGCTGATCGTGACACATCATCGCCTCCCCCCCATACACGAAACATTTTATAAGCCAAGTGAAATTATTCGTCTTAAAAACGACCGTATTGCAATCAATAGCACCTTGAATGGATTTTACAAACAACTTAAACCCGTTGATTTTTGGGTGAAAAATCCACGGACTTTAGAAGATAAGACACAGGCAAAAACATGCCAAAATTTTTGGCAATTCAAGCAATTAGTTATTTTTAGCAAAGCATGGCAAAAGCATATCAAACGCTGGTCAAATAAAGCGTTGACAGACATTAATTTAATGAAGCTCAGTACAGAAGCCACCGAACAACAAAAGCCGATACAAGATACCTTTTTACTTTATCTCTCCAGACTTTCCTTGATGATTGGTGACCACAATTATTCTAGCCTAGCTGATACGGACAGTCGCCGTGTTGAGGGCGCTGCGGATTTTAAAACACTGTCAGCCAATACAGATAAAATAACACGAGAAACCAAGCAACCATTAGATGAACACCTGATCGGCGTTGCCACGTTTACTGCCAAATTTGCTCGACATTTACCGAGCATTGCCTCACAAATGCCAACGCTTGAAAAGCATCGAGCACTTGAGAAGAATACATCGATTGAACGATTTGCATGGCAAAATCATGCGTTTAAACTGGCAAAATCATTACAACAAGCCAGCCAAAGCGATGGTTTTTTTGGCGTGAATATGGCTTCTACAGGTTGTGGTAAAACCATTGGCAATGCACGCATCATGTATGGACTCGCAGACCCGAAAGTTGGCGCAAGATTTACTATTGCATTAGGGTTGCGTGTTCTCACTTTACAAACTGGGCAAAGTTTTCGCCAAGATTTAAACCTGAATGATGAACAGCTTGCAATACTCGTTGGTGGTACAGCCAATAAAAATCTTTTTGAATATAACCAAAAGGATAAAGACAATATTCATATTCTTAATGAGGTTGAATCATCACAAAATATTTCACCAGTTTTTGGTAGTGAATCTAGTGAAGAGCTTATCGAAGAATGGATTGATTCAAGTATTGACTATCAAGATTTTAACGAACTAAATATCGATACGATATTGACCGATACCAAAGCACGAGGCTTACTATTTTCACCGATTGTCACTTGCACGGTTGATCACATTATTCAAGCCAGTGAGTGTAAGCGTGGTGGGAAATTCATTGCGCCAATGTTGCGATTGCTCAGCAGTGATTTGATTTTAGATGAGCCTGATGATTTTGACCAAAATGATTTGCCTGCACTGGCTCGGCTAGTTCACTTGGCAGGTGTATTTGGTTCTCGGGTATTGCTCTCCTCCGCCACACTGACACCTGACTTGATCGCAGGTCTATATCAAGCCTATTTTGCAGGACGAAAACTGTTTAATCAAAGTCAAAATAAAGCCTCACCAAATGTCGTTTGTGCATGGTTTGATGAACAAGAAAAAGCCATGATGAGCGTACAATGTGCAGAGATAAGTACATTTAACGAAGCACATGAAAAGTTTATTGCCAACCGTATCGAATTTTTAAAAGTACAGCCTGTTCGTCGCCAAGCAGAAATTTTAGCAATTACAGCAAAATATCATCATGAGAAACAAGCCCAATTTTATGCTGAACTGGGTCAATTCATCATACAAGGTGCGATGCAACTGCATGAACAGCATCATCAGGTCGATGAGGTTTCTACCAAGCGTGTCAGCATCGGCTTGGTGCGTATCGCCAATATCAGCCAACTGACACAAATTGCCCTACAGCTATTTGCACAATCGAATATTCCAACAGATACACATATTTATCTGGCTTGTTATCATTCCAAACAGTTATTAGTGCTTCGTAATGATCTGGAAAACCGTCTTGACCGTATCTTGAAACGCTCCTCATCACAGCCAAACCAACTTTTTTTACATTCTGAAATTCAAAATGCTTTAGCCAAAAGCAATTTAAAAAATCACCTATTTATCGTTTTAGCAACACCTGTAGCGGAAGTTGGTCGGGATCATGACTATGATTGGGCGATTGTTGAACCAAGCTCGATGCGTTCAATCATCCAACTTGCAGGACGTGTTTGGCGACACCGCCCTGAAAAAATTGCCACCCACACCAATATTCTGCTCATGCAATACAACATTCGGCATTTACATAACCAAGGCAAATCGCAAAAAATGCCTGTTTTTGTGCGCCCAGGTTTTGAAACAGTAAAATTAAAACCACATAGCTATGACATGAAAGATTTAATCAGCACGGAGCAACTGCAAAAAGTCGATGCACAGCCACGTATTGCAAAAGATAAAAATCTCAAAAGTAATACGCAAACTACCATTCAAAGTCTTGCCGAGCTTGAGCATCGTGTCATGGCGAATGTCATGAATAATGCCCAAACCAACTATGTCAACGCCTACTGGCAAGACCATAGCGCATCACACCGAGTCAACACGCATCTGCAACAACTCAGCCCTTTTCGGGATCACGCTGGTTTTTCACAAGAGGATTGGTTAGTCATCCCGAATGAAGAAAGTCCGATTGGTTTTGATGCTTACTATGCCGAAGATGTCTATGCCAATACACTCAAAGACTCTACACCTCAAAATCAATCTTTTAAAAATCTTGACTTTGATTTTGAACATCCGCAGATCAGCCCGTGGCTAAATACGACACTTGAACAAGCCTTGCTGAACATACAACAGCACGAACCTGAATACAGCATCAATAGCTTGGCGATCCGTTATGCCAGCGTATCCTTGGATCGTATAGATACGCAAAATAGTCGTGGCTGGTTGTTTAGTGAATATTTAGGATTTATCAGGCAATGAGTTTTTACACTAAGGAGAAAGGCATGAAGTCTGACCTCATGCCTTTAACGAAGCCACCTGTGCGGTGGGAAATATTTAGAAGACTACTTTCTAAGCTATCTACGTGATAGAGAACGAATTATATATTTTTTTAAGTCATCTTGAAATCTTTAGAATACTACGGTTGTTTTTAATATTATTTTATGATTCAATGTCCTTAATGAGTTCATTAAGAAAATGAGGAAATAGCAAAATGAACGATATTACACCACAACAAGCAAAATCTGCTGTTCTCGGCTTTTTACAAGGTCAGTTTGAGAAAAAGTCGGAAACTGAACAAAAGCAACTTGCTAAAGCAAAAGAAGACGGCGATGCAGAAAAGTTTTCTGAATTAACACTTAAAATAGCCGAAATTAGAGAAAAATATGCACTAGAGCCGTGGATGGAAAGAGCTGCGAATTGGATGACTAAACAAATTGGATTTGGAACTCATATTTCTAAAGGTATACATTCTAGTTCTAGAGGAGATAATATAAATTTCTCCACCAACAACCTACTTCCACACGGGATTGTTGGTCATCAAAGTCTGAGAGAACCTATATTAGATGCGAGTGGGAATGCAGCAGCCCTACCTCTTTTTTCCCTTTTTGATTTTGATGTAAATGATGGAAGAAAAGTTAAGCATTATATAATCGAAAATGAAGCCAGCTTTCATTCAGCATTCTCTAATAACGAAAAAATTTCTAAAACTTATTTCGATATTTTTCGCAATTTATTATTAGCCCAACCTACTGAACCTAAATCCAGTGAATTGAATAAACAAACTCTTTGGTGGCATGTAGATAAAGACTCATATACGTGTTTAATACCTCTCTATCCATCATCTTTTACCCATTATATTTATGAACACGTTAATTATTCTAAATACTCTGACAAATATTCTCAGGCTAGAAAGAATCGGTACAACAAAAGTAGCACAGTAGAAGCATACCCAGATATGCTCAATATTGCGGTTACTAAAATTGGGGGAAGTAACCCTCAAGGTGTCAGCCAACTGATGAGTAAACAAGGTGGTCGCAATTATTTATTACCGTCACTACCACCGATGATCGGACGGGATTTTAATTTTAGGTTGTCTAAGTTTAAGCGTTCGATTTTTGATAACAATGCACTGATTTATCCAGCACGAGATGCCATTCAAGATATTTTTGGTGTGATGAAAAAAATTAAGAATACGGTCGATGTGCGTGATACACGTAAAGAAGCAATTGATAACGTACTACATATTCTTTTTGCTTTAGTACATAGCATTCGCACCACATTACCTGCAGGTTGGTCAAAAGATTTTGCACTCGACATGCCTTACAAATACTGGCTTGATCCAAAGCGTGCTGCCCTGCCCGATGAACAGGAATTTGCGCTTGGACAAACAAAAGAAGACTGGCACGAAATCATTATCAATCACTTTGCCGATTGGTTAAATGCTTTGCTTAAAGCTGAATTTCCTAAACAATCTTCGGATATTGCTTATCCAGAGCACAAAGAGTGGAAGCGTGAAATCGAAGCCATGAAAAAACAATACGAACGCGAAGGTCGAGGGATTTTCTAATGCAAGATCAACAACATCAAAATGAGTTAACACAATCTGTTGGCTATTTACTATTTCGCCAAGTACAGATTACAGGTGCAAATAGTATCTCCAGTCCGATCACCTATGGCTTCCCTGCGATTACGGGTTTTTTAGGTGCATTCCATGCCATGTCTCGCAAGTTACAGGTACACGAAGCATTTAAAGGATTTTCACTGGGAGGTGTTCTACTCGCTTGCCACGATTGTCAGCCACAAGTCTATCGTTCAAGCAAATATAGTAACTATACCTTTAACCAAACACGCAACCCGATCAAAAAAGATGGTAAGACAGCTTCCATTATCGAAGAAGGCAAATGTCATCTCACCATGTCTTTTGTGGTTGAAGTGCTTGGCACAGCACATCTGAGTGATGAACAAAGTCACCTATTAGTCAATCAAACCACCCAATGGATTCAGCAACAACGCATCGCAGGTGGCAGTGTACATGGTCTCTCAAAATACAAACCTGTCGAATTTTTTCAAAGTCATCAGCTCGATGATGTGATTCCATCGTTGATGCCTGCTTTTGTTTTGATGGACGCACAAGATGAATTCTCTCAAATCATTGAAACATTCCAAGACAAACATCCTGATGCCACGGCTTTAGATGCATTACTTGATGTCTGTACCATTCACCATATTCCCGAAGCCACAGAAAATGGCGACGTGAAATGGTCTGCAACTTCTGCCAAAACTGGCTACGGTTGGCTTGTGCCGATGCCTATTGGCTATCAGGGTATTTCAGAGTGCTTTGATGCTGGTGTCATGCAAAATGTGCGAAATCCAGAATATCCAAGCCAATATGTTGAAGCCATCTATGGCTTAGGAAAATGGCTGTATCCATATCACCTTAAAGCAAATGATCAAATCTCTACAGCATTTTGGCGGTACGAACATGATGCTGAAAAGTCGTTGTATTTGGTACGCCAAAGTGATCCTTTTGAATTTGTATAAAACGATACCAAGCAACCACCGTACCCTACTTTTGGTACAACAACCCCAATCATAATTTTGTAAACAAACCAATACATGGAGCAATAACATGAGTAATTTAAAAACAGCAAGCGTTTTGGCATTTGAACGTAACTTAGATATTTCAGATGCATTTTTTTCACAAAGTAATAGCGCTGATGATAAAAAACAAATTCTGCCTGTGACTATTTCAGAAAAATCTGTCCGAGGCACGATCAGTAATCGACTCAAAAATGCGATTGCCAACGACCCAGCCAAACTCGATGCAGAAATCGAAAAAGCCAATCTACAAAAAGTCGATGCAGCAGCACTGCATGAGGATTGTGATACCTTAATCGCATCATGGAGTTGCAAGGTTTTGCCTTTTACTGGCAAACCGAATGTCTGTAACGACCGTGATTATCAAAAGGCTTTGGAACAAACTGTACAAGCCTATCTATCAGATCACGGCGTGAGTGAACTGGCGAAACGCTATGCGACCAATATCGCCAATGCACGTTGGTTATGGCGCAACCGTGTTGGCGCAGAAAAAATTAGTGTGACTGTGAAATGTAAAGTGGATGGTGAGCAAAAAGTTATGCAGTTTGATGATGCTAAAGCCATTACCCTAAAAAACTTTGATTATACAAATGATCATTTAACAATGCTTACCAGCCTAATTGAACAAGGACTAACTGACAAAGCATTTGTCATTTTATATATCGAAGCCAAAGCCGTCATGGGCTATGGTCAAGAGGTTTACCCTTCTCAAGAATTAGTGCTTGATACTGGCAAGACCAAAAGCAAAGAGCTGTATAAAATCAATGATAAAGCAGGCATGCATTCACAAAAAATTGGCAATGCCATTCGCACGATTGATACTTGGTATCCAGACTATGTGGAAAATCAATTTCCGATTGCCATTGAGCCTTATGGTGCTGTGACCACAATGGGTACTGCATTTCGTCAACCGAAGCAAAAAATGGATTTTTATAGCCTTTTTGATAAATGGGTACTCAAAGCCGAAGCCCCCGAAGTTGAACAACAACATTACGTCATGAGTGTATTGATTCGTGGTGGTGTGTTTGGTGAAAGCGGTAAGGAGTAATTATGAACTTCTACCAAGAAATCACCATCATTGAACAGGCGGAAATCCCCTTATATTTCATCTGGTCAAAGCTCTACACCCAACTCCACCTCGCCTTTGTCGAGCAAAAGGATGATACAGAACAGATCACCTACGGCGTATCTTTTCCGCAGTATCGTCTGCACGAACAAAAACAGCTTGGACACTTGGGCAGTAAAATCCGCATCTTTGCCAATAGTCCTGCCGAACTGGAACAGCTTAATTTGCAAAAATGGTTAGATCGACTCGAAGACTATGTGCATGTCACACGACCTAGAGAAGTACCACAGGACAAAATTACAGGATATGCAAACTACAACCGTACTCGCCCCCTCAAAAATAAGCAGACTCGTATATTGCACCAAGCAAAGCGTCGTAATATTTCAGTGGAAGAATCGGCAAAGTATTTTGAACAATTTACTGAACAAAAACGTGGCGAGCCTTTTATTCAGTTAAAAAGTCAAAGTAGCAGTGATATAGATCAGCCGAAACATGAGTTTAGTTTGTACATTTCTAAGCAAAATGTAGAAACTGAGAATTCTGGTAAATTCGGGACATATGGACTAAGTCAAAACTCAACTGTTCCCGAGTTTTGACCCAATATTTTTTCGACTCTTTAACAACTTAATAAAATCAATAAGTTATAACATTTGCCAAAAACTTTGGGTATTTGATACTTTTTAGGGTTAAAGCACTGTTATGGCTTATTTTTTTGTGATAAATTTATAGTTCCCCATCGCACAGATGGCTTAGAAAAAATGACTTTAAGGGTCGCCGCAGGAGTGGCAGTTCCCCATCGCACAGATGGCTTAGAAAACCTCGGCACGCTTCAAACACTCTACTTTACCGTTCCCCATCGCACAGATGGCTTAGAAAGTTTTGGAGTTGTGATTTCACTTCTGAAATCTGTTCCCCATCGCACAGATGGCTTAGAAATACTTGCGCAAGAGACGGCTCAGCAGTTTCAAGTTCCCCATCGCACAGATGGCTTAGAAACATCCGTCGTAGTTTGTAATGCTTTGCGCTCAGTTCCCCATCGCACAGATGGCTTAGAAATTCTTGTTGCGCAAATTCACGTGCAACTTCTTGTTCCCCATCGCACAGATGGCTTAGAAAAGTGTGATAGATAGAGCGTTGTTCGCATAGTCGTTCCCCATCGCACAGATGGCTTAGAAAAGCACCCTAAATCTTAGAGTGTCAATTTCGAAGTTCCCCATCGCACAGATGGCTTAGAAACGTTGTTGATGATATTGATGCGAGTTACTGCAGTTCCCCATCGCACAGATGGCTTAGAAACGCAGATGAAGACAGCGATGCAGTCTATGAGTGTTCCCCATCGCACAGATGGCTTAGAAAAATGTCGCAGTCGCAATGTACGACGGCGAAGAGTTCCCCATCGCACAGATGGCTTAGAAAAATTAATCGTGAAAATATTGTTGATATTTATGGTTCCCCATCGCACAGATGGCTTAGAAAATCCAAAAAAATCTCAATGTAGCGATCAACACGTTCCCCATCGCACAGATGGCTTAGAAATGTAAGCGATCGTGTCAGCGGTTTGGCGTCTTGTTCCCCATCGCACAGATGGCTTAGAAAAAAGGCTTTTGTGATCGCCTTGAGTGCTGCCAGTTCCCCATCGCACAGATGGCTTAGAAAACCCGCATCAGCTTCGAGATCAGGCGCAAGCTGTTCCCCATCGCACAGATGGCTTAGAAAAAAAATGCAGTTTAGCGATGGCACGATCGTTCGTTCCCCATCGCACAGATGGCTTAGAAAAATAGCGGTCATCACCCATGCGCTGTTTTGACGTTCCCCATCGCACAGATGGCTTAGAAAAATAATGCGCAAGTTGTTTTTCCGTCGGATTAGTTCCCCATCGCACAGATGGCTTAGAAAAAAAAATGCCAACTGGTTACGTGCCGAGGCGAGTTCCCCATCGCACAGATGGCTTAGAAATGATTACCTAGCCGTGTTGGGGGCTTTTTGTTGTTCCCCATCGCACAGATGGCTTAGAAAAATGGTTGCGAATCACTCTAAACAACAAACTGTTCCCCATCGCACAGATGGCTTAGAAATTGTTGATTCCACTCTGCGAGGGCTTTTTGTTGTTCCCCATCGCACAGATGGCTTAGAAAACTGATTGATCGACGTAAGCTGATCTTGTGTTGTTCCCCATCGCACAGATGGCTTAGAAAAAGCAAGCAAACCCAATGGTTGTCGTGGTGCGGTTCCCCATCGCACAGATGGCTTAGAAAAATACCCAAGTCGCAAGCTGTAGCAGTGTGACGTTCCCCATCGCACAGATGGCTTAGAAAAGCGAATCGGCTTGGTGACGATATCGCCCAGAGTTCCCCATCGCACAGATGGCTTAGAAATTGTTTGTTCTTAAAGTCCACATGCTCAACCTGTTCCCCATCGCACAGATGGCTTAGAAAATTGCCTATGATGATGAAGTCATAGATAAAAAGTTCCCCATCGCACAGATGGCTTAGAAACACCGTGGCGACAAGGGCAATTAATTTTTAAGGTTCCCCATCGCACAGATGGCTTAGAAAACTTAAAGATACACAGCAAAACATCGGTAAGGGTTCCCCATCGCACAGATGGCTTAGAAATTAACCATCATTGACGATGATTCGCTATGACCGTTCCCCATCGCACAGATGGCTTAGAAAAACAAATCCACCGCACATATCGCTTACTCCTGGTTCCCCATCGCACAGATGGCTTAGAAATTAAACTTCTCAAGGGCTTGAGGTGAGAATATGTTCCCCATCGCACAGATGGCTTAGAAATGCAAGTGGCTTGTGGTTTAAATCAGTACCTGGTTCCCCATCGCACAGATGGCTTAGAAATCTGCTTGCGCATTGTAAGTTTGAGGCTTTTCGTTCCCCATCGCACAGATGGCTTAGAAAACGGTGATGATGTAAAAGATACTCGCAAGTCTGTTCCCCATCGCACAGATGGCTTAGAAAATGCAAAGACTGCCCGAACTTCATTGACGGCGTTCCCCATCGCACAGATGGCTTAGAAATTTTATTTCCAAGCCGTTTATCGGCACGGTATGTTCCCCATCGCACAGATGGCTTAGAAAGCTTGTATAGTTAGACGAAAAAGGGACTGTAAGTTCCCCATCGCACAGATGGCTTAGAAAAAGAACAGGCAAATCACTCAAAGCAATAGAGAGTTCCCCATCGCACAGATGGCTTAGAAATTGCCACCCACAAAGATTGTGCTTAATTCTGAGTTCCCCATCGCACAGATGGCTTAGAAAAAGCTTCCGTAAAAGCCCCTTTACTGTTTTTGGTTCCCCATCGCACAGATGGCTTAGAAAACAACAACAATCAGTAAAGCAAGATATAATTTGTTCCCCATCGCACAGATGGCTTAGAAAGATCGAAACTTAATTGCAGACAAGCAACAAATGTTCCCCATCGCACAGATGGCTTAGAAAATGTTCAATCCGAACCTATTGCCACTTCTCACGTTCCCCATCGCACAGATGGCTTAGAAAATTTAAAAAAACAGATGCGACACGTATTTGCTGTTCCCCATCGCACAGATGGCTTAGAAATTGAATCCAGTTATATGTGAAAATTGCTAAGCGTTCCCCATCGCACAGATGGCTTAGAAATTCCACAGTGTCACGCCCAAACCGCACTTTTTGTTCCCCATCGCACAGATGGCTTAGAAAACATTGCATAAATGCTATTCCCTTGATATTCAGTTCCCCATCGCACAGATGGCTTAGAAATTTTCAGCATTAAGCGTCTTGATGCGACCGTCGTTCCCCATCGCACAGATGGCTTAGAAAGATCGCCATATACTGCGCCAAACCATTCTAAAGTTCCCCATCGCACAGATGGCTTAGAAAAAGCAAACCAACCCAATGGTTGTCGTGGTACGGTTCCCCATCGCACAGATGGCTTAGAAATTACTTGAGTAGTGCAGACATCACCGAGCCTAGTTCCCCATCGCACAGATGGCTTAGAAAATGCGCCGAGCGAGCCTAGCCATTTCAGAATCGTTCCCCATCGCACAGATGGCTTAGAAAATCAACTTCGCCCAGCATTTTCATTTCGGAAAGTTCCCCATCGCACAGATGGCTTAGAAAAATTAAAATTACTTTGTTTACGCCACGCATATGTTCCCCATCGCACAGATGGCTTAGAAAAGTCAGCAAGTCCGTTGTTTTGCGATCAGCATGTTCCCCATCGCACAGATGGCTTAGAAAATTCTGATCAGTCCATTGGCGTGTACGCAATGGTTCCCCATCGCACAGATGGCTTAGAAAACCGATCGCACAGATCGTAGCGATGCCACCGTGTTCCCCATCGCACAGATGGCTTAGAAAATCGGTATAATCTACCTGTTTTGGGCGATGTCGTTCCCCATCGCACAGATGGCTTAGAAATGTAGGATCGGAAGTCTATCGCAATGGTCAGTGTTCCCCATCGCACAGATGGCTTAGAAATAGCATTGTGCTGATTAATACAATTACAGCTGGTTCCCCATCGCACAGATGGCTTAGAAATGCCTCCTCGGTTGCGATTAAATCTTGTATTTGTTCCCCATCGCACAGATGGCTTAGAAAATCCAAAAAAATCTCAATGTGTCAATTAACACGTTCCCCATCGCACAGATGGCTTAGAAAGTAGCAGATTGACGCCGCATTACGCAAGACAAGTTCCCCATCGCACAGATGGCTTAGAAAACGGACGCTTTGCTGGGTGAAGTCACCTATAAGTTCCCCATCGCACAGATGGCTTAGAAATTGCTGTGTAAAAATTGAGTAGAAAATTTGATGTTCCCCATCGCACAGATGGCTTAGAAATGCGATGTTCCGCAAATGGTGCTTAGGGGTTAGTTCCCCATCGCACAGATGGCTTAGAAATTTCAAACTCAAAGCAGTATCACATGAGATACGTTCCCCATCGCACAGATGGCTTAGAAATTGACAACTCGCTTGGCATTTGCATCATTTGAGTTCCCCATCGCACAGATGGCTTAGAAAACCTAGAAGTATGTATGCGCTTTTTGCCACGCGTTCCCCATCGCACAGATGGCTTAGAAAGCAAAGCACCAAAAAAAACAAACGAAAGTTATGTTCCCCATCGCACAGATGGCTTAGAAAATTTGGTAAGCATATTCAAGCTTTTTCTCTTCGTTCCCCATCGCACAGATGGCTTAGAAAAATACATCACAAACATCTTCAAATACAGCAGAGTTCCCCATCGCACAGATGGCTTAGAAAAGCATCGAAATAAAACTCATAAATTGATTCGTGTTCTCCATCGCACAGATGGCTTAGAAATTGTTGTTTAATGGCTTCATAGTCTGAACGAAGTTAACCATCGCACAGATGGCTTAGTTATTTGCAATTACTCCCATAATCCCTGTAACAATGATATCAATAGCAATCGTGGCTATAAGTAGTGCGGACAGTCGCCCAACGATATCAAAATAATGATCAATATATTTGGCATGGCTATAGCGCAAATTATCATGAAAATATTTCATTAAGATCAAAATAATACAAGTAATTCCAAGTGTTAAAGCGACCACCATAACGGTCGCCAACATGCCATGATTGATGCCTGTCACGACCGCTGCACTGATCGTACCCGGTCCAATCATAAATGGCATTGCTACAGTGCCTGCAAGGTGCTCAGGTGCGCCACGTATCTCACCGATGGTATCTGCACCGTGAAAAACGTAGCGATAACCAATGACTAGAAAAATGATTCCACCGAATATTTGAAAGGATTCAAAGCGTACGTTGAGTTAATGATTAGAAATCGCTTCGCCACCCCAAGCAAAAAATATAAACACTAAAAAGGCAATTAAACTCCCTTGTATCAGTGCTTTATTAAAGACTTTTGCCTCTGAGTTTCTGATCATGCCGATCATATAGATACTCATTAGAAAAGGGTTAATCAGTGTAAAAAATAATGCAAAAGCATGTACATAAGTCGATAGCATAAATACATCACAAGGTTTTTAAATCAATAAAAATAGTAAAGAGGTAAATACACAATCACAAGTAAAGCTATAAATCAAAACAAAAAAGTGGCGCAAAGATGCACCACTTTTAAAATCCTAAAAAGCCAATTAGAACAAACGATTCATACCATTTAATGCTGCAACACGATAAGCCTCAGCCATCGTTGGATAGTTAAAGGTCGTTTCAGCAAAATATTTGAGAGAATTATCTGGGCTTTGCATGACAGCCTGTCCAATGTGCACAATCTCTGACGCATTATTACCAAAGCAGTGAATACCCAAAATCTCCAAAGTATCACGGTGGAATAGGATTTTTAGCATACCGACCGTATCGCCAGTGATCTGCGCTCGAGCAAGTTGACGGAAGAAAGATTGCCCAACTTCATAGGGAATTTTTTCCTCTGTGAGTTGCTGTTCATTTTTACCAATCGAAGAAATCTCAGGAATGGTATAAATCCCTGTCGGAATATCCGTTACAGGTTTGACATGCTTCTCACCGACCATATTTGCACCTGCACAGCGTCCTTGGTCATAGGCAGCTGAGGCAAGTGATGGCCAACCAATCACATCACCCGCCGCATAGATATTTTCCACTTCAGTCTGATACTGCTCATTCACCGTCAATTGACCACGGCTATTTGGTTGTAAACCTACATTTTCAAGCCCTAAGCCATCGGTATTACCAGATCGACCATTACACCAAAGGATCGCATCAGCTTTGATCTTCTTTCCACTCATCAAATGTAAAACCACGTGGTCGTCATAAGTTTCGAGCTTATCAATTTGTTCATTGTGGCGAATCAATACACCAAGTTCACGCAGGTAATATGACAAAGCATCAGAGATTTCATCATCCAAATAGCTGAGTAATTTTTCTTGGGTATTGATCAGATCAACCTTGTTTTCAAGTCCAACAAATATCGAGGCATATTCACAACCAATCACCCCTGCACCATAGATAATGATTTTTTGAATATGAAAATCCAAATCAAGAATTTTATCTGAATCAAATACACGTGGATGATTAAAGTCCAATTCCGCAGGTTGATATGGACGACTACCTGTAGCGATCACGATTTGCTTACAAATCAAGGTTTCTTTGATGCCTTCATTGCTAAATACCAAAACGGTATTTTTGTCTTGAACATAGGCACGACCATGATAAATTGCGATTTGATTTCGATCATAAAATCGTGTGTGCGTTTCTACTTGTTGCTGAATCACTTTATGCGCATTACGCAAAATCTGTTTCATGGTGAATTGTTTCCACTCACCTGCTTTTTGAAACAACGAATCACGTTGATAACGAATGATGCTAGATACTGTTTGACGAAGTGCCTTACTCGGAATCGTACCGACATGCGCACAGTTACCACCCAATTGTTCACGCATATCGACAATCGCTACCCGCTTGCCTGATTTTGCGAGCTTCATCGCAGCACCTTCACCTGCTGGACCTGAACCAAGTACGACCGCATCGTATTTGGTGTAATTGGTACTGGACAGTTCTTTTTTGCGTGCTGGCATTCGATGCTCCTTTTAGCAGTGATCGTCGTTATGAAATATAGTGGCAATGATAGAAACTAACTTTCTAAAACTCTAATTTTAAACCACTTCGCTTGGAATCATGAAGAAAAACATTAGGGTCTGTTGGCATTTCATCCATGCATTGCGTTATCAGCTAAAACTACAGAAACGAGGCATGAAACGCAGGGAATGGTCACTCCCTTACCAAGTTTCATAACGAAGTTTATGGCAGTTTTAGCGATAACCCTTCGGGACTAGGATGTTTTTTGACGCTACGTCGTTAGCAATGAGTCATTTAGAATGACTAAACTTCCTCATTACTGCCTTGTATCGCCTAAAAAACATCCTTAGTCGCAAGCATCTGTGAAATGCTAACAGACCCTACTGATTCATCATAAAGTTGAATATAGAGTATGCCCAATATATGTTAAAAATGTGCAACAAACACTTATACTTTTAGTTATAAGGACATTTTGTATTTGAATGGCAATGTGGGTCATTTCAATACAAATTTTCGGTATAATATCAAACCAGTAATACAGAGGAATCAAGATCGTTATGTCTGCAAACCGTAAACCTGAACAGGGCGTCAAACTTCGTGGTGCTGAAAAAGTCGCTAGAATCCCTGTCAAAGTTGTCCCTACGGTTGAAGTCCCTCGCAAGCCAGACTGGATCAGAGTCAAGATGACTGCACCTGAAGAAGTGCAACGTATCAAGACCACATTGCGTTCTCAAAAGCTACATACTGTCTGTGAAGAAGCAGCCTGTCCAAATCTTCCTGAATGCTTTGGTGGTGGTACGGCAACATTTATGATCATGGGTGATATCTGTACTCGTCGTTGCCCGTTTTGTGATGTTGCGCATGGTCGTCCGAATGCACTTGATGCGGACGAGCCACGTCATATGGCAGAAACAATTTCTAATCTCGGATTGAAATATGCAGTGATCACTTCTGTAGATCGTGATGATTTACTCGATGGTGGCGCACAGCACTTTGTCGATTGCATTACCGAAGCACGTAAACTCAGCCCAAAAACATTACTCGAAATCCTTGTACCAGACTTTCGTGGGCGTATGGACGTTGCACTTCGGATCATGACCGAGTGTCCGCCTGATGTGTTTAACCACAATATTGAAACTGTACCTCGCCTCTACAAAGCGATGCGTCCAGGCTCTGACTATCAGCACTCTTTGACCTTATTAAAAATGTTTAAAGAATACTGCCCTGATGTCCCGACCAAATGTGGTCTGATGGTGGGTATTGGTGAAACAGAAGAAGAAGTAATTGCACTGCTCGACGATCTACGTGCACATGATGTGGACTATGTAACGATTGGTCAATATCTACAACCTTCAAAACAACATGCGCCAATTGATCGCTTCGTGACACCTGAGGAATTTGAACGCTATGCTGAGCATGGTCGTAAACTTGGATTCCGCAATATTTGGTCTGCGCCAATGGTACGCTCTAGCTACTTCGCCGATCGTCAATACTATGGCGAGCCTGTTCCTGCGGTACGCCGTAAAGTTGCACCTGAAAAGAAAATTGAAGTTTTAGCTGTTGAAGCCTAATTTTTGATATTCAAGATGAATATCAAAAAACCAAATCAAATTGATTTGGCTTTTTATTATCTTAGATTAGCATTTGAAAACTGAACAAAATTAAACCGAATTAAAATGACCCACTAAACATTTTTTCGATATCTGCTTGCGTGAGCTTTTCGGCTGTTTCAGACAAGAATGGATAAAACGTCGGTTTATGATCTACATATATCTCAGACACGATTTGAGCTTGCTCAGGGAAATCAAAAAGCTGTGAATTTAAATAAAATGTCTGCGGATCTGCATTGAGTTGATAAAATAAATTCGTTCCGCATTGCTTGCAAAAACTACGTGAACCCCACTCTGATGATTCATAGCGTTGAATATGATGTTCTCCAGAAATTTGAACACGTTTCGACTCAAGTGACATATGCGGACCACCGCTCCATTTGCGACACATGCCACAATGACAGACTGCGACCTCGCTTGTTTCTTCAATCTCAAACTTCACTTCACCACATAAACATTGACCTTGCATCACTTTTCTCCCTGACGTTTTTTATCTAATCACTATTGGACAAATCTTGTTGTTTCGCACTCTATTTGAATTCTTAACTTAACAAACTTTTGGCATAAAAAAACACAAGTTTGCGCACAATACTTGTGTTTATTGTAAAAGCCTATGTCTAATCAATATAAGCTATGCTTTGACTTATTTCTTAGCAACAGATGCTTCAGTGGTGATATTCACGCTGATTTTATCGCCAACATTTGGCACATATGCAGCGATACCAAATGCAGAGCGATCAAAACTTGTGGTTGCATTAAAGCCAACTGTATCTAGCTTCGTCATTGGATGAGGTGCTTTCTTATTCAGTACTGCATCTAATACTACAGGCTTCGTTACACCCTTCACTGTCAAATCACCAGTGATTTTGAAGTTCTTACTATCAGTCGTTTCGACTTTAGTGCTTTTAAAAGTGATATTCGGATACTTAGCAGCGTTAAACCAAGCTTCTTCTTGGAACTCTTTATCCAAAGCAGGAACATTGGTATTTACGCTGCTTAAAGGGATCGTCACTTCTACAGATGAATTTGCAGGTTTTGCATTATCAATTTTAATTGTACCTTGAATATCAGTGAAGTTTGCACTCGGTGTAGAGAAACCAAAATGGTTCCAGCTAAATACAGTTGCTGTATGAGTTGGGTCAATTTTGTAATCAACAGCCTTCGCTTGTACTAGTGTTGAACCTAATACTAAACATACACCTAGAGATAACGTTTTTAATCTGTTCATGGCATCCTCGAATCATTTTTTCAAAATTTCATTGATTGTAGTAGAAAAGTGTAGGAATAAACTGCGTTGATTTATGACACAGTGTTTTATTTTTGCAACGATTATACATCTATATAGATAAATAAATCACACAAACAACAATAAAGCATAACTTACACAAATTCGAGCTATACAAAACTTATCATTTTTTAACCGTGGTTTTTAGCAAACGATGTTATAAAAATTAATCACCTTTAAAAAATTTTTAAATATTTTCATTGAGAGGAAACATCATGAATTTACAACAAGTATTTGATCAATTAAACACGGTTCAAGCCAATCCAGCGATCAGCATTTTTGTTCCAACACATCGAACTTTTCCAGATAACCAGCAAGATGCAATTGCATTAAAAAATGCACTCAAAGAATTAGAAACTCGCTTATCTGAAGCCCATGATAAGCGTGAGGTTCAGACGCGATTAGAGCAAATTGAGAAAGAACTTTCGGAGCATGATCACGATTATAATCTTGATACTTTAGCAATCTTCTCAACACCTGAAAGTACTCAAATTTTCAACTTCCCTTTCAAGGTAAAACCACGAGTCATTATTGATCAGCATTTTGCTACACGAGACATTCTCCGTGAATTGAACAGTTCTGTGCATTATTACATGGTAATTGTTTCAAGAATGAATGGGCGATTATTTGAAGTATTTAACGATCAGCTCGTACATGAGTTTAATCAAGAAGATGAACTTCAAGGATTAGAATTCCCATTAGAAAACACGCATCTTTATACAACGAGCTCAAATGATCGTTCAAACGCAACTAAAGAAGAAAACTATATCAAAGAGTTTCTAAATCGTGTTGATAAAAGCGTTCAGGAAGTCTATAAACAAAATCCTTTACCAATTATTGTCGTTGGTGATGAGCGTACCGTCTCTTTCTATCAACAAGTCTGTGACAATCCAAATGCGATTGTCGCCACTGTTACTAACAGTGCAAACTTAGAAGCAGAAGCACGCCTAATTATTGAAGAAGCCCAAGAGCAAGTCAATTTATACCGAACCAAACTTCAGGAAGTTGCTCAAACTGAAATCAATCAAGCAAAGAGTCAGAATTTATTGATTGAGGATTTATCATCAATTTACCGTGCTGCAAATGAGGGTCGCCTTGACCAAATCTTTATTAAAAAAGGTTACATACAGCCAGCGAATATTGATTCAGCAACGTCTACTGTTGAACTTGATACTGGTACGACGACGACTGATGATATAGTAGATGATATATTATCGACGGTAATCCATCATGGTGGTAAAGCTCATTTCTTAGATGCTGAGTTTTTAGATCAAAATGCTAACCTATTAGCCAAGGCGCGCTATTAATAAAATACTCAAACTCATTGAAAATAAGGGCTTTAATGTCCTTATTTTCATCCAATAAGCAACACTTTTGAGATATGCTTAATCATTTATACCAACAACAAGGTAAACCATGACTTATTCTGTACAAGCTGAAAGCACTTTGACCCCTTATCGCGTAACACTGACTGATGAATCTGGTCATACATGGCATGCGGATGAGCCTGCTGATAAAGGTGGTCAAGATACAGCACCCAACCCTGTTCAGCTTTTACTTTCTGCTTTAGGTGCTTGCACTACCATTACCTTGGAAATGTACGCTAAACATAAAGGAATTAAACTTGACCACGTTCAAGTTGATTTGAGTTTAAACCCAAATGGTCAACCTGAATCAGGTCATAACAATATCGAGCGTAAAATTGTGCTTAAAGGTGAATTTACTGAAGAACAGCATAAACGCTTATTAAAAGTTGCGGAAAGTTGTCCTGTTCATAAATTATTAACGTCTAATATTTCGATTCAAACTGAACTTAGCATTTAATTTCATTCAAAAAAAAAAGCGCCCTATAAGGACGCTTTTCGGATCATTTTAAAATTTTTATGCGAATTTAGCTCAAGCTATTTACCGCATCAACAACAGCTTGCTTAGTAATACCAAAGTGATTAAACAAGTCTTTGGCAGGTGCAGATTCACCATAAGTCGTCATGCCAATCACTTTGCCGTCTAAGCCAACAAATTTCCACCAGTAATCCACATGAGCAGCTTCCACCGCAACACGTGCACGAATATTCGATGGAAGTACAGCTTCACGATATGTCGCATCTTGTTGCATAAACAATTCTGCACATGGCATTGACACCACACGTACGCCTTCGAGCTCTGCATGTGCTTGCATTGCCAAATCAATTTCAGAACCTGTTGCAATGATGATGGCTTTCAGCTCACCTTTCTCTTTCGCGAGCACATAGCCACCTTTGACAATATCATCAATCTGAGCTTGATCACGGGTTTGGAATGGCAGGTTTTGACGTGACAAGATCAATGCCGTTGGGCCATCTTTGTATTGCAGTGCAGATAACCACGCCACAGCAGTTTCCACCGTATCAGCTGGACGCCACGTGTGTAGATTTGGTGTGCCACGTAGTGAAGCAATTTGCTCAATCGGCTGATGCGTTGGGCCATCTTCTCCAAGACCGATCGAGTCATGGGTATAGACATGAATCACACGTTGTTTCATCAATGCAGACATACGCACTGCATTACGTGCATATTCCATAAACATCAAGAATGTCGCTACGTAAGGGATAAATCCACCATGTAACGCTACACCGTTGGCAATCGCAGTCATCCCAAATTCACGCACACCATAGTGCACATAGTTGCCCGCAGGATTGTCTTGAACGCCTTCTGCACCTTTCCAAAGGGTCAGGTTTGAACCTGCCAAATCCGCAGAACCACCTAGTAATTCTGACAATAATGGACCAAAAGCTTGTAAAGTATTTTGACTCGCCTTACGAGTTGCAATAGTTTCGGCTTTGGCATTGGTATCAGCGATAAACTGTGCTGCTTTTTCAGCAAAGTCCACAGGTAATACACCTGAGATACGACGTAATAATTCTTTTGCTTCTGTAGGATATTTCGCTTGATACTGCGCAAAGACATCATTCCAAGCAGATTCAGCTTCGACACCTTTTGCTTTGGCATCCCATGCGCCATAAACATCTTCGGGAATAACGAAGGCTTCTTCAGTCCAACCCAATGCTTCACGTGTTAATGCAATTTCATCATTACCTAGCGGCGCACCGTGGCAATCTTCTTTACCTTGTTTGTTTGGTGAACCAAGTCCAATCACTGTTTTACAGATAATTAATGTCGGTTTTGCAGTTTCTGATTTTGCTTCAACAGTTGCTTTACGGATTGCATCTGCATCATGCCCATCAACACGCAATACTTGCCAACCATACGCCTTGAATCGTTGTTCTGTATCATCACTGAACCAGCCTTCAACTTCACCATCGATTGAGATGCCATTGTCGTCATAGTAAGCAATCAATTTACCCAGTTGAAGTGTCCCTGCCAAAGAACATACTTCATGCGAAATACCTTCCATTAAGCATCCATCGCCTAGGAAGCAATAAGTAAAATGATCAACGACTTGGATATCTTCTTTATTGAACTGTGCTGCTAAAGTCTTTTCCGCAAGTGCAAAACCAACCGCATTGGCAATCCCCTGACCCAGTGGCCCAGTGGTCGTTTCGATACCCGGCGCATAGCCATACTCTGGATGACCAGGTGTTCTTGAATGAAGTTGACGGAACTGTTTGATGTCTTCGATCGACAAGTCATAACCTGTCAAATGCAAAAGCGCATAATGCAACATCGAGCCATGACCATTTGACAATACAAAGCGGTCACGATTCGCCCACTGTGGGTTGCTTGGATTGTGAGATAAAAACTCACGCCAAACCACATCTGCAATATCTGCCATGCCCATCGGCGCACCGGGATGACCTGAATTCGCCTGCTGTACTGCGTCCATCGCCAAAACACGAATAGCGTTGGCAACACGACGTTCATTAAGTGGGGTTGTCATAGATCAGATTCCAAAAAGTGATTCATCCAAGAAAACATACAGACTAAAGCAACAAAAAACACTCAAGAAGTATGTTTGTAATTTGTGCGATATTGTCCTAAAAAAAGCCTTATGGGTAAAGCCTTGATTGTCAATTTTGTGTCACTAATCACACAGTTAAACTAAAAAATTTCAAATTAAGTTTTGTATCTACTAAACAATAAAAGATCCGCATAGCGACTGATCTTTAAAGTTTTACGACAGCAAACCGTTCAGATCCACTGAGTGGTGTGGTGTGATGCTTAGCGCTGAATGAGCTTTAGGCTTCAGCTTCTAATATTTCAAAATCATGGGTAATGATGACACCGCCATCCATTAACATTTTACTTGCAGAGCAATACTTCTCCGCAGACAGCTCAACAGCTTTTGCCACTTGCTTTTCTTTAACGGCTTTGCCAGTCACAACAAAGTGCAAATGAATCTTGGTAAATACAGCAGGAATGATGTCTGCACGTTCCGCTTGAAGCTCACACTTTACATCTGTAATGTCTTGACGTGCTTTTTTCAAAATGGTCACAATATCAAACGAAGCACAGCCACCTAAGCCCATCAAAATCAATTCCATTGGTCGAGCGCCACGGTTTTCTCCGCCATATTCCGCAGAACCATCCATCATGACATCATGACCACTCGCAGAAGTCGCTTGAAATGACACATTCTCTAACCATTGAACTTGTGCGTGCATTGCATCTCCGTTTAAAAAACTATACATTTATCGGGTTCAATATATTAGCATATCGTTATACGATGCGTAATCGAATCTATGTGCCATTTCACTTTTAAAATACAGCTGTATATAATTGTGTCAATCGCTACAATTTGGTCATTTACATTTGGTATTCGATTCGCACTTCTTTTAAAGCTTGGGGTAAATCATGCTCACTTCTGATTTTTCTAGATTAAGAACAGATGCGTTGTCACCTGGTCAACTGCCAGAGTCTGTCAAAGCATTGCTTAAGCGAGCAAAAATCAATCGTTTTCCTAAAAAGACAACAATTGTACAGGCAGGTGCCGAAGCGCACTCACTTTATTTAATTCTCAAAGGTTCTGTGTCGATCATTATCGAAGAAGATGATCATCGCGAAATCATCGTGGCATATTTGAATGCAGGTGATTTCTTCGGTGAAATGGGCTTATTTGAGAGCCAGTCGCATCGTACCGCAGAAGTTCGTACACGTGATGTCTGTGAAATCGCTGAAATTGATTACGACACATTCCATGAGTTGTGTCATCAATATCCTGATTTAAGCTATGCACTCTTTGCACAACTTGCACGCCGTTTAAAAAATACCACTCGTAAAGTGACTGATCTTGCATTTATTGATGTATCTGGTCGTATTGCACGTTGTTTGATTGACTTGGCGAATCAACCTGAGGCGATGATGTTGCCAAATGGTCGTCAGATTCGTATTACTCGTCAAGAGATTGGTCGTCTAGTCGGTTGTTCACGTGAGATGGTTGGTCGTGTACTCAAAACGCTTGAAGAGCAAGGCATGATTGAAACCGAAGGTAAAGCGATCTTGATCTATGATGCCTCTTTAAAAGCGATCGAAAATTCATCTGAAAATCATAGCAATGATGACTATGACGACAAAGATTAAGATTAATCTGTAAATTTGAATTCGAAATAAAAAACAGCCGTTGATATGGCTGTTTTTTTATTGATCTGTATTATCTATTTGATTAAAGATAAAATTTTAAAATATAAAAAATTAAAATAAACTTAGCTTAGCTCCGCCAACTCCTTAGTAGACTGTCTTGCTTGTAATTGCAAACGCACTGCATGAATCAGCCCTGTCCAAGTTTCATTGGGTTGCCAAACTTTTTCTAACAACGCATCGGCTTCTGCCAAATCCATTCCCATATAAAACTGTCGATACAGAAAAATCAAACTACTCGCCCGCATATTCTTGGCACAATGCACCCATACTTTTTGTTCTTGTACGAGATGGTCGATCAAGTCGATCACAAACAAAGCCCCGCTACTACTCGGACACTCCCACAATAAAGGCACTTGAATATAGTCCAGTCCAAGCTCAAGGCAGATTCGATCTTCATTAGGCAGATGGTTTGAGGCATCCGTCAAAGCGAGATTGACGATCGTCGTGAAGCCTTGTGCTTTGATCTCAGTCAGCTGTTCAACCGTAGGCTGTCCCGAAGTCGCCAAATGCGCATGTATCCATTCAAACTGTTCAATCTCTTGTAGTTTACTGGATAGATCAGGCTGACTTTCAATGTCGGTCATTTCATCATCAATATTCATAAAGTTCACAGTCTTTAAAATGATCAGCTTTAATTTTGATTCTCTACATAAAAAGTCTATATAAAAAACGCCATCAAGTGATGGCGTTTTTTAGGATTAACGATTCGGTAGTACGTCTTTCAATGCGTCGTGCATTTCTAACAAGACTTTTTCAGTGGTTTCCCAGTCGATACAACCATCTGTGACAGACTGTCCATAAACGAGGTCATTTAAATCTTTTGGAATATCCTGACGACCGCCTTTGAGATGGCTTTCAACCATCACACCGACGATGGTTTTATTGCCATCTACGATTTGATTGGTCAAGTTTTGCAATACCAAAGGCTGTAAGTACGGATCTTTGTTTGAATTCGCATGACTCGCGTCGATCATGATCTTGTTGCTGACTTTGGCTTTATTCAACACGCCTTCCGCTTGTGCAACCGAGCTTGCGTCATAGTTTGGCTTACCATTACCGCCACGTAGAACGACATGCGCATATGGGTTACCACTGGTGCGGATGATTGCCACTTGACCATCATTGTTTAAGCCGAGGAAACTATGCCCTGACTGAACAGCTTGCATGGCATTGGTCGCTACAGTTAAGCCACCATCTGTACCATTTTTAAAACCTACTGGTGATGACAAGCCTGATGACATTTCACGATGCGTTTGGCTCTCAGTTGTACGAGCGCCAATCGCAGACCATGCGATCAAATCTTGTAGATACTGTGGTGAGTTTGGATCAAGTGCTTCTGTTGCACATGGCAGACCTTTTTCATTGAGTTCAAGCAAAAGCTGACGACCGATATGTAAACCTTTTTCAATATCAAATGAATCGTTCATATCAGGATCGTTGATTAAGCCTTTCCAACCCACTGTAGTACGTGGCTTTTCAAAATAAACACGCATGATGATATATAGCGTATCTTGGATTTTTTCACGTAATGCAAGTAAGCGATCTGCATATTCATGTGCTGCTTTTGGATCGTGGATTGAACAAGGACCAATCACCACAAATAGGCGTTTGTCCTTACCATCTAAAATATCACGCACCGTCTGACGACCATTGACCACGCTATTGCGGGCTTGATCAGACAACGGCAAATCTTTTTTTAATTGAGCTGGCGTAATCAAAGCTTGTACGCTGGCAATGTTCAAATCGTTAACAACAGTATTCGCCACTTCTTGGGCGGTTAAATCACTCATTAGTCTTCCAAACTTTTTTCAATATAACAACTTGGCTCGAATATAGCATGTTTCCATAACTTGATCATTACAAAAGCACATGAAAAACTTAATTTTCATGTGCTTTTTTTCAATCAAATTCAACTGTTTTTCCAATCATTCAATTTTCATGTGATAAGCAACGCTAAATATTTCACTTTAAACGATCTTTTGAGATTGATCTTGTAGGATGACCACTTGCGCTGTTTCTGCTTTGACTGGTTTTGCTTTGATTGGATTGACCATGAAGTTCACACCTAATGCAAACAATGTAATCCCCAAAATTCGACGGATCAGACGCTCAGGCATTCTTGAGCTGAGTAATGTACCCACCACGATTGCAGGAATCGAACCGACCAATAACCACATCAATAGATGAAAATCGACATTACCCGAATTCATATGTCCAAGCCCTGCGACTAATGTCAGTAGCACCGCATGCACCACATCAGAACCAATAATGCGAATCATCGGCATATTCGGAAACATGATAATCAACGCCATGATACCAAACGCACCTGCGCCTACAGATGATAAGGTCACAAAGATACCTAAGATCGCACCCATGATGATGATATAAACATGCTTATTCTTGGTAATCGCATTCGGGTCAATCAGCGTTTCACTTGGATTAGGATTGCGATATTTGCTAAAGAATCGCTCAATCTGCGGACGGAAAATAATCGAAATACCCGTAATGGTCAGCATAAAGCCCAAAAACATGGTCAAGACCATTTTATAATGCGTCGATTGGCTCAAATAATGCTCAAGCACCCAAGTCGTTGCAAAAGATGCAGGAATACTACCCAGTGAAAGAAAAATCACTAATGGCCAAATGATATTGAGCTTTTTCGCATGCACTAAAGAACCACAAAATTTGGAAATTGAGGCATACAATAAATCTGTACCAATGGCGATATGTGGCTCGATTTTAAACAAACCAATCAGAATAGGTGTCATCAATGAACCACCGCCCACACCTGTCACGCCGACACAGAAGCCAACAACCACACCTGCCAAGATAAAATGAATGACATCGAGCATGTATTTTCCAAAATATTCAAAACTGTGCGCATCTTATAACTTTTTGTGCTAAGACGTTGTAATCAAAAGTGCATAGCTTATGAGAAATTATGATAAAGCCACACATTCGATAGCGAATTATCCACTCTTGATTTGCAATATTATTCTCAGACTCAAAATGCTAAGATGCCTAAATTCAATTATTTAACCTAGCGAGATCAGCGTGTCAGATTCCAATCCATCGAAACCTTTAAAAATCGGTATCGTCGTCGGTGAAGTGTCTGGAGATACGTTAGGCGCAGCGTTAATCCGCAGTTTTAAAGCACAAGGCATCGACGCAGAGTTTGAAGGCATTGGCGGACCGCAGATGATCGCTGAAGGCTTCAATAGCCTCTATCCGATGGAAACACTCTCGGTGATGGGCTTGGTTGAAGTGTTAAAACATCTCAAAGAACTGTTTGCGGTACGTGATGGATTGCTTGCCCATTGGCAATCGCAACCGATTGATTTATTTATTGGTATAGATGCGCCTGATTTTAATTTACGGGTTGCCAAATCCATCAAAGACTTAAAACTGCCAACCAAAACTGTGCATTATGTCAGTCCGTCGGTGTGGGCGTGGCGTCAGAAACGTGTCTTTAATATTAAATACGCTTGTGATTTGGTGCTGTGTTTATTTCCGTTTGAAGTGGATTTTTATCAAAAATATGACGTGCCTGCGATCTTTGTCGGGCATCCATTGGCAAAGTCTTTACCGCTTGAAACCGACACGCTAGCCGCCAAACAACAGCTCAACCTCAATCCTGAGCAGCGTTACATTGCGCTCTTGCCAGGCAGTCGCTTAGGGGAAATTGAACGCTTACTGCCTGTGATGCTCGATAGTGTGGCGTTGATGCAACAGAAAAATGATGGCACTGCAAACTCAAGCACAGATTTCCATTATTTGATTCCTGCGATCAATGCCAATCGTGCCAAACAGATTCATGAACTTTTGGCGACTCAAGAAAAATCCATTCAAGACCGTATCACGGTAATTGATAATCAAGGTAGCGAGTCCAATATTGGTCGGTTGGTAATGTCGGCAAGTGATGCGATTGTGTTGGCGTCGGGAACGGCGACTTTAGAGGCGTTACTGCTACATAAGCCGATGGTGGTGGTGTATAAGTTGCACTGGCTGACGTATTTTATTGCTTCAATGATGGTCAAGATTCCGCATTATTCCCTGCCCAATATCATTGCCAAAAAGGCTTTGGTGAAAGAGTTGATTCAGTCGGATGCGACTGCGCAGAATATTTATCAGGAGTTAAAGGTGTTGTTGAGGACGGATAAAGGTGATGAGCAGATACAGGAGTTGTTGGCGTTGCATCGTTTACTGACGTCAGACGATTCGATCCAAGATCCTGCGAAGGCGATTATTGGAGAGTTTGGGTTAGTTAATTGATCCCAGAATTATTTTTAATAAATTTTTACGATCCGATAATTTTTCATCGTATTTACTCTTATTAAACCATGATTGTTGATACATTGGTCTGTTGACATTTCATAAAGGCAACCAAAGATAGATACAAGCCAAAGCGACAGCACTTTTAAAATTGCGCTTTAGTTTATCAAATCGTGTAGAAATTCCTCTAAAATGCTTTAATCGACAAAACCTATTCTCTTACTAAGTGTCAGATTTTATAAAAATACCAGTCCATATGATCATTGTTCGATTGCGTATCGGACTTTCTCGGAATATTTGCTTTGGTATCAGTGTCTTGGATCTGTACTCTCAAACCCTCAGAGTCATATCCTTTATCTGCGCACAACGTTTTGGTTTCAGACACGTCTAATTGCTGAACTAAGATTGGCGCAATTTTCATAACATGAGTCGTCCCATCAGAAATGATGAACTCAATAGGATTGCCATTAGAATCAACAGCCAAATGGATTTTTGAACTATTTCCACCAATACTTTTTGAAATATCCTGATCTTTTATTCCTGAAGAATGTTGGTGTGCTCTCACGTGACTCCCATCAATGAATATCCATTGAAATTCTGGTAGCTTCCAAAATTTTCTATTTCTATATTTTTTTAACATAATTTACCCCTTAATATTTATTTTTAAATTATTCATTAATTAAGCCACCGCTTCATTAAACGCTTCAACAACCCCAAATATGTTGTCAGCATCGGCATTACCAAACACACCATCAATCCCTTCATAGTGGATCTGATTAAACGGTGGTTCATATAATTGAGCAGCCTCTAATACACCATTTTGTGTTAAATGTTCGATTAACATTTCCACAAAACGTATCTGTTTTTCGTTATACGTTGAACCTTGTAAATATTTTGAAAAGGCTTCTTGTACAGCTTTCCGATCCAGACCGACCAATGATCGAATAAATAACGGTAAGGATTTTTCAGTCCCAAAACATTCTTCAAATTTATCTCGGCTTTCTACTTCTTGTGCTTCAAAAACAAAGCGTTCTAACTCACTTAGATCGGTCGGTGTCAGTACTAACCCACGCTTTAACTTAGCAATGGTAATATGATTTTCATTGGCTTTAATAAAGCTTTCTACACGCTTACGGTACTGGGCTAGGTTTACGCCACTTGATACGACAGGAATATCAACCGTTTGCATATCTCCAATTTCATCATCAAGCATGGAATACACAATAGTCGATGTGGATTTTTCAATCAGTTTCACCAAACCCCGAATCCGCTTACGCATCGCTTCAAGCATTGGCAAGCTGATACTCTTCCAATATTCTACGGTTTGAATGTCTTGAATCAGCGCAATCTGTTCTGCAACAACAGGAATATTTTCTTTGCTTTCCAGTTTAGAAGCAATTTCAATTACTTTATTGGCATAACTCTGAATCGCTATATTGTTCTTTTCCAATATCGCAAGTTCTAAGTTGTAGCAAAGCATATCAAACAGTTTGGCCTCTAATGTTTCAGGCTCAAGTTGATTCGGTAGTTTAGAGATATGTTCTCGTAATGTTCCTATCGCAAGGTCATCTAAGTTGTTCCAAGCATCATCATTTTTGAAGTGTTCAACATGCTCAAGTTCAGACTTCACAATGAAGTTGTCATTGTTCATGGACTTCACTTCAGTCTGTAAACTCTGACGCATATCTTGCTGTACAGCTTTTAATTCTTCGGTGGCATCGTCCTTCGCATTCAGTAAACTCAGGATATTTAAACGCGCTTTAAACAAACGTTGTCCGATTGGCTCTGTGGTCGCAACAGGCGCACCAGCAGGGTTTTCATTGAAGTATTCAAAGTTTGAACAGTAGTCAAAGATAAAGAATTCTTTTTTATCATCTTCAGGGCTAAACAGTTCTTTGCGGAGTCGAGTACCACGCCCAATCATCTGCATAAACTTCACTTTAGAACGTACAGCTTTAAAGAATACTAAGTTGACCACTTCAGGTACATCGATGCCTGTATCGAGCATATCCACTGAAATCGCAATCTGTGGCTCAGGTAAATTTTTCTTGCTAAAGTCATCAATTAAGCTTTGTGGATACTTAGTGGCATGAGTAATGACACGGGCAAACTTGCCATCATATTGCGGATAGTTTTCATTGAAGCGATCAGCAATAAACTGAGCATGTTTTTGATTGACGGCAAAGATAATAGTTTTACCCAAACAATCTCCACCTTCAGTTTTAATACCATTTTCCATCAAGTGCTTGAGCATTAAATCAATCGTGCCAGTATTAAACAGCTCTTTATTGATTTTGGATGCTGAGACTTCTTCAGGTGCATCTTCATCGCCCCAATTTAGACTATCCCAATGTTGTTTTTCTTCTTCAGAGAGTTCGTCATATTTTACGCCTTCACGCATAAATTTAAGCGGAACAGAATAAGCTTTCGGTGGCACGAGATAACCATCTGCAATGGCTTGATCGAGGTCGTAGTAATCGGTTGGGACACCGCTTTCTAAGCCAAACAGTGCGTATGTATCACGATCCACTTCATCCCGCGGTGTCGCAGTTAAGCCCACCAGTAGGCTGTCGAAGTATTTAAAAATCTCGCCAAATTTTTGATAAACACTGCGGTGTGCTTCATCAATAATAATCAGGTCAAACATGCCTGTACCGAATTGTCGTGTACCGTCCGCATTTTTTTCATCAATTAAGCCCATCATAGTTTGATAGGTCGAGAAATACACTCGTCCGACTTGGTTCTTATCCTCAAGTAAATTGACAAATGAGGCAACTTTTAAATTGGCTTTAAAAGCGTTGTGTGCCTGATTGACCAATGAAGTACGATCGGCAAGGAATAAGGCTTTTTGCACCACATTCGCTTTCATCAGCACATCGACCAGTGCAATGGCAGTACGTGTTTTACCTGTGCCTGTTGCCATAATCAGTAAGCCTGCACGTTCTTTACGTTGATAGGCTGCAAGCATGGCTTTGATGGCACGAGTTTGGTAGTAACGCTCGACAATATCCGCATTGATTGGGAAGCTACTTAAATCAGGGTTGTTCTTACGTCTTTCGATCAGACGTTTGAGTTCTGCCTGCGTATAAAAGCCGTGAACTAAGCGTGGTGGGCCACCTTGCACATCATTCCAGATTCGGGTTTTGTAGCCATTGGTATAGAATATGACAGGTCTTTGTCCTGTTTGTTGCTCTAAACAGTCTGCATAGAGTTTGGCTTGTTGCTGTCCTATATCAGGATCAGTCGATGTGCGTTTTGCTTCAACCACCGCCAAAGGCAAGCCATTGGCATCATACAGCACATAATCCACTGCACCTTTACCCGATGGGCTTGGCATACCTGTTACAGCAACTTCCTTTCGAACCGTTGTGCCAATTTCCCAACCTGCTTCTTCAAGCATGAGGTCAATTTTAAGTTTACGAGTTTCGTCTTCTTTATAGTCGGTATGGTCTTCGATTTTGCTGTTGGCAATTTTGGCTTGTTCAACGTCTGCACGTTTTTGTGCAAGTTCAGCATCTATATTTGCAAGTAATTTTTCACGCTCTTCTAAACTTGCGGACAGTTCAAATAGTTTTTGCTCACGTTCCCGTAAAGCTTTATGTTGTTCAGCAAACTGTTTTTCTTTAGCTTCTGTTTCTTTTTGCAGTTGTTCTTGGTTGGCGGTGATTTGCTGAGTATTGTCAGCATTTGGTATTAGTTTTGGGTTAAATAAAATCGACTGAGAACGGTCTTTTGATGGTGAGCCATAGTTCCGTTCAAACCAAACATACATCAGGAATAAATGGCTGATGTGTTTTACAGATTCTTCAGTCGTCAGTTGTTTAAACTTTTTCCCATGTACGGCACTGTTGCCGACCATGCGGATGTTGTCCATTTTGTCCCAAATATAGGGTGGAATCAGGTCTTTAAATTTGAGGTCGTTGAGTAAGTTATGTAGTGAAGCATCATAAGGCTGAGTCAGTTTTTTGTCGTATTGATACAACCACAGTACAAGGTTTTCGAGTGATGTTCGAGCCGCTGCAAGGGCAAATTGTGGGGATATATACGTGAGCTTTTCGGCTTCTTTGGCAGTCGCTGCCAAGCTTTTAAATTCAGGTTCTAAAAACGAGAAGTTACTCATGTATATATTCCCTTAAATATTAAATTAAATTTTATAGATTCTTGATATTAAGTAATTTACTTATGTGTTAAAGAAAAAAAGTTTAACATTATTCGAGCGTATTCCATTTTATCTGATGCAACTGTAACACTAAGTTCATCATAAATATTGTCTTCATTTGGTCGAAATTTTGCGACCCCATTGGTTTGATATTGTCCTCTTAATTGATACTGATAATAAACAGTTTGTTGATTCGCTCTTACTATGTGTACAGGTGGTGTTGTCCCACTAAACTTAGTACCATATAGTTGATGATTTTGCCTTGCAGCTTCTGGGAAAAATGGTGTTGCGGCATCAAGTCCACAACCGACACAAGCAGGGACAGCATATAAACTTAGGTTTGACTTTTGATCTGTTGATGCAAGTGCTAAAACGGTGTTGCCATTTACACCAATAGCACCTTCCAATCGTGTCCATTCAGCAGGTGCTAAGATCCATTCTTCTGTTTCAGCAATGTTATATACCCTCATGCTGGCAGCAAGTTTTTTTGGTAAATCCATTGCGAAATAGCACTTTGACTTATTACAACTTGCTGTAGGTCTATGTGGTGCATCAGTTTCATCCATACCCATAGGGACGCTGATCGAATATGCAGGGACTTGCACACCATTTTTAAATATTGCTGTACCTATAGCGGTTATAGGATGCTTTTTTCTTTGTTCATTTACGCTGATATCAATTTTTACAGGAGAAAATTGATATTTCTCTGCAATGCTGGTGGTTGAGAAAAAAATTAAGCCAACGGCTGCGATTAATTTAAATTTCATAAACTGTCCTTGTATCTTAGATTCTCAAATGAAGTGCCGTTAAATGCTTGGTTTTGTAGTGATTCAAATAGGTTGTTTACTTGATTTTTTGCACTTTTCAATTCAGTTTTCATCTTATCAATTTTTTCAGCAATGAGAAAAAATTTGTTCTGAATTTCAATGCTTGGCGCAATTAATGGTATTGATCCTACAATGGTTTTATTCAGATTTGCCATGGTTTGACCTTGTGACACGTTTTCCAAATATCTTTTTATTGAATCTGAAGATAACAACATTTCTAAGAAAAATGGGTTAATTTTCTCTACGTTAAGTCTAAGAAAAAGACTTCCTGTTCCACATAACCAACCCACTTCGTTTTGAGTTACAACAGCACATCTTCCCATTTCACCACGACGACCTAATAAAACATCATTCAGTCTAAGATGATATTGAGTTAATTCTTCGTACTTAGATTGGCTTACTGTTAATTTATGATTAGGAATAATTTTTCCATTTTTTATATGTGATGGATTGATTAAAGGGATTCCATTCTCAATGTAATCCTCTTGATGTAATTGAGTTCCGAAAGGACCAATCTGAATTAAATCTACTTGTTCTGAAAGTTTTTTAACCTCGAAACCTTTAGGATTACTCACAGGATCACCAAACATATCAATAAAGGTGGCTTGTAAAAGTTGATCTAACTTTTCAATCGCTTGCTGACGTTTTTGGCGTAGCTCATCCGCTTGATCTAAAATAGACGCAATTCGGCGTTGTTCGGAAAGTGGTGGGTACTTGATTTCTAAATCTGAAAATCTAGATTTATTTACAATAGGCAATGTTGTAGAAGAAGATGCTTTTTCCAATTGTGGTTTTATAGTTTGAGCAAAATAAAAACCATATTTAGGGAATATTTTCTGCTCATCAAAAATCAAACCATTAATTTGTTGATTAAAACAAACCTCTTTTGCTGTTATCGCTAATTTTCCAAGATTTCCAATACAAGAAACAAGAACGGTATTTTTAGGAACTCGATAGACCTGATCTGCACCAGAAGAAGTTAAATATGTTTTTGTTTCACTGAGGATACCTTCATTTAAATCAGCAGGTGAGACAAATGGTATATCTCCTCCATAATATTCACTATTTGAAGTTTGAGGCGTTTTACCTGTTACAACTTTAGCAACGTCTTTGAGTTTTGCTGTTACCCAATCACTCATTTAAGAAGCTCCTTAAGCGTAGCCATTCCTTTTAAAATATCCTGCTCAAGTGCTTCTAAATCTGCCAAAATTTTACTTGGTGCTTCATATTCCACTTGCTCATATACCACTTCTTTATAACGGTTAATCGACAAATCATAACCATTAGCAGCAATATCAGCTTTATCCACCATAAAGCTTTGCTCTGTGGCTTTACGCGTGCTTTCCGCTTCCAAGTTTTTAAAACGAGCAATAATGTCAGGAATGTTGTTATTTTCATGCTTAAACGCATCTAGCTCATTACGCTTATCATCCAGTGAATAACCATCCGCCTGCATATCATAAAACCAAACTTTGTCCGTACCGCCCGACATGGTTTTAGTAAAAATCATAATGGCAGTCGAAACCCCTGCATACGGCTTAAACACACCAGATGGCATGGAAATAATTGCTTCAAGTTTTTGTTCTTCCACAATCTTTTGACGCAAATCTTTATGTGCTTTAGATGAACCAAATAACACGCCATCAGGCACAATCACCGCAGCACGACCACCTGTTTTTAACAAACGTAAAAACAAAGCTAAAAATAACAATTCAGTCTTTTTGGTCTTAACCACCGCTTGAATGTTCTTGGCACAGCTTTCATTGTCTAAACTGCCTGCAAATGGTGGATTAGCAAGAATCAGACTGTACTTACTTTCAATATGTGAATGCGCTTCGCTTAATGAGTCACGGTTTTCAATACTTGGGTTTTCAACACCATGTAGCATCATGTTCATTGAACCAATCCGAAGCATAGTGCTATCAAAATCATAACCAAAGAAAGTATCGGAGCTAAAACGCTTTGCAGCTTCAGGATTGGCAAAAATCTCAATGCTGTGATGCTCGTTTAGATATTCACTTGCAGCCACCAAAAAGCCCTTACCACATGCAGGATCACAAATGGTATCGGTTGGCTTAGGTTGCATCAGCTCCACAATCATCTTGATGATATGGCGAGGCGTACGGAACTGACCATTTTGACCTGCGGAAGCAATCTTACCAAGCATGTATTCGTAAATATCGCCCTTGGTGTCTTTATCATCCATTGGTACATCAGCCAACAGATCAACCACTTTGGTTAATAGTGGAGCGTTTGGAATGGTAAAACGAGCATCCTTCATGTGATGACTGTATGTCGAGTCATCCTCTGCACCTAAGTTTTTAATGAATGGGAAGACTTCATTGGCTACGGTATTATATAAAGTTGCAGCATCGCCTAAAGTAATAAACTTTGACCAACGTAAATGATCTTGTTCAGGCGTGAAAATTGGATGCTCAACCTCATTCTTTAAACGGTTGGCTTTCTTTTCTTTGGTGATCTGAATTTCATCGAGTCGGCGAATAAAGAGCAAATAAGTCATTTGCTCCATGACTTCAAGAGGATTGGAAATACCACCACTCCAAAATGCGTTCCAAATCTGATCAATTTTGCTTTTAATTTCGCCTGTAATCACGTAGATGACTCTCAAATTTCTTTTGAGGGTATTGTGTGATATAAATTACTAAAAATCTATGTCAATTACATGTTCTACGACTAAATGTGTCGTGCAAATAACTATTTTATTCTGGTAATAAGTCTTTTGGGCTAATCTGCAAAACCTGTGCGATTTGATATAGCTTATCTACTGTCAGATTGACTTCGCCACGCTCGATACGCCCTAAATAGCTGCGATCTATTTCACATTGGGTCTTAGGAAGCTAAAGCGGATTTTTCCGTGATAATTTGAGTAGTTTAAGATACAAATTATCATGGTTTCCCTCTTATACGATGAGCACCGAAATACGACTCATCGAATTCAACAGCACCTTGTAAAGGTGATGTCAGTTCACAATGTGCTGTAGTACCTATTTTTTTGATTCATATTAGGGAGTTACCATATAATTGTTTTATGTTTGCTTCCTAAGACCCGTTGGATAACAACTCGAAATATTTATAAGTACCTAAAGCCAAATGCATAAGCTACAATAATACTTAATTGAATTTTAAATTTACTAACATTAAAGTGCACACATGAAAAAATTATTGACCGCCACTGCCATGAGCATGGCGCTATTCCAACCCATCACTGCAATGGCTGCCACAGCAACAGAAGCTTCTGTCAAAGAATTATTGCAAGTCACTCAATCTGAGCAAATGTTAGATCAGGTCAATGCACAGATGGAAAGCATCATGTCGCAATCGATTCAACAAGTACAAAAGCAACAAGGTAAACCGCTGACTGATGCGCAAGTCGAAGTCGTATACAAGTATTCAAAGAAAATGGCAGATGTCATGGCAAAAGGCATGACTTGGTCAGACCTTGAGCCAGCGATGGTCAAAATTTATCAAGACAACTTCACTCAAGAAGACATCAACGGTTTGATTGCTTTTTATAAAACACCACTGGGTAAAACCACAATCGAGAAAATGCCTGTGGTCATGCAACAAAGTATGGCCGTTGGGCAAAATGCCATGTTAAAAATCCTGCCTGAATTAACCGAAGTGATGAAAGGATTTGTATCAGAGTTACGTGCTGTTGAAGCGGATACGCATCAGCATGAAGATGTGGAAAGTGGAAAATAATTACCCGAAATAATATAAAACTAAACATTGCTTTCGAAGCATGGTCAACTAAGCTTGAGAGCGACTCATGCTTCGTACATTATGTATACTAGCTAAAACCTGATCTGAGAGTTACCCATTTTTATTGTGCTTGGCAGGTTAAATTTGATCTAGTACAGGATTTTATAAGGCTGTTAGCTCAGTCATCGGCCATCTTGGTGTGGTGGTGACTGCCAAATCATCTTGTTGCCCCGCTTTTAAGCGCTGATAGCCTGCAAAAGCAATCATTGCACCATTATCTGTACATAGCGCAGGCTCAGCGTAATAGACTTTTGCACCCATTCCACTCAGAGATTTTTCCAGTTTTTCACGTAAGCGCAGATTGGCACTAACACCGCCTGCAATCACCAATTGTTTTAAGCCTGTATGCTTAAGTGCTTTGATAGATTTTTTCACCAAAGTATCGACTACAGCTTCTTGGAATGACGCTGCAATATCCGCCTCACACCCTTGTCCTTCGACTGCTTTGATTTGACTCGATACGGCTGTTTTTAAACCACTAAAGGAAAAATTCAAAGCTTGTTGCATCAATGGACGAGGAAAAGCGAAAGCATCAGGATTGCCCTGTAATGCGAGTTTGGCAATTTTTGGACCGCCGGGATACGGCAAATTGAGCATTTTGGCGACTTTATCAAAAGCCTCACCCGCTGCATCATCAATTGATTCACCGAGTAATTCATATTCACCAAGCGCATGTGCAGCCATGAGTTGCGTATGACCACCTGACACCAAAAGCGCAACAAACGGAAATTGTGGTGGCTGTGCTGATAATAATGGTGCAAGTAAATGCCCTTCCATATGATGTACGCCAATCGCAGGCTTATTTAAGGCAAAAGCAAGACTTCGCCCAAATAATGCACCTGTCATCAGTGCACCCATCAGACCCGGACCACGTGTATAGGCGATCGCATCAATATCTTGTTTAGATAAATCACATTGACTCAGCAATTGATCTAACAGTGGAATGAGCTTGCGTACATGATCACGAGAGGCAAGCTCAGGGACTACACCGCCATATTCTGCGTGGAGTTGAATTTGACTATACAATACTTGCCCACGAAGCCCTTGCTCACTGTCATAGATCGCTAGACCAGTTTCATCACAAGACGTTTCCAAACCAAGTACAATCATTTTTACACAACCAAATTCAAGCGATAATTTCAAAATCAATTCGTTCGAGACGATGGCGCACATTATAGACTTGTACTTCGCAGAGTAAAAGCGTAAAATGCCGCACTCATTCACCGTATGTACATAGGGTACATACACATTGTCCATTGTCTTAATAGAGGATTCTATATGCCACAAGTTAAATTGAAAGAAGGTGAACCAGTTGACGTTGCTATCCGTCGCTTCAAACGCTCTTGCGAAAAAGCAGGTGTTTTAGCGGACGTACGTAAGCGTGAATTTTACGAGAAACCAACTCAAGAACGTAAGCGCAAAAAAGCTGCTGCTGTGAAGCGTTATGCAAAAAAAGTTGCTCGTGAATCAATCCGCACAACTCGTTTGTACTAATTCGCTTTTATAAACTTGTAGTGACTATACTCAATGATTGAGTATTCAGATTTTAAATTGATAATTGATTGATGATATGACTACTTTAAAAACGCAAATTACTGACACACTCAAAACTGCCATGAAAGCGAAAGACATGGCGACCGTGACAGTGATTCGTGGTGTACAAGCAGCGATCAAACAAATTGAAATCGACGAGCGCATCGAACTTGATGATGCTCAAGTGATGAACGTTGTTGAAAAACAAGTCAAACAACGCAAAGAATCGATCAAGGCCTTTCAAGGCGCTGGTCGAGAAGATTTAGCTAGTAAAGAACAAGCCGAACTTGAGGTCATTTCTCAATTTCTACCTGAAGCTATGTCAGAGGACGAGCTTGATTCTCTCATTGCGCAAACGATTGAAGCGCAAGGTGCTACTAGCATGAAAGATATGGGTAAGGTGATGAATTCTCTACGTCCGATCATAGCCGGACGTGCCGATCCAGCCCAAGTATCTAGCAAGATTAAAGCGAAACTCGCCTAGTCTTTTCTAAACTCCCCCAGTTTTTTTAAAATTACTATTAATAATCATTCTTTTGATTCAAATCATTGGAACATTTACTTGCGACTTTACACTTCAATTTATCATTGTATTATTTATATTGTCTAACTCATTAAATCAGTTAAATTTTAAACAAACAAACCAATTAACAGACCCAAAATCATTCACCTTTGTCTTAAAATGATAAGTTATAAGCAAAATACATCGTTTAAAGTAGCCCCAATTTGCATGATTTAACCGCACCCAGTTTCGATGACGCATATTCTGACTTTATTTTCTATTCGGCACACTTTAAGATAGTTGCTCAAGGAAGTTTGAGTGAAGTCGTGAGATTTGCTCAATATGATAGGCAGAATGTTCCACCGAGTCAGTGCACGGAGATTTAAATGAAAAAGTATCAATGTATCGTTTGTGGTTGGATTTATGACGAATCACAAGGCTGGCCAGAAGACGGTATTGCAGCTGGTACAAAGTGGGATGATATTCCTGACGATTGGACTTGCCCTGACTGTGGCGTTTCAAAAGCAGATTTTGAAATGATCGAAGTATAAGTCTTACTCGACTAGACCATGCATTGCATGGTCTTTTTTGTTTTTATAGTCAGAGAACTTAAATCCTGCTACAGCGTTAACCTCATTCGCAGTACTCTTTGTACACCTTCGCTCGGTTGCCTTGTATCAGAAATTAATTTCTTCGACTATAGAAGATACTTGAAGCGATATTTAAAAAATATATGGAGATAACAACATATGGCAACAATCCGTCCTATCATCATTGTCGGCTCAGGTATGGCTGGATATACCCTTGCACGTGAGTTTCGTAAATTGAATAAAGAACAGTCGCTGATCATGATCACGACGGATGATGCAAGCAACTACGCCAAACCGACATTATCGAATGCCTTAGTTGGAAATAAAGCACCTGATCAAATTGCGCTTGGCGATGCAGAAAAAATGCGGACTCAACTCGATATGACCATTCTCACTGAAACTTGGGTTAAAGCCATTAATGCAGAACAACATCAAATTGAGATTGAAACTAGTGGTCAAATCAGTACTTTAGATTATGAGAAATTAGTGCTCGCTGTGGGTGCAAATCCCATTCGCCTAGCCATCTCTGGTGACGGTGCGGATGATATTTTTGTGGTAAACAACCTCAATGATTACAAAGCCTTCCGTGACCATCTAGATCGCCGTGCAGAAAAACGTGTATTGATTCTTGGTGCAGGATTAATTGGTTGCGAGTTTGCCAATGATCTGAAAAATACCGATCACAATGTCACTGTAGTTGATATAGCACCACGACCTCTTGGGCGTCTACTACCAGATCATACAGCAACCGCTTTCCAAGAAAATCTTGAACAAGCAGGCATTCAGTTTGCACTTGGCACCACCGTTGATAAAGTTGTTAAAATCAAGCAACAAGGCACTGATATCGATTATGAAGTGACCTTATCCAACGGACAGCGTTTCGTCGTGGATGTGGTCTTGTCTGCGATTGGGTTACAGCCGAATATAAATTTAGCAAAATCGTCCAAAATTCATACAAATCGTGGTATAATTGCCAATTCGCTTATGGAAACCAATCAGCCCGATATTTATGCTGTTGGTGATTGCGCAGAGGTTCAAGGAACATTGCTTCCTTATGTAATGCCGATCATGCAACAAGCTCGAGCTTTGGCAAAAACGCTGAATGGTGAAAGCACCCACGTTCACTACCCTGCAATGCCTGTTGCGGTGAAAACACCTGCAGCACCATTGACTGTTTTACCTGCACCGACTGATGTCGAGGTCAATTGGGAAACTGAAGAGTATGACGATGGCATGCTTGCCAAAGCAATTGATCAAGAAGGTACTTTACGTGGCTTTGTTTTGCTGGGTGCAACCGCAGGCAAACAACGCCTCAGCCTTGCAAAGTTAGTTCCAGACTTGATCCCTGCGCAATCGAGTTAATCTATCTACATTAGACTGATTGTTGAACACAAATGTTAAGGTAAGTTTACAACGATAGACTTACCTTTTTTACACGCCACAAGTTTTATGTAACGAAGTATGTTGACCCAAATTTAGTCGTCACAATGCGTTGCAGATAAGATGTATAGAGGACATTGCCGTGACAGCGACCGCTTTGCAAATGAACCAATCGCCGTATAGTGAGTTCATGCAAGAAACTGAAATTTTGCTACCAAACAAGCAACGACTACATGTTGAAATAGGTGGTAATCCTGCACATCCTACCATTATGTTAATTATGGGTTTAGGTGCGCAGATGTTGGTATGGCCTGATGCATTTTGTCGCTTACTCATTGACGCAGGTTATCAAGTAATTCGCTTTGACAATCGTGATATTGGTCTATCTAGCAAAACCAAACGTAAAGGCGAACGTCTAAATACATTGAAATTAATGGGTCGTTTTGGCTTAGGTCTACCGAATGAAGGTGCACCATATACCTTGTATGACATGGCTGAAGATGTCAGCTTACTAATTGATGCGCTACGCTTAAAAGAAGTAAATCTTATTGGTGCATCAATGGGTGGCATGATTGCGCAAATCGTGGCGGCACAATATCCTGAAAAAGTAAAAACACTAGGCTTGCTTTTCACCAGTAACAATCAGCGTTTCTTACCTCCACCATTTCCAAAGCAGTTGATGAGCTTAATTGGCAAACCAAAATCTCACGATGAAAATGGTATCGTTGAGCATTCCATTCGATTATTTAACACCATTGGTTCGCCTGGTTTAGTCGATCCAATTCTATCTGCAGAACATGCACGTAAACTTTACAACCGAAGTTTTTATCCCGCAGGCGTATTACAACAATTCTTGGCGATCCTTTGTACAGGTTCGTTATTAGAACTTGACAAACAAATCGAACAGCCTACGATAGTGGTGCATGGCAGTCGAGATCGTTTACTCCCACCTGCACACGGCAAAGCTGTTGCAAAAGCGATCAAGAATGCAAAATTTGAACTCATAGATGGTATGGGACACGATTTACCACTATATTACATTCCAAAATTAGTGCATATTTTTACTCAACAAATTAAATCATTGACTCCTTAGGATATTATGGCTGCTCTACCTTCTCTCCGTCAGCTTTCGTATTTAGTTGCTTTATCAGAAACTTTACATTTCACCGAGGCGGCACGTCGCTCTTTCGTTACCCAATCCACCTTATCTGGTGGCATTATGGAATTAGAGCGACTACTTGGTGGTGTATTGGTAGAGCGTGACCGCCAAAATGTCAGGCTAACACCACTTGGTGAACAAGTCGTTGCACGTGCTCGTGTGTTACTTGCCGATGCGCAAGATTTGATGCGTTTAAGCCGTGAGATGAGCGAGCCATTAACAGGTGATTTACATCTCGGTGTCATTCCGACTATTGCACCTTTTATTTTGACCCAGTTATTGCAAGCCGTTCAAAAAGAATTACCACGTATTCGCTTACATCTACATGAAGCGCAAAGTGAAAAAGTGCTTGAACGCCTTGAACACGGTCAATTAGATATCGTGCTTCTCGCATTGCCTTTTGATACACAAGGTTTAAAGATCAAAGAAGTCAATACAGAAAAGCTGTATGTGGTCTGCAATAAAAATGATAAAGATACCATCAAAGCCAAGAACCTTGATGATTTAGATTTATCAAAATTGATTTTGCTTGAAGAAGGACATTGCTTGCGTGATCACGTACTGAGTGCATGTCCGATCAAAGAACAAAAGAATGACGCTCGATTGAAGGCCAGCTCTTTACCAACGCTATTAGAAATGGTTTTGGCGAATCTTGGTTTTACCATGTTGCCTGAGATTGCTATTCAAAACGCAAGCTTAGTCACCAATGATCAGCTGATTATTCATCCTATTGATAACCCTCCTGAACGCACATTGGCGTTGATTACACGCAAAAGTACGCCTCTACAGACTGAGTTTGATATTTTGCATAGTATTTTAACCACGATTACCACGCAAGTCTTATCAGACAATCAAAAGTATATTGCGTCACAATAAGCCATAGCTGTTATGCACAGATGTAAAAAAGCGTTGGTATTTACCAACGCTTTTTTTGATGATGAGTGGCGTATAAAATAAAATGCTTAATTCAAACGCCCACTTCTAATCATTAGTTCTTTTGCGATTTATGATCGACCTTTGCTTGACTGCGCAGATATTCAATATAGTCGTTCAATTCATTTTGCCCACGTGGATCAAAACGATTTACAACTTGCACTTTTTGCTCATCAGTTAAAGTAAAGGCTGGGTTTTGCCCAATTGCAGATACAGCAACAACAAATAGATACTCACCTGAATTTGCAGACTTCGCAGACCAAAAACCCTCTTTGGTCGGAGCTGGAACACTATATGCCACTTTCTCAAGATCATTTGGTAGCAACGCACTGTAGCGTGGTACAGGACCTAAATTCGTAAAGCTTAACTTACTTGATGCAAGTGCTTCTTTCGCAGGTTTAGTTTTAAAATCCGCCAAAAGTTGTTTTACGCTTGCTTCAGCTTGTTTCACTTGTTCTGCACGTTTTAACTTCGCTTGAATATCAGCTTTTGCCTCAGCAAGAGTTTGAGGACGTTCTGCACGATATTCAGATACTTTAAACCACACTGTAGAACCAGCTGTCGTCGTAATACCTGTAGATACGTTACGATCACCTTCAGCGATTTGCTCAGAAAACAGTTTCTGTTTCACTTGTGCATCAGAAAGAACGACATCCGTATTATTTGCTTGTACATTACGAGCAGTTTGTACCGATACCTTATATTGCTCTGCAAGTGCTTCAAGAGAGTCTGTTTCAAGTGCTGTTTCATTGGCATGACCAATGGCATCTTGATACATGTTCTCAACTTTCTTCTCTTTTGCTTCAGTCATGAGCTCATCACGAACCGATGATAATGGTGGTACATCTACACCTGAAAGCTGATCAAGACGAATAATATGATAGCCAAAATCTGTTTTTACTGGAGCGGAAGTCTGCCCTGATTGCTTTAACCCAAGCACTGCTTGGTCAAATGCGTCACCAAATGCACCAACAGTATATCCATCAACTTTACCATTCGCTTCTTTAGACACAGGGTCTTCTGAATATTTTTTCACGAGATCTTCAAACTTCGCACCTGCTTTAAGCTCTGCTTGAACAGTTAGAGCCAATTTAGACGCATCTGCATCTTTATGACCATCATCGCCAGTTGCAATCATGATATGACTGATTTCACGACTTGCATCTTTAGCCAAGTTAGCACTATAAGCTTGATACGCCTGTTGTAGATCTTGTTCGGAAACTTCAGCACGGGTTTCAAATTCTGACTTATTCAAAACGACATACTGCACATCAACATTCGCTGCACGATTGTACGACGCAATATTTTTATCATAATACGTTTTAACAGCCGCATCAGTAGCGACAAAATCTTGAGCAAAATTTGCCAAAGGTATTTCTGCAAGATGCGTGGTACGTTCTTGACTGATCAGTTTGATCAGATTCTCGGTGTCTTTGGCACTATGCAGCGACGTTGAAATCAAACTTTGTGTTATCAAACTCAACGCCGTTTGCTGACGAAAATTGGTTAACAATTGGTTGATCGTTGAACGTGAATTCGCCAAATAATTATCTAAGAGTTGTTGTGAAAACTGACCATCTTGCTGAAATGCCTGTTGTTGGCGAAGTAAGGCACCGAGCTGTTCATCACTTAATGTCAGACCAAGCTTCTCTGCCTGTTGGATCAACAAAGCGCGCACAATCGCTGCATCATAGACTTGTGCTTCAATCACTTCGTTATTGAGCAAAGTTTCATCTCCGCCAACACCTTGGAGATACTGGTCTTTTTGAGATTTAATCCAATTATCTAGTTCTGCTTTAGTGATTTCTTGGTCATTGACTTGAATCGCAACTTCTTCGTTGCTTCCAGAAAAATAACCCTCGATTCCAACCAATGCCAAAGGTGTTAAAAACAAGACCAGTAGGACTTTGCCAAGCCAACCCCGAATTAATGTACGAAAAGCTTCCATAAGTGTTCCAAAAAAAACCTTAAATCGAATACTAGCCAAAAATTGTCAAATGACAAGTATATTTATTTTTTACTTACATCAAAATGATATATCAGTATCTAAAACGCATTCATCAATAAAAAACGCGCCGTCCTGGCGCGTTTAAGTTACTTCAATGTCGTTTGAAACAAATTAAGCAACAGAATCTTTAAGACCTTTACCAGCTTTAAAGCTTGGTACTTTGCTTGCAGGGATTTTAAGCTCTGCGCCAGTCTTCGGATTACGACCCGTACGCGCAGCACGCTCTTTCACACTGAAAGAACCAAAGCCAACTAAAGTTACTGTATCGCCTGCTTTCAATGCAGCGCTGATAGATTCAATCGTTGCGTCAAGAGCTTTACCAGCATCAACTTTAGTAAGCCCCCCTTTTTGAGCAATCGCATCAATTAATTCTGATTTATTCATGCAAAACATCCTCTAAATTTGATCGTTTGAATATTTAAGCCAAATTTTAAAAATAGCCGTAGAAGCCTTTATAGCAATGCGATTTGATGTTGGCAAGCCAAAGTTGACGCTTTTCTTGAAAAAAATGCGAACTTTTTACAAAATTTTGGAGATTTTACTCTCATTGTTTATTTTTTAACCTGCTTTAAGTTTTGAATCTCTGCTTTCAGCTGTTCGTTACTATCGACAAGGCGATCAACCTTTTCGTTGAGATTTTTTAATAATTGTTCTATTAGCAAAATGTCTTTTGGTGTCACCAAACCAAAACGATTGAGTGTCTGGTGTGTGTGTTGATCAATCATTTTTTCAACTTTTTCACGGGTGTCTACAACACGTTCATACGCTTTGCCTGTGACCTCACCAACCTTTTCAACAGTTTGATCTGCAACATTGCTTGTTTTTGATTCGAGTTCTTCACCGACTTGCACCAATGAATCAAACAGTTTATTACCTTCTTCTTCAGCACGTGAGAATGCACCTAATCCTGCAAGCCAAATTTGCTTGGTATACTTACGAAGTTCTATTGGGCTTTTACGTTTACCTTTTGTTTTTACTGATGTTTCAGTTTGCAATTCATCAATCGCATGTTCATCGTACAAACTATGAGCGTGCCGATCCATTCCATCCACTTGGTCAACCACTGAAATATCCTTATCTTTATTTGGACACATGCCTAGCTCCTAAAACAACATTCGCATTTTGACTTATAACAGTTCACCATAGCAGAGTTCTGTATCAAATGTATTAAATCTGTCTAACAATTCACCTTTCTTAAAAACTAGCTGTTGACAGTTTTCATGACATGCTCTTAAATCGTGATACAGCGCTACGTTAAAAGTTGCTAATATTTTGCTGTTTTAAACTGCCATAGCAAAATATTCTTTGCGCTAACAATGGATTGTTAACGTGGTTTAATTAAGGTTTTGATTTTGATGAATGACAACACGCAACAAAGCACACACCAACCACATTTGTTGCACTCTATTATTCTAATTATTTTAGAAACAATTGTGACTTTTCTATTAAAACATGATCGTGCTTCACGACTTCATGCGAAAAGCTTTGTTCAGCATAATGTCACTATTGCTTTTAAAACCTTTTTACCTGCTTCAGATTTTTATGTCACTTTTGATAATAAAGGCATTTTATTTGATCCAGAGTTGACCGAAAAAAATCAAGTTGAAACCTTCGCCGTATCAGCTTCAAGTATTGATTTGGTGCGTTTCTTATTAACTGGCAATGATCGCCATCTTCGTCGAGTTCGATTGTTTGGTGGAGAGGAATGGCATGATCAATTCCGTTTATTTATGCATAGCCTAACCTTGCCAATGCTTTTTGCGGATTGGAAAAGTTGGCTCTCAAAACAACAGTCAAATAACTTACCACAACGTAGCTTAGAACCACTTCTAAATAAGCTTGAATTGCAACGCAGTGAAATTAGTCAACTTGAATTACAAGTAAAAGAACAGCGTTATGATCTACAACAGCTTGAACGTAAGCTTAAAAACACACATCGCTTATATTTATTATTGATCTTCATTTTCGCCATCGGCATAAGCGCATTTATTCTGCTATAATACATCTCGATTTAACCGCTCTTGACTCAAATCACGTTAAGTTTTTAGCAAAAAGCTATTTTATTCATGCTATTTGCATAGTGAATAACCAACATCAGTATTTACAATGATATTAAACTTGACTAATTTAGTCGGGTTTTTTTATAATTCACATATCGTATTTGCATGTTGCCACAGATCAAAGCTAAGAGATTAGATCATGCGCCTTACAACACGTGGTCGCTACGCCGTGACTGCAATGCTCGATTTAGCACTTCAGCCACTCGACCAAACGATTACTCTTGCAGAAATCGCCGCTCGACAAACTATTTCTGTCGCCTATCTTGAGCAGCTATTTTCAAAATTGAAACGTCGCCAGCTTGTTGCCAGTGTACGTGGTGCAAATGGTGGTTATCACCTTGCACGCCCTGCTCGTGAAATCACTGTACTCGAGATCATCGAAGCGGTGAATGAGTCCGTCGATGCGACGCGTTGTGACCACAAAGGCAACTGTCAAAATGGTGCAATGTGTTTGACTCATGATTTATGGCAAGACTTATCAAGTCATATTTCAAATTATTTAGAACGTATCTCCCTTGCTGATTTGGTCGATCGAGATAATGTGCAAGCTGTCGCTTTACGCCAATCATCTAGCGATGATCTAGCCCCTCTGATCGTCAATCAAAAGTCTGTTACAGGAACGATTTAACATGAAGCTCCCAATTTATTTAGATTATGCTGCAACAACCCCTGTGTTGCCTGAAGTTGCAGAGTTGATGATGAGCACCCTCACCTTTGATGGGAATTTTGGTAATCCTGCATCACGTTCGCATAGCTATGGTTGGAAAGCTGAAGAAGCTGTGGAGTATGCACGTGAGCAAGTTGCAGACTTAATCAAAGCAGATCCACGTGAGATCGTCTGGACTTCTGGTGCGACTGAATCAGATAACTTAGCATTGATCGGTGTTGCCAATTTTTATAAAAATAAAGGCAAACACATCATCACTTCTAAAATTGAACATAAAGCGATTTTGGATACTTGTCGTTTCTTAGAAACGGAAGGTTTTGAAATTACCTATATCGAGCCAGAACCACGCACAGGCTTGATTACCCCTGACATGGTGGCAAAAGAACTTCGTCCTGACACCATTCTTGTATCATTGATGATGGTCAATAATGAACTCGGCACGATCACTGATGTGGCTGCAATCGGCGAATTGACTCGTGCAAATAAGACATTCTTACACGTTGATGCCGCACAAGCTGCAGGTAAAGTTGAAATTGATCTTTCAACCATGAAAGTCGATTTGATGAGTTTCTCTGGTCACAAAGCTTACGGCCCTAAAGGTATTGGTGCATTATATGTGCGTCGTAGCCCACGTGTACGCTTAAAAGCATTGATCCACGGTGGTGGTCATGAGCGTGGTATGCGTTCTGGTACACTAGCAACCCATCAGATCGTTGGTATGGGTAAAGCTTTTGAAATCGCTGGTAAAACTATGCAAGCTGAGCAAGCACGTTTACGTGTGTTGCGTGAAAAGCTGTGGAATGGCTTGAATGACATGGAAGAGGTCTACCTCAACGGTCATCCTGAACATAACGTCGCAAACTATCTCAATGTCAGCTTTAACTTTGTTGAAGGTGAATCATTGATGATGGCACTGAAAGATGTTTCGGTATCAAGTGGTTCTGCATGTACATCGGCAACGCTTGAACCATCATATGTGCTTCGTGCACTTGGTTTATCTGATGAGTTGGCGCACAGCTCAATCCGTTTTAGCTTTGGTAAATACACCACTGAAGCTGAGATCGATCATGTCATCGCCATCACCAAATCTGCAGTAGAAAAACTACGTGAACTCTCTCCACTTTGGGATATGTACAAAGATGGCGTAGATTTCTCAAAAGTCGAGTGGGCAGAACACTGATTTCACTTGAAAAAGTGAATCAACACCCATATTTATTTATCATGGTTGATTGAAAATTTAAACCATTTCATCAACCCCAGCTGACCCCGAGGTATGGAGAAGCATCATGGCATATAGCGAAAAAGTAATCGACCATTACGAAAATCCACGTAATGTAGGCGTATTAGACAAAGACGCGGCAAATGTTGGTACAGGCATGGTGGGTGCACCTGCATGTGGCGATGTAATGCGCTTGCAAATCCAAGTCAATGACAATGGCGTGATCGAAGAAGCACGCTTCAAGACATACGGCTGTGGTTCTGCGATTGCATCAAGTTCATTGGTGACTGAATGGCTCAAGGGCAAAACTCTGGACGAAGCGCAAGCGATCAAAAACATGGATATTGCCACTGAATTGGCATTGCCACCTGTAAAAGTCCACTGCTCTGTCTTGGCAGAAGATGCGATCAAAGCAGCGGTTGAAGACTACCGTAGCAAAACTGCAAAATAAATTGCAGATGATCATCACCGACCATATGCAAACAGTTTAGGAGTAAACATGATTCATTTAACTGAAAGTGCTGCACAGCATGTTGCAAACTTTATTGCGGGTCGTGGTAAAGGTGAAGGTATCCGTTTGGGAATCAAAACCTCTGGTTGTTCTGGTTTGGCATATGTGCTTGAGTTTGTAGATGAAACCAACACACATGATCAAGTCTTTGAACAACACGGTGTCAAAGTCTTTGTTGATCCAAAAAGTCTAGTCTATCTCGATGGTGTTGAGATGGATTATGTCAAAAATGGTTTAAACGAAGGCTTTGAGTTTCGTAACCCGAACCAAAAAGGCGAATGTGGTTGCGGTGAATCTTTCACTGTTTAATCCCCTTTTGTCATGATAAAAAGCCAATAATTCCAGTGTCTTATTGGCTTTTATTACATATATTTTTATAGATAGATTTTGTTTTTCTTCCAATCTACTGATGAGCCGTTGCAATGAATCACTTTGAATTATTTGAACTTGAACCTGCGCTTGAGATCGACTTGACGCAACTCAAAGCCAAATTTCTCAAACTGCAACAGCAATATCATCCTGATAATAATCAAGATCAAATCGAGCAAGCCATTGCCAAGTCTAGTCAAGTCAATCAAGCCTACGATGCGCTCAAACATATTGACAGCCGTGCTTCCTATTTACTGCAACTACAAAAGCAAGATGGTGGTATTGAGCAATCTATTCATGATTTTGAGTTTTTGCAATCTGCATTAGAGCTTCGTGAACAGCTTGATGAAGCGACTTCAAGTGAACAATTGCAAGGTTTACGAACTGAAGTTGAGCAATGGGTCAACGCCTTGATCAAAGAGTTTCAAATTGATTATGCCGAGCAAGATTGGTCAGAAGCACGAGATACTGTGCGAAAATTACGTTTCTTCCGTCATGTGTTGATGGACATTGATAAAGCAGAAGAAAAATTATTCGATGATGAGGATTTTGCTGGTTTTGATGATGATTTTGAATAAACAACATTCATCAATAAGCGTTCTCATTTTTGACTGAATTTAAACTGCGGATAGATTATGGCTTTATTGCAAATTGCAGAACCTGGACAATCCAGTAATCCACACGAACATCGTATCGGGATCGGTATTGATCTCGGTACCACCAACTCATTGGTGGCGACTGTGCGCTCTGGTGTGCCAAAAATCCTCCAAGAACAACATGATCATACGCTTCTGCCCTCTATCGTACATTATGGCAAAGATAACAATGGTCACACACAAGTGACTGTTGGGCATGATGCCAAAGCATTGATCGCCACCGATCCAGCCAATACCATCGTTTCAGTGAAGCGTTTTATGGGGCGCTCAAAAGCCGATATCCGCTTCCAACATCCCTATGAATTGGTCGGCAGCGATCAAGATATGCCAACTTTCGTCACTGCACATGGCAATCAATCCCCTGTCGAAATCTCTGCGCAAATCTTAACGGCTTTAAAAAATCGTGCTGATCTACATCTTGAGCATGAAATCAATGGTGCAGTCATTACCGTGCCTGCCTACTTTGATGAAGCACAGCGTCAGGCAACACGTGATGCAGCCAAACTCGCAGGATTAAATGTATTACGCCTATTGAATGAACCAACCGCAGCGGCGATCGCTTACGGACTCGATCAAAATAGTCAAATCGTCGAAGATCAAACTTTTGCAATTTACGATCTTGGTGGTGGCACATTTGATATGTCGATTTTACGCTTTAGCAAAGGTGTATTCGAAGTCCTAGCCACTGGCGGTCACACCGCAATGGGCGGTGACGATATTGATCGCTTATTGGTGAAGTTCTTAAAAACTAAATTTGAAATCGATGAACTCAACAATCAACAACATGCGCAGCTTGTACAAATTGCCAAATCTGCCAAAGAAGCACTGACAACTGAATCGCAAGTTGATATTCAATTTAAAATTGAAGCACAGCATTTTCAAACCACACTTACTCAAGCTGAATTGGCAACGGTCATTCAGCCTGTGGCAGATCGGACACTACAGGTTTGCCAACGTGTCTTACGTGATGCCAAGCTAAAAGTTGCTAATGTGAATGCCATCATTCTGGTCGGTGGTTCGACACGTTCGATGGCGATTCAAGACGCTGTAGCCAAGTTTTTCGAGCAAACACCTCTTTGTACCATTAACCCTGATGAAGTGGTGGCACTTGGTGCTGCAATTACTGCGAATCAATTGGTTGGCAACAGTAAAGACGGCACGTTGTTGCTCGATGTCACGCCATTGTCTTTGGGTTTAGAAACTATGGGCGGATTGGTTGAGCGTGTAATTCCACGTAACTCGCCGATTCCAGTGGCACGTAAGCAAGAATTTACCACCTATCAAGATGGTCAAACTGCCATGCTGATCCATGTGGTGCAAGGCGAGCGTGATATGGTGGAGCACTGCAGATCATTGGGTAAATTTGAACTGCGTGGCATTCCTGCGATGACTGCGGGTGCGGCACGGATTGAAGTCACTTTTCAAGTGGATGCGGATGGTCTACTCAATGTTTCTGCGCTTGAAACCACATCGAATGTCAAAGCTAATATCACTATCAAACCATCTTATGGTTTGTCGTCATCAGATACTGAACGTCTACTTTTAGAAGGTTTTCAACATGCCGAACAAGACAAACACTTGCGTCATCTGAATGAGTTAAAAGTCGAAGCACAACGAGAGTTAGAGGCCTTAAAACAGGCACTCATTCAAGATCAAAGTTTGCTTGAATCAGCTCAACAGCAATCTTTAAATGAAGCTATCGCAACACTGGAAAAGACATTGCAAACTGATGGTGCCTCAGCTATCGAACAAGCCGTTGAAGCGTTAAAGATTCATAGTGATGCATTTGCTGCGATGCGTATGAATCAGCATATTGACCATGCTTTAAAAGGCACTCGCCTTGATGATTGGTCAAATTCATCTAATACCTCTTCAAATCAGCCGAAGGAATAAATTATGCCACGTATCAAAGTACGCCCACATGCGCAATTCTGCCCTGAAGGTACTGAATTTGAAGTCGAAAAAAATGCCAACCTCTGTGAAAGTCTGCTGAAAAATGGCGTGAAGATCGAACATGCTTGTGATATGTCAAAAGCATGTACCACGTGTCACGTGGTGGTTCGTCAGGGTTTCTATGAGCTCGATGAAATGGATGATGTCGAAGCGGATTTGCTCGATCGTGCTTGGGGCTTGGAAGCGGAATCACGATTGTCTTGCCAAGTGAAAATCGAAGATGAAGATTTGGAAATCGAAATTCCGAAATACACCATCAATCATGCTTCAGAAAACCACTAATAAGATCGAAAAGTTTCATTACTCATGTTGTAAGTGTTTAAAATCAAAAAAAATCCATGCACTTACATGGATTTTTTATATAGAGAATTTTTTATTCTAGTGCTTTTTCTCATTGAGCTGTTGAAAAGGCACAATATGCTCTTTTGACAGGATCACCGCACCATCATCATCGGTACGTTGTTGTTGTAGTTTAATTCGATCTATCGCCTCTTGCATGATCTTAATCAATTCAGGGTAATCATAAATTGGCGTTTGATCCAAATTGAGCAATAAGTTAAAGCCCTTAGATTCAAAATCAAACCATGTGCGATATTTTTCAATCGACTCATGGTAACGCTCAACCACTTGCCATGATTTCACAGGCTCACTAATACCTTTTAAAACCAATGGTTCATGCTGAACACATAAAAACTCATCTTTGACTAAGTTAAACGTTTCTTCAGAAATCAAGATTTGATCAACTTGTGCCGCTGTCTGTAAGCGTGAAGCAATATTGGCATCACGTCCGACAATGGTATAAGACATACGATGCGGTGTACCGTAGTTTCCAACGTGACAATAACCTGTTGCGATCCCCATCCGTACATTGAGTGAGGTATAGCCCATTTTGATCCAACGCTCACGTAAAATACGCATTTGCTGACGCATCGTCACTGCCATATCCAAACATGCTAAAGCATCTTCTTTCTCACCACGGCTATTCGGATCGCCATAAAAAATCAGCATGCCATCGCCCATGAACTTATCAATGGTACCGCCATAATGCTTTGCGATCTCAGTCATATGCTTGAGATAATCATTTAACAAGAATGCAAGATCATCAGGAATCAAACTCTCTGAAAGATCGGTAAATCCTTTAATATCAGAGAAAAAAATCGTTAGCTTACGACGCTTATACTCAATACGTGCTTCAAGCTCACCACGCATGATAGATTGCCAAAGCTGAACTGGCGCATAACGAGCCAATTGATTATTTAGTTTTAAATAGCGATCTAATTCTTCTGCATGATTGGCACTTTTATGCTCTAAAATTTCATATCGATATTGCTGATAGTAAATAAACATCGAAATATAAATCATGAAAAATAAAATCGATAAAACATTCAGCTCACGACCTGCCGATTGTAAATATGACTCATAACCAAAGAATAATACAGATGAAAAATAAAAGGGGCTGTAGTAGATAAGGTCAAATACCCGTCCAATCCAACAGTATTTCGAGCTGTTGTTTTGGACTCCCATAGTT
>NZ_CANLSL010000005.1 GCF_947493735.1 uncultured Acinetobacter sp. | reverse complement strand
GCCGGGTAGCTATGTTCGGAAGGGATAACCGCTGAAAGCATCTAAGCGGGAAGCCTACCTCAAGATAAGATTTCCCTTGGACTTTATGTCCACTAAAGAGCCGTTCGAGACTAGGACGTTGATAGGTTGGATGTGGAAGTGCGGTGACGCATGAAGCTGACCAATACTAATTGCTCGTGAGGCTTGACTATACAACACCCAAGTGGTTGTTGAACAAGCACTAATCGATTCATACCAATGACAGAAACGTCATAAATAACTTGATTCAGTAACGCTTAAGCAATAAAATTCAGCACTCAATTTTTACTGTTAATACACTCATTTGACCAAAGCAATGGCAAGCGAAGTACATAACAAAGTACACAGCGAATAAGACCAACGCATAGTCATAACAGTTTGCTGGCGACAATAGCAAGTGTGAACCACCTGATCCCTTCCCGAACTCAGAAGTGAAACCACTTAGCGCTGATGGTAGTGTGGGGTTACCCATGTGAGAGTAAGTCATCGCCAGCTTTTAATTTCAAACCCCCCACCATAAGGTGGGGGTTTTGTTTGTGGGTTTGAAGTAAAAATGTTATTTAGAAGATAGAGATGTAAGCGTAAAAAAACCGAGCATAGAGCCCGGGTTTTGAGTTTGTCATGCTTAATATTGATGACTGGCGTGACCATTCATTTCAGCATTTACACCGACGCTTGTCGAGCCAGTTGTTGCATTTGATACTTTTGATTTTACAGCATCTTTAGTATCAACTGCTTTGTCTTTTACTGTGTTTGCAACTGATTTTGTGCCATTCACAGTTTTCTTCGTCACTGATTTTGCGCCAACTTTTACATCAGATGCTTTTGATTTTGCTTTATCAGCTGTTTTAGACGTGATCTCTTTTGTTGTATTGAATACTTTCTTAGAAGTATCACCTACAGTATTTACACCACTGCTAATAGTGCCTTTAGTCGCTGTACCAACTTTTGAAGCGGTATTAGAGGTTGTTTCACCAACTTTTCCTACAACATTTTTAGTCGTATTACCGACTTTTTGTAGAATATTTGGTGTTTCAACTGATACATTTGCAGAAGTGCTTGTATGTGGTGTTTTTGCAGAAGCATCTACAGCATGTTTCGCTGTGTCGGCAAATACTGAACCTGTCGCCAAAGCTGTGGAAATCGCAAGGATTAGCTTAAGTTGTTTCATAGATTATTACCCGATATTTTCAATGTTGCCAACTTTAACGCTTAAAAATCGAAGTAGTGTGCAGGCTTCGTTCCTTAAACGTAAATACTGAGCATAATTTATAAAAATTTTGTTTCAGTGCTATTGCTAGGCATAAAGATGAAACTTGGTATTGTGAAAAAGTGTTGCATTTAATATATTTTATTTTTAATTTGGTTTAGATGCTTAAAGTCTTTGGAGTAATGCTGTGAAAATAGAAAAATTAGTGCTTCAAAACTATAAGAGTTTTAAAGAGCGTACAATTATAGAGTTTAATGATGGACTTAATATTCTTGTTGGTGATAATGAAGCAGGAAAGTCTACAATTTTAGAAGCTATTCACTTATGCCTATCTGGAATATTGGATGGTAAATATCTAAAGCATGATTTTCATCAATATTTATTTAATTACGAGAGTGTTGAAGAATATTTAGCAAAGATAAAAACGGATAAAACAGCACAATTACCCGAGTTGTTAATTGAAATTTACTTTCAGAGTAACGATGAGCTTGCTGAATTTGAAGGCTCTCTAAACACTGAACATGACTACAAAGCTCAAGGAATCCGTTTCGAAATTAAGCTTGATGAAACGTACGTAGAATTGTATCAAGAGTTGATTGAACTACCAGATGAGCAAACATCTATACCGATAGAATATTTTCATATTGAATGGCAATCTTTTGCACGAAAAACTGTGATTAGTAGAGTGATTCCTATTAAATCAGTTTTGATTGACTCGTCAGTTTCAAAATTAAAGAATGGTTCTGATATTTATCTATCCAAAATTATTAAGGATGGACTGGATAGGAGTGAGCAGATCGGTCTTTCGCAAGCCTACAGAAAGTTAAAACAAAGTTTTAATGAGGATACAAATATTACTGCTTTAAATACAAAAATTACAACTAGCACAAGAATTTCAGAAAAACAATTATCAATTACGGTTGATTTAAGTTCGAATAATTCATGGGAAAGTCAGCTAACAACAAACTTTAATAATATCCCTTTTGATCAAATCGGGAAGGGAGAGCAATGTATAGTTAAAACTAATTTAGCTTTAGCTCACTCACATGAAAAAGACAAAAATTTAATTTTGATTGAAGAGCCAGAAAATCATCTTTCTCACACAAAATTAAATGCATTGATTAAACAAATTCAAGAAAATGGTAGTGGTAAGCAGATTATTATTTCAACACATAGTAGTTTTGTTGCAAATAAACTAGGCTTAGAAAATTTAATTTTAATAGATAATAAGAAAACTAAATTTTTTAAGGATTTACCATCTGATACTTATAAATATTTCCAAAAACTTGCTGGTTATGACACTTTAAGGCTAATTTTAGCTAAAAAAGCCGTACTAGTTGAAGGTCCATCAGACGAGCTGGTCTTTCAAAAACTTTACATGCAAGAAAATGAGAATAAATTACCTATAGAGGATGGTATTGACGTTATCAGTGTGCAAAGTTTGGCATTTAAGCGGTTTTTAGATATCGCTAATCTTTTAAATAAAAATGTTGCAGTGATTACAGATAATGATGGAGATTACACGAATAATATATTTAAAAAATATGAAGATTACTTAAAAAAAGAGCATATTTGTATCAGCGCTGATAATAGGAATGAACTACACACTTTAGAGCCACAATTTTTTGATGTTAATAAAGAAGATTTATTAAAATTTAAAAAAGTAATTGACTATCCATCGACTTATACAACAGCAGAACAAATCATCAAGTATATGATAAATCAAAAAACAGATTGGGCATTGAAACTATTTGAATCTGATGAGGTTTTAGAGTATCCAAAGTATATTAAAGACATCGTTGAATGGTGTAAATCATGAAAAAGTTAATGATTGCAGCAGCAGGGGCAGGTAAAACTACTTACTTGATAGGTCAGGCACATAATGCTAATGATGAAAAAGTGCTAATTACGACGTTTACTATTGAAAATACTGAAGAAATAAAGAGAAAAATTATTAAAAAGTATGGGTTTTTGCCATCAAATATAGAAATCAAGACTTGGTTTAATTTTCTACTTAATGATTGCTTTAGACCTTATCAGTGTGTGCTAGCAAAGAGTTTACACAAATTAAAAATTGGATTTATGTATATAGATGGTGGACAATCCGCACTGAGAACTAAAGAAAGTAGTTTTGCGCACTATTTTACAAAGGATTGGAAAATTTTCTCCGATAAAATTTCTAAAATTATTGCAAAAACACATGAGAATAGCCCTGAGTTAATTTTTGATAGGTTATCTAGGGTTTATAAACATATTTATATTGATGAAGTTCAAGATCTGTCAGGGTATGATTTTGATATTGTTACTAATATTTTAAAGTCAGTTGAAAATGTTCTTTTAGTTGGCGATCCTAGACAATGTACTTATTCTACTAATAATTTATCAAAATATAAGCCTTATAATAAAGGTGGCGTTAAAGAATTTTATTCTAAATATTGGCAAAAACTATGTGATCTAGATGAAACAACTTTACAGTATTCACATAGGAACGAAAAAATTATTTGTGAACTATCTTCCCTACTTTATCAGTCATTTACCGCAACAGAACCGTGTGTTTGTTGCATTGAAGATGATAGACATTTAGGCTTATTCATTGTTCCTAGAAGAAAAATAGATAAGTATTTGAGTGATTATCGACCTACTCAATTGCGCCTAACTACAGCTACTAAAATAAATCCAAATTTTCCTTGTATGAATATGGGGGTAGCTAAAGGATTAACAATAGATCGTGTATTGTTGTATCCAACTAAAGATATGTTGAAGTGGTTAATTGACTCTAAACATAAATTAGCCGATGCAACACGATCTAAATTCTATGTAGGGCTGACACGACCAAAACTCAGTTTAGGGATTATTGTTGATGATAAAAGTTTAGAGCAATATGCTGATAAATTTGTGGTTTATGAATAATAAAAAACCCCACTCATTTAATAGCAGGGTTTATTTATTATTTCAATAAAATGAATGATTAATTTTGCAATACCGAAATATCTGCCACACTCAAGAATAATCCACGAAGCTGTGCTAATAGCGCCAAACGATTGGCTTTCTGCACTGGATCATCTGCCATCACCATGACATTGTCAAAGAATGCGTCGATCGGTGTGCGAAGTGCAGCAAGCTTTGACAAGGCTTCAGTGTAGTTACGATTATTGAGTAATGGTTGAACTTCAGCAGTCAAAGTTTTCAGCGTTTGATAAAGGTCTTTTTCTGCAGACTCAACTAACGTGGCTTCATTCACTCTATTTTCAGTAACCGTTTCTTTTGACAAGATATTTGCCACACGCTTATTGGCTGCAGCCAATGCGCTGGCTTCATTTAAAGTACGGAAATGGTTTACGGCTTTGATACGTTGGTCAAAATCAAGTGGTGACTTCGGCGAAAGGGCTTGTACCGCTTGGATCACATCTACATCGACGCCTTGATCTTCGTATTTGGCACGGTAGCGACCTTCCAAGAAAGCCACTGCATCAGCACGGGTTTTGTCATGATCTTTGATCACATCGCCATAGCCAGCAAGCGTAAGATTAACCAAGTTTTCTAGGCTAATATCCAGTTCATTTTCAATGATTAAGCGCAGAATGCCAATCGCAGAACGACGCAGTGCAAATGGATCTTTTGAACCCGTTGGCGCTTGACCGATACCAAAAATACCCACCAAAGTCACCATGCGATCGGCAAGGGCAAGGGTAGTACCTGTTTTAGATTGCGGTAATTCATCCCCTGCAAACTTCGGTAAATATTGCTCACCCAGTGCATCCGCAACTTCATCATTTTCACCTTCAAGGCGAGCATAATAGGTTCCTGCAATGCCTTGCAGTTCTGGGAATTCACCGACGAGCTCAGAAGTTAAATCGCATTTTGAAAGAAATGCGGCTTTTTCCGCATCGAGTGGCGATGCACCTGTGAATTGACAGAGTGCCACACAGAGCTTAGCGACACGTTCAGTTTTTTCCCACAGTGTGCCGAGCTGAGCTTGGAACACCATATTTTTCAGCTTGTCTTTACGACTCGCAAGTGGTTGCTTTTGATCTTGTAGGAAGAAAAATTCCGCATCAGATAAACGTGGGCGCACCACTTTTTCATTACCTTCAATGATCTGGGTTGGATCTTTCGATTCAATATTCGATACGGTAATGAAATACGGTTGTAGTTTGTTATGACTATCGACCAAGCAGAAATACTTTTGATTGTCCTGCATGGTGGTGATCAGCGCTTCTTGTGGGACAGCCAAATAACGCTCTTCAAAACTGGCACGAAGTGCAACAGGAAGTTCAACCAATGCCGTCACTTCATCACGTAAATCCGCAGGAACGATGGCAATCGCATTTACTTCATCGGCAAGGGCTTTGACTTGGCTGTCAATCATTGCTTGACGTTCTTCAAAGTCCGCAATCACTTTGGCACTACGCAGCGCATCGAGATAATCATTGGCATGAGCAAGTGTAATCGCCTGTGGCGCATGGAAACGATGCCCAAAAGTTTGATTATTGGTCTGAATGTCTTGAATAGTTGCTTCAATAATTTTCGCATCTTTGAGCAAAACCACCCACTGCACAGGACGGACAAATTCGGTACGACTTGCCGCTGAGCGCATGCGCTTGGCAATCGGTAGATTATCGAGTGCTGTTTGCAAAATATTTGGCAAAAGCGCATCAAGGCTTTGACCTTTGATGTCTTTGAAATAGCAAACTTTTTCAACTTTTCCTGCATTGAAGGTCGATACTTGATCGGCAGTGATGCCTTGCCCACGCAAGAAGCCTTCAAGCGCTTTGGTTGGTTTGCCTTCGGCATCATACGCTGCTTGTACTGCAGGGCCATCAAAGCGTTTTTGGCTATCGGCTTGCTGTGCTTCGATTTGGTTGATTTTCAATGCCAAACGACGTGGCGCAGCATAGGCATCAATGCTGTTAAAACCAAGTCCTGCATCTTTTAAGCCTTTTTCGACTTCACTCTTCAAGGCATCACGTAGCGTTTTTAAGCTCTTTGGTGGCAGTTCTTCACAGCCTAATTCAAATAATACAGTGTGCTTTTGCATTAGTTCTTCTCCTTCGCTTTTTCAGCTTCAGCTTGTGCTTTTAACTGCGCCAAGACTTCATCACGTAAATGTGGTTCAGCCATTGGGAAGCCGAGTTTTGCACGTGATTGTACATAGCTTTGTGCAATGGCACGTGCCAAAGTACGAACACGGAGAATATAACGCTGACGTTCAGTGACAGAGATTGCGCCACGTGCATCGAGCAAGTTAAAGGTATGTGATGCTTTGACCACTTGCTCATAGGCAGGTAGTGGTAACTCAGCCTGCATCAAACGGTTTGATTCAGATTCATGAAAATCAAACAGTTCAAATAATTTATCCACTGGCGCTTGTTCAAAGTTATAGGTTGATTGTTCGACTTCATTTTGATGGAACACATCGCCATAGGTCACTGTACCGAATTGACCTTTGGTCCAGACCAAATCATAAACCGAATCAACCCCTTGCAAATACATCGCAAGACGCTCAAGACCATAAGTGATTTCGCCAGTCACAGGGTAGCATTCGACACCACCGACTTGTTGGAAGTAGGTGAACTGCGTCACTTCCATGCCGTTTAGCCACACTTCCCAACCTAAGCCCCATGCGCCGAGTGTTGGAGATTCCCAGTTGTCTTCAACAAAACGTACATCATGGGTCAAAGTGTCGATACCGATGGCTTTGAGTGAGTCCAAATACAGTTGTTGGATATTGCTCGGGTTTGGCTTGAGTACTACTTGGAACTGATAATAGTGCTGTAAACGGTTTGGATTTTCGCCATAACGGCCATCTTTCGGACGGCGTGAAGGCTGTACGTAGGCTGCATTCCATGTTTCAGGACCGAGTGCACGCAAGAAGGTTGCAGTGTGGAATGTGCCAGCGCCCATTTCTAAATCGTAGGGTTGCAGGACGACACAGCCTTGTTCTGCCCAAAAGTTTTGTAGAGCTAAGATCAGCCCTTGAAAGGTATCAATATGCGAGATGGCGCGACTCATGTGGCATCCATTAAAAATATAGGGAAAAATTGTGCTTAAGTATAAGGATTTTCAAGGGACGTGGCAAAGAATTATCGAGTTTGAGTGTTTAACTTTTTCGCGACAACTCGTGTCGCACTGTTACCTTGGTTATATTAAAGCATACTCCGCCATGTGCTACATTGAACTCTATATCGATTGCTCGAAAGGCTGACTTTATTATTGAAAGTTATTGAAATGAGAGGCGCATGACATGTCAGAACGAATCCGTGAAAAACTAATAATCCTCGCTGATGCGGCAAAGTATGACGTGTCGTGTTCATCGAGTGGCAGTCAGCGAAAAAATCAAAATAAAGGCTTAGGTGATGCCAGTCAATCAGGCATTTGTCATACTTTTACTGAAGATGGGCGTTGTGTTTCTTTGCTGAAAATTCTATTTAGCAATGTTTGTATTTATGACTGTGCCTATTGTGTGTCACGGCGTTCGAACGATGTCAAACGAGCCGCCTTTACTGTGCAAGAAGTGGTTGATCTAACCATTAATTTTTATCGTCGTAATTATATCGAAGGACTGTTTCTGAGTTCAGGGATTTTTAAATCGGCGGACTACACTATGGAACGCATGATGCAAGTGGTGAAAAAGTTGCGCTTGGAAGAAAATTTCAACGGTTATATCCATCTAAAAACCATTCCCGGTGCTTCACCAGAGCTGATTCATGAAGCAGGATTGTATGCCGATCGTATGAGCATTAACCTAGAAATGCCGACAGAAATTGGCTTGAAACAATTCGCACCTGAGAAATCACACCAAGAAGTACAAAAAGATTTAGGTTTAGTGCGAGATCGCCTGATTCAACTTAAAGACGAACGACAAATCATCAAGCATGTGCCGAAGTATGTGCCTGCGGGACAGACTACTCAGATGGTGGTTGGCGCACATCAAGAAACCGATCAAGATGTGTTACTGATGGCGGATCATCACTACAAAACCTTTCAGCTCAAACGGGTTTATTATTCAGGTTATATCCCGATTAATCAGGAAAATAATACCTTGCCTGCCGTTGGTTCAGCACCGCCACTATTGCGTGAAAATCGACTCTATCAAAGTGATTGGTTGATGCGCTTTTATGGTTTTGACGCCAATGAAATCGTCGATGAAAAGCATCCGCATTTGGATTTGGATATTGATCCAAAGCTCAGTTGGGCGCTACGTCATCCTGAGTCTTTTCCAGTGGACTTGAATCGTGCTGAATATCGGATGATTTTACGTGTTCCAGGGATTGGTGTGAAATCTGCCAAGAAAATCGTACAAGCACGTCGCTTTGGCAAAATCCATAATGATTTGCTGAAAAAACTTGGCGTGGCATACAGCCGAGCGCAGTATTTCGTTCGCTGTGAAGATAGTCCGAGCTTCCAAAAAGAATTGCAACCACAACAGATTCGTCAGCAGATCGTGGAAAAAGGTAACTCGAAATACGTCAAACAATTGTCACCGCAGTTGAGCTTGGGATTCTAGGTGCGCCGAATGAGAGAGAAGTCTCGCCATGTGGTGAATGAGCGACCGATTTATTGCTTTGATGGCACATTGACAGGATTGCTATGCTGTGTATTTCGTGCATTTCAATTTCGAGAATATGAGGTTGAGATTCATTCTTACACGTCGAAGCAAAATAGCGCATCCCTCCACTCTTTTCAGTCTTTACAGGATAATTTATTTAATGTATCGATCGATGTGGTAAGTGATGAAGGACATGCTCAGCGTGTGTGGACGGCATTAAAACAAAAGCTCTCAAACAATGCGCTTCGACAATTGTATTATGTGTTTTTGTCAGAAAGCACCGATGCGTATCAGCATATTTTTAATTACTGCATTTATATTTTTCGACATGCACAGAGCCAACCGATTCATTCACTTGATAAAAATTATACCCATCCCAGTGTACTTGCGATTGCGCAGTGGGCGAAAAAAGTCGGACGAGAAAAGCATCGCATGGAAGCCTTTGTCCGTTTTAAGAAAACCAGTGATGGCTTGTTTTTGAGTTTGATTGCGCCTGATTTTAATGTATTGCCGTTAATACAGCGCCACTTTTGCCGACGTTATCAAGATCAGCGTTGGTTGATTTATGATGAAAAAAGAAAGTATGGCATCTATTACGATTTACAGCAGATTCAGGAAGTGGATTTATCCGCAAAAGCGGTTGATGCGCAAATTGAAGTGGGTGGAACCCAACAGTTTATGATTGATCTAGATGATCAAGAGGAGCTGTATGATCAATTGTGGAAGGATTATTTCCAGAGCATTAACATCAAAGAACGACAAAATATCAAACTCCATGTGCAATGCGTACCAAAACGCTATTGGCGTTATCTGAATGAGAAATCTTTATAAATGCGTCTATATAGTTATTCATTACGATCAAAAACGCTGATAAAGATAAGCTGTAAGTCAAATACATCTCTAAGCAGAATTTGACTATACTTAGCGAGCATTTTGTTCGTTAAGGTTGCATCGTGTCCGCTTCATCACACTCATGGATTGAAATTCTTAAACCCAATTTTAAAGTGCTTTCCTTTAAAGAAAGAGGCTTGAGCGGTATTGGTGCGCTGATTGGTTTAGCGATTTCATCACTGATCAGTTGGTATGCGCTAGACGGCATCAACGCGTGGTATATCGCACCGATGGGTGCATCGTCGGTTTTACTTTTTGCAGTATCGAGTAGTCCGCTGGCACAGCCGTGGAATATGATCATTGGGAATGTGATTGCGGCGATGGTTGGGGTAAGTTGCGGTCTATGGATTACTGATCTGACTTTTGCCTTTAGTATCGCTGTGGGTTTGTCGATATTTTTGATGATGACCACAGATTCGCTTCATCCGCCAAGTGGGGCAGTGGCGATTACGGCGGTGCTTGGTGGTGATGCGGTGCATCAGTTGGGCTATTATTTTGTGCTGTATCCTGTATTGCTCAATTCAGCTTTATTGATTGCATTCGCATTGTTTTTTAATCACATAATTGGACGGCAATATCCACAACCTGCGCAGGTTAATCAACGCTCTAGTGACCCGACACCGACGCAAAAAGTCACCATTCAACCTGAAGATATTGAATATGCTTTGGAGCAACATACCGAGTTGCTCGACATAAGCCAATATGATCTCCAAAGCCTGATTTTAGAAGCACAGCAACATGCCAATCATCGTTTATCATTGGAAGGGCGTTGTGCAGATATCATGAGTAAAGATGTGATTTATATTAATGCAGATGATGAAATCCTGCATGCTTTAGATCGCTTTAAACAAATGAATATTATGAGCCTGCCTGTCTTAGATGAAGCACAGCATTTGGTTGGAACTTTGGCATTATCTGACGTGGTGGAATGGTTTCGCAATACTTCTGAGGTTCGCAGTCCGTGGCAAGATCAGGTTAAGCACATCATGCACCGTCAAGTGGTGATGGTCAAACCTGAACAAAACATTGCTGACCTGATTCCATATTTCGTGGAGAAATCTTTTAATTATTTACCTGTGGTCGGTGAGGATCGCAAAATTCTAGGGATTATTAGTCGTTCTGATATGATTGCGGTGTTGTATCAGAATTTGTTGCAGCAAGGTGTTTAATGGCGTTGTCGAGCAAAGAGTATCTCCCAAAAAATCAATATGTGAAATAAATCTATCTTTTTAAAATAAATGCTGATAGAATGCGCCCCACGCACGAATCTTCCGTTCATTACCTGAACATTTATCTATATTTACCTAGTCTGCGCGTTTTGTCCAAAGAGAGGACGTCCCTTCGCGCCGAATCGCATACTGCGATTATTCAGGTTGCGCTCGTAAACATGTGTGCGTTTATAGACCACATCGTCTCAAATCGGAACTTGTCACAGCCAATTAAGCAGAGTTAATTGCTTTGTTGTAGATGCTGTTTTGTCGCCTTTATGCCGATGTATTGAATTAAATATTTTAGAATTGGAGCGCCGAATACTCGGTGAAATCTCTATGAGCAAAACTTTTGCTGATTTTCCTCTCGCAGAGTCATTACAACTTGCACTACAAGACTTAGGTTTTACGACGCCGACGCCTGTACAAGAACAGTCGATTCCAGCGGCACTAGAAGGTAAAGATTTATTGGTATCGAGCCAAACAGGTTCGGGCAAAACTGCAGCATTCTTATTACCAACGCTCAATGCGTTATCTGAACAAGATACATTGGTGCCATTCAAAGAGCGTATGCGTGCTGTGACTACACCTGCGATTTTGGTACTTTGTCCAACACGTGAGTTGGCACAACAAGTTTGCCAAGATGCGATTGCATTCGTTCGTAAGATGAAAGGTGTTCGTGTTGCTGCAATCATGGGTGGTATGCCATTTGCAAAACAAATTCAACAACTGAAAGGTGCACAAGTGGTTGTTGCGACCCCAGGTCGTCTTTTGGACTTGGTGAATCGTCGTCAAATCAAACTTGATAAAGTGAACGCGTTGATCGTTGATGAGGCAGACCGTATGTTGGATCTTGGCTTCTCTGAAGATCTAGAAGCGATTAGCGATCTTGCAGGCAACCGTGAACAAACTTTGATGTTCTCTGCGACTTTTGCAGATCGTATTATTTCACTTGCAGAACGCATGATGAATTCGCCTGAGCGTATTGCGATCGAAACTGGTCATACAACCAATACTGATGTGACACAAACATTGCATTGGACAGATGGTTTTGAGCACAAGAAAAAATTACTTACGCATTGGTTAAATGATGAAACTTTAGATCAAGCGGTCGTGTTTGCTTCAACTCAAGAAGATACCGATATGTTGGCTGAAGAGTTGGCAGAGTCTGGTCTTTCTGTGGTTGCGCTACACGGTGCAATGCCACAATCTGTACGTAACCGCCGTTTGCGTAGCATTCGTGAAGGTAAAGCACGTATCTTGGTGGCAACTGATGTTGCAGCACGTGGTTTGGACGTCCCAACCATTTCCCACGTGATTAACTTCGGTTTACCAATGAAAAATGAAGACTATGTACACCGTGTAGGTCGTACTGGTCGTGCAGGTCGTACTGGTCAAGCGGTGACTTTGGCGACTTATCGTGAGCGTGGTAAAATCCGTGCCCTCGAAGAATATTTAGAAACTCGTTTGAATGTGTCTGAAATCGAAGGCTTAGAGCCATCTCCACCACCAGCACGTCCAAGCCGTAAAGGCGGAAAATCTGACGGACGTCGTGGCGGCGGACGTGGTGATCGTGGTTTTGGTGGCGATCGTGGTGGTCGTAGCTTTGGCGGAGATCGTGATCGTGGTTTTGGCGGTGGCAAGCGTCGTATCGAAGGCGAAGGTCATTTCAAACGTGAAGAGCGTTCAGGTCCACGTAAGTCACACAATGACTATATCAATGATGTCGTAGCGAATGCTGACTTTGCTGGCAAGCCACGTTCTGAGCGTCCTCGTTCAGAATTCAAGTCGCATGAAGATGATAACCGTGGTAACCGCAAAGATTACCAACCTCGTTCAGAAAAGCGTTTCTCTGATCGTGGTGGACGTGGTGGCGACAACCGTGGCGAGGGTCGTCGTTTTGATGGCGAGCGTAAGTTCGGTGATCGTTCAGAGCGTGGTGGTCGTGATTTTGGCGGTGATCGTCCAAAGCGTGACTTTGGTGGCGACCGCCCAAGTTATAATGACCGTCAAAAGCGTGATTTTGGAGATCGTCCAGAGCGTTCAGAAGGTCGTCGTTTTGATGGTGAGCGTAAGTTTGGCGATCGTTCTGATCGTGGTGAACGTAATTTTAGCGACCGCCCGAAACGTGATTTTAGTGGTGATCGTCCAAAGCGTGACTTTGGTGGTGAGCGTCCAAGCTATAATGACCGTCCAAAACGTGATTTTGGTCGTGATGATAATCGTGGTGAACGTCGTGAATTCTCAAATGATCGCCCACGCCGCCAAGATGGTGAGCGTTCGGAAGGTCGTCGCTTTGGTCAACATGACAATACTGAAAAGCGTTTTTCACAAGAAGGTCGTGAGCATCGTTATAAAGGTAACGGATCGAGTTTTGGCTCGGATAGTATCCGTAAATGGACAAAGCAATAATCAACTCAAATATATGATTGATTTTTAAATAAAAAAAGCATATCGAAAGATGTGCTTTTTTTATTGCTCAAATGTAATAAATGGGTGTAAAATTATCACGCAATAGTATTAAAACGTGATTTGATTGGCTTTTATTGGTAGTGGGTTGGCTTGTGCCATATTTATTTGTGTTTTTAGTGATGATTAATGCACTCTTTTTAGGTGCACAAGTCTACAAACAGTCGCATAAACCGACTTCGTCCATCCACGCCCTAACCATAGATATCGAAAAAGAAACTGATACTGAGTTTAAAGACTAATTTTTAGCAAAACTATAACGCTAATTTGGCTATATTTCTGTAGAATCACCACTTTCCTCAAGGATAAAAAGTATATGGAATCATCTATGCCAGCGAATGATGCGGCATTGATCGAAGTAAAAAAACTGAGCTTTCAACGTGGCGATCGAGTGATCTATGATGGTATCGATATGCAGATCGCTCGTGGCAAAATTACTGCGATTATGGGGCCATCAGGTACAGGTAAAACCACTTTATTAAGATTGATTGGCGGACAGCTTAAACCTGATCAAGGGCAAATTTTGCTTGATGGGCAGGATATTGCCAAAATGTCACGCAAGGAATTGTTTGATGCACGTGCTCGTATGGGCATGCTTTTTCAAAGTGGTGCATTATTTACAGACATGACCGTGTTTGAAAATGTCGCTTTCCCTATTCGTGCACACCGTCAAATGTCTGAATCAGCGATCCAAGATCGAGTATCGCAAAAGCTCGAGTCGGTTGGACTGCGTGGTGCAGAATATTTGATGCCGTCAGAGCTTTCAGGTGGTATGAATCGTCGTGTGGCATTGGCAAGAGCGATTGCGCTTGATCCTGAGCTGATTATGTACGATGAACCATTCGCAGGACAAGATCCGATCGTGATGGGCGTATTGACTCGACTTATCCGCTCTTTAAGTGAAGCGTTGGATTTGACTACGATCATCGTGTCGCATGATGTCGAAGAAACCTTATCAATTGCAGATTATATTTACGTGGTTGCTGAAGGAAAAGTGCAGGGTGAGGGTACGCCTGAGCAATTGCGTCAACATTCATCACCATTTGTACAGCAATTTTTGACGGGTTCAGTTGAAGGTCCTGTGGATTATCAGTTTAGTCGTATGCCTGATGCCATCAAACTTGGAGGTGCGCAATGAACGCAGTTGCGACTTTAGGCCGTCGTTTGATTGGTCGGGTACAAGGTATCGGCTATGCAGCGATGATGTTGATCCAAGTGCTGATGTCTTTGCCAACTTGGAAAGGCGTAAAGCTATTTATTTATCAGATGTACCGTGTCGGCGTGTTGTCATTATTGATCATTACGGTTTCTGGTTTATTCATCGGTGCAGTGCTTGGTTTGCAGATGTACAGTATCTTAGTCACCTTTGGTAGCGAAGCCATGCTTGGTACAGCGGTGGCGTTGACTTTGCTTCGTGAGCTTGCACCTGTAGTTGCTGCATTATTATTTGCAGGTCGTGCAGGTTCGGCATTGACTGCAGAAATTGGCTCAATGAAGCAAACTGAACAGCTTGCTAGTATGGAAATGATTGGTGTTGATCCATTAAAGCAAATCGTTTCACCACGTCTTTGGGCGGGTATTTTTAGCTTGCCGATGTTGACCGTGATTTTTGCTGCCGTTGGTATTCTGGGTGGAAAATTTGTCGGCGTAGATTTCTTGGGCTCGGATGAAGGCTCATTTTGGAATAGCATGCAGTCTTCTGTGGTGTTTTGGAAAGATGTCTTTAATGGCACCATTATCAAGAGCATTGTGTTTGCAGTAATTTGTACGTGGATTGCAGTCTATCAAGGTTATGCCTGCGAGCCGACACCTGAAGGAATTGCAACAGCGATGACACGTACCGTAGTGTACTCGTCGCTCTGTGTTTTAGGATTTGATTTTGTGTTGACTGCGGTCATGTTCGGAGGTTTATGATGAAAACACGTACAGTTGAACTGGCCGTTGGAATATTTGTAATTTTATTTGCAGCAGCATTATTTTTATTGGCGATGCGTGTCAGTGGTTTGGCAGGTAGTACCATGGGTGAAAGCTACAACCTGAGTGCCAAGATCGACAATATTAGTGGCTTGAAAGAACGTGCCAAGGTGACTATTAGTGGTGTAAAAGTTGGGCAAGTCAGCAAGATTGAACTTGATCCATTATCACATCGTGCGGTCGTGACCATTGCGATGGATAAATCACTCACCACCTTTAATGCTGAACAATTTAAGCAAGTTGAAGCCAATGCGATGGAAGATCTGAAATATAGCTATGACTATACAGAAGCATCACCTGAGCAACAAAAGGTAATGGAAAAGCAACTTATTGATAACATGAAGAACATCACGACTATCGATCAAGATGCTTATATAAAGGTCGCTACCAACGGCATTATCGGTGAGAAGTATCTCAAGATTGAGCCAGGTGGTGCATTTACCTATATCCCACAAGGTGGCAGTTTCCCTGAAACACAAACTCAAGGTACTGTTGAAATAGAAGACTTGGTGAATAAGTTTATTACAGGTTCTTCACAGTCGAAGTCTACTAGCACAGAGAGTTCAAGTGAAGATGTGGTAAGTGAGGATACAGCAGTTGAAGCAACTGCGAGTCAATCAAGCAATCAAACGGCTACTGAGCCGACAACGAGTCAAGATGAACCATCGTTTATCGATGAGTGATGAATAGTTAGGAGTGAATGAACATGACTTTCATGAAAGCAGTTGTCAAAGAAGCAGTTACAGCAAAAGCAGTGACAATAAAAACAGCGACATTAAGTTTGTCACTCGCAGGTATGTTGGCGAGTTCAATGGCTTTTGCTGCACCATCAGAAGCACCATCAGACTTCGTAAAACGTATTTCTGATAAGCTAATTGTTGAGCTGAAGCAAAACAAAGCAAACCTTAATAATAATACTTTGATCAACAAAATCGTGGCGCAAAATATTGAACCACATGTTGATGTGCAAGGTTTTTCGCGTCTAGTGATGGGGCAATACTATTCAAATCAATACAGTACGGCAGAGCAACGTGGTCGTTTTACCAAAAACTTCCGTGATAGCGTAATTAAGACCTATGCCAAAGGTTTGGCGCAATATAATAATGAAGGTTATACATTGCGTCCATATCGAAATACTGGTGCAAAATATCCTATAGTCACAATGGATTTTAAAGCCAATAATGGCAATAAGATTCCAGTAAGCTTTCAGTTGATCGACAAAAATAATCAATGGAAAATCCGCAACATCAATGTAAGTGGTATTGATATGGCGTTGACTTTCCGTGACCAGTTTAAAGCGAACGTACAGCAAAGCGGTGGCAATATTGATAAAGCGATTGCGAGCTTTAAACCAAATGCAGAAGCAGGTAGTAAATAAGCTAAGCGTCAAATAAGCGATTGATATTAAAAAGCCCATTCATATGAATGGGCTTTTTACTGTTGAGGGTAAATGTAAATCCTGATTAGAAGATACTGTTTGGATTTGCTTGCGCGTTATTGCCATTATTTTGTTGTGGAGTAGGCGTGCTAGTTGGTGGTGGCGAAGCATTGCCTGAGTTATTCGGCAGTGTTGCTTGCGTTGACGGTGCTTGAGTTGGTGTATTCGGTAAATTTAGCGCAGGAGGTGCGTCACTTTCTGTAGTCAGTGGTTGATCTGTCACATCGTCTTGGAAGTCTTGTTGAAAGCGTGCAATTAATGAATCTAGCGTGGTTTGCGGTGCAGGACGATAAAGTGGTCGAGCAAGTGGTGGTGTTTCACGTTGCTGACGACGTGCTTCTGCAAGATTTCCAGTTTGATCGAATAATTCGCTCACTGTATCATCTGCGTTTTTATCTAATTTCACCCATGCGTGTGGTTCATTCTTTAATGCACCTGCCATAAAGTTGATCCAAATCGGTAGTGCGGCAACGCCACCGTATTCACGACGTCCTAGTGTGCTTGGAGCATCAAAGCCAACCCATGCGACAGCAACTAAATTGCCATTAAATCCTGCAAACCAAGCATCTTTTGCATCATTGGTGGTACCAGTTTTTCCGCCTAAATCACTTCGACCAATACGTAGTGCTGCACGTCCAGTACCATGTTGGATGACATCACGTAAAATGTTAGCCATATCAAATGCTGAGCTTGATTTTAAAATACGATCGGCTTGGCGATATTGACCTGCAAATTGATTACTTTGTGTGGTGGTTGGTGCAGTCGTTTGATTATTGGTAATTTTACCAGATGAATCATTGGTGATCTCAGTAACTTCTTCTGCAACGAGATTATTCTCGTCGACCTCTACTTGCGCTTTTGTGCCCGATGAATCAGAAACACAGCTGATACATGCGTATGCAGGATCTGCCTTAAATATTGTTTCACCAAAACCGTCTTCAATACGGTCAATAAAATAGGGCTGTACTCGATAGCCACCATTAGCAAACGTTGCATAGCCTGTTGCCATTTGAAGCGGTAAGACCTGTGGTGTACCAAGCGCGATAGTATAGTTGCGTGGAATTTGATCATCATGTAGACCAATATCCATCAAAAATTGGCGTGTGCGCTCAATGCCTACATTTTGTAGCAATCTGACAGAAACCGTATTTCGAGAGAGGTATAAAGCACGGCGCAAAGTAATACGTCCGAGGTAACGACCATCTGAGTTGCGAGGAGACCATTTTCCAATGCGAATTGGGTTGTCGTCTACCATCGTGTATGGTGTCATGCCGCGTTCAAGTGCAAGCGCATATACGAAAGGCTTAATGGTAGATCCTGGTTGACGCCAGCCTTGGGTTGCGCGGTTGAATTTTGAATAATAAAAATTATAGCCACCAACGACGGCTTCGAGTGCGCCATTGTTTGGGTTGATCGCCACCAACTGCCCTTGTACTTTTGGAATTTGTGTTAAGCGCCAAGCACTTTTATCCGCATTGGGGCGAAGTCGAACAATATCATTGACTTTGACGATTTGCGAAGCATTTCCTGCGGCAGGTCCTGGATTGTTGGCATTACGATATAGGCGCACCCAATTCATACCAGACCAAGGGATCGTGACCGTTTTGCCATCTTTGAGCATTGCTTCAAAGCTACTATTATTCACTTTAATAACTTGGGCAGGGTGCATGTCGCCGACGATAAAAAAGTCTTTTAATGGTTTGTCGTGTGCTTCCGCACCACGCCAGCCATGACGGCGATCATAAGCTTCTAGTCCATCTCGGACAGCTTCTTCTGCTGTTTCTTGGCGGTAGCTCGTGACAGTGGTGTAAACTTTAAATCCTGAGTTAATGACATGTTTGCCAAAGCGATCTACCAATTCACGGCGAGTCAGTTCTGCAAGATAAGGATATTTGGTTTGAACTTTTCGATCTAGGAGCTTGAGTCGAATCGGCTCGGCAATTGCAATCTCGTATTGCTTCTGGTTGATATAACCGAGTTGCAACATGCGTCCTAAAATCCAATTGCGTCGTTCAAGAGCACGTTCAGGATTGGCAACGGGATTGTATTTTGAGGGTGCTTTGGGTAAGCCAGCAATCATGGCTTTTTCAGCCAAAGTCAGTTGTTCTAAGCTTTTATTGTAATAAATTCGTGCGGCGGCTTGAATGCCGTAAGCGTTTTTTCCTAAGAAAATTTTATTGACATATAAAGTGAAGATTTCTTCTTTAGGTAGATTTTGTTCAATTTTTCGTGCTAAAAAAATCTCAGTCAATTTACGGCGCAGTGTGCGTTCAGGAGATAAATAATAATTTTTAGCCACCTGCATGGTAATGGTTGAGCCACCAGTTTGTGATGAACCACTGATGGTTTCGCTGACAGCACGCCCAAGTCCTTTTAAACTCACGCCACTGTGTTCAAAAAATGCAGAATCTTCTGCAGCAAGAAATGCATAAATCACATCTTGGGGAATATCTTCATACTTCACAGGAATTGAAAGTCTATCGCCAAATTCTGCAATGAGTACGTCATCTTTGGTATAAATTTGCAGTGGTTTTTCCAGTGGGGCTTTTTGCAAGCTACTCATATTTGGAAGCGATGGCGCAATATAAAGATACATGCCATAGAATGCCATCGGGATAACAAGCAGGATTAAAATCAAGATTGCAAAAAAAGGATGAATCTTTCCCTGAGAGGATAGCATTTTCATAATAAGTAGGTTTTAATGGGTAATTGGGGTGTGTTGGAAAATAGTAAGTATAACTGTTAACTCTTAATATTGTTAGTAACAAAATGCTACTCACTGTAAAAAAAATAGTGCATAATCGAACATGGGGATAAAAAACAATAGGGAATAGAATGGTGTTCAAGTTAAATTCTAAATCATCAAGGGGTGTTATAGGTGTAGACATTGGTTCTACTTCTGTAAAGCTTATTCAGCTTGGTCGTAAAGATGGAAAGTATCAGGTCGAAGCGTTTGGGACACTGCCATTGGCTGAGAATGATGTGTTGGATAAAAACATCATGCAAGCGGAAAGTGTGGGTGAAATTTTAGAGCGTGTCTATAATCTTGCGAATCCAAGTACCAAGGAAGTTGCTGCTGCTGTACCTACAGTTACGGTTATCACCAAAGTCATCGAAATGGATGCAGACATGGGGGATGATGAACGTGAGGTTCAGATCCGTATGGATGCAGAACAATACATTCCGTACCCATTAGATGAAGTTAGTCTAGATTTTGAAATTATAAGAATTAATGAAAAAAATCCTAATCATGTTGATGTCCTATTAGTTGCAACTCGTAGTGAAAATGTTGAAAATCGATCTGAAGTGATTGAGTTGGCTGGATTAAAGCCGAAAATCATGGATGTCGACTCTTATGCATTGGAACGAGCATATGCTTTAATTTCAGATAGTTTGCCAATTGGAACGAAGTTGGTTGGTGTATTAGATATAGGTCATTCGCAAACTACGCTTACAGTTTTGCATCAAGGTGAAGTTATTTATAGTCGTGAGCAAAGCTTTGGTGGTAAACAACTGACCCATGAAATTCAACAGCGCTACGGGCTAGGTCTGGAAGAAGCGACCTATGCCAAAGAAGAGCGCAATTTGCCTGATGATTATGAAACTGAAGTGCTTTATCCGTTTATGGTTGGGTTAGCACAACAAGCAGCGCGTTCATTACAATTCTTCTTTTCATCGTCACAATATTCTGAAATCGATCACCTCTTACTTGCAGGTGGTGGTGCGCAAATTCCTGGGTTGTCGAAACTTTTACAAGATAACTTGGGTTATCGTGTGACTTTGGCAAATCCATTTTTAAGAATGGGGTATGCGCCCCAAGTCGACGCAAAAAAAATAGAACGTAATGCGTCATCATTATTGGTGGCATGTGGCTTGGCGTTAAGGAGTTTTGATTAATGGCTAAAATAAACCTGCTGCCATGGCGTGAAGCGCTTCGAGAGCGGCGAAAAAAAGAATTTTTTGCAATTAGCGGTGCAGTTGCATTGCTTGGGGTGGTCTTGTCGGGATTGATTTGGTTGTTTTTTAACAATCAACTGCAAGATCAAAATGATGCCAATCAGGCCGTAGTGGCTGCCAATCAACAATTAGATCGTCAGTTAAAAGAACTGGATGGCTTGCAAGAGCGTAAAGAGCAGATTGTTGAGCGTATGAAGCTGATTCAAGACTTGCAAGGTGTGCGTCCAGTCATTGTGCATGTTTTTGATGAGTTGGCAAAACTTACGCCATCAAATATGTATGTGACGGAGTTTTCTCGTAAAGAAAATAAATTTACATTAAAAGGTAAGGCGCAAGATCCAAATGTGGTCTCAGACTTTTTGCGGAACTTAGATGCATCTCCATGGTTTAGAAATGCATTTATGAACTCTTTTGAAGCTGTGGAAGTGAAGCCAGTACAACAAGGTGCAGTGCTCCCACGTGAAGAAGATGCTTATGGCGTGTTTGATGTGACTGTGGACTTGGATGAATACAGCACAGTATCGACAGATACCATGCCTGAAGAAATGAAGGTGGCGCCATGAGTTTGGATAATAATGTAAATCAAATGGATGAGTTTGAGCCAACCAAGAAAAAAGGCTTTTCTTTTGAACGTTATGTTCAACAGCTACAACAAATGGATATGGATAATATCGGCGCTTGGCCAACATCGGTTAAAGTGACGGTATATGTGTTTATTCTGCTGTTGATATTAATTGCAGCATACTTTCTAGCGATTAAGGGCGTTCGTGAAGATATTGCCAATGCTGAAGCGCAAGAAGCGAATCTGCTCAATGAGTTTCGTGATAAAGATTCGAAACTGCGTAACTTGTTGCAATACAAACAGCAAGTGGAATTAATGGAAGTGCAATTCAATCAACAGCTTGAGCAACTTCCGAAAGAGACTGAAATTCCAGGCTTGGTTGAAGATATCAATATGGCGGGTGTGTCTTCAGGTCTTGAGTTTAAAAACATTAAGCTACAACCTGAAGTGAAACAAGAGGTCTTTATTGAATTACCAATCGATATGCAAGTTCATGGTAATTACCACAGCATGGGCGCTTTTGTAAGTTCTGTTGCGGCATTGCCTCGTATTGTGACTTTGCATGACTTCACGGTAAGCACTGAAAAAGGTGCAGGTAGTGAAGTGCCTCAATTAAAGATGGAAGCTAAGGCGAAAACCTATCGCTACATGTCTGAGCTTGAAATTGCGGATGAAAAAAATGAGGAGCTGAAACAATGAGAAATCAAAGCGCTCTGATTAAATCAACATTAGTTGTTGCATCGATACTCGCCTTGGCTGGTTGTGAGTCACGTGTCGATGAAGTACACACTAAAATGGACGAAATTCGCAATGCAATACCGTTGCCGATTGAGCCGCCGCCAGTATTTACCCCTGTGCCAAGCTATGCTTATTCAAGTTTTGGTGCAAAAAGCCCATTCGTACCGACCAGTATTGCACGTGAGCTTCGGGTCATGGCAGGGAAACGAGTTTATCCAAACTTAGGGCGCCCAACTCAACCGCTTGAAGAGTACACACTCGAAGAGTTGTTGATGAAGGGAACGATGACCAGTGCTTCAGGGCGCATTGTTGCCTTAATTCAATCTCCTGCTGGAGAAATTGAACGAGTACAAATTGGTAGTTATATGGGTAAAAACCATGGACGCATTGTGGCGATTAATCCGAATCAAATTTCACTATTAGAAATAGTGCCAGACGGGCAGGACGGCTATATCGAACGTCCGCGTACTTTGATTTTGCATGGTGAAACTTGATAAGGGAAGATTAAGAAATGAATATAATGAAATTAGTGGGTGAAATGGGGACTGTAATGAATATGCAACTCACCATGAAAAGATTTGTAATGTCGGCTGTGGCATGTGGGGTGGTTCAAGTCGTGAGTGCGCAAGTTGCGATTACTCAAGTTGTGCCAATGTCAACGGCGGATCAAGGTACAGAATTACGTGTGATGTTTAATGGCTTGCCGGTGCAACCGAAAGCATATCAATTGGAGTCGCCGTCTCGTTTAATTCTTGATTTCGAGGGTGCGACCAACTCTGTTGGCAATAATGTTTCTGTCAATACCACAGAAATTGGCAGTGTAGAAGTGCTTGAAGATACTGAGCGTTCTCGTCTAACGATTAATCTTAAAGATCATGGTGCCTTTACCACACGTACTGAAGGCAATACATTTATTCTCAAAGTCGCACCTGAAATTCGTGAAAATGTCGCATTGCCAACAAATGTTGCGCAGGCGACACAACAACAGAATATGGGTTTGACCAATATTGGCTTTGAGCGTGGCGCTCAAGGTGAGGGTTTGGTAAATATCGAGTTGGGTAGTGCACATGCACCTGTCGATGTACAGCAGCAAGGTAGTAAAGTTGTGGTGCGTATGCTTGGAACAAAAGTTCCTGCGCATTTGGCTCGTCGTCTAAATGTGGGTGATTTCGCAACGCCTGTGAATACCATTGATGCGTACAATGAAGGCAGTAATGGTGTGATTGTGATTCAGCCAAGTGGTAGCTATGAATATATGGCTTACCAAGCTGAAGATAAGCTGACCATTAGCGTGAAACGTCCTGTGGATAATTCAACTGCCTCGATGATCCGTGCACCACAAACCTATAACGGCAAAAAAATCTCATTAGACTTCCAAGATATTGAAGTGCGTCGTGTGTTACAGTTACTTGCCGACTTTACCAATGTCAACATGGTGGCTGCGGATTCTGTACAAGGTCAAATCACCATTCGCTTAAAAGATGTGCCTTGGGATCAAGCACTTGATATTATTCTCAAAAGCAAAAACCTCGACAAGCGTCGTAACGGCAACGTGATTTGGATTGCCCCAGTTGCAGAGCTAATCAAGGCAGAAGAAGACGAAGCAAAAGCCATTGCGCAAAGCGTGAAATTGGCACCGATTCAGACTGATTATATTCAGTTAAATTATGCCAAAGTGGCGGATGTTGAGAAGCTGATTACCGAGCGTAAAAATGGTTCGACTTCTGGTAGCAGTAATCAGAATACAGTTAATAACGATGAGCTGGCAGGGAATCTACTCAGTCCTCGTGGATCGGTATCGAGTGACATTCGTACCAATACCTTGATCGTCAATGATACCGCACAAAAGATCGATGAAATTCGCAAGATGATCGAACTCATCGATGTCCCTGTGAAGCAAGTGATGATCGAAGCCCGTATCGTGCGTGCATCCAATGACTTTAGTAAGGCATTCGGTGTGAAGTGGGGTGTATTGTCTCAAGGTATTACGAATAATAATGATTTGTTGGTAGGTGGTAGTGATACTACATTGTGGAACTTGCGTAAGCCTACGCTTGATAATAAAACGGGTCAGTATACTTATGAAATTGAACGTCCTCAAAATCTTAATGTAGATTTGGGTGTGGCAAATCCAGCTGGTCGTATTGCGTTTGGTTTAATTAGTTTGTCTGACTTTATGTTGGATTTAGAGCTTTCTGCATCTGAAGCAGATGGTTTGACTGAAATTGTCTCTACGCCAAAAGTCCTGACAGCAGATAAGCAAAAAGCATCGATTAAATCGGGTACACAAATTCCATACCAATCGTCTTCAGGTGCGGGGGCAAATGCTGTACCTAAAATAGAATTTATTGATGCAACTTTGACCTTAGATGTTACACCGAGTATTACTCCTGATGGTAAAGTCAGTATGCAGCTTAGTATTGCCAAAGATGCACCAGGCGCACCAGCACCAAATGGTGAATTGACAATTGATAAAAACCAGATTGAAACCAATGTTTTGGTGAGTAATGGTGAAACCGTTGTGCTTGGTGGTGTATTTGAAACGGTAAATGGTAATAATGTGACTAAAGTTCCGTTCTTTGGTGATCTGCCTATTGTGGGTAATTTATTTAAAACTACATCGAAGGTTGATAACCGCGATGAGTTATTAATTTTTGTCACACCACGAATTGTCACTGACAATAGCACGGTAAATCGTTAAACTATCTTTTAATAGCGATTTTAAAACACTGAAGGTGTTTGTTGAGTAGTAGTCATAAAGATGCGCTGGATTTACCAAATATTTATTTGGTCGGTCCGATGGGCGCAGGAAAAACCACCATAGGTCGCCACTTAGCAGAACTGCTGGGTCGCGACTTTATGGATAGTGATCATGAGATCGAAGCGCGTACAGGTGCCAACATTCCTTGGATTTTTGAAAAGGAAGGTGAGCTTGGTTTCCGATTGCGTGAAAAAAATGTCATTGCTGACTTAACCAATAAAAAAAATTTAGTCCTTGCTACAGGTGGTGGTGCAGTCACTCAACCTGAAAATCGTCAGCATCTACATCATCGTGGCATTACTATTTATTTGAAGACTTCAGTCGATATTCAATTGCTTCGTACCTACCGTGATCGCAATCGGCCATTGTTACAGGTAGACAATCCAGAACAAAAACTTCAAAATCTCTTGGCGGAGCGTGATCCACTATATCGAGAAGTGGCGCATTTTGTTGTTGAAACGCACCAAGGCACTGCGCGTGATTTAGCGCAAAAGATTTTACAACTAATTCTTGAAAATCCGTTACCATAGCGTTTAGTTATAAATTGTTAGAAATGAAAGTCATCCATGCAAACCTTATTTGTTGAGTTGGGCGAACGTCGCTATCCGATTTTTATTGGTCATCAGTTAGATGGTTCAAAATTATTACATCAATACCTTAAGTCACAGCAAGTGATGATCGTGACCAATACGACGGTCGCCGAACTTTATTTAGCACATTATCTAAAGCAGTTTCAGATGATGGGTAGAACGGTTGCAACATGTATTCTGCCCGATGGCGAAAAGTATAAAGACTTTCAAAATCTACACCTGATCTTTGATGCACTGTTAGAAGCTGGCTTCAATCGTGATTGTACGGTAGTTGCTTTGGGTGGTGGCGTGATCGGTGATATGGCGGGTTATGCTGCGGCGTCTTTTCAACGTGGTGTCAATTTTATTCAGATTCCAACCACCTTGCTTTCGCAGGTAGACTCAAGTGTTGGGGGAAAAACTGGTATAAACCACCCACTTGGAAAGAACATGATCGGTGCATTTAAGCAGCCAGAAGCTGTGATTGCGGATATGGCTGTACTTGATACGTTGCCTGATCGTGAGTTATCTGCAGGTCTGGCTGAAGTTATTAAATATGCGCTATTGGGTGATGTTGAGTTTTTAATTTGGCTTGAGCAAAATATGTCGAAATTGCTAGATCGAGATCGTGAAGTTCTTGCTGAAGCAGTTTATCGGTGTTGTGCGCATAAGGCGCGAATTGTAGCGAATGATGAAACCGAAAAAGGTGAACGAGCGCTACTGAATTTAGGTCATACCTATGGGCATGCAATAGAATCCTATATGGGCTATGGGAATTGGCTGCATGGAGAGGCTGTGGCGACAGGTATGGTGATGGCGGCATCGTTATCTGAGCAACTAGGGTGGATTTCAGCAGAAGATGTCGCTCGTGTAAAAGATGTATTGATTCAAGCTAATCTGCCAATTGCAAGTCCGAAGATTCCTATTGATGAGTTTTTGGGGTATATGGCGCATGATAAAAAAGTATTAAATGGTCAGCTTCGTCTGGTTTTATTGAAGTGCTTGGGTGAGGCGGTGATTACTAAAGATTTTGAGCAATCGCAATTGATTCAGTCAATTCAAGATAACTTGGTTGCATAACAGGTGAAAAGATGATCAATAGGGCGAAAATTTGGCAAGATGTAAAACAGGCAATTTGGTTGAGTTTGGGTGTTGCGTGTTTAGTGTTGATTTTTATCTTTTGGATCATGCAATCTAAAGAGAGGCAGACCAAAGAGCTAACGCCTATTGAAGTAAAAAATGAGCAAGAACAAAGTGTTACTCAGCAGCAATCAGTACTTTTAGATAAAAAAATTGGTACTTTTCAAGAAGAAGTTCCACCGATTGATTTGTTAAAACGAAATGCACTCGCAGGTGATCACGAGCCCGAGTTTCGTGGGTCGGCATTTATTGCTGAAAATAAAAATGTTTGGACATTGCAGTTATTAAAAGTCGCTGAAGAGGATGTCATTCGCTCTTATTTGGACGGTCGTGAAGATCGAAGTCAATTTCATTATTTCCGTTTAGATGATCAAAAGCATAATAATGTGCAGTATGTTTTGACTTATGGTGTGTTCAAGAATACACAAGCTGCAATTGAAGAGGCGCAAAAAGTAAGTTTTGGTTTACCAAAAAGTGTCAAAGTGTTGCCTCAGAAATTTAATGCGTATGCAGATATGGTGAATGATCTTGGGAGTGATGAGAATAATTCGACGATCAAGCTCCAATCGATTTTGTTAACTCGTGCAGCGGTACCAAAAGTTAGAGAAGTTGCGCCTCAAGCAACCGCTGAGTCAACATTTGCTACACAGTCATTAGGCGGAACGACGACCACGATTCAGCGTACAGATGAATCTGTTGAAGTACAAAGCTCTGATACTGAACATTCGCAAGTGAAGCCTGGTCAAAATCCGACAAGTGCACCAACTTCAAATCAGAATTCAAATGGTGCTGAACGACAAATGCCAGTTGAGATTATAGATCCATTTTAGTGTAATAAAATGGCGCATTATTTTGGACAATCTACTGCAGCTCTTATTTGGTGCGATATATTGCTTTATTTTGGTGCGAGAAATAATTTTAAGTTTTGTAAGTCTATGTTTATCAAATAGTATTTATGTGTGTTATACGGCATATTTTTTGCTTTATTAATTGTGTGAATCGTCATAAAATTGATCGTTGCAGAATTGGTTTAATCTGCACAAATACTCCTACTCACTAAAAACATCAACTTGCAAATGAAGGTTTGCAATACTTGCCTGTTCAATGAGAAAATGCGTCGCTAGACATTTGACCGTGTGGTTATCACAGTGTTTTGACTCGGTCATTTCAGTTTGGTTGTTTATGGCTTTAGTGGCTTGGGGTTGTGATCAAACATTTGTACTGCTTCTTAAGTATATACAATGATTTGGTTTTTGAAATTTTGGTTTATTGACTTAGCAATTGAGTCATCTTGAAGTTAGAAGGGTACGCTATGCACATGCCATCGCTCAATACTGTAGCTCCCACTGATCAACCGAAAGGGTTGTATCAGCCGCATGAGTTTAAAGACAATTGTGGTTTTGGTTTGATTGCACATATGCAAGGCAAACAGAGCCATCATTTGGTGGAAACAGCCATTCATAGTTTGAGCTGTATGACCCACCGTGGCGGGATTGCAGCGGATGGCAAGACGGGTGACGGCTGTGGTTTACTCTTGGCGATGCCAAAACAGTTTTTCCGTGAAGAAGCTCAAAAGTTGGGTGTAGAGCTTAGCGAGATCTTTGCGGTTGGTACCGTATTTTTAAATCTTGATCCTGCATTGGCAGAGCATGCGAAAAAAATCCTCAATGAAGAGATTGAAACAGCGGGTTTAACCGTTGCGACTTGGCGTGTCGTACCGACCAATCCAGATATTTTGGGTGAAATTGCACTTCGTTCAATGCCAGCATTTTCGCAAATTTTGGTGAACAATCCACAGGCTTTGGCGGAAGAAGAATTTAACCGTAAGTTGTTTTTGGCACGTCGTCGTGCTGAACAGCGCTTAGAAAGCGATACATCTTTTTATATTACGACACTTGCATCGACAGTCATCAGCTATAAGGGCTTGATGATGCCTGAAGCGATTGCTGATTTTTATACTGATTTGGCAGATCGTCGTTTAGAGTCGCATATTGTGGTGTTCCATCAACGCTTCTCTACAAATACCTTGCCACGTTGGCCGTTGGCACAGCCTTTCCGTTACTTGGCGCACAATGGTGAAATTAATACTATTACGGCGAACCGTAATTGGGCATTGGCACGTACGCCAAAATTTGAAAACCCATTACTTCCAGGTTTGTTAGATCTCAAACCGATTGTCAATCGTACTGGTTCTGACTCTTCGAGCTTGGATAATATGCTTGAAATCCTCGTCGGTGGTGGCATGGACTTGTTCCGTGCGCTTCGTATGCTGGTACCACCTGCATGGCAAAATGTTGAAACTTTGGATGCAGATTTACGTGCGTTTTATGAGTTTAACTCAAAACATATGGAAGCTTGGGATGGTCCTGCGGGTCTAGTGATCCAAGATGGTCGTCATGCGATCTGTATGCTTGATCGTAATGGTTTGCGTCCTGCACGTTGGGTAATCACTAAAAATGGTTATATCACTTTGGCATCTGAAATCGGTGTCTGGGATTATGCACCTGAAGATGTGATTTCTAAAGGTCGTGTCGGTCCAGGTCAAATCTTGGCGATCGATACAGTGACTGGCAATGTGCTAGATACCAAAGAAGTGAACAACCACCTGAAAAAAATGCGTCCATATCGTCAATGGTTGCGTGATCGTTCGTTGAAGTTACAAGGTGATGCTCAGCTTGAAGAAAGCCTGATTGAAAAAGGCTTAACAGGCGACGCACTTAAAGCAGCACAAAAAATGTTTATGGTGACGTTCGAAGAGCGTGATCAGTTGCTTCGTCCAATCGCTGAAAGTGGTCAAGAAGCTGTTGGTTCAATGGGTGATGATACGCCAATGGCAGTATTATCTCGCCAAGTGCGCCATGTGTCAGACTATTTCCGTCAGCAATTTGCACAGGTGACCAATCCGCCAATTGATCCACTTCGTGAATCAATCGTGATGTCACTTGAAACTTGTCTTGGCCGTGAACAAAATGTCTTTGAACAGAGCCCTGATCATGCAGATCGTTTGATTATCTCTAGCCCAGTATTGTCAAATTCAAAAATGCATTTGCTTCGTACACTGGTGCGTGAAGGTTATGGTCAAGCTGAAATTGATTTGAACTACCCTGAGTCTGAAGGACTTGGCGTTGCCGTAAAACGTATCTGTGAAGAGTCAGCTCAAGCGATTCGTGATGGCAAATCTATTTTGATTCTTTCCGATAAAAATATCCGTGAAGGTTACCTGCCTGCCAATTCAGTATTGGTAACTGGTGCTGTACACCACTACTTGATTCAGCAAGGTTTACGTACCGATGCTAACATTATTGTCGAAACTGGCGTGGCACGTGGTCCACACCAATTTGCGGTATTGCTTGGCTTTGGTGCAACAGCGATTTATCCATATCTTGCACATGATGTGATCAATGATTTGGTTGCAAAAGGCGAGCTATTGGGCGACCCAATTCAAGCGCAAGCGAACTTCCGTAAAGGTATTGATAAAGGCTTACTCAAAGTCTTATCAAAAATGGGTATTTCAACTGTGGCCTCATACCGTGGCGGTCAGTTGTTTGAAGCAGTGGGTCTATCTAAAGAAGTGGTAGATACCTGCTTTATTGGTGTGCCAAGTCGTATTGAAGGCGCAACCTTTGCCGATCTTGAAAATGATCAGAAGAAACTGGCTGATTTGGCGTGGAAAGCACGTAAGCCAATTGATCAAGGTGGTATGTTGAAATTCGTCTTCGGTAAGGAATATCATGCCTTTAACCCTGATGTGATCAATGCTTTGCATAAGTCAGTGCGTTCAGGCAAATACGAAGACTTTAAAGAATATGCAAATCTCGTCAACTCTCGCCCAGTGGCGACGATTCGAGATTTATTCAAGTTAAAAACTGACAATTCAATTTCTGTAGACGAAGTTGAGGCAGTGGAAGACATCTTGCCACGTTTTGACTCTGCGGGCATGTCTTTAGGTGCGTTATCGCCTGAAGCGCATGAAGCGATTGCGATTGCGATGAATACCATCGGTGGTCGTTCGAACTCAGGTGAGGGCGGTGAAGATCCTGCACGTTATGGCACGATCCGTAACTCGAAAATCAAACAGATTGCTTCTGGTCGTTTTGGTGTGACGCCTGCGTATTTGTCATCTGCGGAAGTGTTGCAGATCAAAGTAGCACAGGGTGCAAAACCGGGTGAGGGTGGTCAGTTACCAGGTGGTAAAGTGAATGGCTTAATTGCACGTTTGCGTTATTCAGTACCGGGTGTGACCTTGATTTCACCACCACCGCATCATGACATTTACTCGATTGAAGACTTGTCACAGTTGATTTTTGACTTAAAACAAGTCAATCCAAGTGCGATGGTGTCTGTGAAATTGGTATCTGAGCCGGGTGTTGGTACGATTGCGGCAGGTGTAGCAAAAGCCTATGCGGATTTCATTACTATTTCAGGGTATGACGGCGGTACAGCAGCATCACCGATTTCATCAATCCACCATGCGGGTTCGCCGTGGGAACTTGGTTTGAGTGAAGCGCATCAAGCATTACGTGTCAATGATTTGCGTGGCAAAGTACGTGTGCAAACTGATGGTGGCTTGAAAACTGGCTTAGACGTGATTAAAGCGGCAATTCTTGGTGCGGAAAGTTTTGGCTTTGGTTCGACACCAATGATCGCACTTGGTTGTAAATATCTACGTATTTGCCATTTGAATAACTGTGCAACAGGTGTCGCAACTCAACAAGATCACTTGCGTCAGGAGCACTATATCGGTGAACCTGAAATGCTGATTAATTTCTTCCGCTTCATTGCAGAAGAAACACGGGAATTGCTTGCAGCGCTCGGTGTGCGATCGTTAAAAGATTTGATCGGGCGTGTGGATTTGTTGGAAATCTTACCGGGTGAAACCGAGCGACAACAGCATTTGAACTTAAAGCCATTGCTTGAGTCGCATCCTGATGCAGATGGCAAGGCGCAATACTGTGAAGTGCAGGGCAATGCACCACATGATAAAGGCTTGCTTGCAGAAGAAATGGTCAAGGACATGTTGCCTTCGATTGAAAACTGTCAAGGTGGTGAGTTCTACTACACTGTAGGTAACTGCAACCGTTCGATCGGTGCACGTTTGTCAGGTGAAATTGCAAAACGTCATGGCAATTTGGGCATGAGTAATGCGCCTGTCACATTAAAACTGCAAGGTACAGCAGGACAGTCTTTGGGTGTTTGGAATGCAGGCGGTCTGCATATCAAGCTTGAAGGTGATGCTAATGACTACGTCGGCAAAGGTATGGCAGGAGGTCGAGTGTCGATCTTCCCACCAAAAGGTTCGCCATTCCAAACGCAAGAAACGGCGATCATTGGTAATACCTGTTTATATGGTGCGACTGGCGGTAAATTATTTGCTGCGGGTACAGCAGGCGAGCGTTTTGGTGTGCGTAACTCAGGTGCGTTTGCGGTCATCGAAGGTGCAGGCGACCATTGCTGTGAATATATGACAGGCGGTATCGTCACTGTACTGGGTAAAGTTGGCCACAACTTTGGTGCAGGGATGACAGGTGGTTTTGCGTATGTGCTTGACTTGGATAACGATTTTGTTGATTACTACAATCATGAGTTGATCGACTTAACCCGTATCTCAACTGAATCGATGGAAGAACATCAACAGTTCTTGATGAAGATTCTTGATGAGCATATCCAAGAAACAGGTAGTGCGTGGGCATACAAGATTCGCAATGAGTTTGACTATTACAGCCGTAAATTCTGGCTCGTTAAACCGAAAGCGGCAAACTTGCTAACCTTGCTGAAAACTACACAAGCTGACCCACAATAACACTGCATTGAATAGGCAGATGCAAGGTCACACAAGCAAATAGTTGTGACCACTGCATCTACCCACGGAGAGAAACATGGCAGAGCGCCTAAATAATAACTTTCAATTTTTGGATGTTCCTCGTCAAGATCCAGATAAAAAGGATATTACTGTCCGCAAAGCAGAGTTTGTGGAAATTTATAAGCCATTCACGGCAGAAGTAGTAGCGAATCAAAGCCACCGCTGCCTTGAATGTGGTAATCCATATTGCGAATGGAAATGTCCAGTACATAACTACATTCCGAACTGGTTGAAATTGATTGCTGAGGGTAGTATTTTTCAAGCGGCTGAGCTTTGCCATCAAACCAATACTTTGCCTGAAGTGTGTGGTCGTGTTTGTCCGCAAGATCGCCTGTGTGAGGGTGCATGTACCTTGAATGACGGTTTTGGTGCAGTCACGATTGGTAATGCTGAAAAATATATCAATGACACCGCCTTTGCACTTGGCTGGCGTCCAGATATGTCACAGGTGAAGTGGACAGATAAAAAAGTTGCCATTATCGGTGCTGGTCCTGCGGGTCTGGGTTGTGCTGATATTTTGGTGCGTAATGGCGTGAAGCCAGTTTTGTTTGATAAGCGTCCTGAGATTGGCGGTCTTCTGACTTTTGGTATTCCAGAATTCAAAATGGAAAAAGACGTGATGAAGCGTCGCCGTGAGATTTTCACAGGCATGGGCATGGAATTCCGTCTAAATACTGAAATCGGTAAAGATGTGACCATTGACCAATTGCTTACGGAATACGATGCCGTATTCATGGGCATGGGGACATACACCTATATGAAAGGTGGATTCCCGGGTGAAGATTTGAATGGCGTGTATGATGCGCTCGATTTCTTGATTGCCAATGTCAATCGTTGCCAAGGTTGGGAAACTGATCCAACGGAATACATCAGCGTCGAAGGAAAAAAAGTCATCGTACTTGGCGGTGGTGATACGGCGATGGACTGTAACCGTACCTCAATCCGTCAAAACGCCGCATCGGTGAGTTGTGCTTATCGTCGTGATGAAGCCAATATGCCAGGTTCGGTCCGTGAAGTGAAAAATGCCCGTGAAGAGGGTGTCAACTTCTTGTTTAATCGTCAGCCGATTGAAATCGTTGGTGAAAATGGCAAAGTCACTGGTGTGAAAGTAGTCACGACTCAACTTGGCGAGCCTGATAGTCGTGGTCGTCGTAGCCCTGAACCTGTGCCAAACTCAGAAGAAGTTTTACCTGCTGATGCAGTATTGCTTGCATTTGGTTTCCGTCCAAGTCCATCAGACTGGTTTGCAGATCAAAAAATTGATTTAGATGGCTCGGGTCGTGTACTTGCAGCGGAAGAGCAAGAATTTAAATTCCAAACTTCGAATCCTAAAATCTTCGCTGGTGGCGATATGGTGCGTGGTTCTGACCTTGTGGTGACTGCGATCTGGGAAGGTCGCCAAGCTGCGGAAGGTATCTTGGATTATTTAGACGTTTAATCGTTCATTTTTAAATAATCGTTCTAAGAAAGCTCACAAATTGTGGGCTTTTTTTTGCATGTGATATTTTGAAAAAAATACAAATTGAAATAGAAAGATCATTTTGAATTGATACAATGAGATAAAGTAAGAAAATTAAATCACAGTTTAACAACATGTCGGGTAGTCTTATGAATGCATTAAAAAAAACAATGACGGCAACTGCTTTGGTGGCGAGTCTAAGCTTAACAGGTTGTGGCTACAACACCTTACAAGTCAAAGACGAAGCGGTCACAGCCTCATGGTCAGAGGTGGAAAACCAATATCAACGCCGTGCGGATTTGGTACCAAACTTGGTGAATGTGGTGAAAGGCTATGCAGCACATGAAGAGCAAGTGTTGACTGAAGTGACGCAAGCTCGCTCGAATGTTGCAGGGCTAAAAGTCGATGCGGAAGTGCTAAACGATCCTGTACTCTTCGAAAAATACCAACAAGCTCAAGCACAGTTGACAGGTGCATTATCTCGTTTGATCGCCGTATCAGAAAACTATCCTGACCTCAAAGCCAATGAGCAATTCCAAGCCTTACAAGTCCAACTCGAAGGCACAGAAAACCGTATCGCTGTGGCACGTAATCGCTATATCAGCAGTGTGCAGGACTTTAATAGTTATGCACGTCAGTTCCCGCAAGTGATGACCGCAAAAGTGATTGGCATGGATACCAAGCCGAACTTTAAGGCAGATGCAAGTGCTTCGACTGCGCCAACGGTGAGTTTTGAATAATTTGTGATTGATTCATTTCACTTTGAAATTTGATCAAGATGACTAATCGATTATTCCCCAAACAGGTTTATACGGCATGGAAGTTTACACTTGCATGTTTTGTACTGTGCTTTAGCGTTTTATTTACAGCGTTATCATCGCAGAACAGCTACGCGGAAGAAGCCGTTGCCGTCGATAGCGACGTTGAAGAACTTATCGTCGCAGGGAAAGTCTTAAAAGATCATCAAGCAATTCCACAAATTAATCATCAACAAGCAAATCAGCAAGCAAATCGTCAAAACCCTCAAAGCAACAGTCAGCAAAGCAACAATCAACAAAACAGCGCATCAACGACTGCAACTGCAAACGATACAGCATCACCTGATGAAAGTATCATTCAGCGTGAACTACCTGCACAGCTCAATGCACCGATCATTGATCAAGCCAATGTGTTAAGTTCGGCTGAAAATGCACAGCTGACGCAAAAGATTCAAACGATTTACCAACAAGGTAAGGCGCAGATCGGTATTGTCATCGTCCCAAGTACAGGGCAAGAAGATATTTTTCAATACGGAATGCGTGTCGCTGATGAGTGGAAGTTAGGCTCAGCCGAGCGTGATAATGGTTTGCTCATTGTCGTAGCGCTGAATGATCGACGCATTCAGATCTTGACAGGCTACGGCTTGGAAGGCGTGCTCCCAGACATTATTACCCATCGTATTATCCAAAAGCAGATCAAGCCTCGATTCCAACAACAGCAATATGCCCAAGGCTTAATTGACGCTTTGGGTGAAATAGACCGTATCCTCAGTCAAGACCCTAAAGTGGCACAACAAGCGGCTGAAGAGCTGAAACAACGTCAAGCCGAAGCCCATCAGCAACAACAAGCACAGCAAAATACTTTTGGATTTTCACTGTTTATCCTTGCTGGTGCGGTGATCGCATCGGCATGGTTTGGTCGGAAAATCTCAGCACTCGGTGCAGGTGTCGCAGGCACAGCATTGGGTATGGTGAATGGTATTGGTTTGACCATGAGCTTGGCACTTGGTTTTGGCATGTTTTTCCTCGTGATTAGCTCGCTTGCACAAGTCCTTTTCCAAGCATTCTTAAGCGGTGGAGGTCGTGGAGGGGGCGGAAGCAGTGGCGGTGGATTTGGTGGCGGAGGCTACAGTGGGGGTGGGGGTAGCTTTGGCGGTGGAGGAGCATCAGGCTCATGGTAAAACAAACAACACAAAACAACACGATTGTGGACAGCACGATCAAACACGTGGATGATGAAACGATCTTCACCACACGACACAGTCAAAGCCAAGCTCAGCCAAGTTTAAAACGGTGGTTGAAGCATGTGTTTTATTTTAAATCCAGTAAAAGCGTGATTAATCCCGGTCAAGCACAGCAAATCGCAGATAGCATTCGAGATGCAGAGCATGGTCATCGTGGTGAAATCCAAGTGATCGTTGAGGGAAGCTTGCCGAGTGACGTGGCATTTCAGTACAATTGTCAACAACGTGCCGAGCAACTCTTTGCTGAACATCGAGTATGGGATACCGAATACAATAGTGGCGTCCTCATCTATCTCAACCTTTGCGAACATGATGTTGAGATCATTGCAGATCGAGGGATTCACCAAGCGGTCACTGATGAATATTGGCAAACAGTCTGTCAGTCGATGCTAGCATTTTTTAGAAAAGATCAATTCGCCGATGGCATCTGTCATGCGGTCGAGCAACTGGGTGAAACCTTGCATCAATTTTATATTCAACATGAAACTAAAGATTCAGAGCAGAAAGTTGACCCGCAAGGTAATGAACTTTCGGATATGCCGAAGCTTTTATAAATTTTAATTGTTCATTGCTAGCAAGTTGTATCATTTTTCTGTGCTATATTAGGGTCTGTTGACATTTCAACCATGCATTGCGTTATAGGCTAAAATCACATAAACGAGGCATGAAACGCAGAGAATGGTCACTCCCTTGTCAAGTTTCATAACGAAGTTTATGGCAATTTTAGCCATAACCCTTCGGGACAAGGATGTTTTTTGACGCTACGTTGTTATGAATGAATCATTTAGAATGGCTAAATTTCTTCATTCATTCCTAGTATCGCCTAAAAAACATCCGTTGTCGCAAGCATCTGTGAAATGTCAACAGACCCTAAAATCACATTCAATTGATTTCTAAAGAGAGCTAAGAAATGCGACAGATTCATCGCAATGAATATCCTGCTTTAGATAGCATTTTGTGGGATGTTAAAGCTGAAATTATCCAGCCCGAAGTTGCTTTTCAACTTTATGAAAAGCGTTGGAAATATATTGATCCCGATCAATTGACAGCACAAGAAAAAGTACTCATTCTAGAGCTGATTGATACGATTGGAAAAGGATTGTTTTTGACAGCTTAATCAACAGACCCTAATATTGATCAGCAAGGTTTTGATGATGAAAACTCAATATAAAAGAACATATCATCAGCGATTACATCAAGTTTTACAGCAGTTCAATTCGAGTTATCTAAACGATCATTGCATTTTATTTGGTGGTGGTACACGGATCGCCTTAGAGTTGGATGAATATCGCCAATCGGTAGACATTGATTTTTTCTGTGTTGGAAAAAATGCTTTTCGAGCGGTGCGCTCGGTGGTGACAGAAACCACTTTGGGAGATTTGGTCAGGCAGGATTTTAATTATCCACGAGACATACGTGCCGATCGAGATGCAGTCCGATGCTTTATTTCTGATCAAGATATTGTGATTAAGCTTGAATTCGTCCTTTTTTTAGATGAACAGTTCAATGCAGACACTCGGAACATTTTTCCTGTGCCTGCGATAGATCGAACATCGTGTTATCTCAGTAAGCTACTTGCAAATGCTGATCGCTACAATACACCACCCTATAAGGATATATTTGATCTGCTTGCGATGTTTGATCAATGGGGAGAGATTCCACAACAAGCTTGGCATCAGGCTGAAGAACACTATGGTCAAAAAGCCATATGGCATGGTTTGGAGAAAGCGTATCGACAAATCAAACAACAACCGCAAAAGTATAGTGAGATCGCAACGCAAGAGCTCGATATTTCATTGGATTATGCACAGCACTTATTAAATACAGTAGTAGATGAACTCTATCAATCGATAAAATAACTTAAAAATAGTTGATCACTTTTTTGAATGTACCGTGGACTTGAGTTGGGCTCAGAAGCAGAATGATATAAAAAGCCAAATAGTGACAAATATTGTCAATCTATTGCGAGTAAAATGTGATAAAAATCACGGAGCTACAAATAATTTTAAAAATATGTTGTTTAACATGTTGTTTTATAATATAAATCTGAATTAGCATAAAGTTGGCACAACTTATGCAGTATTACAAACATAGCGAAACAACGCTAATAAGCGACAAAACTAACTATTCTCTAGGGAGAAAAATATGAACGCTCAAAAGGGTTTTACACTTATCGAATTGATGATCGTAATCGCGATCATCGGTATCTTGGCAGCGATTGCGATTCCATCGTATCAAAACTACATCAAAAAAGCGGCGTATTCTGAAATTCCATTAGCGATGTCATCAATTCGTACCGCTGTTGATGCTTGCTATGGTATTGAAAAAGACTTAGCAAAATGTGATTCAGAAGCAGAGATTGGTGAAACATTACCAACAGCCACAAGCAAAGCCTTGGCAAGCATTACTATTGCCGAAGATGCTGTGATCACTGCAACCCCTAACGATTACAAAGGTATCGAGGCTAGTGAAACTTGTATCTTAACACCAACACCAGAGACTACTGCTGGTGACCGTTTGAAATGGGATTATAGTGGTGATTGTTTAACTAATGGTTATGTTAAAAACTAATTAGTATTTATACAAAGAACGCATCGTAAGATGCGTTTTTTATTGTGAATTTAAATGAAAAGGATATGCTTATGAGTCATACACATCCAAATTTAGAACAATTGTTAGCAGAGAAAAATGAATTAGAATCTCAAATTAAGGATTATAAATTTCGAAAGCAAATAATTTTTGAAACAAAGGGATTGAAGCTATATTAGAACAAGGCAAGCAATTAGTGCAAAAAGGTTTTACCGCACAGCAAGCAAATGAAGTATTACAGAAAATTTGTCGTGAAGTGTGTGAAGAATTATCTAAAATTGATTTAGAAATAGAAATATTGGAAAAACAATTGAGTAATATAGACAAAAGTAGTGAGAGTCTGTAGGAAAAATGTCTAGTCGCTTTAAGTTTTTTCTTGGTCATTTATCCATTTCATTTTTGATTGCTTTACTTGTAGTTGGAGTTGTGTTTTTTGTATGGTATCCATCGCCACTTGCCACAGCCGTAGGCGTGACGCACATCTTTTTGATGTTGATTGCGATAGATGTGGTTGTCGGTCCAGTTTTGGGTTTTATTGTCTATAAAGAAGGTAAGAAGTCTTTAAAGTTTGATTTGGCAGTAGTTATTCTATTACAACTCTCTGCGCTGAGTTTTGGTGTATACAGTATTGCACAAGGTCGTCCTGTATGGATCGGTTATGTAGTTGATCGTTTTGAGTTAGTTCGCAATAATGATTTGATCAATGATCATGTAGATCAAGCACTGCCACAGTTTCAAAAGCCATCATGGTTACAGCCTCAATATGTTGCTGTAAAAGTTTCAGATAACGTCAACCAACGCAATGATGATCTATTCGCTGAAGTCATGGGTGGTATATCGCTTGCACAACGACCTGAACGCTATGTCGATTTAAAACAAGTCAAATCGTTGATTCAGCAGCGTTCTCAGGATTTGGAATTATTAAAAAACTTTAATGACCCAAATCTAGTTGAGAAAATTTTAGCAAAATACCCTCAAGCCACAGCTTTTGTACCTTTAAAAGCCATTGCTGTAGATATGACTGTACTCATCAATAAAGAAAAAGGTGAAGTGGTTAAAATCGTTGACTTACGACCGTGGAAATAACATTGAAATTAGCTGTTCTAGCACATAAAAAATCCCGCATATAGCGGGATTTTTTGAGCAAAAGAAAAGTTATTCTTCTTCCATATTCTTCTGAATAAAGTTCTCAATACCTACTTTCTCAATCAGATCAAGCTGTGTATCCGCCCAGTCGAGATAGTCTTCATCTTTCTCCAAGTTGCTAACCTATCGGCTTGCAAATACGACATTGTCGTATTAAAATAATTCTATCTCATCGTATTCATGGTCTGTATGTATACAATTTGCGAAACCCCTTTATTTTCTAAATACGCTACCATCTATTGGACGGAAGAAGAATACGAAGACTTTAAAACTTATTTGGCTGTAAATCCTGAAGCAGGTGATGTTGAACCAAAATCAGGCGGTATACGAAAAATTAGATGGGTCAGTGGAGGCAAGGGCAAACGTGGCGGTGTTCGAGTGATTTACTTTAACCGTTTGGCAAATGGTGAAATATGGTTGCTCACACTTTATAGCAAAAAAGAAGTGACTCAATTGAGCAAGAAAACGCTTAATCTATTAGTGGAGAAATTAAATGCCTCGTTTAATGACTGACAAAGAGCTTGAAGCATTTGAAGCGAATCGAGATATTGAAGCTGAAATTTTGCAAGGCATAGACGATATGCTTGCAGGTAATGTTGCGAAACGGACTGTTGTCAGTGAAACCGATGTTGCTTTAGCTCGAAAAAAAATAGGCTTAACACAAGTCGAATTTGCTAAAATGTTGGATATTTCCAAACGTACACTCGAAGCATGGGAGCAAGGTAAACGCAATCCGTCTGGAGCTGCGAAAACCTTAATTAAGCTATGTATTCAAAATCCTCAAGCAATAAAAACTTTAATTGTTTGAGTAATTATTTGACATTAGTAAAAAATCCCTTGATTTCTCAAGGGATTTTAGAAAGAAGTAAAACTTATTACTCTTCCATATTCTTTTGAATAAAGTTCTCAATACCGACTTTCTCAATCAGATCAAGCTGTGTATCCGCCCAGTCGAGATAATCTTCATCTTTCTCTAAGATGCTAACCTATCGGCTTGCAAATACGACATTGTCGTCTCAAGATGAAGTGAAATCGTTACTTTCTACAAAATGCTAATCTTAAATTGTAGTAATACTTTGTGTCAAATATGGTACAATGTTGATCATTAAATGTGAGGTCTTGGATATGGGAAGATTAACTTTTATTCATGGTGCGACTGTTTCTGCAACGGATGTTCGCAAATCTTGGAGCAAAATTGTTCAAAGTATCAAAGATCATCATCAACCAATTTATGTCTGCACAAACAATACGCCAGAAGCGGTTGTGCTCAGTTTTGAAGAATTTCAACACATGCAGCAAATTGTTGAAACTGCTCGTCGAGAACAGTTGGGACAACAAATGGTGTGTGATCTTTTAGACATCGCTCAGTTAACGAGTCAACCAATCAAACAGATGGTTTTGAATGAAAAGGAAGTGTTTGAGGAAGAAGAAGGTTAATAAGCATGGCGGTTGGAGATATTTATCAAATTTTTGTGAAATTTGCTTCAGATCCAGTCAATGGGAAGGTTCGCTATACGGTTGAGATTGGTAAAGAGAATTTAACCATTGTATTGTTAGATTCGATTACCAGTCAGTACCAAGACAAATCGGATTATATAAAGTTGCAATATTATCCGATTCGCAATTGGAGGCAGGCAGGCTTGAAAAAACCATCTTACATCGATATTCGTAGCACAATGCGCTTTGATTTTTTGGACATATTAAAAAGTGGAAAACATATTGGGCAATTAAATATCATTGATGTCGAGGAGTTGGCTAATTTTATTCAAAACTACAAAGAACGTTTGCAAGCATATATTAAAAACAATCCGACTTAGTTGATACTGAAGGACTTCAAAGTTTTATTATTGAAGGATATTGAGTATCACTTATATAAAATAGCTGGATTGTTTTAACTTAGACTGACTACTGCAAAAACAATAATTCAAGATTAATGTAGAAACCAATTGAATTATCAAGGAATTTTAGAAAAAATAATAAATTATTCCTCTTCCATATTCTTCTGAATAAAGTTTTCAATACCAACTTTACCAATCAAATCAAGCTGTGTATCAGCCCAGTCGAGATAGTCTTCATCTTTCTCTAAGATGCTACGAAGCAAGTCACGAGTCACATAATCCATCTCTTGCTCAGCCATTTTGACCGCAGATAGTAACGCCTCGATATTTTCTTTGACCTTGCGTACATCACACTTTAATACTTCTTCGGTATGTTGCCCAATGTAAAGCTTGCCGAGATGTTGGAGGTTTGGCAGACCTTCTAAGAACAGAATGCGCTCGATGATTTTATCCGCATGCTTCATCTGACGGATTGATTCTTTATATTCCGCCTCACCGAGACCTTCGATACCCCAGTCGTTAAACATGCGAGAGTGCAAAAAATATTGATTGATCGCAGTCAACTCATGAAAAAGCACTTGGTTCAACTGTTGAATGACTTGCTTACTACCTTGCATATCACCACTCCAAAATATAAAAACTTCAAAATCTTAATTTATAAATAGTCTAAGCGTTTCAAAGACGTGGTGCGAGGACTTTTTAGAACAGCAAATGAGAATAAAAATGAATATGGCTGTGAACAAAATTTTATCATACATCTGAAATATGCCATTTCAAGTGACTGTGCTATATTGATTTAGAACTGAACAATACCACACAGGTGGATGATGACCATTGTAAATAAACATCGTATAGATGAGCAAGAATATATTCAAGGTGAGCTAAACAGCACCATCAAACATGAATTAATTGATGGCGAAGTTTTTGCCATGGTGGGTGCAAGTGTTGCTCATAATATTATTTCAGGAAATATCTTTGCTACTTTAAAGGCTCATCTTAAAGGTAAGCCATGCCGTCCGTATATGAATGATATGAAGGTGCGCATCGCCGAGAATTTTTATTATCCTGATGTGCTGGTTGATTGCTCCCAGTCATCAATGAGTGCGTACTTTGTAGAAACGCCGATTTTGATCGTAGAGGTACTCTCTGCATCAACCAAGAGCTATGATAAAACTTTCAAACTACAGCAGTATCAACTCATTCCAACCTTGCAGGAGTACTTGATGGTCGATCAAGAGCGTCAGTGGGTTGAGTTGCGTAGTCGCTTGGACGATTGGCAACCGCAATATTATGAAATGGGCGATGAATTGATTGTGCAATCGGTTGGCTTGAAGCTTTCGGTTGCAGATGTTTATGATGGGATTGATTTTTAAATCGATCGTCTTTATTTTTGAATAGCTTTGGACAAATTATAAATACCTGATAAGAAATAAACCTACATTAAAAAAATAAACCCGCCATGAGTCGTGGCGGGGGAGGAGTAGTTTGTGAGTTTGATTATTTATTTTATTTGTTTGTGATGGTTGCTTCTACATCTTATTAAGCCGCAACAGAGATTCGCGCTGCGATTTCCGCAAGTTCTTCAGAAATAATTGTTTTTGCTTCAGGCACACAACGTCCACAGCATGTGCCGAGATCAAGCATTTCACGGACGTCACGAATACTTTCTGCGCCATTTTGCATCGCATCTTTGATATCTTGGTCGGTAATACCACGGCATAAACAAACGTACATCGAACATACCTGATGTGTAAATCGGATAAGTGATATTATTGATAATTGTTATTGTTTGTCAATAAGTACCATTGTTTTTCATGTTAAATTTAATCGAAAAAAAAGATCATAAGTTGGAACTTAATCGAAAAATTATGATCTTAAGTAGTAATTAACAGTAGTAATTAACAGCAAATTAATGCTGAAAATGACTTATTTCTCAATGCAAACAATACCATCCATTTCAACCAATGCCCCTTTTGGAAGGCTTGCAACACCAAGTGCAGCACGTGCAGGGTAGGGCTGTGCAAAATACTCCCCCATGATCTGATTGACCAGTTGGAAGTGAGAAAGATCAGTGAGGAAAATGTTTAACTTCGCAATATCCGCCAAGCTTGCATCGGCGGCAGTGCAAACTGCTTTAATATTGTCAAATACACGGCGGATTTGCGCTTCGATGCCATCTACAAGTTCCATGCTATATGGGTCAAGTCCGATCTGCCCTGAGAGATACAGTGTATTGTCTACCAAGATCGCTTGAGAATAGGTGCCAATCGCAGCGGGTGCATGTTCGGTATGGATAACTTGACGTGACATGGGAGCGTGTCTCCTAATATTAAATATAAAGTGTAATGTGAAAGTATTTAACTGACTTTTGCGGTTTGATGATTGGCAAAAGGCATGAGTAATCGAGTAATTTTCGGGAAATTCAGCGTCATGCGAAGTTCACGAATGATGCTTGCAAGATGGCGACGATCATTCACCACGATATTAAAATAAGTCGCATTGTTTTCGTGTAGAACAGACTCAACCCCTGCGTTGGCTTTACGTGCACGATAGATTGCCTCTGAGGTTTGTTCATCATTCAATGATTCATCAATCGCAAGATAAGCGTTGAATCGTGCGCCTTCAGGATTTTGATCATACCACGTTAGCGGCATGATATTTTCAGGGTGTTTATGTTGCTCTTGCAGTAGATTGTTGCATTTGGTGCGATGTACGATCAAACCACGACGAGTAAGATGCCCCATGATTTGATCACCAAAGACAGGATTGCAACAATGCCCGTATTTCACCTCAACGCCTTCAGTGCCTTGAATTAAGATCAGTGCATTATCATCTTTGCTCGATTGCTGGTGGTGTAGACGATTGGCAACCAATTGCGGTAGCAAGTCACCAACGGCGATTTGCTCGTACAAAGCTTCTTTGGTTTCAAGGTGACGCCATTCCAATAAACATTGCCAGTCTTTATCGGAAAGTTGATCAATCGAATCGTTAAACATGCGTAGTGCACGATTTAAAGCTTGTTGACCAATCAAAATCTGTTCATCAAAATCTTGATCACGCAAAATGTTTTGAATGGCACGACGTGCTTTTTGTGTATTGATAAAGCTGAGCCAATCAGGATTTGGCGAGGCAAGTACATCAGTAATAATTTCGACGACTTGACCATTAAGAATCGGTGTAGAAAGTGGTTTTTGCGTACCATTGATTTTACAACCGACCGCATGGTTGCCTAAGAACAAACTGGCGGCATAAGCAAAATCAACAGCCGTTGCACCACGAGGAAGTTCGTGAATATGGCCGTGTGGGGTATAAGCGATGATTTTTTCTTGATGTAAATAATCGAGCAGGTCGTTGAATGTTGTTTTTGCACAATTTTCATCAATCAAATCATTGAGGCTTTGTAGCGATGCTTGAATGGCTGAGCGACATGCTTGCGGTGCGGCCTCACCAAGTACCATGCCAAAGCGTGCAGTTTTTCGCATTAACTCGGTTTGAATATTTAAGCTTAAAAAGGTCTTTTCGCCTTGCAGTTCTAGTAATAATGCTTGATTACCGCCAGGTATAGGGCGACGAATATGGTCGATATAGCTGAGTGTGGTAAATTGCGCAGTCAATAATTTGACTAAATCATCGCAATCTTGCACACGTTGCAAAATGATGTCAAAAGCATGACTGTGCGTGAGTTGATTCAGGTCAAGTTTGTTTTTAATAAAGTGGCGCAAGAGCTTGGTATTATTATTTTTCTTTTTGATGCGACCTTGAATGTTGTTGTCGCTAAGGATTTGATTGAGCTTTTCTTCCCAAAAGTTTTGATATTCTTGTCGTTTGAGTTTGGTGTCTGCGAGGGCTTGCTGAATGCTGGCGTACATGTCGATATCAAGATTTTGATAACAGAGGTCTTCAAGCCAGTCCCCCATTTCGTTCATGCCGACAAGGCGAGCCATTGGCACATAAATATCAAAAGTTTCACGTGCGATGCGCTCACGTTTATCAGGACGCAAAGCATCTAATGTCGTCATATTATGATAACGATCAGACAGTTTAATAATAATGACACGTGGATCGTGTAAGGTCGCTTGCAAAAATTTGCGGAACGAAGCGGCTTTGTTATATTGCTTATCACTCGAACTAGTCAGCTTGGTTACACCATCAACCAAATGTGCCACAGTGGCATTAAAACGTTCGGTAATATGTTCTTTTTTGACTTCAGTATCTTCGATGACATCATGTAAGAGAGCCGCCATGAGTGTATCTACATCCATGCGCATATGGGCAAGTAAACACGCCACCGCAATCGGATGGAGAATATATGGCTCACCACTTTTTCGCGTGACTCCTGCATGTGCTTCATCTGCGAAATCACTTGCCTCCATCACTGCGTTTACTTTATCGGCGGATAAGTACGGTGTAATGATGGATTGGAGCTGTTGCTTGGCATGGCTGACGGCATCACCTGGCATAAAAGATGGATCCTAAAAGCTGATTTTTTGCAAAAAATTACTCACCCTATAATGAAAAGCAAAACGTCTGAATTGTCAAATATTTTTTGCTAAATTGTCTATTATGTCGGCTTTAATTTAAGGCTGTGTTTCGATTTGAACAATGTTGTGAAATTGCTGAGAGGAATCCAGTTTGAAACGAAAATCTGTTCATCAAAAACGGTATAAGTAAAAAAATATGAATTTCAAATCATAAAATAAAAAACCAATGCAACTTAGGCATTGGCTTTAAAAAAACGGATAAACATTTGCGACTTTAGGAGTCAAAGCTGAAAAGCTAAAACTTAGAAGCTAGAGTTAAAAACTAAAGTTGTCTAAGTTGATTGTATCGGTTGAAAGCGCCATATCAAACTGGTTGTGTTCAAGGTCTTGATCACGTTGCTTTAAGATATCTTTGTTGATATGACCTTCAGCGATTTCACGAAGTGCAACTACAGAAGGTTTGTCATTGTCCCATTCTACAGTCGGCTCTACGCCTTGACGTGCGATTTGACGGGCACGTTTGCTTGCAACCAAAACCAATTCAAAACGGTTGTCAACATTTTCTAAGCAATCTTCAACAGTTACGCGTGCCATGATCTGCCCTGTAATATTCAAATTTAAAATAGTCGCAAATTATAGCCAAATTGATGCGGTGACTCAAGCTGAATGTTTGAACTTAAGTTTTTGGCAGGCAATTGAAGTACTTTATTTAACTTGAGCAGTAAGTAGATTTTGAATTAAATCACTATGGCGATTGGCTTGTTGGGCGAGGGTCATGCGATTTGCGGTAATTACCGCTTCTAGCTCATGCAAAGCGCGATCAAAAGAATCATTGATAATGATATAATCAAAATTGACATACTGCTGCATGTCAGAGACTGCGCAGTCAAGACGATGTTCGATCACTTCGACATTATCTGTGCCACGATTGGAAAGGCGTTGGCGTAGATCGTACTGACTTGGTGGAAGAATAAAAATTTGAATAGAATCTGGAAATAATTTACGAACTTGCGCTGCACCTTGCCAGTCAATTTCGAGTAATACATCATGACCTTGTTGGAGTTGTTCTTCGACGGTGCGCTGTGATGTGCCGTAAAAATTACCAAATACTTCGGCATATTCGATAAAACCACCTTGCTCGATTTGCGCAGTAAAGCTATCTTTTTCAATAAAATGATAATGAATGCCATCTAACTCACCATTGCGTTTCGGGCGAGTGGTGTGTGATACAGACACATGTAGATTGCTCGTGCGATCGAGTAATGCTTTTACCAGTGAAGTTTTGCCTGTGCCAGATGCAGCGGCAACCACAAAAAGTAAACCCGACATGCGAAATTTTCCTGTATCATATTTATAGTGGAGATTGTAGTAGAATGTCTTTCGAAACTAAACCCACATTGTAATAAATTGGCGTAATAAAATTGACATTACAATCATCATAATATTGATGAAATCAGCAATACTTCTAGTGACTAGGTGAATCATGCAAATACTGTTGGCGAATCCTCGAGGCTTTTGTGCAGGTGTGGATCGTGCGATTGCGATCGTCAATCGCGCACTAGAATGCTTTGGTGCGCCGATCTATGTGCGCCATGAAGTGGTTCATAATAAATTCGTTGTAGATGATCTAAAGCAAAGAGGTGCGATCTTTGTTGATGAGCTTGACCAAGTGCCTGATGATGCGATTGTGATCTTCAGTGCGCATGGCGTATCCAAAGCAGTTCAACAAGAAGCAGAACATCGTCAACTCAAAGTATTTGACGCAACTTGTCCACTCGTGACTAAAGTCCATTTAGAAGTATTGAAATATTCTAGAGAAGGTATGGAAGCTGTACTCATTGGTCATCATGGTCATCCTGAAGTTGAGGGGACAATGGGGCAGTTTGATAGTAAATACGGTGGGCAGATCTATTTGGTGGAAGATGAGCAGGATGTTGCAAGGCTTCAAGTGAATGATCCTGAGAAATTGGCATTTGTCACCCAAACGACTTTATCTATTGATGACACATCGAAAGTCATTGAGGCATTGCGAGCAAAATATCCGCTGATTCAAGGGCCTCGAAAAGACGATATTTGCTATGCCACGCAAAACCGTCAAGATGCAATACGTGATCTTGCAGAGCAGTGCGATGTGGTTTTGGTTGTCGGTTCACCAAACTCATCAAACTCAAACCGTTTGCGTGAGCTTGCTGAGCGTATGGGGAAAAAAGCATTTCTGATTGATAATGCAGATGAAATGCACCAAGCGTGGTTTACTAAAGAAAGTAAAATAGGTGTCACCGCAGGTGCGTCAGCACCAGAAATCTTAATTAAACAAGTGCTTGATCGCTTGCAGGAGTGGGGAGCAACCTCCCCTGAAGAGCTTGCGGGACAAGAAGAACATATTACTTTTAGTTTACCTAAAGAACTTCGAATCAAAGTGATTGAAGCATAAATTTGGATGCTTGGTGATCACTTTGATATCACAATCATTTTAGCTATTTCTAAGTATTAATTTTCAAGCCAACTGATATCAGTTGGCTTTTTGCCTTTTATCTTCAAAATCAGCCATTAATCAAGAAATGTATTTCTTGACGAGCTTATTGTATTATCTTTGTATTGGGGTAATAGGATTCAAGAGGCATACCATGCCAAGTAAAGGTTTCACATTAGTAGAGTTGATGGTGACGATTGCTGTGTTGGCAATTATTGCAACCATGGCTGCGCCGTCTTTTATCCAAATGGTTCGGAGTAATCAATTGCGAAGCGATACTCGTAATTTTGTGGATTTATTGAGCGAAACGAGATCAGAAGCGATTTTGAAACAGAGTGATCGGGTCGTAGCGTTAGATAGTAGTGTGGCAACACCTTTTAAAACTTGGGTGCCAACGCATGTCACAAAAACGAGTGGGGATAGCAGTGTGACTTTTAATCGTTTGGGGCAGACCAGCGTTTCCACAAACGGACAGTGCTTTATTTTTGAACACAGTAGTGATACTGCGTTAAAAGCATATGTGTATGTACAAAAGGGTGGAACGGTTGTTTACAACAAAGCGGCAACAAGTTGTCCGACTTGAGGGGAAGGAATAATAAAAATGATGAAACGTCAAACGGGAGTTGGGTTGGTGGAGGTGCTTGTGGCTTTGGTGCTTCTCAGTATTGCTGTACTTGGTTTTGTGGCATTGCAAATACGTGCAATCACGGCTAGCAACGAAGCGACGATGAATGTTCAGGCGACCAATATTGCCCGAGATTTGGCGGAGCGGATGCGTATGAATCGGGATGGGTTGGTGGGATATGTTGCGAATACCGATACCACGAATTGCGCAACTGCATTTTGCTCCCCTGAAGATATGGCTAAATACGATTTTAGACTAGTAAGCAGCCGTGCAACTGGCTTGGGTATGAGGATGAATGTGCTTAATTGTCAAGGGTCTACCTTAGTGCGTAAATGTGTTTATGTGGCGTGGGAAGAAACAACAGCGACCAATGGTACAGGTAGTTCTGATTGCACCAATGGTGCAGCCTATGTGCCAAATGCGAAATGCATCATCATGGAGGTATATAACTATGGCTCATAAGCGTTATGCCCTCGGATTTACCCTTCTGGAATTGATGATTGCTTTGGCATTGGGGTTGTTAATTGTTGCCGCAGGTTTGGCGGTATTTTTGAGTAGTCAGCGTTCTTTGAGTTTACAGTCTGGTATGAGCGAGTTACAGCAAAATGCCAACTTTGGCTTATCACTGGTCACGCATGATTTACGCCACACCAATTTAAATACCACTTCCTCACACCGAGTAAATAATTTTACCAATGGTTCAGGCATTATTTTTAAAAAAGAGAATTTACCCACCGCCTTGCAAACGATCAGTAATTTAGAGGCTGAATTGGTTACCTTGCAAAGTAAAGATACGGATAACACGACAGGCAGAAGTGATCGTTTAACCATACAATATACCCCAGCAAACGATAGTATTTTTAATTGTGAAGGGGCTGGAGTAACCAGTGCTTCCTCTAAAACCATTGTGCAGCGTTATTACGTAGCAGAAAGTCCGCAACAGGTAACTGGTGAACCGACTTCATACTCTTTGTATTGTGATGCAGCTTCTTATGAGGGTGCGGTAATGACGGGTTTGGGGACTGGCGCGCAACAAATTATGCAGCGTGTCGATGCCTTTAAGGTGCGTTTAGGCGTGAAAAATCCAGCAGGGCAATTACGTTATATGACGATTAATGAATATATTGCAGCGATGAATACTATTCGTGGTGCTTGTGCGACCCCGATTGTTGAGGATACTTGTTCAAAAACCTATTTGAATGTTGTTTCTATGGATGTGGGCATTCTTTCGCGGTCTACAGGAACAATTGGTGCAGATGCAAATTTAAATACTCAAACCAGCTTTAATGTTGCTGGAACTCCAGTGACGCTTTCAGGAGATGCAGCTGTAAATAAGCGATATTTGCGTCAGGCGGTAAATCAAGTGGTTGCTATTCGTAATACTTTGGGAGCATCGGAATGAAAAAACAAAAAGGTGCAACACTCATTACAGTATTGGTCATTTTGGTTGTGGTCACTTTACTAGGCACAATTGCGGTAAAAATGGGGATTGTGGGTTTAAAAATTGCAACCAATAGTCAAGTCAATGCGTTGTTGTTAGAGAACTCTGATTCGGCCTTATTTAATATTGAAAACCCTGCGGATATTGAACGGCAGTTGGCTTTGGATGGTATGTTTGCGTATTTTAACTCTTCCTCAAATGCAGAGGATGAGTTGGTTTTTTGTTACCGCGCCGCGCAAGATTCTTTTTTCAAATTTTCAAAAGCGAGTGCAATTGGGTCAGATAATTCGACGACCAAAATAGGTGTAGATGGTTTTTGTAAAGCCAATCAATTTGCAACAGGGCGTTCCGCTGTGTTGTCGCAAGTGTATTTAACCAAGAGCTCCACAACATCTGCTCCGTTTAGCAGTGTACCCAAAGGAACCAGTCTTGGTGAAAGTAATGTGCCTGCTATTAGTAATAATATCGGGGCAACTGTGATTTCGGTATTGCCAAGTTTTGCAGGTGCTTCTTCAACTGCGATAGAAGCCTGTTTTAAGCAACGTGCTTCGGCCGTGGGGGCATGTTTTGATGGGTTAGGTATTCCCTATAACATGCAGCATTCGGACTATGTGGTTGGTGGTCAGCCGAAGTTGGTATCGTAAAGAAAGAGGGTTTAAAAATGAAAAAGTTAGATCATAAAAAAGGACTTTCAGCTACGGTATCTATGCTGATGACCTTGGTTGTTTGTCAAAGTGTATCTGTACAAGCCAGCGATATTGATATTTATAGTAACGCAACAGGTGGTAAAACACGGATTATGTTCGTATTAGATACATCGTTGAGTATGACATCTACTTGGGATGGTATGGCATGTGATGCGCCATCTGGCGCTACTATTGTTAGTCGAGGTATCATCGATCCTGTTAGCGCAAGCAATGTAAATGGAGTGAGTATTCCTTCATATACTCGTTACTACTGCATTATTCGAGAGGGAAGTAGAACAAGAGATGTTAACGATCGTATTACAAAACTTATAGATGGGATGTTGGATGTACTTGCGGGGCGCAATGGTATTACACGTCTGACTGATGATATTGAGGTAGGACTCACTCGGTTTTCAGGCAATACTGGTACAAGTGGGTCAGGATTAGTGCTTGTGCCTACACGTCGCTTAGATGCTAGTGCGAATGCCACCTCAGGCTGTACAGCGATGACTCAACGTGCTTGTTTGGTGCGTAAGGTGGCCGCATTAAGAGGCACAGATCGGACACCAACAGGTCCAGCCTATGGTGTGGCTGCTCAGTCATTACTTACCACGATTGGCTCAGATACGTCTGAATGCAATGGTAATGGTATTTATTTCCTTTCCGATGGTGGACCAAGCGGACAGAGTGATGTAGCCAATACGCAGGATGCGATGAGTGCAGCGATTAGTGGTTTTACCTGCCCTACATCATGGAACTCTAATATTACAAGTGTGAATTCAACATATGAATTTAAGCCGATGACTGGTTCTACTAATAATCAATCAATATGGCAATGTATTGCAAAATTTAACCAAACTTTACTAAATGGCGGTACTAATCGCCCTAAAATTAAAACTGCATCGGTTGGTTTTGGAAGCTTCTATGAAGGGTTGGTACCGTATACAGGGCATGAGCGAGACAAGGTTGGAATATTAACCAGTTCAAATATAGATATCGCAAATATACTCTCGAATTACAATAGTATTACTAATGCTTGGGGAAGTACAATAGGTGGGTCTAGCCGTGCGGATATCGCCAATACCGCATTATGGGGCATTTATGGTCGTGGTGGTTGGTATTCTGCATCTCAACCAAGGGAGCTTGCAGAAAGTATTCTAAACTTTGTCGATAATGTCAAACCAACATTTGATCCTATTGCCACAGGTGCTCCGACTTTACCACAAGATGCTTTAAATCCATTACGCATTCAGCCGTATGGTTATTACGCTTCATTTGTGCCGAAACCACAAGAAACTACCCAGCTTTGGGTCGGAAATATGAATAAATATCATATTTATAATGGGGAGCTTTATAACAATAGCAAAACTATTCGTTTAATTAAGGCAGATGGTTCTCTTGACTCAACCGCTGAAGGTCTTTGGATTAATGGTATGAAAGGGCAGTTGCCCTTAGGCATAGGCACTAATGCTGCGAATGAGCAAGTTGCAAACCGTACTATTTATACCAATCGTGAAATTACAGGTACTGCGGCTCCGTATGCAGCAAGTGAAATCGGTTCACTGAAAAAAGTCAATGTGGCGACGTTATTTGGTACAGGTAGCACGGCATTGTTTGTGAACGACCCAGATAAAAATTACTGGTTGAATTTGCTTGGTTACAATGTTGCTGCAACAGGAACGGTGACTTTGGCCGACCTTATAACCAAACCTGAACTACGTCAGGTCGGTTCGGTTATGCACTCCACTCCAATTTTATTGACACAAAGCGGAAAAATTACTGTGGGTTCAGGCGGTGTGCTTGATACCACTGATCGTGATGACTATTTACTCTTTGGTAGTACACAGGGTTTACTACACGTGGTTGATGCTGATACAGGTATTGAAAAATTTGCATTTGCTCCACATGAAATGATGCGAAATCAAAAGAATGCTTTTCTATCTGAAACCAGTAGTACCTTGGGCAAAGATAACCTGTTCTACGGTATAGATGCACCGTGGACTGCTTTTACCCAATATGTTTCTAAATCCAATGGCACCTTGACAGTAAAAGGTTCAGAAAGAAATACTGATGGTAGTACTTATAATTCAAGTAATACAAATCTTGAATTAAAAGGTTTGCAGTGGGTCTATGGTGGTTTACGTATGGGAGGCAAAAGTTATTACGCCTTGAATTTATCTGACCTAGATAATCCAGAGCTCAAATTTCACATCGACCCAGACTACTCAAAAATTTATAAATCAAGTTCCACAACTACAGGTGTAACCGCTCTAAGCTATATGGGACAAAGTTGGTCTAAACCGACCATTGCTTATGTGAATTTTGGTGGAGTCAAGAAACTGGTCATGTTTGTGGGCGGTGGTTATGATGCTACAGGTGAGACTACTGCATGTAATGCTACGGGAGAAACTGCGGCTAAAAATATTGGTTATGAATGTGCCAAATATAATCAAAGTAATGGTAAAGGCGCTGGTGTCTATATGTTTGATGCCAATAATGGCGACTTGCTTTGGTGGACAAGTGCTAATGCTACAGCAGCTAAAGGTGCAGAAGCATATACAAATGCCAGTGCATCTACAATTAACATGAAATACAGTGTTGTCAGTCAAATCAATGCGATTGATCGTGATAGTGATGGTTTGGTAGATAACTTATATTTTGGGGATTTAGGTGGACAGGCGTTCCGTGTTGACTTAAATAATGCGGCGACTGGTGCGGATGCAAGTGCTAAAAAAGCCAATTTTGCTAAACGTGTTGTACGCTTATTTGATGAACATGCAACAGGTGGGGCAAGCCCTCGCTTCTATGAAATGCCAAGTGTGTCTATACATGACAGCGATGATGGTTATGTTGCAGCCGTTGCATTTAGCTCAGGGAATCGTAGTTCTCCATTAGTTGGAGCAGTCGCAGCATCAGGTAGAAACAATCAGGCAGGATCCACGGTTAGTGCAGCGGACGGTGTATTTGTCGTTTATGATAAAGACGTTGCTAAAACAGATCTTTATGCTTCTCCAACATTAACGACACAAAATATTAGCTTTAGTTCTTTAAATACAAATATTAGTACAGGCGTTCCAGTTACTGGTAATAATGGTTGGAAATATATTTATTCGAATATAGCTGGTGTCTATAAAGGCATGAATGAGCTGTATGCCTTAGATGGCATGTTGTATGTCAATGTGTTTCATCGCGATGGTACTGGGATCGGTGGGACGTGTGGCGCTGGTGTAAAAGGGGACAGCTATGTTTATCAATTCTGTTTGCCAACAGGTGAATGTCCTGAAAACTTTTATGCGAGTGGTCAGACAGCACCGAATAGCGTAAAACTTGGTGCGGGTATTTTGGGTGCTGGTTTAGGTCAAGGACGTAGTAGTGCCAATAATACTGGGTTGATTGTAAACCGCCCTAACACGCTCGATTGTACCACTACCCCAAATTTACCTGAATGTCAGGAGTTTACCACCACAGCGAAACTTAGACAGTTACGTTGGTATGAAACTCGCTAAGGGGTAAATCATGAAAAAAACACATGGCTTCACATTAATTGAGCTAATGATTACAGTGGTGGTGGTAGCAATTATTGCTGCCATTGCCGTACCTTCGTATCAACAATATATAGAACGAAAGGACTTAGCAATTGCTCGGCAAGAAGCATTACGTATAGCTGCGGAATTAGAAAGATTTAAAGCAAAAAACTTTAGTTACAAAGGTTTTGATGCAAGTTATTTATATACATACGAAAGCACAGATGCTGGTGGAAATCCTACAACTGCCAGTTATTATAATAAAACGACGGGTCAATTGCTGTTGCCACTAGGCTCAACGAGTTCCACTGCGAAATATACGTTGACATTGGCGAATGGAGGAACAGGACATAAGCCCTTAACGATTGTTAAAGGAGCTGATGGTCAAGAAACAGCAGATTCAGCGAGTGTGAACGGTTTGAGCTGGGTAATGTCGCTAGAGCGTGCTAAGGATAGTGATGGTGAGCCAAAACAGCCACGTAATTACGATCTGCTTTTAAGCAGTACAGGTATACGTTGTATGACAAAAGTCAAAGATGTAGTGACAGGTTATGCAAATTGCGGCAGTTATAGCGAGTCATGGTAATGAAAAAATACTCTTTAGGATTTACTTTAATTGAATTAATGATTGTTGTGGCAATAATTGCTGTTTTGGCGGCGATTGCTTACCCTTCTTATACTCAATATAAAATTCGTACTAACCGTGCTGATGTACAAAGTGAAATGATGAATATTGCACAGCGCTTACAAAGCTATTATGTAATGAACCACAATTATACAAACGCAAAGCTGGATAATAATAGTTTGAGTAAAGATTATCCAGCTTCAGGAAGCGTATACACCATCACACTTGTACCAGTAGCACAAACGTGGACACTCACGGCTGCACCTAAATCGGGAACAGTTCAAAATGGGAATGGCGCAGTGGTTATGAATAGCCAAGGGCAAAAATGTTGGGAAAAAGGAACGAGTTGTAGCCCTTCTACTTCTTCAAGTTGGGATAGCCACTAATTTTACTTTTGATTAAACCCTAAGAGCATCATCCGATGCTCTTTTTAGTTTTAGGTCTTATAAATTCAAAACTGCGGATAAATTAAAAATAGACTTTCCATCAAAACAAAAATAACGTAAAATACCGCCCTCTATGAAAGGGGTTTGAAATGTTGTCGATGGTCGGCACAGGGATAATCCGTAAAAATTATAAGGTTGTTCTCATGGTTGTTATTCGTTTAGCCCGTGGTGGCGCTAAAAAACGTCCGTTCTATCAAGTAATTGTGACTGATAGTCGCAATGCACGTGATGGTCGTTTTATCGAGCGTATTGGCTTCTTTAACCCAACTGCACAAGGTCAAGCAGAAAAAATCCGTTTGGATGCAGACCGTTATGCACACTGGGTAGCTCAAGGTGCACAACCTTCTGAGCGTGTTGCTGCGATTGCAAAACAAGCAGCGACTGCTTAATAGATATGGGTCAAACCACCGTGCAGGATGTACCTGAAGATCGTATCCAGATCGGACAGTTGCGTTCTCCGTATGGATTAAATGGTTGGCTTTGGGTCTTTTCCAAGACAGATCCAATAAGCAATATGTTTGACTATCTTCCTTGGTATATCCAAACCAAGACAGGTTGGCAGACAGTAGATGTAAAACGTTGGAAAACACAGGGCAAAGGTTTGGTCGTTGCGCTCAAAGGTGTGAGTGATCGCACAGCAGCGGAGCAGATAATCGGTGCCGAGATTTGGGTTTCCAAATCACAATTGCCTCAAGCAGGTATGGATGAATACTACTGGAATGATCTGAAAGGTCTGACAGTGCTTGGCTTAGATGATTCTGAAAATGAAGTCAATCTGGGTAAGATTCATGAGCTGTTTGAAACTGGCGCAAATGATGTCATGGTGGTTCACGCAACACCTGATAGCATTGACGCTGAAGAACGGATGATTCCGTGGCACAAAGATGTGGTTCAACGTGTTGATATTGAAGCAGGTCGAATTTACGTCAATTGGGGCGTAGATTATTAATATCTTTAAGGTATTAACTTTAAAATTGGAAATGAGGAATCTCTGATGTGGTTTGCAGTGATTACATTATTTCCCGAGATGTTTGAAGCGATCACAACCTTTGGTATCAGTGGGCGTGCAGCAAAACGTGAGCAAGTACAAGTCACTTGTATTAACCCACGAGATTTTGCAGAGGGCAACTATAAACGAGTGGATGAACGTCCATTTGGTGGTGGTCCTGGTATGGTGATGATGGCTGAGCCTTTGGCAAAAGCGATTAATCATGCCAAACAGCTTGCGCAGCAAGCAGGATGTACCAATGTCCCCGTGGTGTATATGTCACCGCAAGGGCAGACCTTGAGTGAGATCGCAGTACAGCAATTCGTCAACTATGATGGTTTGATTGTGCTTTGCGGACGTTATGAAGGGGTAGATGAGCGTTTGATCCAGCGTTATATCGATCAAGAATGGTCGATTGGAGATTATGTCTTATCAGGTGGTGAGCTTCCTGCGATGGTCTTACTCGACAGCGTGATTCGGCGATTACCGAATGTAATGTCGGATGAGCAGTCGGCTTTGCAAGATTCTTTTGTGGACGGTCTGCTCGATTGCCCACAATATACCAAGCCTGATCATTTCGAAGGCATCGGTGTGCCAGAAGTACTCAAATCTGGTCATCATGGCAATATTGAGAAATGGCGGTTTTTGCAGCGTTATCAGCGTACACTTGAGCGTCGTCCAGAATTGGTCGAACAAGCGAAACTGAGCAAGCAGCAAGAAAAATGGCTAAAAGACTTCGATTCCTCGGAATCATAAAGGTGTGCTTTAAAGTTTTGACTTTATAAAAAATCAAACTTTAAGGTTTAGATAAACGGGTTGATATGCGTCTAGCCTCTGTCCCCAGCGAAACAATATTTATTTTAGACATGGAAATATTGCGTTCGCATATTGGAGATTCCCACAATGAGTGGCAAACATCCTTTAGTTCAAGCAGTTGAAAATGCTCAATTGAAATCTGATATCCCTGCGTTTGCACCAGGTGATACAGTTGTTGTATCTGTAAAAGTTACAGAGGGTAACCGTGAACGTCTTCAGGCATACGAAGGTATCGTCATTGCGAAGAAAAACCGTGGTTTAAACTCATCTTTCACAGTGCGTAAGATTTCGAGCGGTGTTGGTGTTGAGCGTGTTTTCCAAACACATTCACCAGTTGTTGCAAAAATCGAAGTGAAACGTCGTGGTGACGTTCGTCGTGCGAAACTTTACTACCTACGTGGTCTTACTGGTAAAGCTGCACGTATTCGTGAAAAATTACCAGCTCGTAAAACAGAAGCATAATCGCTGTTTTAGAGTGAAAAAAATGCGCCATGATTGGCGCATTTTTTATGCCTAAAAATTTTGTTTATTACAAACCTTGAAGCTTTAAGCGGTTTGCATGTTGACGATACAGTGTAACTGGGTCAGGGGAGAACCAACTGCGCATGCCAAGCACCATATTGACTTCATCAAGATGGGTGTAGCTGTAGTTGTCACGAATCACTTTACCAAAGCGTGCGCTACAGCGTGGTACAAGTCCATCGTTATCCAAACTACCATATGCCAAAGGTGCAAGTGTAGACACACCAACATCCAATAGGTCTAATGCGTTGGTCAATTGTGATGTACCAGTCCATGAATAGTAGTAACGACCATTGCTTGAACTCGCACCACTTTGACTACAAGAGCTTGCAAGTGCAGGTGTTGGATGTGCATTGTTAAATGCGGTAGAGCCTGCAACACTGATAGATTGTAGCGAGCGATTCATGTTGATTGGTAGGTTAGTATTGTCTGATGCCCAAGTGATGACTGGTCCAAGTAAATAATCACTTACCGCAGAAATAAAAGCACTCCCACCGCTGTTACTGAGTGCAAGATCAGCAACTTTCGAACCACGGAATGTACCACCCACACCTGTCAATGAAGCTACATATTGAGGCTTGACGATTTCAATATAGCGACTGGTAGGTCCACCATGAGAATGTCCAATCAAGTTCAATTTGCTTTGACCTGTGATTGCCAATACTTCTTCGACTTGGCTCAATAGTTGCTCGCCGCGAATCTCGGTGGACTCTAATGGTGATACTTGAGCAGCATAAGTCGTTGCACCATTACGTGCGAGGTCGGGTAATACTTGATAGAAGTAATCCATACCAAATGTACTGCCACCTAGACGGTCAAAACCAAACATGCCATGTACAAAAAGTATAGGGTATTTGGTTTTAGCATAAGTGCCAGTTGCCTTTACGTTTGGTGTGTTCACCGCACTATGGCTGATGTTTGCGAATGCTAGCCCCAAAGCAAGAGATGCAATCGTAGCTAACTTTTTACTTTTTAACATTTTCATATTTATTCCTTAAATATGTGTCCTTGAAATGCGTATTCCTTATGCGTGATCTTAGGCTACATCATGTAGTCGGTTAGTCGATCTGTCGCAACGCTTAATCAGGGTCTATAACATGATTTAGAAAATGGAACTCATCAAAAATAGTTCATCTCTGCATGTTTGATAAAACTGACTAGTTAAGCTTAGTGTTTAAGCGAATTAGTTAAATGGTAGTTTGCCTCCTTGATCATGAATGGTTTCAAAAGTATTCAGACGCAAACGATCTTGCTCTGAGCTGAATTGCTGTTGCTTTAAGTCATTAATCGCCGCTGATTTGGCACTGTCACTCAGACCACTTTGCATAATCGTGTCACGTTCTGAGAGGTAGCTTGTCACTTTTTGTTGCCATTGACCACGCTGTGTATCGAGTGCTTCAAGTCGTCCAGTCGCATCTGCACCGACGAGATTTAAGCGCATTTCGCGAATCTCTTGAGGGCTTGCATTGCGTGCTTTGAGGTCTGCTGTGAGTGAGCGTAAATCTTCGAGTTTATTCATTTGCTCAAGATTTTCTTTCCAGTCGGCAGGGAGTTGATCGAATAACGATTTCAACTGTTTGGCTTTTTCTGCTTCACTCAGTGATTTATTTTCCATGACTTCCATGCGTTTGAGCGTGTATTCATGGTAGAGGTTTTCCTCACCAAACAAACCTTTAATCTCTTCTCGTGAAAAATGTGTCTTACGTAAGTTTTGCTGTTGTTCAAAAATTTCACGATAGTAATTTGCACTGTTGGGGTTGCTCGACGGTGGTTGAAGCTTGCCTAATTGCTCACGATAGTCCATATAGCGTGACCACAAATCTAGAATTTGTGAAAGTGCGGGTTCTTGATAATTGGCTTTTATATATTTTTCAAAATCAGCTTTGATTTGGTCAATATTTTTTTCACCATATTGCGTGATAAAAAATTCAAAACAGTTTTTGGTTTGTTCATTGACGATGAGGCGCTGCCCTGCGTCTAAACTCATCTTACAATCGACTTCGATATCTTGTTGGCTGGCACTACCAAATTGCGTATTAGGAGAAGTGGTTGAATTGGGATTGGAAGGGTCGAATTGGTTTGAAGGAGTACTTGAGGATTCGTTTTGCTGATGTTCTGCGTTGCTAATATTGGTATCACCTGACTTTAACCATAGCAAAGCAACGCCAATTAAAAGAATGAAAATGATTGGCAAAATTATAAAAATCGAATCCTTGCGAAATTTTAGCATACACATTTTGTCCATAAGTGTGCGTTTTCGAAAATAAGCTAACATATGCTAACTTGGCTGTCATGCATTTAAAAATAAAATCCGACGAAATGAAGCTGCTTTTGCTAGAATATTAAAATTCATAATTTTAAAAGCAAGTCTTGATCAGCTCATATGTCTAAAAATGTACGTCGCCATATTGATGGTGTTTTTCTACTGAATAAACCGCTAAATATCAGCTCAAATGCGGCATTGCAAAAAGTCCGTTGGCTATACCGTGCACAGAAAGCAGGGCATACAGGTGCATTAGATCCATTGGCGACGGGGTTACTTCCGATTTGTTTAGGTGAAGCGACGAAATTTTCACATTATTTATTGGATGCAGATAAGCGTTATCAGACCACGATTCAGCTCGGAACGGCGACCAGTACAGGTGATGTGGAAGGTGAAGTGGTTGAATCTCAAGCTGTTCCCCTCCTAACAGAAGATTCGATTTCGAAAATCTTAAAGCAGTTTGAAGGTGAAACTACACAAATTCCGCCGATGTATTCTGCATTAAAAAAAGATGGTCGTCCTTTATATGAGCTTGCTCGGCAGGGTATTGAGATCGAGCGTCCTGCTCGTCCAGTGAGAATTTCACAAATTAAATTACTCAGCTTTACCGAGCAGAGCATTTCCCTTGATGTGACCTGTTCTAAAGGGACTTATATTCGTGTTTTGGGTGAAGATATTGCCAAAGCGATGGGTACGGTTGGACACTTGAGTAAGCTACATCGGATTCAAACAGGGCATTTTCAGCTTGATGAGCATATGACCATTGAATATTTGGAAAGCCTCGATGAAGTCGCGCGTGAGCAATTATTGCTACCGAGTTATGCTGCGGTTGAAGGTTTGCCCAAGCTTGAACTTCCACTAGAGCGAGTCAAATATTTTAATAATGGTCAAGAAAGTAGCGTGGAATTTCCTGAGTCAGATGGTGTATTGGTATTTTCCAATGGGCAATGTTTAGGGCTTGCAGAAGTGAATGCTGTTGGACGCTTAAAACCAAAAAGACTACTCATTCAGTGTGATGGATAAACAGTCGGTTCCATGACTAACGGTGTGATAAACGCTACAACTGTACAGCAAAAAAAGGTATATTAGGTAGGGAATAGGACAAGTTTTGGATTGTGATGAAGTTACAACGTCAAGCCATGTACAAAGAGCGAGAGCAGCAGATTTTACGTGTTGCGGAAAGCTTGTTATTGGAAAACCAAAACTTCACATTGGATGAAATTGCCAAAGAGCTCGATCTTGCCAAAGGCACATTGTATAAGCATTTTGCCAGTAAGAATGAATTACTAATGCACCTCATCATCGAAAATGAAAGCAATGTCCTCGCCATCTCCAAGCAATATAGCAATAATATTCAAGAATATATTCCACGCTATATGCTCTATCATTTGAATGATCCAAAGAAAGCGATTATTTTGCATCAGATCGAAGAGCAACTCACCATGACGGTGATTCATTCCAATGCAACGTTTGATGAGTTGTATCAGATTCGCCAAGAACGCATCATGGCGATTCGAGATATGATCGAGCAATATTTAAAAGAAATGAATTATGAAATCTCGATTCGGGATTACTCTTCATATGTTTGGTCGCTGACTTTTGGTGCGTGTCTGCTGTTAAATTCAAGTTACTATCAGCGTTCCATCGGTTCACGAGATAAGTTAATTAACTTGTATATTCATCAAGCTTTTGCCTTTCCATCGAATACCTGCAACTTCACGGATGAGAGCAACATCAATTCAAACAGTGCTCAAGCTTAGGCTTAAAAGATTTCTAATCAAGACGTTTGAAGCAGAAATTTTTTGCGATAAAATAATTCCAAAAAGTTATGAAATTTATAAAAATGATAAATTAGTTTTATATAATTTTTGCAGTATAATTCATATATAGATGTACAATTCTTTTCTTATTTTTACACCCAGTCCAAATCGTGGCGCAGTTGGAGGCTTCAAAATGGCAGGCAAAACCCTTTATGACAAATTGTGGGATGACCACTTGGTTAAGCAGCGAGATGACGGCTCGAGTTTGATTTATATCGATCGTCATCTTTTGCATGAAGTGACTTCACCGCAGGCATTCGAAGGCTTGCAACTTGCAGGGCGTCAGCCGTGGCGATTGAGTGCCAATATTGCAACACCTGATCACAATGTGCCAACCTCGCAAAAAGAACGTGCCGAAGGGATTGCAGGGATCAAAGATGATACATCACGGATTCAAGTGCAGACTTTGGATGATAACTGTGCGACCTTCAATATCGTTGAGTTTAAAATCAATGATGAACGTCAAGGCATTGTGCATGTGATCGGACCTGAGCAAGGTTTAGTCTTACCTGGTATGACCGTGGTGTGTGGTGATTCACATACGGCAACGCATGGTGCATTGGGTTGTTTGGCGCATGGTATTGGTACGTCAGAAGTTGAACATGTGCTAGCGACACAATGTTTAGTGCAAAAGAAAATGAAAAATATGCTGATCCGTGTCGATGGCAAATTGGGCAAAGGCGTGACACCAAAAGATGTGGTCTTAGCGATTATTGCCAAGATCGGTACTGCTGGTGGTACAGGTCATGCGATGGAGTTTGGCGGTCAAGTATTCCGTGATATGACGATCGAAGGGCGTATGACGGTATGCAATATGGCAATCGAAGCGGGCGCTCGTGTTGGATTAGTCGCTGTCGATCAAGAAACCATTGATTATGTCAAAGGTCGTCCATATGCACCGCAAGGCGAACAGTGGGATCAAGCCGTAGAATATTGGGGCAACTTACACTCAGATGACGATGCGGTATTCGATACAGTGATCGTAATGCAAGGTGAAGATATCGAACCACAAGTGTCTTGGGGTACGTCCCCTGAGATGGTGATTCCTGTGACGCAAAATGTGCCGACTTTGCAACAAGCCAAAGATGATGTACAGCGCAAAGACTGGACACGTGCCTATCAATATATGGGCTTGAACGAAGGTCAGGCGCTTGCGGATATTCAGTTAGATCGTGTCTTTATTGGCTCATGCACCAACTCTCGAATTGAAGATATTCGTGCAGCAGCAGAAGTGGTTAAAGGGCGTAAAGTGTCGCCAACCTTGAAGCAAGCAATGATCGTCCCAGGTTCAGGGATTGTGAAAAAACAAGCTGAAGCAGAAGGTCTGGATAAAATCTTTGTTGAAGCAGGTTTTGAATGGCGTGAGCCGGGTTGCTCAATGTGCTTGGCGATGAATGCCGACAAATTGCAATCGGGTGAACACTGCGCCTCAACGTCGAACCGTAACTTCGAAGGTCGTCAAGGTAATGGTGGGCGTACGCATCTCGTCAGTCCAGCGATGGCAGCAGCGGCTGCGATTGCAGGTCATTTTGTCGATGTGAGAACGTTCTAAGGAGATCATGATGCAAAAATATACAGTTGAACAAGGTATCGTCACGCCTTTAGATCGTGCCAATGTCGATACCGATTTGATTATTCCAAAGCAATTTTTGAAGTCGATCAAACGTACTGGTTTTGGTGACAATTTATTTGATGAATTGCGTTATATGGACGAAGGCTATCTTGGTCAAGATATTAGTAAGCGTCCGAAAAATCCTGATTTTGTCTTGAATCAGCCACGCTATCAGGGCTCAACCATTCTTTTGGCACGTACCAATTTTGGTTGTGGTTCGAGTCGTGAGCATGCACCGTGGGCACTCAGTGAATATGGTTTCCGTACCGTGATTGCACCGAGTTTTGCTGATATTTTCTTTAACAATAGTTTTAAAAATGGCATGTTGCCTGTGATTTTAACAGAGCAAGAAGTCGATCAATTGTTTAAAGAATGCGAAGCCAATGAAGGCTACCAGTTAACGGTAGATTTGGATGCGCAAGAAGTCCGTACACCGTCAGGTCAGGCGTTTAAGTTTGAAGTTGATTCATTCCGTAAGCATTGTTTGCTCAATGGGTTGGATGATATTGGTTTGACCTTGCAGGCTGAAGATGACATTCATGCTTTTGAGAATCAGATCAAACAAATTCGACCGTGGATTTTTAAGGAATTGTAACTTTTTTAAAAGAATCAATATGCTTTACAAAGCTGACTTGAAACAGCGTAGCTATCTCCGTCACATCTTGTTAAGATATGACAATTATGATCACTTTATCCATGCTGCAAAATGAATAAATTTAAAATGTCAGCTTTTTGTCGGATTTCCATATTGAGTTTGGTGATGATGGGTTTGGTTGCCTGTCAGAACTCGACGCAAATTTTGGAATCCTACGTGGATAGCTATAAAATCTTGCAAAACCGTGATGATTCGAATGATGCGATGTACTTGTCATGTCAAGCAAAGCAAGGCTGTGATTTTGAGCGTGTTGATGATGTCTTAGTGATTGATGAGGAGACAAAACGTCCAACCATGGAAGCCATGGATAAGGGCATGGTTCGGTTGGAGGGTTCGGTTTTTTCAATCAATCACGACTACGCGGTATCACTACCTGCTGGCGATCATGAGATTGCTGTACGATTCTATCCTGTATCGGTAGAACGTGCGGAACGCTTTCACTTGATTCACAATTTCCAAGCCAATCATCGTTATCAGCTACAGATGTATCGTCAACGTGATGAGGTTGGGCAGTCGCTACTTTCTGTGGCAACGCCTGGTAAGCTATGCGTGGACTTGCTTCAAGATCAAATCGCATTACGTCGTTTCTGTCGCGATCATGATGTGATGACTGGTCTCGGTGAGTTTATCGAGCAAGATATTTAATTGATATTTTTAAAATTTTTTTCCTAATTATTTTTACACTCTATCGTTGTGGAAGAAAACATGTCTAAACATATTTTAATTTTGGCTGGTGATGGTATCGGTCCAGAGATCGTTGCGTCAGCAGAACAAGTTTTAACTGCAGTCAATCAAAAATTCAATTTAGGATTCACTTGGGAACATGGTTTGCTCGGTGGTTCTGCGATTGATGCACATGGCGAGCCGTATCCTGCGGTGACCAGTGAGCAAGCAAAAAAAGCCGATGCGATTTTACTCGGTGCTGTTGGTGGTCCCAAGTGGGATAGTATTGAGCGTTCGATTCGCCCTGAACGTGGCTTACTTAAAATTCGCAGTGAATTGAATTTATTTGCCAATTTACGTCCTGCGATTTTGTATCCACAACTTGCTGATGCTTCAAGTTTAAAACCTGAAATCGTTGCAGGCTTAGATATTCTCATCGTGCGTGAGTTGACTGGTGGTATCTATTTCGGTCAGCCTCGAGGTATTCGTGAACTCGAAAATGGCGAAAAGCAAGGCTATAACACTGATGTTTACGCAGAGTCAGAAATTAAACGTATCGCTAAAGTTGCCTTTGAAATGGCTGGACTGCGTGGCGGAAAAGTCTGCTCAGTCGATAAAGCCAACGTACTTGAAGTCACAGAGCTGTGGAAGCAGACCGTGACGGATATGCAACAAGCAGACTATCCAAATATTCAGCTGTCACATATGTATGTTGATAATGCGGCGATGCAATTGGTGCGTGCCCCGAAGCAGTTTGATGTGATGGTCACAGGCAACTTGTTCGGTGATATCTTGTCAGATGAAGCGGCGATGTTGACAGGTTCAATCGGTATGTTGCCGTCAGCTTCACTCGATGAAAATGGCAAAGGGATGTATGAGCCGTGTCATGGTTCTGCGCCTGATATCGCAGGTCAGAACGTGGCAAATCCATTGGCAACGATTCTGTCTGTGGCGATGATGTTACGCTATACTTTCCGTGAAGAAGCGGCGGCAAAAGCGATCGAAGATGCTGTAGGTACAGTATTGGATCAAGGCTTACGTACCGCAGATACCATGTCAGATGGTATGAAAAAAATTGGTACCAAAGAAATGGGCGAAGCGGTTGTCGCAACACTGGCTTAAGCTTTAAACTAAATCGCAAATTTACAGATTATGATCAAAGCCACCTTATTGGTGGCTTTGATATTTTAATGAGGCGATGTTGATCTTCAAACCTAATTTCTTGGCGCATCTAAATCAGATTCATTGAGCAATTGTGAATCTTGCTGTGGTTTAACCAATGGTGCAGTTGGTCGTGGCTTGATTTGGGTATATTGCATCCCTACACCTGCATAGACATCATCCGCTGCAATTTCCGTTTCAAAGCGTTCTTGATCTCGTTTACGGATATTGTCGCTAATCTCGGCAACTTCACGTTCATCTACGCCAAGCTCTTTTAAGACCGCTTCGCCAAAGCCCATTGCAGACTCAAAAGTTTCTCGTATGATGAAGTCGACATTCTGTTTGACCAAATGTAGAGAATGTTCTCGATCATAAGAGCGTACCATCAATTTCGCCAATGGAAATTCATTTTGTACCAAGTCGACTATTTTATTCGTGGCATCTTTATTATCGACACAGATCACAATGGCTTCAGCATTTTTTGCACCTGATGCATGAAGAATATCCAACCGAGTGCCATCGCCATAATAAATTTTAAAACCAAACTTTTCTGCACTTTGAATCATATTGATATCGGTATCGATAATGGTCACATCTACGCCACGAGCCAACAACAATTGACTGGTGACTTGCCCAAATCGCCCAAAACCAATCAACAAAACACTCCCTGACAAGCCATCTGCGACACGAACCCCTTCAAGTGAATGCTCATCGTTGCTGATGGTAAAGCGTTTAAATAGAATGCCAAGTATCGGTGTCATGATCATTGAGAGCACTACAATAGCAGTTAGATTTGAGCGAACTTCGACATCAATCACCTGCGCACTTGCGGCAGCGGCAAACAGTACAAAGGCAAACTCACCGCCTTGCGCCATCACCAATGCACGATCAAGCGCATCGTAATGATTGGTCTTGGTCAGTCTTGCGACGATATAAATCACCAATGATTTCACTAGCATCAAGGCAATTACGCCACCGATGATGAGCTGCCAATTATTCGCAACGACAGACAAGTCGAGTGACATGCCGACACCTAAGAAGAACAAACCAAGCAAGATGCCACGGAATGGCTCGATATCGGCTTCGATCTGGTGGCGGAAAGTGGATTCCGACAATAATACACCTGCTAAGAATGCGCCCATTGCCATCGACAAACCGCTAACTTGCATCAGTAAAGCTGCACCAAGTACCACAAGCAAAGCGGCTGCGGTCATCTCCTCACGTGCTTTCACCGCAGCAAGTAAACGGAATAGTGGATTGAGTAACCAATAGCCTGCGACAAATAAGCCGACAATCGCAATGATGGCGAGCCCAATACCTTGCAATCGATCGGCAGTGGTTTCCACCACTTGCACAGGAGATAAGAAAGCGACAATCGCTAGAAGCGGGACAATGAGTAAATCTTCAAACAACAAGATGGCAATAATTTTTTGCCCACGAGGATGTCTCATATCGCCACGGTCGCCAAGCAGTTGCATCACGATCGCCGTTGAGGTCAACACAAAGCCTGCACCACCAATAAAGGCAACTTGCCACGAAAAGCCAAACGCCAAGCCAACACCTGTAAGTGCCAAAGCCGCCAAGCAAATCTGCAATGTGCCTAAGCCAAAAATCTCACGGCGTAAACTCCATAGATGAGTTGGTTGCATCTCCAAGCCGATGATGAATAAATACATCACCACACCCAGTTCGGCGACATGGATAATCGCCTCAGGATCGGAGAAAAAGGCAAAACCGAATGGTCCAATAATCAATCCTGCGATGAGATAACCCAACACTGAACCTAAGCCAATTTTCTTAAAAATCGGCACGGCAATCACTGCCGCAGCAAGTAGAACAACAGGAGAAACTAAGCTAAAGGCATGTGCTTCGGTACTCATCAAGGATTATTCCATGTGAAAATTTTGCAGTGGATCAAGTGTAATCTGAACTTGACGAATTGCACAATTGAAATCTAAAAATTGTCAAACTAATCACAAAATAGGTGAATTTATAAAAAATCAACTTGACCGAAATCACAAACTCGATAAAATGCACGGCAAAATAATGAAAGTATAGCGATGCTCTTTTTAAGCATACAAAGTACGTATCAACATGCCGGCATAGCTCAGTTGGTAGAGCAACTGACTTGTAATCAGTAGGTCCACAGTTCGAATCCGTGTGCCGGCACCATTTCTTTATTTCCTTTTATTTTCAAAAAGCTTTTTTAAAAGCGATTTCCCAAAAACTGTTTCTAAAAATTTGTTTTTTCAAATTGCTATCCAATTTTTAAATCATTATTCACGCCTATTTCACGATGTGTTTAGGACTGTTCCGTCAGTTGCAAGTCTGCGCAAGCGGGTGATTTTCTGTTAAACTTAACGGCTTGTTACAGTTAATTTTAGCGAGCGATTTGCATGTCTAACCCTGCACTACAGGCTTCACCTCAAACTGCGATTTTAAAAGAACTTCTTGCCAAGCGGATTCTGATCATTGATGGTGCGATGGGTACCATGATTCAGCGTCATAAGCTCGAAGAAGAAGACTATCGTGGTGAGCGTTTTGCAGATTGGGCATCTGACCTGAAAGGTAATAATGACCTTTTGGTACTGACGCAACCACAGATTATTCAAGGCATTCATGAAGCGTATTTGGACGCAGGTGCGGACATTATCGAAACCAATAGCTTTAATGGGACTCGTGTGTCGATGTCGGATTATCACATGGAAGATCTCGTGCCTGAGATTAACCGTGAAGCCGCTCGTCTTGCGAAAGCTGCCTGTGAAAAATACTCCACACCTGATAAGCCTCGCTTTGTCGCAGGAGTGCTTGGACCGACTTCTCGTACTTGCTCGATTTCGCCGAATGTCAATGATCCTGCGTTTCGGAATATCACCTTTGATGAATTAAAAGAAAATTATATCGAAGCGACCCATGCTTTAATCGAAGGTGGTGCGGATATTATCCTGATCGAAACCGTGTTCGATACTTTGAACTGTAAAGCAGCGATTTTTGCAGTCAAAGAAGTCTTTAAACAAATTGGTCGTGAGTTACCAATGATGATTTCGGGCACGATCACTGACGCATCTGGACGGACTTTGACAGGTCAAACGGCGGAAGCCTTTTGGAACTCTGTTCGTCATGGCGATTTATTGTCGATTGGTTTTAACTGCGCACTCGGTGCAGATGCCATGCGCCCACACGTCAAAACCATTAGCGATGTCGCGGATACTTTTGTGTCTGCGCACCCGAATGCAGGCTTGCCGAATGCCTTTGGTGAGTATGATGAAACCCCAGAGCAGACCGCCGCATTCCTGAAAGAATTTGCCGAAAGTGGTTTGATTAATATCACAGGTGGTTGTTGCGGGACGACGCCTGATCATATCCGTGCGATTGCCAATGCGGTCGAAGGCATTGCACCTCGTCAAATCCCTGACATCAAGCCTGCATGTCGTTTGAGTGGTTTAGAGCCATTTAATATTTATGATGATTCATTATTCGTTAATGTCGGTGAGCGAACCAATGTCACAGGCTCGAAAAAGTTTTTACGTTTAATCCGTGAAGAAAACTTCGCTGAGGCACTGGAAGTTGCACAGCAACAAGTCGAAGCAGGTGCGCAGATCATCGACATCAACATGGATGAAGGGATGCTCGATTCAGAAAATGCTATGGTACATTTTCTCAATTTAGTTGCGTCAGAACCTGAAATATCACGTGTACCGATCATGATTGACTCCTCGAAATGGGAGATCATCGAAGCAGGTTTGAAGTGCGTACAAGGCAAAGCCGTCGTTAACTCGATCTCGTTAAAAGAAGGTTATGATGAGTTTGTCGAAAAGGCACGCCTATGTCGTCAGTACGGTGCGGCGATTATCGTCATGGCATTTGATGAAGATGGTCAGGCAGACACAGCGCAGCGCAAAAAAGAAATTTGTCAGCGTTCTTATGACGTTTTGGTCAATGATGTAGGCTTTCCATCGGAAGATATTATCTTCGATCCGAACGTATTTGCGGTCGCAACGGGGATTGAAGAACACAATAACTATGCCGTGGACTTTATCGAAGCCACTGGTTGGATTAAGCAAAACCTACCGAATGCCATGATTTCTGGTGGTGTGTCGAATGTATCGTTCTCATTCCGTGGTAATGAGCCTGTGCGTGAGGCGATTCACTCGGTGTTCTTGTACTATGCCATCAAGCAAGGCATGACCATGGGCATCGTCAATGCAGGTCAAATGGCGATTTATGATGATATTCCTGCCGAGCTAAAAGATGCGGTGGAAAATGTTGTTCTAAACCAAAAGCAAGGCGAAAGCGGTCAAGATGCCACCGAAAAACTGCTAGAGATTGCGGAAAAATATCGTGGTCATACTGGCGCAGCCAAAGAAGCAGAAAACTTGGAATGGCGTAATGCACCAGTGGAAAAACGCCTTGAATATGCACTGGTCAAAGGCATTACCACTTATATAGATGAAGACACCGAAGAGGCACGCCTGAAATCTAAACGTCCTCTCGATGTGATCGAAGGACCACTAATGGACGGTATGAACGTGGTCGGTGACCTGTTCGGCTCGGGAAAAATGTTCTTACCGCAAGTGGTGAAATCGGCACGTGTCATGAAACAGGCGGTGGCGTGGCTCAATCCGTACATCGAAGCGGAAAAAGAAGAAGGGCAGTCCAAAGGTAAAGTGCTGATGGCAACGGTCAAAGGCGATGTACATGATATTGGTAAAAATATCGTTGGCGTAGTCTTGGGCTGTAATGGCTATGACATCGTTGACCTCGGTGTGATGGTGCCTGCGGAGAAAATTCTACAAACGGCGATAGATGAAAAATGTGACATCATCGGCTTATCAGGGTTGATTACCCCAAGTTTGGATGAAATGGTTTTTGTCGCCAAAGAAATGCAACGCAAAGACTTTCAATTACCCTTACTTATTGGTGGTGCGACAACATCAAAAGCACATACTGCAGTGAAAATCGAACCACAATATCAAAATGATGCGGTGATATACGTTGCTGATGCATCTCGTGCGGTCGGTGTGGCAACCACGTTATTGTCCAAAGAAATGCGTGGTGCATATATCGAGGAGCAACGTCAAGAGTACGCAAAAATCCGTGAACGCCTTGCCAACAAACAACCGAAAGCCGCCAAACTGTCGTATGCAGAATCCGTGGAAAATGGCTTGAAAATTGAATGGGATGCCTATGTACCGCCGAAGCCAAACTTCATCGGACAGCAGACCATTACCAACTATTCATTAGAGAAATTGGTACCGTATTTCGATTGGACACCGTTCTTTATCTCGTGGAGCTTGGCAGGAAAATTCCCGAAAATCCTTCAAGATGAAGTGGTTGGTGAAGCAGCAACTGACTTGTACAATCAAGCGCAAACCATGCTCAAAGACATTATCGAGAATAATCGTTTTGATGCTCGTGCAGTATTTGGCATTCATCCTGCCAAACGTACTGGTAAAGACACCGTGTCGGTCTATGATGAAGCGGGTAATGTGACGCACAGCTTTGAACATCTACGTCAGCAGTCGGATAAAGTGACAGGTAAACCGAACTTGTCTTTGGCGGATTTTATCAGCACCTCTGATCAGCAAACCGATCATTTGGGTGGCTTTACGGTGTCAGTCTTTGGCGTGGAAGAGATGGCAAATGAATACAAAGCCAAAGGTGATGATTATTCAGCAATTCTAGCGCAGTCTTTGGGCGATCGTTTTGCCGAAGCCTTCGCCGAGCATCTGCATGAATTGATTCGTAAAGACTATTGGGGCTATCAAGCGGATGAAAACCTTGATAATGAAGCGTTGATCAAAGAAAAATATGTTGGCATTCGACCTGCACCTGGCTATCCTGCCTGCCCTGAACATTCGGAAAAAGCGGTGTTGTTCGACTGGTTAGGTTCGACGGATAAGATTGGTACGCAACTGACCGAACACTTCGCCATGATTCCACCATCGAGTGTGAGTGGATTCTATTATTCACATCCGCAAAGTGAATACTTCAATGTCGGTAAAATCTCTCAAGATCAGCTTGAGGATTATGCACAGCGTAAAGGCTGGACGCTGGATGAGGCGAAGCGATGGTTAGGTCCGAATTTGGATGATTCGATTTCTTGATTTTTTAACTCTTAGAATCCTCCCCAACCCTCCTTTATAAAAGGAGGGGGCTGTCATGTGATTAAATGAGTTGGGAGAACTCCTCCCTTTTTCAAAGGGAGGTTGGGTGGGATTGATGGTAAAATAAATAAGAAATTCAAAACTTGAGAACATATTGAAAATATGGAATAAATATAGAGAGTCTAAATATGCTGGTTTATAAATATCGTGGAGGTGCATTTAACAGAGATTTGGAGTCTTTAAAAAATGATGAATTTTGGGCGTCAAATACGAAACAACTTAATGATCCTTGTGAAGGGCTAGTAAAGACTACTGTATATCAGAATCAAATTCAGGCTCTTAAAAATATTTTCTATCAACATGAGGAAACTATAACTTTAGTTGAGCAAAGTTTTCAAAATATTCTAGAAATGAAAGATACGAAACTAGGTATTTTTTCTTTAAGCAAACGCTTCAACGATGAGCTGCTTTGGGCACACTATGCAGATAGCCATAAAGGTTTTTGTATAGAATATGAATTAGATAGATTACTATCAAAACAAAAGCCGAAACATTATTCTTTTGACATCCAATATGTAAATAAAGTCCCAAATTTTGATTTCTCAAAAGTTTTAAATCAAAATGGCGCTGATTCATTAGTTAAAATAATGCTTGGCTTTAAATCTAAACGTTGGGAGTATGAAAATGAATTGCGAATTATTACAGAGAATCAAGGATTAAATTCATATGATTTCAGAGCTGTTAAGGCTATATATTTTGGATTGAAAGCTCCAAACGAAGAAATAGATAAAATAATGCAGATTTTGCAAGGACGCAAAGTAAAATATTTTCAGATGAAATTAAAACCGAATTCATTTGAAATAGAAGCAGAACAAATTACGGATAAATTTCCTACCTGTGTAAAGTATAAATATTCAATATCACCTATTGCTGAATCAGCATTTGACCCTGCTAATTTAAAATCAGACTACCAACATTTTTCACCATATTTACAAAAGTTAGCAGAGATAGTTAGGCGGGAGCCTGATTGTTACGAAGTAGACTATGTCGATATAATTCTTTCTAAAAGCACAATTGATCATCCAATATTTTTTGCGCAGTACAAAACTCATGAAGATGATTTTTACACTCGTACTGTACATTACACTACAAATCAAATTGATGCAGAATATGATCTAATCGATGATCTATGAAATACTTAATCCTCCCCAACCCTCCTTTAAAAAGGAGGGAGTCCCAAGAATTCAATATTCTTATTAAATTCGTGTAAAGTCCCCATTTCATAAAGGTGAGAAACTACGTTTCGCAAGAGGGGGATTCCAATCTCTGCTGAACAATATGGTAGATTTCATGCACTACGGCATCCGTTTCAGCCAAAATCTGATTATTGCTAAAACGAAGCACCAGAAGTCCGAGTTCATTTAAGGCGTAATCTCGATTTTGATCTGAATCCAATCCCTCAGCTGTGTAATGCTGACCACCGTCACATTCGATGACTAAATTGGCTATCGGACAGTAGAAGTCTACAATGAAATTCAAAAGTGGCTTTTGTCGGTAAAATTGCACACTTAAAATTTGCTTACGACGTAATCTTGACCAAAGTAACGACTCTGCATCAGTCATATTCTTGCGCAAATCTCTAGAGGCTTGTTTTAATGCTTTATTATAAGGTTGCATGCGTGAGTCGAAATATTTTGTGAGTTTTAGTTTTACTGAGTTTTCAGCAATAAGTGCATCTGCAATTACTTTTTAAAATTCGACAACAACGCCGAAGTAATCGAGGTATTATTTTTAACGACTCTAGTTTTTTTCGCTTTTGCCGATTGGTCTTTGACTCTTTCGATGCGGATCGCACGTAACTTATCATCATTTTCAATCACGATAAATTTCACCCGTTCATTGCGCTTCGGCTCGCCATCTGCCAATGGAAAGTCAGAGATATGAAAGAAAATATCCTGCTCCAACCCATCAATAAAGCCAAAGCCACGATCTGCATTGTATTGTTTGATGCGACCTTGATGAAATTCAGATTTCATAGCGATTTCCTTGATAGTTGGTGATTAAAGTTTAACGACGAGTTTATATGGTCTGAAAAACCGAAAGGCGATGCAAATAAACATTATAAAGCAAAGCGTGTAACTTCAAAATCAGCGGTTAATTATGAGTAGTTATTCAGCAGATTACTGCAACTGTATCCACTCGACTACCACTTGATCATCACCGCCCATCAGCGTCCATTCACCATCCATGATGTTAAGTTGTAGTTGCATGGTGCGCTCGCAGAGTTTTTGAATCTCTGCTGTGGTATTTTCAGAGAGTTGCCACACTTCGACATTTTTCAAAGTTTTTAGTTTGGCACTGCGTTTATACCATTCTGCGACGGCACTGCCATAAGTAATCACCGCGACTTGATCACAGCGTGCACTGGCTTTTTTCACTTTATCTTCATCGGGGCTACCGACTTCAATCCATTTCTGCAACTGACCTGTGAGGTCTTTTTGCCATAGCGCAGGCTCATTGGTTTCAAACAAATCTTTGGTGAATTCTAGTGCCTCGTCCGCATAACGTGCATATGCCAAAATCCGCACCATCAAACGCTCAATGGTTTCAGATGGGTGTAATGCCAAAGTCAGCTGAAAGTCGCTATATGTATGGGTATCCATATCGGCAATGTTTAAATCTGTTTTATAAATGGTCGCTTTTAATGCCATGGCAATCTTCCCTAAAATAGGTGATCCTAAAATGTGCGTATAGGATAACGAATTACGATAGCGGATGCAGAATAATTTCAAGTGATTTGTTTTAAATGGGTTTTATTGTAATTTGCTTTAAAGCTCTCGCTGTGCACGCCAATTTTTTTGATTTGTGAGAAATACCCACCATCCCAAAGCTGCGCCCATGAGTTTGACGATTTGAAAGGTAAACGGAGCAAAAATGGTTGCACACAGGATCGCAGGGAAACTATTCCATGACAAAGCAATTCCAGTCCAACGCTGATACAGCCACATGCCCCAACAATGATAAACCAAGTCCAAAGTCATCTTGCCAAGAATGATCAAAAGTATTGCGTAAAACACAGGATTTGGCTGAGTAAAATCCGCTTGAAAAATTAAGATGCCAAGAATAATAAATGCGCTCAATCCTAAAAAAGGCTGAATCGCATCAAACATCTTCATCGGTAGCATCAAGCGTCCGACCGCACCATATTTATGATTTGCCATCATATCGAGATAGGCAAACTGCGTCTGCAAAAATCCACCAAACCATCGCTTACGTTGATGGAAAAAAGCTTTAAAACCATTCGGTGCATCAGTCACACCATAGGCTTGTCCTGTGATGCCGACCGTCCAGTCCAAGTCGTACTCTAAGGCATAGCGATAGATACGGTGATTCAGCTCATAATCTTCGACCATGCTATCAGGATCAAAGCCACCAACTTGTTTCAACACCTCAGTACGGTAAATCGCAAACGCACCTGAAACCAAAAGTAGGGCATTGGCTTTGTACCATGCGGCACGAGAGAGGAAAGAAAAGATGTATTCAAATTGCTGAAAAAATTCAAAAAAGCAATTCACTAATCTTGAAAAACGATTTGGGCGACAAACTGGTTTAAGCACACCGCCAGAAGCCACTAGATTCGGACTGTTTTGAAAATCAGTCATGAACGCTTGTAGTGCATTCGCTGCAATCACGGTATCTGCATCCAGTGTCACTACGAGATCGGTATTAATATAGGGTAATGCGCTATTTAAAGCTTTGGCTTTGCCTTGAGATGCTTGGCGAAGGATATAAAGATTTTCGTGATGAGTTGAATGGATCAAACCTTGCGATGTTACGAGCCCATAATCTTGTTCGAGCAAATGGGCTGAATGATCCGTAGAGCCATCGTCAACGATATAAATTTTCGCTTTCACACCTTGCTGTGTAAAAAGCGCATCAAGACATTTGGGTAAAATTAAACTTTCATTGCGTGCAGGAATTAGCACACTAATACTTGGTGTATCTGTTGTTTTTGTGGGGCGTTGCAATTGATTTGAATGGATGGGGAAGATTTGACCTTGTGTTGCTAAATATCGGGTTTGAAATAGAACAAAGAAAATCAACCAAACATCATAAGCCAAATAAAATAATCCTGCCGACCACGCCCAAATCCCATCAAGAAACCACCATGCACCTGCACTCAGTACAAAGAGCATCAAGCAAAGGAGCATGATGAATGTTGAGAGTAGATTTAAGCTAGAGCGATGGAAAGCCATTTAAAGCCTAGAAATAAAATGCGGTGCTGACGTGGTGGCGATTATACACATGCCTTGAGATGAAAAGCGTTAATATTGGTGAACCACCGTTTGAAAACGCATTAATCTACGATGAACAGCTCACCATTACTTCAGGTTGATCACTTGGTAATGGCGCAAGGTCTTCGGCTCGTTCAATCTCAGCTTGCTTTTCAAAAGGGTTGCTCAGCAAAGTAAATAAACGCTCAACTTCGGATAAATCATCTTTTTCCGCCAGTTCGATTGCACGTTGTGCCATATGATTGCGCAGGATATAGATCGGGTTATTCTGTTGCATGTCGATGTCTAAACTGTCTTGATCGGCATCTTTACGTATCTCTTGATACATGCTCAGAAAGTCATCAAAGGCACGCGTATCAATACAATCATCTCGAAGTGCGGTGTAGGCGTGATCCGTTAGACGACGGAAACTGGTGGTATAGTCCAACTGCTCAGCTTGTAGAATCCGCAAAAATGCCATACCACAATCAAAACAATGCGCATCATTTTGTGGCAATCCCATTTTCTTAGCCAAACCTGAACGGTAATAATTCAAAAATGCAGGTTCAAAATCTTCAAGACAAGTCGCCAAATCCGCTTTGAATTGTTCTTTATCTTGTGGCTTTGAGCGTGTTGTATTGGTAAGTTCGGTATTGGCAAGCGGAATCAGGTTATTCAGCCATACCCAAAGATTCCAATGGGCAATACTCGGTTGATTTTGATAGGTATAGCGCCCTTGATTGTCCGAATGATTGTTAATCCAATTTGGGCGGAATCGCTCCATAAAACCATACGGTCCAAAGTCTAGCGTCGAGCCTGTAATATTCAAATTATCGGTATTCATCACGCCATGCGCAAAGCCGACCAACTGCCAGCCTGCGATCATATAAGCGGTACGATCAATCACTTGTTTTGCCATAGCAAGTATAGGTGATTCAGCGTTTAAACAATCAGGATAATAATTTTCCAAGCAGTGTTGAGCAAATTCTTGCAATAGATCAGGTTGATATTGATTAATCCACTCAAAATGACCAAGACGAATATGACTATCCGAAGTACGTAGCAAAATCGCCGACGGCTCAAATTGCTCACGACGGATTTGCAATTCATGTGAATAAATAAAACCAAGCGCATTGCTTGATGGCACATGCAGATGATGTAGCGCATGTCCTGCAAGATACTCCCGAATCACCGAGCGTAGTACAGCTCGACCATCACCCATACGAGAGTAGGGCGTAGGCCCAATACCTTTGAGATGTAAATCAGTTAATTTTTGCTGTTGATCTAAGACTTGCCCGATTAACAAGCCACGTCCATCACCAAGCTGACCTGCCCATTGTCCAAACTGATGTCCTGCATAGACCATTGCCAGCGGATCGGCATCTTGAGGCAAATTGCTGCCATTGATGATATTGACCCAATCGGCTTGCTCTGCTTCTGTCCATTGCAACTGCTCAGCCAAAGCATGGTTAAAATGTCCTGCCTTTGGTTTTGGTAGACTTTCTACAGGCTGTTTATGAAAAAGTTTTGGGCTGAGCGTGGCGTAGCGATTGTCAAATTGCATGGATAAGTTCCTTGAAGCAAGACGACTACTATAACGTGAGTTCGACGAAATATTGAATTTATCTAGTTGAAAAATATAAAGTCTTACTCGGAGTCGTACAGTTTATGGTCATATGGACAGATTAACCTTCGGTTCGACCTACTTTCCTTTCGGGGAAAGTAGGCAAAGCCATTTGTCAGTCGCAAACTCGGTCATATACCAAAATCAATCGAACGCCTTGAACAACGTTACTTTACGAAAGCTTTTCTGACCTCGAACAATGCGACCGACGTTCCCACGAATCAGATAATTTCTACTCATCGTATGTCAAACTGAGGTTACTATAGCAATTTTAAAAAAGTAAGTATTGTGGGAAGGTTTTAATACAACCCGTCAGGAAATAAAAAAAGCTTTCCGAAGAAAGCTTTTAAGTGAATTGGTGGTGAGCTTAGATACGTTTTGCTTCTTTACGTAGTGAGCGAAGCATCAGCTCTACACGTTGGCTTTGCTCAATGAGGTTCTGCTCAACAGCGTGGAATTCTTGTTTCAGCTTGATATCCATCTGATGAATACGCTCTGCAACAGCAACTTTTTTCGCTTGAATTTCTTGCTCTTTGAGCTTTGCCCATTCATTGAGTGTGTGCGTAAACGTTTCGTATTCATCAGCAATTTTCAGCTTCATTTGCGCAATGTCTTCATTGACGTTATGACCAAAGATTGCCAAATTTTTCTCTGCATGTTTGAACTTCATGGCAAGCTCTGCGCGCTTGATATTAAAGCTTGGAATACGACGCAGGTTTTTGGTCAGACCAACGGTAGATAGCGACCAAATCAGCCATTTCGTTGGGTCATATTGCCACCATTTCACGCCATTACGATAGTCGTATTGAAAGATATGATGGTAGTTATGATAGCCTTCGCCCCACGTGAAAATCGCCAACCAAAAGTTATCACGTGCTGTATTTTCATCAGTATATGGACGTTTGCCCCACATATGGCACAGCGAATTGATAAAGAAAGTCACATGATGGCTTGCGATCAAGCGCAATAGTCCGCCAAGCAACATCACACCCCAAAAGTCACTAACAGCCCAACCCACTAACGCAGGAATACCGAGATTGGTCGCAAGCACCAGTGGAATATAGTAGTTGTGTTGGAACATGACCAATTTATCATTGAGTAGGTCAGGGACATTTTTATAATCAGTTTGACTACTTGGATAATCACGAAGCATCCAACCAATGTGCGAATACCAAAAGCCTTTTTTCGCAGAGTATGGATCACGTTCGATATCATCGACATGACGATGATGGACACGGTGTCCAGATGACCAGTATAAGATGCTGTTCTGAATCGCAAATGTGCCTGCGATCATCAAAGCAATACGTACAGGTAATGACGCTTCGTAAGTGCGATGCGCCCACAGACGGTGATAACCTGCAGTAATGCCCAAGCTACTCATTGCCAAAAGTAATACAAAGCTGACCCATGCAGCGATCGAAAAATCGTGCGAATAGGCATATAGTGGGATCAAGATCAATGCGGCGATTGGCGTGCCGAGTAATACAATCGCACCAGGCCAGTTGATCGGCGCTTTGCTTTTTACTTCAGGCGAGTTGACTTTAGAAGACATCTATTTGGTTGCTCCATTTCACCAAAAAATCTGTAAAAGCTTTCGACCTCAAGTCGCGCTTTTGGTGCGAGTATCATAGCATTAGCATACAGTTGTACACTAATAAAAAATGATGAATTTGTGTCAAAACTCTACATGAAATCTACATAATTTCGGTATATGCTGAATTCATTGATTTTTTTGTTTAATCGTGCGCTTTTGGAGAAAAAATGCAGAAATTATCGACAGTACAAGCATCCGCTCAACAAGATGTAAAGTTTTCGATCAAACATACACCAGTTTTCTCGACAATGACTTTGTTGATGACGGCATTTTTGCTCACAGCGTGTCAATCCGCACCGCAACAATCAAAAAGCAAATCACAAGCCACTAAGACAACAAATACAGGTCTAACCCGATTGGAAATCTCAAAACGCACTGTGCCGATCATCAAAAGTAAAGATGGTGTTCAAGATATTCCGTGGACAATCACTCAGGTTAAATACAAAAAAGCCCTGTACTTCAATCAAATGCCTAAGATACTATTGCAATCTAATAGTCAGAGATTGGTTGGTAGCACAGGTTGTAATGCGCTCTTTGGGCAATATCAAATCAATGTCGCAAACCGAACCATTACGATGGATGCAAGTGCAGGACATCAGACTTGCAATAATGCTTTAGCGCAAGAAGCAGACTTAATGGATGCCTTAAAACGTGTAGAAAAATTCGAAATCACCGCACAGGGGATTCGTTTTTATGATGCAAATCGTCAAATCGTAATACAAGCTGAGCAACGCTAAAGATTGCCTTTGAATAAGTTAGAGTTGTTCGAGCATCAATTTTGGAAAATCTGTAATCAGTCCATGAATGCCAAAATCTCTTAAGACTTTGGCACGATCCACATCATTGACTGTCCATACACTGGTTTTCAATCTTGCTTGATGGCTTAAATCAATCAATTCTTGGGTGGCAAGGATATCTTTCCAACCAATACGATCGCAGCCAAAATTCACTGCCGTTTCGATAGCATGTATTCCAAATGGAAACTCCACCAAAAAGCCACGATCGAACGTAGATTGGCGCTGTTGCAGTGCAGTTAAAATTTTCACATCAAAACTGGTAATGGTGGCATGGTGGAGATCATTCGCCAAAGCAGTTTCTAAAAATTCAACCAATTCATCGGCGTGATCTTGAGTATCGACGGCCTTGACTTCAATTTCAATATGATCAAAGTCATGGCAAATCTGCATCACTTGATGGAGTCGTGGTAAGGATTCAGTGTGTTGCCAGTCGGATATAGGATGGGCAAAATTCAAATCTTGAATATCAGCAATCGAGGCTTGGGCGAGTGAAAGGTCTATACCAGTGGTGCGCAGAAAATTTTCATCATGAATAATGACCAATTCTTGTTGTTTGGACAGTCGCACATCGAACTCTACCGCACGAATGCCTAAGTCACGTAAATATTGAAAACCACCTAAGGTATTTTCTGGGGCTTCACCACGTGCGCCACGATGACCGATGATTTGCATAGCACCTCAAGTTTTTAATCGACGACAGTATGCAGTTGATCTTAACATTTGCAAGATCGAATCACAGTGTGAAAATTAGATTTGATCGTTGATATTTTTTTGCCACAGTACCTCAGCACCACCTGACTGATGTTGTAAGGTGCGTGATGCAACAAAAAACCAATCGGATAAACGATTGAGTAATTGTAGCGCAGTGGCTTGAATATTTTGATCACGTTGAGACAAGCTAATCAGTTGACGCTCGGCACGGCGACACACCGCACGAGCTTGATGGGCATAACTACATGCAAGCGTACCACTCGGTAGGATAAAGTCTTTGAGCATTGGCAAGTTTTCATTCATCTGATCAATGTCATTTTCCAAAAAATCAATACATTTTTGCTGTAACAGTTGATAGTTGGGGATGCAAACCTCACCACCCAAATCAAATAGCCAGTGTTGAATTAGGCTGAGCTTTTTATCCCAATTTTCTTTTTCTAATAGAGCGCTGTGGGCGATTTCTGCTCTTAATACGCCAACGATTGCATTGAGCTCATCGACATCGCCAAGTGCGGTGATCCGCAAGCTATCTTTTGCAACGCGAGAACCATCCCCAAGTCCGGTGCTGCCCGCATCGCCAGTACGTGTATAGATTTTACTTAAACGATGTCCCATTATTTTTTCCTTCGCTATAAAAAATGGATAATGTCCTCATTGAACATTATCCATAAAAGTGCTGACTGTTGCAGTAATTTTTGCTTAGTAGCGTAGCGTTACACCGGCAGAGGCGAGGCGACCACTATTTATATACCAAGACCCAGAGTTATACACTTGTTGATTGCGTACATTACCTACGTTTTGGATATTGCTAAATAATTTAACATTTGGATTGATATTCCAATAGGCGTTGAGATCAATGGTTGCAACCCCGGAAACTTTACTGTTGCTATTGTCATGACTAGAGTTAGCTTTTGAGCGAGCAATTATCGCAGCATTCATTCCTAGATTTTCATAATCATAACCAGCAGTCAGTGTTAAGCGTTGGCGAGGGCGATATGCAATATCACGATTTTTGGCATCATTAATACTGCGTATATAAGCATATTGCGTATTGATATAATACAAATTATTTGACCACTTTAAATTAAACTCACTACCTGTAAGCTTTGCTTTGTCAATATTAATATTTTGATATACAGGATACGTTGTCACCCAGTCGCCATCGCAGATTTCAATACACTTAGAGTCAATTAAGTTGTCTATTTCAGTATAATATGCAGATAAACTTGTACTTAAGCCATAATTTAGTTTTTGATCAAATCCAATTTCATAAGAAATACTTTCTTCTGGTTTGAGTTTGTCATTTCCACCCCACTGTGTATAGAGCTCATTCAATGACGGTGCACGAAATGCTGTACCAATATTGGCATATATACTCGTTAATGGCAGAAGCTGATAGCGGGCAGCCATTTGTCCTACAGTATGCGTACCATATTTTTCATTATCTTCTAAACGAATACCTGCTTGTGTACTCAGACCATTTTTTTGATATTGATGCTGTATATAATAACCAAGACTATCAACAGTTTGCTTGCCATTGGTAATCGTTGTTGTTTCATATTCTGCATCGAGATAGTTTAGACCAAATAAAATATTTTGCTGCGGCAGAAAGTCCCATTTTAAGTTTAGATCGCCTTCATTACTTTCCGTGTTGAAGTATGAGCTATCGTTTGGCAGATATTGTTGGTCTTGTACGTTGGAGTAACGTGCATTTATTGTTAAATCTGAATTTAACAGATAAGAGGTTTTTGCGTTAATAACCTGATTTTTAAAGTCACGAGCTGCATTGTTTAGACTCGTATTAAAGTTATAAAAAATACTTCTTCCTTTATTTTGGTTAATTTCAAGACTACTATCAATAGAATCTTGTTGATAATAACCAAACTTGACGTAATAGCCTTTTTGATCGTAGCTTGCTTTTTCTTTTTCATTCTGTATATCTAAAATAGATGTTCCATCTGATTCAAGGCGTTGCCCACCAATTTGTGCATAAAGACCTGAGTCATCAACATAATCTGCATTGAGTATCGTTTTATAAGTATTATTTTCACCATACACTCCAGTGATCTGGGTACCTGTTTTACTTGGCTGTGTTGTTATCATATTGATAACACCACCAATAGCATCACTGCCATACTGTACGGATGCAGGACCTTTTAATATTTCAACATGTTGAATATGTGAAGTATCTAAAAAAGCAGGAAATAATGGTGAAAGGTTATTTTGATTGTTTAAGCGTGCACTGTTTTGTAATACGAGTGTTTGTGCCGGAGATGTGCCTCTTAAAGATAATTCAGAAATCTGACCTATACCACCGGATTGTTTGGTATAAATAGAGGGGTCTAAAATTATTAGGTTGGACAGGTTCGCTATAGGATTTTGTTGAATGGTTTTTTCATCAATAACCGTTACACGAGCTGGAATATCTTTGATATTTTGTGCTGATTTACTTGCTGTGACAAAAATCGTTTCAAGTTTGATGACGTTTGTTTCAGTGTTGGCGAAGCTGATAGTAGAAATAAGTGCAATACTTATAGCGCCCGCAAGCGTAGCAGGTTGGAAAACTTTAGACATGAAATGCTCCAGACATTCACCCCACGTGAATGATTGCATGAGAGAACACAACAAGTAGGTATCCAGACTTCGATATAGCATCTAATCTATAGATGCATACTGATCACCTTCCCATATTGTTATCATACAGTGGCTTAGCAGATGCTTGATCAGTGATTTCATCATGACTGTTGCGGGGGCAGTAATGGATTTTCACCATTTTCCCAAAAGCAAATTATTGCTTACTTGTTGCAAATTGTAGCAATTATAGAGGATTGTGTTGCTTTATCACAAGATAAGGTGGATAAACAGTCGAGTTGATTGCGGCAATAGTTAAGTTTTTCGTTTTAAATTGCATTACAATGGTTGGGTTTTCACGCATATTGAACGACTTGAAACCATAACAATGATTTTAAATAAAACCCGTGTTCGCGCCAAGATTTGCGGATTGACACGCATAGAAGATGTGCAAAGTGCAGTCGATGCAGGTGCAGATGCCGTGGGTTTTGTGTTTTATCCACCAAGCCCTCGTGCAGTGACTGCGAGCCAAGTACAAAATCTTGCACCGCATGTGCCTGCTTATGTGCAGATCGTGGGTTTATTTGTGAATGCCACGCTTGAAGATGTACAAACCGTATTGCAAAGTGTTGCGCTAGATGTGATTCAATTTCATGGAGATGAATCGCCTGCGGAATGTCAGCGCATTGCCAATAGCGTTGGACGACGTTGGTACAAAGCCATTCAAGTCAAAGCGGATCTCGATGTGGTGGCTGAGATTGAAAAATATCATCAGGTCGGTGCCAGTGCAGTTTTGCTTGACGCTTGGCATCCAGAGCTCAAAGGGGGCACGGGACAGCCATTTGACTGGACAAAATTTCCTAAGCTCGACATTCCTGTGATTTTGGCAGGTGGCTTGACCCCTGAGAATGTTACAGATGCAATAAAAATGACTCGTCCGTATGCCGTAGATGTCAGCGGTGGTGTAGAATCAGCCAAAGGCATCAAAGATCAACAACGCATTTTACAATTTATGCAAGGAGTCCAACGTGGATCAACACAATGTGAAGCAAAATAGCCAGATCGATTTTACTCAATTTCCAGATCAAAAAGGGCATTTTGGTATTCATGGTGGTCGATTTGTCTCTGAAACGCTCATGGCGGCATTACAAGATTTGGAACAATTGTATTTGCGCATGAAAGATGATGAACAGTTCCGTGCGGAATTTGACCGTGATTTGGCGCATTATGTTGGTCGTCCAAGTCCGCTATACTATGCCGAGCGTTGGTCGAAAGAATTGGGCGGTGCGCAGATTTATCTAAAGCGTGAAGATTTAAATCATACAGGCTCACACAAGGTCAACAACACCATTGGACAAGCCTTATTGGCGAAATTGTCTGGGAAAAAACGCATCATCGCCGAAACGGGTGCAGGACAACATGGCGTAGCAACGGCAACGATTGCCGCACGTCTTGGGTTGGAATGTGTGGTGTTCATGGGATCAGAAGATGTTAAACGCCAAGCAATGAATGTCTATCGCATGCGTTTGCTTGGTGCAACCGTTGTCCCAGTAGAAAGTGGCTCAAAAACCCTGAAAGATGCCATGAATGAAGCGATGCGTGACTGGGTCACCAATGTTGATTCGACTTATTATGTGATCGGTACTGTGGCAGGGCCACACCCATATCCACAGCTAGTACGTGATTTCCAAGCGATCATTGGGCGTGAAGCAAAACAGCAAATTTTGGCGCAAGCGGGTCGTTTACCTGATGCATTGGTTGCCTGTGTCGGTGGTGGTTCCAATGCAATGGGATTATTTTATCCATTCTTGAATGATACCGATGTGTCGATCTATGGTGTCGAAGCTGCGGGTCATGGCGTGGAAACAGGTAAACATTCTGCACCACTCAATGCAGGTCATGTTGGTGTGTTGCATGGCAACCGTACTTATCTCATGTCGGATGCGCAAGGTCAGATTATCGAAACCCATTCGATCTCGGCTGGTTTGGACTATCCTGGGGTTGGTCCAGAACATAGCTTCTTAAAAGATATGCAACGTGTGAATTATGTGCCCATCAATGATACCGAAGCTTTGCAAGGCTTCCGTGATCTGACCAAGATTGAAGGTATTATCCCTGCACTGGAAAGTGCGCATGCCATGGCATATGTGACCAAACTTGCGCCAACGATGTCAAAGGATCAAATCATCATTGCCACGGTATCGGGTCGTGGAGATAAAGACTTGATGACTGTTGCCAAGATTGATGGCATTCCGATGGTTGATCTCTAATTAATCAGCTAGACGTTAGCGTTAGTTGGTAATCATGATGCAAGTCATCTTGATTGCCAAACTTTAAAAGAATCATTGCCACGGATTTGGCAATGATTAATACAATAATGATTTAAAATGTAGACGATCAGCATGCTTGATCAATTTGCGACAACAGGATGTTTTTATGCAACTTATCCAAGATAATGGACAGCCACATTTCGGACGTTTTGAGCAAGCACCAACGTTATTTAATATCCAAGATTATGACAATCCTTTTTTAAGTCAAGCATGGCGTCGCAAATTACGCTTTAAAAAGTTTAGCTTTGTGGGAATTCAACATCAGCATTACACCATCGGCTTAGCAATAGTTGATTTGGCTTGGGTAGGGCATGGTTTTTATTATTGCTATGATCGAAAGAATGATCGTTTTATCGACCTGCAAGGTTTACAGCCCTTCGCACGGAAAACCCAACTGCAAACCCTTGATCTTATGCAAAGTGTGAGTTTTTTTAAACATCACGATTTACAGATTGAGCTGAAAGAACAGGGCGATCAACGTCAGATTCAAGTCACTCGACAAGGCGCAACATTATGTCAGGCAAATATTAAAAGAGTGCAGACAGAACCGTTATATATGTGTAGCCCGACAGGCATTCGAGGTTGGACATTTACTCATAAATCAATGGCGCTCAACGTATCTGGGCACTTCTATGATGCAGAGGGTTCGCAGATTTATTTTGATGATAAAAGTTTGGCGAGTCTTGATGATAGCTGTGGTTTCTTACGTCCTGAAACGGAATGGTTTTGGCTCTCCAGTCAAGCGCTGATTAATGGTCAGAAAATTGGCATCAACCTCGCCAGTGGCGTCAACGAAAGCTGTGGTAATGAGAACTGCCTATGGGTGGATGGCAAAATTTATCCTTTAAATGATGCGATTTTTCAGCAACAAGGCAACAATCTATGGAAAATTTATAGCTTAGATGGTGCAATTGATCTGCGTGTCACAACAGCGTGGCGACGTTATGAAAATACCAATCTGATCATTGCAGCGAGTCAATTTAGCCAGTGGATTGCCAGCATTGATGGTCGACTTAAAACAGCCAATCAGTCGGTGACTTTTCATCATGTGTATGCTGTGTTAGAGCAGCACTATGCCAAGTGGTGATTTCAAAAAGGTTTTAGCAAAATGTTTTTGAGAAAAAAGCGCTTGATGATCAAGCGCTATACTTTAGGAAAGGCTATACTCTAAATAAGCAAATTAAAGTTGAAATATGGGTTAATAGCCTGCTTGCCAAAACGCATGTCCAGCTTTGATCGGATCACCTGTTTCTTCATAGACTTTTAGCCATACATCATATTGATGAATTACAGGATGTTGGTTCGGGTGGAAGTCTTTCTTAAACCAATCCAAATATTCGCTTCTCATACGTGTCATGATGCCCTGCTTTCCGAAGAACCACGGTAAGCCTTTGCGGAACATATTGAAGCGTTCACGGCGACTAAAGCCATCATGATCGAGCATGATATTGGCACGGTACATGGTGAAGCCAAACATCATCACTGTCGTGAAAGCCAGCGCAAATTTACGTGTCATTTCAGGCACTTCACCGACTTGCTTCATCACATCGAATGCAACGTCACGATGTTCCATCTCTTCGATCGAATGCCATGCAAACAATGCGCGTGCATATGGGTGTGCATCTCCGAGCGTTTCTTTATAGTTATAAAATGTGTGTGCCATCAATGCGGTGAGATGCTCGGCTGCTGCGGTCATGGCAATATTGTATTGTGGCGAGCGTTTGGTCAGTTCAAACTTAAAAATCTTTTTAAGCATTGTAGTAAACTGATCAAGTGGCATGCCTTGTTCTTTCATCAAGTCATTCATTTTGTCATGCGCAATGCCGTGCTGTGCTTCTTGACGGATAAAGTCTTTGACCTTTTGTTGTAGCTCAGGATCTTCAATTTTATCTCGGAAGAGTCGAACCGACTCGATAAAGTAACGCTCGCCCTCAGGAAACGTTAGGCTCAGCGCATCAAAAATGCGAGTGCGGAAAGGATCGTCGCCAAACCAAAAACGTGGGATGTCGTCAAGTTTAAAATCCAAGTTGGTACGAACCACTGGATCAACCTTTTGATGCTGTACGAGTGCATTCATTTTTTATTTTCCTGCTGTCTTGATGATGTCATTATGGACGAGATTGTTCAAAAATGTTTTGACAGATCAAGTCAAATTTTATACAAATGACGACATTGTACAATCTCGAGTGTCAAGTTATGACTGTAAAACTCATCGTCGGATATTTACGCTTGATGCAACGTGTGATGAATCACTATGAGCTGACTTGGGAGAAGTTATCAGTTCAAGATGTTCTGGTACGTGCCTTTCAACAGAGTTTGCACGATGACCAACGCCACGAATTTGATGCCGATCAATATACCCAAATCATGCAAGCCATGCAGGTACATTTTGAGCGACCTATTGGCTTGGTCATGGCAGAGCATTTGGCACTTCAAGATATTGGGCTCATGGGTTATTTGGCATCGACCAGCATTGATCTAAAACAAGCGTTTGAGTTGTTTCAGAAATATTATTCATTGCTTTATAAAATGACCAATATCGAAGACATGACGGTCTTTGATGATCGAGAGTGTTTTTCAATTCAATGGCATGGTGGCTTTGTACGTTGGCAAAGTTTTTATGAATTAAATTTGGCGATTTTATTTCAATATATTCAGCTGATTGTGCAAAAAGAAGAATTAATTCCACCCAAAAAAGTTGCACTTGGTTATCCGCCTCAATTTGCACTAATACATTATGAAAGGTTTTTTGAAACGAAGATTGAAATTATTCCTGCGCATTATCTGATCACTGTACCTAAAAGTAATTTAGAAATTAAAAGCACCGCATCGGATTTGGCATTGAATCAAATGCTGTCGATGCAAGCACAGCAGTCGATTGAGCAAAGTAGTCAAAACCTCAGCGCCAAGCAGTTTCGGCATAAAGTGGTGACATTGATCGAGCAGGGTTTACAACAAGATCAGCAAGCCATCCAAGCCTTTGTCGCAGAACAAATGTTTTGCTCAGAACGAACATTACAACGGCAACTTTTACAATTTGATTTGCATTTTCAGACCTTGCTGGATGAATTTCGTTTTGAACGTGCCAAATCATTATTAATTACAGGAAAGCACCTTACAGAAATTGCACAGGAGCTGGGTTATTCAGATCAAAGTGCTTTTGGACGTGCGTTCAAGCGCTGGTCAGATATGACACCGAAGCAGTTTATTCAGTCGAAAAGAAGCTAGTATTGCTCAAGATTTTATGATCAATATATTAAGTCACTATCAAAATAAAACTAACTGATCACATTCAGTTTCATGGCGCTAAAATAATCTGTGCTATATGTGGAGAGTTAAAACGAATTTGATAAGGATTGAACGATGAATATTCAAGAAATGACAGGTTTGGAAATCATGCAAGCGTTTGCGCGTGGTGATATTCCTGCGCCAAGTATTTGTGAAACCATACCGATGCAACCTGTCGAAGTCGAATATGGTCGTGCTGTATTTTCTGCACAAGCGGACAAACGCCATACCAATCCTTTAGGTGGTGTGCATGGTGGCTTTGCAGCAACGGTTTTGGATTCGGTGACGGGCTGTGCTTCGCATACTGTTGTAGGTGCAGGTGAGGGTTACGGTACCACGGATTTGAATATCAAAATGTGTCGTCCAATCCCGTATGACACCAAGATGATTGCTGAAGGAAAGGTCATCAATGTCGGACGAAATTTGATTATTGCGGAAGGTTATATCCGTGATGAAGCAGGGAAAATCTATGCGCATGCAACAGCAACCAATATGATTATTCGCCGTTAAGCGAAACCGATTCCAATTTCAATAAAAAAAGCACCTATGACAAGGTGCTTTTTTATGAGCAGTGAAACTAAACTGTAGCAGATGCCGTGGTTTTCGGGTTCCCTAATCCTGTGAAAATCGCCAAGATGGCAAAGATCGCCAGCATCCAGCAGTAATAGACATTGCCAATCAAAGCGAGTGGTGAAATGCTTGCAATCGAGCTTGCCAGTAAGATTTGTGCGCCATAAGGTACGATACCTTGCACCACACACGAGAAGATATCGAGTAAGCTTGCGCTACGTTTCGGATCGACACCATATTCGCTTGCAACTTCACGAGCAACATCACCCGAAAGTAAAATCGCAATGGTGTTGTTTGCCACGAACAAGTTAGAAAAAACCACCAAGAAGGCAATACTCACTTCACCTGCACGTTGACGAGCTAGACGAAGCTTTCCTGAAAAGGAATAGATGCGTTGTAATAACCATTCTAAACCACCTTGCTTTTGTAACATCGCAGACAAACAGCCTAAGAATACCGAAAGCAAAGTCACTTCAAACAAATTCACAAAGCCGTCATAGATAGAGTTGCTGAATTTCAACAAGCTATATTCAGGAGTAAAGAATGTGCCGAATAAACCTGAAACTAAAATCCCGACCATCAATACAGCAAGCACATGCAAGCGGGTAAATGCTAAGAAAAACACCACCAAATAGGGAATAATTAACCATGCGTTAAAGTCTTTCACTTCGATCGCATTGTCGTGTGAAAAGCCAATAACTGTATAAATCACGATTGCCAAGATACTTGCAGGCAGGGCAATCCAAATATTGCTTTTAAACTTATCTCGAAGCGTCACATTCTGACTACGTGTTGCAGCAATCGTCGTGTCGGAAATCATCGACAAGTTGTCCCCAAACATTGCACCGCCGATGACCGCACCAATGGTCAGTGGTACTGCCAAATCTGTCGCCTGAGTAAAGCCGAAGGCAATCGGCGCACAGGCAGCGATCGTACCCATCGACGTGCCCATTGCCGTAGCAATAAATGCTGAAATGATAAACAGCATCGGCAAGACGAACTGTACAGGAATTAGAGATAAACCAAACTGAACCGTGGCATCTACGCTACCAATCACGCTGCTGACATTGGCAAATGCGCCTGCAAGCATGAACACCATCAACATCAAGATTAAATTTGGATGGCTTGCGCCTTCCAAGAAGTCATTGATGGCTTGATTGATTGGTTTGCGTGCTAAAAAAACAGCCAAAATTAATGCAGGTAAAACAGCAACAGGTGCTTTGAGTTGATAAAAAGCGAAGTCTGTACCGAGATAGGTATGATAAATCCCACTGCCCAAGAATAATGCTAAAAACAGTAGCAAAGGTAACAGCGCCAATGCATTAGGGCGGATTTTTTGAGTTTCTGTGGCGGTCATGTGTCGCTAAACTTTAGAAAATAGCCCTCTAGTATAAAAAAATTACAGATTTCTACAAATAACAAAAAGCAAAATTCATATCAATAATCGGATAAAAGGTGGTTTTACAGCAAATCATTCATTGAATAATGGATTGAATGTTTATAAAAAGCATGTTGAAATTTTGGTACAAAGTATCATTGAGCGATTGGATTTAAATTTTTAAAATGCTTTCCAAGTTTTAAAGATGAAAAACATTTGGCAAAAACTGCACTTTCTATCGAATTTTCTTTATGATGGCAACAACACGATGTAATGGTAGGAAATACAATCTCATGTCACGTTTGGCACAGCGTTTTGCACAGTTACAAGCAGAAAATAAAAAAGCATTGGTGAGTTATGTGATGGCAGGTGATCCAACGCCGTCAGTTACTGTACCTTTGTTGCATGACATGGTTGCAGCAGGTGTGGATATTTTGGAAGTGGGATTGCCATTTTCTGATCCGATGGCGGACGGTCCAGTGATTGCATTGGCTGCTGAGCGTGCGATTGCAGGCGGTACCAATACTTTAGATGCGATCCAAATGGTCAAAGAGTTCCGTCAGAATGATCAAGATACACCAGTAGTTTTGATGGGTTATTTGAATCCTGTAGAAGTGATTGGCTATGAAAAATTTGTGGAAATCGCCAATGATGCAGGTGTCGATGGCTTGATCTTGGTGGATTTACCGCCTGAAGAAGCACAAGATTTTGATGCGATCTTGGCAAAGCATGATATGGATCAAGTGTTTCTCCTCGCACCGACCTCGACCGATGAGCGTATTGCCCATGTGGTGAAACAAGCGCGTGGCTTTATTTATTATGTATCGCTCAAAGGTGTGACAGGTGCAGCGACATTGGATATCAAGTCGGCAGCAGAACGTATTGCCAAGATCAAGCAAGTGACTGATTTACCAGTTGGTGTCGGTTTTGGGATTAGCGATGCGGCATCAGCCAAAGCAATGGGGCAGGTTGCCGATGCAGTGATTGTCGGCAGTGCATTTGTGAAGCCTTTTGCAACACTTTCATCGAGTGACGCAAGTGCCAAAGCGGTGGAAAAAGTCAAAGAATTACGTGCTGCTTTAGATGAGTTATAAGCGCATCTTCTAAAAATAGCGCAGTGAAATGAATCAGTTGGACAGAACTTGGATGTGTAGACATGAGTGAAGTGAAGCAAGAGCAAAAGCAGGACGAGAAGCACAGCTTGTTAGAAAGTAGCTCATGGTTTGAACGTGAAGTGCCGAGCGTACAAGTTCCTGAAGAAAATAAAAATAAGCCACTCTTTACCGAGCCGACTATTGAATGTCCAGAATGTCATGCCTTGGTGACACGTACGGCGATGTCATTTAACTCCTATGTGTGTCCGCAGTGCGATGAGCATTTGCGTATGAAAGCACGTGATCGTTTGAGTTGGTTTTTTGATCAAGTCAATCAAGAGCTCGGGCAAGAGTTTTCTGCAGGCGATCCGCTGACTTTTGTGGATAGTCGCCCATACCCACAGCGTATGGAAGAAGCACAGCAAAAGACTGGTGAAACAGAAGCCCTGATCAGTATGCAAGGTCAGGTCAATGACGTACCAATGATTGCGGTGGCTTTTGAGTTTGAATTTATGGGTGGGTCAATGGGCACAGTGGTCGGTGATCGCTTCGTCCAAGCTGCTGAATTGGCTTTGAAACTCAAACAACCGATGATCTGCTTCGCTGCATCAGGTGGCGCACGTATGCAAGAAGGCATGTTATCTTTGATGCAAATGGCACGGACTTCGGCAGCAATCGAACGTCTGCATAATGCAAGCATTCCCTATATCGTGGTGATGACCAATCCTGTCTATGGTGGCGTAACCGCATCACTTGCCATGCTCGGCGATGTCCATCTCGCAGAGCCAAAAGCCATGATCGGCTTTGCAGGTAAACGTGTCATCGAGCAAACGGTACGTGAGAAACTCGACGAGCCATTCCAACGTGCAGAGTATTTACTTGAGCATGGTGCGATTGATCAAATTGTGCATCGTCACGCATTACGAGATACAATCTACCGTATCGTAAGTAAACTGATGAATCTCCCTTGAGCCAGCCCAATTCTGATCAAACATTAAATATTCCAACAGCGCACGATCCATTACAGACATGGCTTGACTATTGGACTTCGGTTCATGTCACAGCCATTGATTTGGGCTTGGAGCGAGTGCTCCCAGTCGCAGAGGCGTTGGAAATTCTCAAGCCAAATCTTCAAGAAAACGTCAAAGTCATCACTGTGGCAGGCACGAATGGTAAAGGCTCAACCACAACTACGATCGCCAGTATCCTCAAAGCCAGTGGCCACAACGTCGGTTTATATCAATCGCCACATATTTTCCAGTTCAATGAACGTGTCCGCTTAAATGGTCAGCCTGCTGCTGATGCTTTACTCATTGAGGCTTTCGTCGCTGTAGAAAATGCACGTCAACAGTGCAATTTAACCTTATCTTTTTTTGAAGCGACCACGCTTGCGGCGTTTTATATTTTTAAACAACAAGCCTGTGATGTGTGGGTGCTTGAAGTCGGTCTAGGTGGTCGGCTTGATGTGGTCAATATCATTGATGCAGATGTGGCAGTGATCACCAATATTGGCTTGGATCACGTCGATTGGCTCGGTGACACGATTGAAAAAATTGCCTTTGAAAAAGCAGGCATCATCCGTCCAAATATTCCAGTCATTTTTGCAAGTACCCAAGATTTACCTCAAGCGATTGCTGATAAAGTCGCAGAATGTGATGCCAAGCTGATTCAATTCAATCAAGATTATTTTATCAACGAAGATCAAAGTAATGATGCAGATAGTTGGTATTTAGCAACTTCAGCCATGACGATGCGCTTGCCACATGGACATTTGGCACAGATCAATCAAGCTGCAGCCATCATGGCGGTTTTGCAATCGGGCTTAAACATTTCCCAAGATGCGATTGCACAGGGTCTAGTGCAAGCAAAGCTCGCAGGACGTTTCGAGCTGCGACAATATCAAGGGCAACAACTCATCTTAGATGTGGCACACAATCCACATGGCGCAGAATTTTTAACACAACAATTAACACGATACTTACAATTACATCCTGAAATCTGCCGTGTAAATGCGGTATTTTCTATGCTCGATGATAAAGACATTGTCGGTGTGATCAAATTATTATCAAATCATGTGCATCAATGGTATATTGCGCCATTAGATGTGGCACGTGCAGCACCGATTGCACGGCTACAACAGGATTTGGCGCAGTTTGATCAGTCCGTCGTCGTGGCGGACACTGTGCGAGAGAGCTTTTTTCAGGCGCTCGCACAGCGTACATCGGATCAATTGATCTTAGTATTTGGCTCGTTTCACACTTTAGAGGCCGTTTGGGAGTGTTTGGTGGATGACAATGAATAATAAGCAACGTCTATTTGGCGGCGTTGTGCTGCTTGGTGGTGGCGTGTTATTGGCAGCAATTTTATTGAAAGGTCAGCATCAAGACGACACTCGTTCACCAGTAGCACAGCCTGTTGAACAAAATCAAAACGGTGAAAATAGGGCAACAGGTGAGCAATTCGACTTGCAACCTCTCGCCGTCGATGTGGAAACTGAACGCCGTCTACTCGAAGAACAACGTAAAGCCCGTGAAAAAGCCGTTGCAGAACAAGAGCAACTGGCAGCGCAATATCTTGCTATGCAACAACAAGCAGAAGCCGATGCAGCACGAAAAGCTGCTGAAGAACACGCCGCCTTACTAGCATCACGTCAGGCACAGATGCAAAGCTCAGACAATATTCCACCTGAATTGATCGAAAGCGAACAATCAAAACTGGCTGCAGCGCAAAAAACTGCCGATGAAAAAGCCAAGATCGCTGAGCAAAAAGCCAAAGAAGTCGAAAAGCTGAAACAAGATGCCGAAGCAAAACGCAAAGCCAATGAAATAGAAAAAGCCAAGAAAGCTGAAGCAGATAAACGCCAAGCCGATGCAGATGCTAAGGCGAAGAAAGAAGCTGACGAAAAAGCTAAAAAGGAAGCAGAAGCAAAACGTAAAGCTGACGCTGAGAAAAAGGCAAAGCAAGAAGCTGAGGAAAAGCGGAACGCCGAAGCAGATGCTAAAGCCAAAAAAGAAGCCGAAGCAAAACGTAAAGCCGAAGATGAGAAAAAAGCCAAAGAAGCTGAAAAAGCGCGTCAGCTACTGGAAGAAGGCGACAAAAACTGGATGGTACAAGTGGCACTGGCTGCCAACCAAGCCAATGCCGATGCTGTGACTGCCAAGCTCCAAGCCAAAGGCTTTAAAGTCACCCAAAGTAAAACCACCAAAGGCGTGCGTATCATGGTTGGACCATCGAAAAGCCGTGAAGCTGCCGATACCACACGCAAGAAGATCGCAGCGGATAGTAGCTTAAATATGAAGTCAGCATGGGTGATCGACTGGGTGCCACTCGATCAGCGTTAAGCTGATGGTTGAAAGAAATATTGTAGAAGAACAGCCGTAAGGCTGTTTCTTGTTTTAACCTATTACTAATGTTAAATTATTTCTATAGCATAAGTGATCACTAAAGAATTAAAGCTATACGGTAAGATTTAGTATTAGTATAGTTAAACTCAACTAGTTTAAATCATAAAGTTATTAAGGGTTGGGCTGATACTATTTTTAAGGATGATAAATGAAGCTTAAAAAAGTTAAATTTGATGAATGTGGCTTTCGTAACTTGTTTGAAATTGAGTTGGATATTGCATCAAGGCTTACAGTTATTGCAGGACATAATGGAATAGGTAAATCTACAATATTGGGATTAATTGCAAATGGTTCTGAACTAAAAGAGCCCAAGACCTTATTTAATAAAGCATTTCGCTCTGACTTCAATGAAGTTTTCTTTTTGGACTATCATTCAGATTTCTTTTCAAGATTTGGGGGAGCCTCAAGGGCTATATTGGTTTATGAGCAAGATAATGTGGAGGTTATAAAAGAATGTACAGTTTCAGGTGCTCAAAGAGCCCCAATTAAAAAGGTAAATTTTCAAAAGTTCATGGTAAAGGTTGATAATTCACTTTTAACAGAAAAACAGCAAGAGCAATTGACTGATGATAATATTTTTATACAACGTATGAGGGTCATTCCCAGAACAAAGAATAAACTAGATAGAGAGTTTGTTGAGAGAAATGATCTTGGCGTAGCTGCTAAAATAAAAATACCGACTTTATATTTAGGAATGAGTAGAATTAGTCCAATAGGCGAATTTAATTGGGAGCAGATTGAGCAGAAAAAATTTTCTAAAATTTCAGAACGTAGTTCTAGGTTTATATATGATTTTTTTAATGCAGTAATCCCGTTTAAAGCAAACTCTCAAGACTTATATTCACATACATTTGCAAATAACAATAAGCAATCATTAGTTCCTGAGTTCGATCATTCTTCATTGTCGATTTCTCTAGGTCAAGATTCATTAAGTTCGATAGCTACAGCCGTAGCATCTTTCTATAACTTAAAAGATGTTATGGGCGATTCCTATCGAGGCGGTATTTTGGTTATTGATGAGGTGGAAGCAGGGCTTCATCCGATTGCGCAAAGAAAATTAATTGATCAGTTAAAAAAATATGCAGAACAGTTAAGCTTGCAAATCATTGTTACATCCCACTCCTTAACTGTGATTAAAGAGTCATTTACGAACGGTGATAAAGATACAGTAATTTATCTTACAGATATAAGCATTCCTAGAGTTATGTCAGAGCCAACATACTTAAAAATAAAAAATGATATGCTATTAATACCATTTAATGAAAGAAACGCTCAACAAAAGCCCATTCCGGAAATTTATGTATATTTTGAAGATGAGGAGGCTCATGACTTATTGATAGGGATTTTATCATCTTTAGATATTACAGATACATATAATACTTTTGGTAAAAAATTTATTTATGTCCCAGCAGAGCTTGGGTGCTCAAACCTATTGAAATTAAGCTCTAAATCAGATCATTTCAAGGAATCTTTAATAATTTTAGATTCAGATGTTTTTGAGGGGGCAAATAATTCGATAAAAGAAGAACTGAAAAAAAACAAAAATGTAATATTGTTGCCAGTCAATAGTGAAGAATCTTTATTCAATGGGTTGCCACCGGATAAAATTGCTTATTATTTTTTACATCAAAAGTCAGAAAATGCTAAAGATAATATGGGATTTTGGAAAAATAAAGTTCCTGACTTTTATACAAATGACTATTATCGTAACTATGTAGAACCGTTAGAGAATTCCGGACAAAAACCATCAATTAGTACGTTAGATGACTTGCAAAAAATGAACCGAAAAATTATAAAAAGATGGTATAAAAAAAATAAAGAGTGTTTAAATGAAATAGGTGTTTTTAAACTTTGGGCTTTAGAAAATGTTGATGTGTGTAAAGAGTTTGTGGAAAATTTAGCAAAAGTTATTGATGAAATTTCCATGAATAGAGTTTCTGGCCAAATGTAATTTAATATGATTTAATACGCTATGGCTAAAATACATTCTGCGCTCCGGTATCCAGGTGGAAAAGCAAAATTTGCTCCATTTGTGAAAAAATTAATTCAAGAAAACAATCTTTATGGCGATTACTTTGAGCCTTATGCAGGAGGAGCAGGGGTTGCCTTAGAGCTTTTATTTAGTGGACATTGTAAAAGAATTCATATTAATGATTATGATATTGCAATCTATAATTTTTGGAAATCAATAGTTGATGACACAGAAAATTTTTTAAGACTACTTTGTGATGTTGATGTAACAATTGAGGAGTGGTATAGGCAAAAAGATGTTTTAAATAATCCATTATTATATTCACCACTTGAACATGGCTTTGCAACATTTTTTTTAAATCGAACAAATCGTTCTGGCATTTTAAAAGGAGGAGTTATTGGTGGAAAGTTACAAAATGGAAGTTATCGGCTTGATGCTAGGTTTAACAAGATTAACTTAATGAATCGGATTGAAAAAATTGGATGTTTTAGTGGTAAAATACATGTTTATAACGAAAATACTGTATCTTTACTTGATAGAATTGATTCATTGTTGCCGAAAGGCTCGCTGATATATTTAGATCCTCCTTATTATCGTAAAGGACAAGATTTATATAGAAATTATTATCAACATCAAGATCATGTAGACATCAAGGAAAAATTAGATTCAGTATCTACACCATGGATAGTGTCCTATGATAATTGTTCTGAAATCAAAAAAATTTACAAAGGGTGCTATGGATTAGAATACCAACTTAATTACAGTGCTTATAATAAAGTTAAGGGTTCTGAAATTATGTTTTTTAGTAAGAATATAATACCCACAGCTATCTAAAAGACTTACTCCTGTTTAACTGAACAATTGCTTTGCACCACATAGCTCAGTAGAATGGACGACTCAAAATTCTGCCAACAGAGTGGTCTATGTCAGCACGTAAAATCCTCGTCACCAATGCCTTACCCTACGCCAACGGTCCGATTCACATGGGACATTTGCTAGGTTATATCCAAGCGGATATCTGGGTGCGTGCGATGCGTGCGATGGGGCACGATGTGACCTACGTCTGCGCTGATGATGCGCACGGCACAGCGATCATGCTCCGTGCCGAAGCCAACGGCATCACACCAGAAGAACAGATCGCCAATGTACAACGTGAGCATATCCGTGACTTTGATGGTTTTGGTGTGCATTTTGATCATTACGACTCGACCCATAGCGACACCAATCGTGCTCGTTCCCAAGAAATTTATCTGAAAAATCGTGAAGCAGGCAATATTGCGGTGCGTCCAGTCAGCCAGTTATTCGATCATGAAAAAGGCATGTTCCTCTCAGATCGTTTTATCAAAGGCACTTGCCCAAAATGTAAGTCCGAAGATCAATACGGCGATGCTTGCGAAGTCTGCGGAACAACTTATAACGCCACTGAATTACTCAATCCGCACTCGACGTTAAGCGGTGCAACACCAGTCGAGAAATCATCAGATCATTACTTCTTTAAATTGCCCAACTTTGCAAACTACTTGCAGAAATGGACACGTGACCAAGGGCGTTTACCACTCTCAATCGCGAATAAACTGGATGAATGGTTTGAAAATGGTTTGAACGATTGGGATATTTCTCGTGATGCGCCGTACTTTGGTTTTGAGATTCCTGATGCGCCAAACAAATATTTCTATGTGTGGGTGGATGCGCCGATCGGCTATATGTCGAGTTTTGAAAACTATGTAAAACAGAAGCGTCCTGAGCTGAATTTTGACGATTACTGGAAAAAAGACTCACAAAACGAAGTCTATCACTTCATCGGTAAAGACATTGTCTATTTTCATGCGCTATTTTGGCCTGCAATGCTTGACGGCGCGGGCTATCGCACGCCAACAGGTTTATTTGTGAATGGTTTCCTTACGGTCAATGGTCAAAAGATGTCAAAATCTCGTGGCACATTTATCAAAGCAGAAACCTATTTACAGCATTTAAACCCTGAATATTTACGCTATTACTTTGCTTCTAAGCTATCTGATAAAGTTGAAGATTCTGATTTGAATTTGGATGATTTTGTCCAAAAAGTGAACTCGGATTTGGTCGGGAAAGTGGTCAATATCGCCAGTCGCTGTGCCAAATTTATCAATACCAATTTTGACAATACATTATCTGCAAACTGTGCTGAAACTGAATTAGTCCAAACCTTTATTGATGCAGGTGACTCGATTGCCAACTGTTATGAAGATCGTGAGTTTTCAGCAGCAATCCGTGAGATCATGGCGCTTGCCGATCGTGCCAACCAATACATCGATGAGAAAAAGCCGTGGGCTTTGGCGAAAATCGAAGGCGAAGAACAACAAGTCCATGAAGTCTGTTCAGTTGGGATTAACCTATTCCGTCAGCTTGCGATCTATCTTGCGCCTGTATTGCCGACTTTGGCTCAGCAAGTGCAAGATTTCTTAAAATTGGACAGTTTTGATTTTGCTTCACGTACCACGATTTTGACCAATCACGAAATTGCCCAATTCCAACCGTTGATGCAACGTGTCGATGCCAAAGCTGTGACGGCAATGGTTGATGATTCTAAAGACTCATTAGCAGCAGCTGAACCTGCAAAGGCAGATAAGAATGCCGACAAGAAAAAAACCAAAACTGCGGACAAGACATCAACTCCAAAAGCTGAGCCTGCTGTGGGTGAGGCTGAACAGATCAAAATTGATGATTTCCTTAAAGTTGATCTGCGTGTTGCAGAAGTCATTGATGCAAACATCGTTGAAGGTTCGGACAAACTGCTACAACTGACCTTGAATGTTGGCGAAGCTGAGCCACGCAATGTATTTAGTGGCATTCGTAGTCAATATGCACCTGAAGATTTGAAAGGGAAATTGGTAGTGATGGTCGCCAACCTTGCACCTCGTAAGATGCGTTTTGGTGTATCGAATGGCATGGTGCTCGCTGCGGGCAATGGCGAAGGTATCTTTATCGTGTCACCTGATCGTGGCGCTAAAGCAGGGGATAAAGTGTCTTAATCTGCCTAACTGTATTATGCTAAATCATTGAAAAGACTTCTTCGGAAGTCTTTTTTATGAGAAAAACAGGTAATTCAAAGTGATAAGTTGGTGGCGACCTTCTTTACACCTGAAATGTGGAATCAGTTAGGGATTTTAAATGGGGACTAATGAATTGATACTTATTTTTTACCTCACCCTAACCCTCTCCTGAAGGAGAGGGGATATTCACTGTCAAATTGATGGCGATGTTTGATCCGATATAAAAGCTACTTCTCCCATTGGGAGAAGGCGGGGGATGAGGGTAAATCTAACTACCGTATAAAGAATGACTTTGAGAGTTGAATACGTCCTAAGTCTTCGAGTTTGGGGATAGAGGATACTTTTTTAATGGTCATTTAATTGAATATGTAGTTGTTTGTGCTAGATTAAATCGTAAATTAGGAGGATGAAAATGGGTTATTTCTCAATAGATGATTCAATTGAAAATATTAAAAATCCGTATACGAAAGAATTGTTTAAGGAAGTATATTCCTCTTATGCAATGGGTAACTATCGTTCTGCAACAGTGATGTTATGGTCGGTGGTAGTAACTGATCTTGTGCATAAGCTTAATGAATTAGATAGTATTTATAATGATCCTAAAGCACTTCAGATACTTGATTATATTCGATTAGAACAACAAAAAGATTCTAAATCATCTAAATGGGAGTCAGAGATAGTTGATAAATTTCATAAAGAAATAAAGTTTTTTGAGACGTTCGAAGTTGCTAATTTAGAACACTTACAAAAAATGAGACATGTCTCAGCACATCCAGTTATTACTTCCACCGATTTGTTGCATTCTCCAACAAAAGAGACTGTTTACAGTTTAATAAGGAATGCCTTAGAAAGTGTACTAACTAAAGAAGCTTTATTTTCATCTAAAATTATTGAAGTTATATTAAAAGATTTAAATAATATTAAAGATACGCTAGTGGATTATGAAGAAAGAGATCGCTATTTTTCACACAAGTTTCTTTCAAAAATGCCCAATGCTGTATTACTCAAATTTTTAAAAACATTATGGAAGTTTATTTTCAGGATAGATAACCCAGAAACACTACTTAATACAGAAATTAATCTAGATATTCTGAATATTATAATTAGTAAGAAAAAACAAATTTTTATTGAATTTTTAATTCAAGATAAAGATTATATTTCTGATATTAAATTAGATGACAATTTAAAAAAATCACTGCTCATTTTTTTGCTGAAAAATAGATGGTGCTTTGAATATTTTAGTGAAAATTCTGTTCAAACTATATCCAAAATTATTGAAAGTAGCGACAGCCGGTTTCAATTAATTAAATTTAAACGTATTGTTGATTACATTGATTTTTTAATTAAAAACAAAAGTAATTATTCATTATCGAACTTTGAAATTATTGAAAGTGAAGCTGAGGAGTATCGCTGTAAGGATAAGTTCTATGATTATTGTATTGATGGATATTGTTTTTCAGGATCATTTGATTCAGCCAATTATAGATTTGATAAACTAATACGCCCTTACTTGGAAAATTTTAGTTTTCAACAATTGAAAAATTTAACTAGTAAAGCTAACCAAAATTCACAGTGTTATGATAGAGCGAAAGCAAAGAGAGATCATAAAATAGTAATAGAAAAAATATTAGAGAATGATTCAAATTATGACTTTACAGGTTTAGATGGATTTACTGATGGCAATGAAGAATTAATTCCATCTTTAACTTAAAATAAAAACCCGCTCTAAAGCGGGTTTTCTTTTTCAAAACTGATTAGCTTAACCAATCAATTTCTTCATCAACTCATTCACTTGAGCAGGGTTGGCTTTACCCTTAGACGCTTTCATCACTTGACCAACTAGACCGTTGAAAGCTTTCTCTTTACCAGATTTATACTCTTCAACCATCTTCTCGTTGGCAGCCAAGACTTCTTTGATGATTGCTTCGATCGCACCTGTGTCGGTTTCTTGCTTCAAGCCTTTTTCCGCAATGATCACATCGGCAGTCTTGCCTTCGTCCCACATATAGCCAAAGACTTGCTTGGCGATCTTACCGCTGATCGTGTTATCGACGATGCGTGCAATCATGCCACCGAGTTGTTCGGCAGATACAGGCGATTCGCTGAGCTCTAAACTTGCTTTATTCAGCGCACCTGAGAATTCGCCCATCACCCAGTTGGCAGCGACTTTACCTTGCTTGGCACCACCTGATGAGGCAACTACCGCTTCATAGAAGTCCGCCATTTCACGTGATAGCGTCAAGACGTGCGCATCGTATTCAGTCACGGCAAATTCACTGACAAAACGTTCACGACGTGCTGCAGGGAGTTCGGGCATTTCCGATTTGATCGCCTCGATTTGTGCATCTGCGATCACCACAGGCAACAAGTCTGGATCAGGGAAGTAACGGTAGTCGTTGGCTTCCTCTTTGGAACGCATTGAGCGAGTTTCCATCTTGTTTGGATCAAACAAACGAGTTTCTTGGTCGATCGTACCACCGTATTCCAAGATTTCCATTTGACGTTCGATTTCTACATTGATGGCTTGTTCAATGAAGCGGAACGAGTTGATATTTTTCAGTTCACAACGTGTACCAAACGCCTCATTTGGACGACGTAGCGACACGTTACAGTCGGCACGGAATGAGCCTTCTGCCATGTTGCCGTCTGAGATGCCAAGCCAACGAACCAGCGTATGAATCGCTTTGACATAGGCAACCGCTTCGTCCACCGAGCGCATATCAGGCTCTGATACGATCTCGAGTAGCGGTGTGCCTGCACGGTTTAAGTCAATGCCTGACATGCCATCAATCGCATCGTGAATCGACTTGCCTGCATCTTCTTCCAAGTGCGCACGAGTGACGCCAATGCGCTTCACTGTGCCATCTTCAAGCTGAATGTCGATGTGACCTTTGCCGACGATCGGATTGTCCATTTGGCTGATTTGGTAGCCTTTTGGTGAATCAGGGTAGAAGTAGTTTTTGCGGGCAAATACAGAGGCTTGGTCGATATACGCATCAATGCCCAAACCAAAACGAATGGCGAGATTGACCACTTCTTTGTTCAGTACAGGAAGCACACCCGGCATCGCCAAATCAACAAGGCTTGCTTGGGTATTTGGGTCTTGACCAAATTCCGTAGATGAACCTGAAAAGATTTTAGAATTGGTCGCCAGTTGCGTGTGGATCTCAATCCCAATCACCACTTCCCAGCCGTCAATGAGATTTGATTTCGGCTTGTTTGCTTTAGCATTGTTCGCCATTACGCATTCTCCTCAGCAATCGCCGCACGTTGAGTGTGGAAGTCGGTGTGTTGTTGATATTGATGAACGATGGAAAGCAGTTGTGACTCTGACCAATAATTCCCAATCAACTGTAAACCAACAGGTAGTTGATCTTGATCAAAACCAACAGGTGCATTGATCGCAGGTAAGCCCGCCAAGTTCACTGCAATGGTATAAATATCACCGAGATACATTTCCACTGGAGTTAAATCCGCACCGATTTTATAAGCTGTGGTTGGCGCAGATGGCGCTGCGATCACATCGACACTTTCAAAGGCTTTTAAGAAATCTTGTTGAATTAAGCGACGGACTTTTTGCGCTTTGACATAGTACGCATCGTAGTAGCCTGCTGATAGGGCATAAGTACCAATCAAAATACGGCGTTGTACTTCTGCACCAAAACCTTCAGAACGAGAGCGCTTGTATAGATCGAGAATGTCTTTAGGCGCATCACAGCGATAGCCATAGCGCACACCGTCATAGCGTGACAGATTCGATGAGGCTTCCGCAGGGGCGATCAGGTAATAAGTCGGTACATAAGCTTCGGTCATGTTGAGGTCGATCTCAACCAAGATTGCGCCAAGTTCTTCCAATTTTTTTAAAGATTCTTCGACACGTGCTTTGACATCACTCGCCAAACCTTGCACATTGAAATATTGCTTTGGAATACCGATGCGTAAGCCTTTTAAAGCTGTATCATTGAGATTTGCGACGTAATCATCGACTGATTTTTCCATCGACGTAGAATCTTTAGCGTCGTGTCCTGCCATGACATTCATCAAGTAGGCGCAGTCTTCGGCTGAACGAGCCATTGGACCGCCTTGATCAAGCGATGAGGCATAAGCGATCATACCAAAGCGAGATACACGACCATAGGTTGGCTTTAAACCAGTCAGTCCGCAGAATGATGCAGGCTGACGAATTGAACCACCTGTATCTGTACCCGTAGCAAATGGTGCAAGATCGGCCGCAATGACCGCCGCAGAGCCACCTGATGAGCCACCCGGTACACGATCGAGCGCCCATGGATTTTTGGTTGCGCCAAAATATGAAGATTCACTGGTCGAGCCCATAGCGAACTCATCCATATTGACTTTGCCCAGTGTGACTAAGCCTGCATCTTTGCCTTTGGCAACGACAGTTGCATCATACGGCGAGATAAAGTTGTCGAGTATTTTAGAACCCGCAGTGGTTTTGATGCCTTGCGTACAAAAGATGTCTTTATGCGCAATCGGAATACCAGTTAGTGTGGTGGCATTGCCTGCTTGACGCAATGCATCAGCCGCATCAGCTTGTACTAAAGCTTGTTCGGCGGTCACGGTGACATAGGATTGCACTTGGCTGTCGATTTTCTCAATACGGTTGAGATAGTGTTGGGTCAGTTCACGAGAGGAGAACTTCGCTTGAGCGAGTCCTTCTGAGAGTTCTCGAATAGATAAACGATGTAAGTCAGTCATAACTCTTGATCTATAATTTAGTAAAAATAAAAGGTTTGATTGGCGATTATTTGTTCGATTTATTCAATCACACGAGGTACAACATACAAACCATCTTGTGTTTCGGGTGCAACAGCCTGATATTGGTCACGATGATTACTTTCGCTTACAACATCGTCTCGTAATGGTTGCGGATGGTCAAATGGGCTCTTGAGTGGCTCGACACCCTCAGTATCAATCCCTTTCATGGTTTCCATCATATCCAAGATTTTATTTAAACTTTGTGCATAATCAACACATTGCGAGTCATCTAGCGAAAGGCGAGCAAGGTTTGCAATCGCAGAAACTGTTTCGGCATTGAGCTCTTGAGCATGTTTTGCATTGTCAGCAGACATGAGTTCACCTGATCCGTTATCAAAAAATTTCAAAATATCGTGCGTTATAATAAGCGATTGACTTGTTCAAATCATCACATTTCGTTAAAGTTGCCATTTTGAATCTTCACTGAATATACTGAGAATTACCCGTGATTTTTATGAGACGCATTTTTGGCTGGTTTTCACCGAACCTCGCTATTGATCTTGGGACTGCCAATACACTGATCTATGCACCAGATCGTGGCATTATCTTAAATGAACCGACTGTGGTGGCAATCCGTCAAAGTGGCTCACAAAAGCTCGTGGCGGCTGTGGGTGAAGATGCAAAGCAGATGCTTGGTCGTACACCTGCCAATATTTCTGCAATTCGTCCGATGAAAGACGGTGTGATTGCAGATATCGAAGTCACCGAAACCATGTTGCATCAGTTTATCAATAAAGTAAACGAGCGTGGTTTGTTGCCAAATAACCCAAAAGTCGTGGTGTGTGTACCATGCAAATCGACTTTGGTTGAGCGTCGTGTAATCCGTGAAGCGGTCTATAACGCAGGTGCGCAAGAAGTTCGCTTGATCGAAGAGCCAATGGCCGCAGCGATCGGTGCAGGTATGCCTGTAGAGCAAGCTTGTGGTTCGATGGTGGTCGATATCGGTGGTGGTACCACCGAAATCGCCATTATCTCATTACAAGGCTGTGTGTACGCCGATTCACTACGTGTCGGTGGTGATATGTTTGATGAGCACATTATCAACTATGCCCGTAAGGCGCATGGTTGTGTGATCGGTGAAACCACTGCGGAGAAGATCAAAAAAGAAGTGGGTATGGCGTTTAATGACGGTAATGCGGTTGAGATCGAAGTGCGTGGTCGTAACCTTGCAGAGGGTGTGCCTCGTTCGTTCATTATGAGTTCGGATGAGGTTTTGTCGGCGATCGCTGATCCATTACAAAGTATTGTCAGTGCAGTGAAAACAGCGCTTGAGCAGACACCTCCCGAGTTATCATCAGACATTGCTGAGCGTGGAATTGTGTTAACAGGTGGCGGTGCATTACTGCGTAACTTGGATAAATTGCTTGCACAAGAAACAGGCTTGCCTGTGATGGTCGCAGAAGATCCGCTGACCTGTGTTGCTCGTGGTGGTGGTAAGGTATTGGAATACTTCGATAATCCAAACCATGAAATGCTATTTGTAGAATAATTGTAGAGTAAACTGAAACTTTGAATCTATGGATTCAAATTCTTAAAGAAGGCAAGTAAAAGGAATAGACGGTGCAAACGATAATTACTAGACAACCACCGTCTGTTCGTTCATTTATTCTTGCTTTAGTTGTTTGTTTTGTTGCTATTTTTGTCAATTGGCGCTTCCCACAAGTGATTCAGCCTGTTCGTGATGTGCTGCAAGTTGGCTATTATCCAATTTATGCCTTTGCCAATTATCCTGTGTTGTCGCAAGAGTGGATGAAGCTTCAGCTTAAATCTGAGCAAAGCTTACGCCGTGAAAATATTGCACTTCGTGCAGAGCTCGATCAAGCCAAAGTTCGCTTACAAAAACTCTCTGAACTTTCTGCTGAAAATACGCGACTTCGAGGCTTGGTTGATACCCCTTTGATCATTGATGGACGCATGTTGATTACCGAAATTATCGGTGTCGATCCCAATCCATTGAATCACATTATTATCATCAACAAGGGTAGCCGTGATCAATTGCAAGAAGGTCAAACTGTACTTGATAATCAAGGTATTATGGGGCAGATTATTGCAGTTTATCCGCACAGCGCACGAGTGATGTTGCTTTCTGATAAAGAAAGTGCTTTGTCCGTACGATTGGATCGTACGGGTATGCGCTCGATTGTTTCAGGCAAGGGCGATTATAGTGAACTCGTGATGCAATATGTGCCGAGTAGTGCGGATGTCAAAGTCGGCGACCTTGTCTACAGCTCAGGTTTGGGAGAGCGATATCCAGCAGGATATTTGGTTGGTAAAGTGAAACATATTGAAGTGCCGTCTTCGAGTGAGTTTGCAGATATTACTGTTCAACCGACCGCACAGCTATCGAGCGGGCATAATGTTGTGGTGCTCTTTTCACAAGCCTTGTCAAAGGAGCAACCGAATGGCACTCGCTAAAAAAGAAAATTTTCAAAGTCGTGATCCGTTGATTGCCATCGTCATTTCTGTGGTGATTGGTTCGGTGTTGATGGTTTATCCCGTATCTTATTTCCTCAGTGGTTGGCGACCGACGTTTATGCTATTAATCATGCTGTTTTGGGTGATGTGTCAACCTGCGTGGTGTGGGGTTTGGTTTGCATTTATGGTTGGGATTTTTACTGATTTATTGATGGAATATCCACTCGGTTTAAATGCAATGAGCTTTGTGCTGATTGCATTTTTTGCACGCTTCTTTACTCGTGAGCGTCGTATCATGACACAGACCAATCTATGGATGATTGCGATCATTGCGATCGCATTTCATTTGCTCCTAATGTGGCTGCTATTGGTGATGTCAGGGAATGAAATGGGTATTTTGCGTCATTGGCAGGCTTTACTTAGTAGTGCGCTAATTTGGCCTGTAGTCTATTGGAGCTTGAAAAAATGGCGAGCCGTATAATTCTTGCATCTGCTTCACCACGACGCAAAGAATTATTAGAACAAGTTGGCGTTGAGTTTGAGGTTTATCCTGCAAATATTGATGAATCACAGTATCCAAATGAAAATATTGATCAGTATGTGCATCGAGTTGCCATTGCCAAAGCGCAAGCGATTTTACAGCAGTTTCCTGATGCAACAGTGATCGCAGCCGACACCACGGTTGGTATTGATCAGCATATTTTGACCAAGCCGAACGACGAAGATGATGCACTGCGCATGTGGCGATTGCTTTCAGGACGTTCGCATCAAGTCAAAACGACCGTGGTCATTGCGAATAAATACAAAACTTTCCATGACACGGTCAGCACCTTAGTTTACTTTAAAATATTAGATGAAACTGAAATGCGCCAATATTGGCAAACTGGAGAGCCGTGTGACAAAGCCGCAGGCTACGCTATTCAAGGGCGAGCAGGGGCTTGGGTGACTCGTATTGAAGGCAGTTATAGCAATGTGGTTGGATTGCCTTTGTATGAAACCGTGCAGATGCTTCAGCAAGCCTTAGCGCAAGCAGAATAACAGATTATATTTTTTAAAAATTTAGGTTGGATATGGCGGAAGAGTTATTAATTAATATCACGCCGATGGAGTGTCGTGTGGCACTCATCGAAAATGGTACGGTGAATGAGCTTTTTGTTGAGCGTACAGCCAAGCGTGGTTTAGTCGGCAATATTTATAATGGCAAAATTGTCCGTGTACTACCGGGTATGCAGGCCGCATTTGTCGATATTGGACAGTCACGTACCGCTTTTTTACACATTAATGACATGATTTGGCCTCGTGCGCAAACAGCACCAAATATCTTTGAAATGCTACACCCTGGGCAAGTTGTTTTAGTCCAAGTCATGAAAGATATGCTTGGTACAAAGGGCGCACGTCTAACCACAGATTTATCTATTCCTTCACGTTATTTGGTATTTATGCCTTTTGGCAATCATACTGGTGTCTCGCAAAAGATTGAACTTGAACAGGAGCGTGAGCGTCTTCGTGTGATGATTGATACCTTACAGACCGAACATCAATTACCAGGTAGTGTGATTGTGCGTACCGCAGCTGAAGGGGTCACTGAGCAAGCGCTGAGTCAAGACATGGCTTATTTGGCAAAACTTTGGAAGTTTATTCAGAAAAATCAAAAAGAAGTCGAAGCAACTGCGCTGATCTTCGAGGAGTTGCCTTTACCTGAACGAGTGATTCGTGATCTTGCCAATAGTGAAACCCATAAAATCTATGTGGACTCACGTGAGATTTTCACCAAACTTCAAGACTTCGTCGAAAAATTTGTCCCGACCATGCAAGGTCGTTTAAACCATTACCCCGGTGAAAAGCCACTGTTCGAGTTATATAACGTCGAAGATGATATTCAAAAGGCGCTACGTACTCGTGTTGATCTGAAGTCTGGTGGCTATCTGATGATTGATCAGACCGAAGCGATGACGACGATTGATGTCAATACTGGTTCATATGTTGGCGGACGCACACTTGAAGATACGGTATTTAAAACCAATCTTGAAGCGACTCAGGTGATTGTTCGTCAGCTTAGACTGCGAAATCTCGGCGGGATTATCATCATTGATTTTATCGACATGCAAGAGCAGGCGCATCGTGATGAAGTCATGCGTCTTCTAGAAAAGATGCTTGAACGTGATCATGCCAAAACTAAGATTACACAAGTATCCGAGCTTGGTTTGGTCGAAATGACTCGTAAACGTACACGAGAGTCCTTGGAACATCTGCTTTGCGAGTCGTGTCCAACTTGTCAGGGGCGTGGTTACGTCAAAACTGCAGAGACAGTGTGTTACGAAATCTTTAGAGAAATTATGCGATTTGCAAGAGCTTACCAATCACAACATGCCTATACGATTGTGGCGCACCCAATGGTCATAGATCGCTTGTTGACCTCAGAAGCTTCTGCTGTGGCGGATTTGGAGCATTTTATTGATCGTGTGATTAAGTTCCAAGTTGAAAATCTGTACACGCAAGAGCAGTACGATATCATTTTGAGTTAGCATAATCTACCAAGCTGTAACAAATTGCGATAATTGTTTGTTACAACTCAAGTTTTACTTTTTTTAGCACCTCCTTAATACTGTAATCATCGTCAATATAGCCAACAAACGAGCTTTTATTTTTTTTAAAAGTTGAGTTTGAAAGCCAAAGAGGTGAATACTATGGGTGCAACGAAAACGCTATTAAAAACAGGTGCAACGGCGATTGAGCTTACTCGTGTAAATCGTTGTTATATGGTGTCTGAGTCAGGCGAAGAAGTGCGTGTGACTAAAGAAATGATTCAAATGGCATGTTCGCAACTGTTGTCACGTTGCCGTAAATAATTATTTTGATTTTTGTTGATTCTATTTTTAATCATAATCTCCTTAAATAGAATGCTCCCACAAATAACAATCAAAATATAGTGTAGCAATTGAGTAATATACTGATTCCACAGATAAAAACGCCAGTGATATCACTGGCGTTTTTACATGGAGGTTATATCAACTCAACAGTTTGATATTTTCCTTAAGCTGTGGTTCTTAAATTATCTTGATACGTAATTTGGCACATTTGCTCGAAAGTTTGGATTTCATCTTCAAGCAAAGTAAGCAAGTTCTGCATACTCGGCAAAGCTTGACGACATGCGGTTAAACCGACTTCGAGCTTATCTAAGTAACTGGTCATGGTAATGTTGAGTGCTTGACCATCCATGACAATCGAGACGGGATAGAGCGCATCAAGTTGAGCGCCATTCCAATATAAAGGCTCTTTTGGTCCCGGAACGTTAGAAATCACCAAGTTGAATGCTTGATTCTTAGGCATAAGGCCTGACAACATGTTAACACCTGCAGGACCGTAAACCAACGCACTATAATTAAATATCTGCTGTGTGGTCATACGCTTAAAGCGATCTTTGGTGTTTTGCATACTACGTTGAATGATGGCAATACGATCAAGCGGACTGGCTTTGTGTGTCGCTAAATTTGCCAAAATCATGGTGATGCTGTTGCCTGTATTCGAATCATCAGAACGAAGCGATGCAGGTACCATTGCGATTAATGGGCGTTTTGGTAGTTGATTAATGGACAATAAATAAGAGCGAATCGCACCCGAGCAAACGGCAAGTACCACATCATTAATCGTTACATGGAGACAAGTGGCGATATTGCGAAAACGCTGTAACTCAAAAGATTGTGCGGCGAAACGACGTGATGAACTGACACGTTGATTTAAAATCGAAGCAGGCGCTTGAGAAGTCGAAACATAATCAGGGTTTTTACCACGCTCTTTGGTGAATGCTTGGTAAAGTTCTTTCGATACAATCGGTGCTGCTTGGAACTGTGAACGTGCAAATTTCACAATCGATTTTAGTGTATTGACAGGTTTTGGCTCAGGACGTTTCATTTTATTGTTACGCACCTGCCATGGTGGAACCATCGCTTCATTTGGAGTGCTTGAAAAAGATTTCTCGATCAAACGCATTCCTGCCACACCATCAACCATTGCATGATGGATTTTGATGTACATGGCAAAGCGATTGTCTTCGATCCCTTCGATGATGTGGCATGTCCAAAGCGGTTTTGCACGATCGATAAGTGAACTATGTTCTTGAGAAATATAGGTTAATAACTCACGAATACGACCTGGTGCAGGTAAGGAAATATGGCGAAAGTGATGATCTAGATCGAACTCTTGATCGACATCCCAAAATATACCGCTGAGAACTTGATTAAATGGTGCAACAGGTGGTGCTTTCGAGCGACGGATGTCTTGGACAAGATCATGAATGAAGCTAGTAGGCGCATTCTCTGGTAATTTAAACAAAAATAATCCACCGACATGCATCGGCTGTTTTCTTTTCTCTAAAGACAGAAAAATAAAATCAATAGGATTGAGTGGTCTCATACTTATGCGCCTTATATCCTGAAAAAGCTATCCCTAAGAATTATCAATAAATTCCATTCTACCTGTCTATAGTAGCATAGGCAGTTTGAAAGGGAATAGCAATAAAGCTTGATAGACCAACCATTCACCATAAAAAAAGCCACTTGAAGTGGCTTTAAATGTAAGAAAATTCATCAAACTGAATTTGGGACCTATTGGACTAAACTTAGTGGCTTAGATGTAAGCCACATTCACGGTGTTCTTCACCTTTAGTTGGATCAAAATAATCTTCATTATCAGGCAAATTGTGTTTTTGCATATATTCCCAAAGGTCTTTTGATGTCCATTTGAGCAGTGGTGCAACTTTGATTAAACCGTCTGAGTTAATACTGACAGCGTCCATCTCGGCACGAACAGCGGTATCGGTTGCACGTAATGCGGTAAACCAAACCTGAGGTGCAAGCTCGGATAAAGCACGCTCGAATGGCTCTAGCTTTACTTCTGCTGTAAATGCTTCATGTTTTGGATCATCAAGTGCAGGCACTTCACCATCAATCGCTTCACGATGAGCACGTGAGCGCTTTGGAAGATATGTGGTGAGATTTAAATTTAATAATTTGCTGATTTCATCGACATATTTATAGGTGGTTTCGGTGTTATAGCCATTATCCATCCACACCACTTGAATGTCAGGTTTACGTTGCGTGATCATGTGTAAGATCACCGCTTCGAAAGGACGAAAGTTGGTGGTGATAATTGCTTTTTGATCAAGGCTCAGTGCCCATTCAACGATTTTTTCAGCATCATTATTCAGGTCGCTATTAATCTGTGCGATGTCTAAATCTAAACTCATGGCAAATTTCTCTAAAATAATTGCAATAATCAATAGGATGTTATTGAGGCTTAGTATAGGAGTATTCAAGGCAATACACTAGAAAAATGCGAAAACCATACAAAGCAAAGTCTATAAAGCAAAGTCTATAAAGCAAAGTCTATAAAGCAATGGCATACAAACCAAAGCATCGAGAAAAGCTGTGAAATGACATCTTATTTTTGCAGACTAATGTTAAACTAACGCCAAATTTTTAATCATCGTATACGTTGGAGCATACATGGAAATCGTTTGTTTAGACCTTGAAGGCGTTTTGGTGCCAGAGATTTGGATCAACTTTGCAAAAAAAACTGGCATTAAAGAATTAGAAGCCACCACACGAGATATTCCTGACTATGATGTGTTGATGACACAACGCTTAAATATTTTAAAAGAACATCATCTCGGTATTCATGATATTCAGGAAGTGATTGCTGAGATGGGACCATTCGAAGGCGCAAAAGAATTCGTGGAATGGGTGCGTACCCATTTTCAACTGATTATCCTGTCAGATACTTTTTATGACTTTGCACATCCACTCATGCAGCAGCTTGGTTGGCCGACACTGTTTTGCCATAAATTGGAAACCGATGAAAATGGCATGATTACCGCGTATAAATTGCGTCAGCCAGATCAAAAACGTCAAGCAGTTAAAGCCTTACACGGTTTAAACTTTCGGGTAATTGCCGCAGGGGATTCGTATAACGATACTACGATGTTGGGCGAAGCCGATCATGGTTTCCTTTTTGATGCGCCTGAAAATGTGATTGCGGAATTTCCACAGTTCCCACCGTTACATGGCTATGAAGCGTTGAAACAAGCGATTCGTTCGGTATCGCAACGTAATATTCCTGAATAGATCTCTTGCAAAACCCCCTATAGTTCCCCCTTGAGAAGGGGGAAAACAAAGGGGTTGTAAATATTTTTACAAGAGGTCTAATAATTTTAAAATTTTTAAGCACTAAAAAAGGCGAGTCATAAATGGCTCGCCTTTTTGATAGATTGGGTGTGGCTTAGAAGCGGTAGCCCAATTTTAAACCATAAGCGATAGCGTTGTTGTCTTCAAATTCAGCAACATAGTTTGGAGTGTCAAATTGAGAACCAGCTTGAGCTTTGGCATCACCTAACCAGAAGTATTTTACGCCACCAGCGATAAAGTAGTTTGCAGCAGGTGAGAATTGTAGACCTAGGCCAACGTTCCAGTAACCTTCAGTTGGACCTAAGGTTGATATAGGGTTACCCGCACCTGTGTCATAACCTACAGAAACATTACCTGCCCATTTGTCAGTCACTTTGCGACCAACACCAGCGTTTACAGACCATTGGTCATCAGTATATGCAATAAGAGCAAATTCAGGTTTACCTGTTGATGCTTGTACAGCAGGATGTTTGCTTGCTGTAGTAAATTTATCAGGCTGGATTGAGAAATCCTTCCAATTTACCCAGCGAATGTTAGCAAAGGCAACTGTGTCCGCCATAATACCGCTTTGCAAGTCAAGATTAACCGACTGTGGGGTTGTAATAGTGGTTTCTTTAGATGGAACTGCATTTAAACCAGCAAATAGACCAGCTGAATTAAAACTTTCTTTAGCATTTACAGAGTGTTCAATTTCAGAGCGATATGTAACAGATGCTTTTAATGCAATATCAGGAATTTGGAAAGCCGCACCAGCTAACCAACCAATATCACCAGTTTCTTTAATGCTGGCATTATAGCCACCAAAAGTAGCAGTTCCACCGTATGCTAAACCACGCAGTTGAACATCGCCTTTCATTGTTTGATAGACAGGGCCAGCATAAAAATTAAAATTTTCAGTTGGTTGGTAGCCAAAAAGCATTGAAATACTTTGTGATTTAACCTCTACAGAAGTACCTTCTGTGCCATTGTGAAAAGCACCTTGATTACCTAACGGAGCTAATGGGCCTGGTAAGGCAGTAGTTTTTTGAGTACCAGTACTATACTCAACCTCGGCACCAAATGGTTGGTCGTAAATTAAACCAAAAGAGAAGTTATCTGTAACTTGTAGTTTTAGTGCGGCGCTAGGGAAGTAGTAGTCCTCTGCCATTTCTCCTACGCTAGTATTTTGTAATCCAGCTGAACTAGCAGGAAGGGCAGCATTTGGAGTATACCCATTACGTACCTTACCAGAAACGTTTGGATCTAATACAGAAATACCTGCTTCAAAATAGTTACCCGGTTGTAAAAAAGCAGAAATTGATTGACCAGAGCGATCTAGAGCGGCAGCGAAAGCACCAGTTACAGGAAGTGCACATGCAAGTGCAGCGGTAAGAGTCTTGATTTTCATTATCATCAATCCGTGAGGCTAAGTTAAAACTTTATAGCTTATAAAAACCAATATTCATGAGGAGTTTATAAGAAATGTAATCGTGATGTTTCACTCATGTAATTACTATAACTGAAATTTTGCAAAAATCTAATGAAATTGTTGAAAAAGCCAATGTTTTTTTATAGTGGTTTGTTTTTTATGCATATTTATTGAGAACTGATTAGTGCAAAAAAATGTCTTGATTGTTAAAAACTTAGAAAATGTGCAAAAAGTGGCTGATTAAATCAGATTTTTGCTTAAAAAATAATCGATATAGCAAGTGAATTCAGTCAAAGTAGCAAACTTTTAGACTTTCTTGTAACGGTTTGTTTTGGAAATAAGCTTGATTTTCACACCAAATGAGTTGTTCGTTACAAAACCATCGTACGGCTTGAGGATAGATTTTGTGCTCTAAAGGGTGAATGCGAGTAGCAAGTGATTCTACGGTATCCGAATGTCGAACCTCTAAAACTGCTTGGATAATTGCTTGGCCTGCATCTAGCTCTGCAGTGACGAAATGCACGGTACAACCATGAAAACGCTCGCCAGTATTGAGCACTCGTTGATGGGTATGCATGCCTTTGTAATGCGGTAGGAGAGAGGGGTGAATATTGAGCAGGCGACCTTGCCATTGGCTGACAAAGTCGCTGGATAAAATCCGCATAAATCCAGCAAGTACCACGAGATCAATATTCCAATCGAGCAGTTGTTGATGCATCTGTTGATCAAAACTTTCCCGATTAGGAAAGTCTTTGTGGCAAATGATTGCAGTATCAATATTGGCTTGTTGGGCGCGTGTCAGCGCATAGGCATCCGCTTTATTACTGAGTACACCAACAATTTTGCCCTTGCCGAGTTGATTTTGATGCTCGGCATCAATTAAGGCTTGCAGGTTGCTACCGCTTCCTGAAACCAATACTGCAATACGTTTCATTATTTAATCAGACGCCAAGCTATGCAACAGACCATGAAAAATTAGGCAAAGACCACACGGATTTTTTCATCAGCATCTTTGACTGATGCACTATCTGCTTCAATTGTGCCAATTTTCCATGCAGACTCACCTTGCACATTCAGAATTTCAATGGTTTTGTCAGCATCTGCTGCATCGACAGCAATGACCATACCTACGCCACAGTTAAAGGTGCGATACATTTCAAACTGTTCAACTTGACCTTCAGCTTGTAAAAGTTTGAATAAGGTAGGCCATTGCCAAGAGCTTTCATCAATCGTTGCACGTAGACCATCTGGTAAAACACGTGGTACGTTGCCCGGTAGACCACCGCCTGTGATATGCGCCATCGCATGCACATCAACTTGCTTGCACAGTTCAAGCACTGGCTTGACATAAATACGAGTTGGTTCCATCACCACTTCACTGAGTAATTTGCCGTCTACTTGGGTATTTAAGTCAATATTTTTCACATCAATGATTTTGCGAAGCAATGAATAACCGTTTGAATGCGCACCACTTGAAGCTAATCCGATCAGCACATCGCCTGCTTTGACTTTGGTGCCATCAATAATCTTGCTGTGTTCAACCACACCCACCGAAAATCCTGCAAGGTCGTAATCTTCACCTTCGTACATTCCCGGCATTTCAGCTGTTTCGCCACCAACCAACGCACATCCTGCAAGTTCACAGCCTTTACCAATACCTGTCACGACATTGGCAGCAACGTCAACATTTAAATGACCTGTTGCATAGTAGTCGAGGAAGAATAAAGGCTCCGCACCAGTAACCAGTAAATCGTTGACGCACATTGCCACCAAGTCTTGTCCGATGGTGTCATGTTTGTTGAGTTGTAGCGCAAGGCGTAGTTTAGTTCCTACACCATCTGTACCTGAAACAAGCACGGGCTCTTCATAGCCTTTTGGAATTTTACACAATGCGCCAAAACCACCGAGTCCACCCATCACTTCTGGGCGAGTTGTGCGTTTTGCGACAGATTTGATTCGCTCGACGAGTAGGTCGCCAGCTTCGATGTCTACACCAGCATCTTTATAGCTTAAGCCTGTGCTTGAATTGGTGTTTGAATTTGAAGTTGAGTTGCTCATAAGTGAAGTCTCCGCATTGGCGGGTGATTATACCTGAATATACATAATTCTTATGATTTTTCTTGCATAAAATGCTATCTTTTTCTTAAAAATTGGTTTCGTTAAAAGAAAATAACTACCGATGCCACCCCGATCTCTTAGGAAATGTTAACCATGCATGATTTGGTGTTGAAAAGAGTGTTCATACTCGCTGGTGTAGCACTGTTTATTTATTTGCTTTACTTGCTTCTCCCAGTTGTTATTCCATTTTTGATTGCATTTTTAGTGGCATATCTTTTTAGTCCACTTGTTGATCGTATACTCGGCTTTGGCTTCCCACGTTGGATTGCGATTACCTCCGTGTTTTTGATTATTATTGTCGGTTTGGTCTTGGTCGGTTGGTTCATTATGCCGATGATATGGGCGCAGTTGATCTATGCGCGTGATCATATCCCAGAGATGATTGCTTGGATTAATGGGACATTTTTGCCATGGCTGTCCGATACTTTCAATCTAGTGGAAATGGAGCTCAATACCGATGAAATGACTGTCGTGGCGATGGAGTATATTCAGACCAATTATAGTGTGGATAATCTGCAAGATGTGGCACTGCGTTTGGCTCAATCAGGGCTAAATTTTATTCAAATCGGTGGCATGTTTATTTTAATCCCGATCATTACTTTTTACTTCTTGCTTGATTGGGACAAGATGCTTAAACATATGCAACGTGCAATTCCTCGTCCATTTGAAAGCAGTGTCATCGGTATTGCCAAAGAGTGTAATCAAGTGCTTGGTGCCTTTGTGAAAGGGCAGTTTTTGGTGATGATTTTACTTGGGATTGTTTATGCTGTTGGATTGCAGTTGATTGGCATTGAAGTGGGCTTGATCATCGGTATTGTTGCAGGGCTTGCCAGTATTATTCCTTATCTTGGTTTTGCTGTGGGAATTATCGCGGCTGTGGTTGCTTCCTTATTGCAGTTTGGTGTCGATTGGATGCAGTTATTCCTTGTTCTTGTGGTCTTTATGATTGGTCAGGCGATTGAAGGTTATGTGTTACAGCCTTTCTTATTGGGCGATAAAATAGGCTTATCACCTGTTGCTGTTGTTTTTGCGGTGTTGGCGGGTGCGCAGTTGCTTGGTTTTGCAGGAATGTTAATTGCCTTACCAGTCGCAGCCGTGATCGTGGTCTTGTTTAGACATCTACGTGATAGCTATGAGCAAAGCGTGTGGTATGGGGCGCATCAGATCAGGCTATCTGAGCAATTCAGTGATATGGAATTATTGTCATCACAAGAACCTCAGCTGGGCGAGCAGTTGAAAAATCATACATCGAAGCAACAAGCGAAGAGTGGCGTGGAGAATAATGCTGAATCAATAGTAGACTCAGATTCTGATTCGACAAAAGCTGATGATTCAAAAGCATAAGGCTAAATAATGCGAAATGAGTGTGCTTGCCTATGCGCCAATTAAAGCTAGATATTGAACCACACTTGGATGCACAAATCAGTGATTTTGCAGGTCCAAGTTGGGGTTCGACCATTGATAGTGTGCGTCAATTTCATGCAGGTTTAATTCGGCAGCTATTTATCTATGGTGATGCAGGTTCAGGCAAATCACATTTGCTGAGTGCAATCTGTGACTCGTACTCAGATGTTGGCAAACGAGCGATTCGAGTGCCTTTATTGGGATTGTTAGATGCACCAGTAGAGGCGATTCAAGCATTAGAGCACTACGATGTTGTAGCACTCGATGATATCGAAGCAACGCATGGGGTGATGGCTTGGCAACGTGCTATTTTTCACCTAATCAACCAAAGTTATGAAAGCCAGACTCAGTTGGTCTTTTCTTCACGCTTGGCACCAATGTCATTGCGGTTACAGTTTCCTGATCTGCAATCTCGTTTGAATCAGTCGGTAAGCATTCGTGTGCCTGATGGTAGTTCATATGAAGACCGATACGCTTTACTTGTTGCAGTTACGCAACGACGGAGTTGGCAATTTCAGGCGCCGATTATCGACTATCTTTTGCAATATGGACCGAAACAAACAAATAGCCTACTTGCAACTTTGGATCGCATCGAACAGGTGTTACAAGGTGAAAAAACTAAATTATCAAATCTGCGCCTAAAACAAATATTTGCGCTCATAGATCAGTATTCAGACTAAAAGCACTTACAAATTGGGCTTGTCACATGCGTCAAGCTGTGCGAAAGTATGTGGGTTCAAGGATTGGCAAAATATTACGCCAAAAACAACAAAAAAAGCGGGTTCAAAGGAGTGCGATAATGCTTAAACAAAGCATTGCTGTGGGTTATTATGCTTAAGTGGGCATACCTTAGCAAATATTGATGTGACGATTACCGAAGATATTGTTAAAGATGACGATGAATGTTCAATTCGTGAAGCCGTTACGTACATCAACGAGTATTACACTGCAAAAGCTGGCGAATCAGAAACAGACAAAACCGCACGAGAAAAAATTAAAAAAGCAGGCTATAACGGTTGTGGTGGTGAGGATGCCTCTACGGTTATCTTGTTGAAAGCAGAAGAAACTTACACCTTAGATAAAGAAATCGCGATTAAAACTGCGATGACCATTCAAACTGAAAGTACAGCCTTTAATACTGACTCGACTGAAATGGGGCTAAAAATGCCACCATCAAAGCTAGTGGGACTCATCGCTTATTTAATGTGAATGATCAGAAGCCTGAAGTTAGTCAAATTGTTGTTAAGTTTAATCAAGTCAATCTACAAGGTTGTGGCGCAGAAGCAATTTGCGAAGTGCAAGGTGGCATTTTCTTTAATCGTGAAAACTTGACGCTTGAATATGTAAAGCTTTTTGATGGAAATGCGACTGAAGGTGGGGCGATTTATAGCGAAGGTATTTTGTCGGGTACAAATGCAAACTCAGCAAACTACGTGTCGATTTCGAACTCGCTAGTACAAAATAATACAGCTGAACGTGGCGCAGTATTGCATGTGGCGAACCCGTTATTTGTTATTAAAAATAGTGTCATTAGAGATAATAGTGCGACGGCATCTGGTGCAACTGTAATCTATAGTGCAGTTCCTTTTGGCGATGAAACTACTACTCAAGGCGCTTTTAGTCGACTTTCTTATTTATCAAATACAACATTATTAAAAAATAAAGGTTATTTGCTCAATGTTCTAGATGGCGTATATGTCAATAATGTCACTGCAGTAGATAACGCAAAAGGTTTTTATTTCAATGCGCCTCAACAGAAAGCGCATTTGGCAAACAGTATTGTTGTTAATAAAAGCGCAGACTGCACATACGCATCAACAGATCCTTCATTCTCGTTTAATAACTTAGTTGGTGGTAGTTGCAAAGCGGGTGAAGACGGTAACCGAAATACCAAAATTTCGACATTACCAAATAATAAACTCATTGCAGGGCAAAGTAGTGAAGGCAAATATGATAGACCACCTGCTCATGGTTTATTGTGTCCATTTAGCACCCCTGCGAATTATTTTTTAGGCTACTTCAAACCACGTTTGTTGTCTGCATATGCGACACTTGTAGATTCTCCTATTGTGAATAGAGGCAGTGCATTTAGCGATGGCACAGAATCGGGCACATATCGTTGTGAAGGGCAGGATCAGCGTGGGTTTACGCGTGTCAATAACAGCGTTCATTTTGATTTAGGTGCCATTGAACTTGTGATTAGCTCGGAAACGATTGTTCGCTTATGTGATGATTTAAATTTTGGTGAAGTATTTAAAACTTCAATTCTAGATAGCTTGGCAGATGGAGAGTTATTGCCTGCGAATGAATGCCCAGCGATCATGGGCTCGAATACAGATTCAGACGGAAATCCGTGGAAAATAGGTTGTTTGCGAGTTGTTCAAAGTGCGGCAACGCCTGTGTCCAAAGGAACTTGGCAGTTAGATGATGAGGGTATGTTGACATATACTCCGAACTCTAATTATCACGGTTCAGATGAGTTAAGTTTGCGTGTTGTGACAACTGGCTCAAGATTCTCGGAAGCTGAGGCGGATAGAGATATTGTCATTCCGGTTAAAATTACACAAAGTCCAACAAACAATTATGAAAGCAAGAAGGTGAATGTGTCAGGCGGTGCAATTGGTTATTCAGTTTTTACATTATTCATGATCGCTTTTGGTCGTTTTGTATTTAGAAAGAATAAAGCCTAACAAGGAGTGTTACGGTGAAAAACTACAAGAAAGCATTGCTTGCTATTTCAGTTGTTGTTGCACTGCCACTTATGGCAGCAACAGTTGATGACACAATTTATGTCACAACATTTGCTGATGAAGATGGTGAAAATAAAAATGCATGCTCGCTTCGTGAAGCAATCCAAACTGCCTCGGATAATAAATCTTACGGCGGCTGTGCGGTTGGTAAAAAGTCGCCTGACGTCACCGACCGGATTGAGCTTAAAGCAGGTGAGTATACGATTGGCAAGCCATTAACACCGAGCTCAATGGTGAATATTTTGGGCGAAACGCCAGCAGATTGGAGTGAAAAGGATATCATCACTGGTGACTATCCAAAACGCCTGCCGATGCAAACCATCATTAAAGGTAATAATAGTTTTAGCTTGTTTGATACGACCTCAGGAAAATCAAACTTAACACTACAATCAGTACGACTTGAGAGCGGTAAATCTGCTCGTGGCGGTGCGATTAAGGCTGGCGCAACAGTTTCTTTGGTGCAGGTCGAAATCGCAAACTCTTTTGCAAATGAGGGTGGTGCAATTTATCTTTCAGGTGTAGGCAGTACTTTGGATGTCACAAATAGTGTGTTCGAAGGAAATACAGCAACGCGTGGTGCTGTGTTGGCGATGAGTTGACTAGATAATTTGACCTTTACAGGTCGCACAATAAGTATTAAAGGTTCGTCGATTGTTAATAATGGACAAGCGAGCACACAGAGTGTGATGGAAGCATGTGGCGTACCAGACCTATCATTGTCGCTCAATACTATTGCTCAAAATACTGCGTCAACGAATAATGGTAGTATTATTAAATTCACAGGTGATAGTGTTCCAGGCCAAAATGCTGATGCGATATTAAGTGCATCGAGCAAGCTGACAATGGTGAGTAATACCATCGTCAATAATACAAGTTTCAGTACCTTACTGTATGATGCCTTTGGTACAAAAAGTCTAAATTATAATATTTTGGCATTTAATAATGGGCAGTCTTGTCGTTATTTGTTGGGGGTTTTACCCGCAGATGATCGACTAGGATTTAGTACAGGAAATAATGGCATTATGAAAGCCGTGGCAAGTAGTAGCTATTGCCAACTGCCTTATGCTGTGATTAAAGATGAAACATCTAAAGATATTAGTAGCTATACACAGTCTACATTGATGACAAGCTTACAACCTGCAAGCGAATATACAGCGTACTTGCCGATGTATTTCTTGACCGACTATGAAGATCACCCATTGGTGAATGTCGATGGGAAAGAAAGTGGGTGTGAAGCTATAGATCAACGTGGTTTAAATCGCTTGGCGCAAAATAAATTAATTTTAGATGCGGCAACAGGTAATAGTTGTGATATAGGTTCAACAGAACTTACTCGTCTAGTTGCCAATGATATGACAAGTTCTAATATCTCTCAGGTTAAAACTTTAGAAGGTTTTGAAGCTGAATTTGAGTTTTTTGAAGAACTAATCGCAGATGAAGAAACTGATGAAAAGTTCATTGAATATTATGAACATCGACGTGATTATTTCAAAAAGCGTATAGAAGACTACAAAGATAGCTTGCGTTATCGTCAAGCTTACTTTGATATATTTGCAAATAGTGTTCCTGCAGAAATCTCAGTGAATGGTAAGCGTGAAATTCAGCATTTCGATGAAAATTTGTATAATGTTACCGCAACGGCACTTGGTAAAGTCAATGTAGATGTTTTTGCAAAAGATGATACTTCTGCACTTCCTGTCGCTGGTTCAGATGCTGGTTTGAAGTGTGAGTGGAATAATGATTTACAAGCATTACTCATGTATCGAACCGATTTCCAAGCAGACGAGGACGATGTCGCTGTTGGAGATTATAACTATTGTAAATATACGATAACTTTAAAATCTGATCCATCTATACAGTCTATAGGCTTGGCGCAAGCTACACTTGTTAATATTGCACCGATAGCTGAGGATGATGAATACTCGATGAAATGGGGTACCGATCAGCGTGTAAAAGTGGATTTGCTTGCAAATGACAATGATGATGGAGATGGAACATCAGAGCAAGTTGGATTTCCAACAGGTAAAAAGGCATTTTGGGTGAGCGAGGATGGTATTCCAGCGCCAATTAAACTTGGTGATATAGATTCAAGCTTGATAATTGAAGCTGAGCATCGTGTACTTTGCCCAGATGATTCACGCAAATGGTGTTATGGCGGAGAAATTCATATCAGACCGAAGAGTATTTTTAATAAGTTTAATTACGATATTGAATATCAAGTTTTTGATGCCGATGCGACACTATCTAATTCTGCAAAGATTTATTTAATCAGCACGGCGACAACGAGTGATGATACTCGAGGTGGTGGAGGTAGCTTGGGCATATTCTCTGCACTTGGTTTGGTTGGCTTAGCATTATGGCGACGCAAAGTGAAGCGACGCTAAAACGTCATAAAAAAGAGGCACATTAAGTGCCTCTTTTTTTTATATGTGTAGTGTTGTTTATATTGTGTTGAATAACGAGGTAAATAGTGGGTTAGAATTGCCCTTCAAAGCGCTCGATAAATTCACGACGAATCTCGGTACGTTCAGCAAGGTCTGTGGCTGCCTGTAGTTTTTGTTTCAGTTCATTGCGTTCGCTGGTATTCATATTCTGCCAAGCGACACGCATGCGATCTTGTTCTTGATCGCTAAGTTTGCAAAACCACTCCATACGTTTTTTGAGATCAAGTTTTTGTTCGGCATCACGAGTGGCTTGATACGCTTTGATCAATCGATGGCGTTGTTCGACTGTTAGCGCATCGCACTCATCCAGCTGTGCTACAATTTTCTGATCTTCTTTATTCGCCCAAAAGCGTTCCATACCTGCAAAACCAATCGGTGATGCAAGGCTGATGGTTGTTGCACAAAGCACAGGAAGCATCTTAGCTACCATGTGTTGCATCCTCACCAAGCACTAAGAGCATTTCCAAATCATCTGCGAGCTGTGGAGAAAGTTTGGTGGAGGTAATCGTAGCTTGCTGATCAGTCGTATTATCAAAAAAACTACTCGGTACGACAGCCACACCTGTAATCGCAGCAGCCAAAGCAAAACCTGCTAAGCCCCAACGATTAAATCGCTCATGGCGTTGCTGTTCAATGCGATCAAAGACATTGTCTATGACAGCATGCTTAAATTGCATTTGTTGATTGGCTTTGACATTCAAAGCATTCACAATTTTTTGTTCAAAATCATCTTTTTTCATTGGATGACCCTCAATCATTAGAATTTAAATGTGCCAAAATCGTCTTTAAACTTTGTGTGGCACGGTGATAATGTGTTTTTACACTGCCTTCACTACAGTCCATAATTTTTGCTGTTGTTGCAGTGTCGAAGCCCTCCCATGCACGAAGCATAAAGGCTTGCTGTTGGCGAACAGGTAAAGTTTGAACGGCTTGGAATATTTCCTCTGTGGTATGTTCTTGGTCAATCAAGTCACTTGCATCAACAAGACTCTGATCGGGAAGATCATATTGCTCTTCATCCTCATCTGCAATTGGGTTGATACGCAACCACCCGAATCGCTGAGTACGACGTGCCTCTTTTCTACGCCAATCGAGCAACTTATTGTTCAAAATGGTGTAGAACAGGGGATACCATTCATCTGTTGGTTTGTCTGGATAATGTTGATGCAATGAGATAAATGCCTCTTGCACTAAATCCATTGCAACATCATGTTGACCCTGACATGCGTTTTCCATCATCACTAAAGCACGTCCAGTAATCTCTTGCATAAAGAGCTGGAGGCGCTTTTCAAGCGTCATTGGCGCAGTGGTATCCTGCGTCAACTGTTTTTGCTTGGGTGCTGAATCCATCGGGATGGAAAGTCCTGTCATTCGACAACCTAAACAGTTTTCATGTGACTATAAACGTCGTATTGACTGAATTGGTTGACAAGGTTGTAAAATATTTTCTGATGTAGTTTAGGGGATTTGGTGAAAAAATGGCACAGTTTCAACATAAAACTGCAAATTGTTAGCTATCGTTACGTTGTTAATGATTAATCAAGTTTCAGAACAATGCTTAAAATCCTAAAGACGTTGTCGCATCATCTCAAAAAGGCAGACCGAGCCTGCAATTGCGACATTCAAAGACTCTTGCCCGCCTGGTTGTGGAATGGTGACTGCAGTTACTTTTTCAAGTAAATCTTCATGTACACCTTGTCCTTCATTTCCAAGAATCCAAACACACGGCGTTTTTAAATCGAGCTGATAAATACTTTGTGGTCGATGTGAACTGGTGGCATAGACAGGAATCTGAAATTGATCAATCAATTTTTCAATCTGCACTGCTTCGAACAACGCTAATGAGAAATGTGCGCCCATCGCTGCACGCAAGACGCGAGGTGACCACAGGCTTGCTGTGCCGATAGTCGTAATCACTTGCTGAATACCAACCGCGGCAGCAGAGCGGAGTAGCGTGCCGACATTGCCCGGATCTTGAACACGATCGAGAATTAATGTGTCGCAGTCAATTTGCCATGCGTCTTGGGCTTTGGGCAAATCAATCACTGCCATGAGTGGTGTGGATTCACCGAGTTGGCTAATTTTATGATATAGCGAGCTATCAACGAGATAGACAGGTGCTGTATTTTCGTCTAAAACTTTTTGATTTTCAGGGTGGTCTAAAGCACTTTCCGTACAAAGCAGAAATTGGATTTTGCAATCAGTGTTTTTATTGCTGTAATGAAGAATAAAACTTTCGATCAAATGCGCACCCTCAAGTACGGTCTGCGCATTTTTCTTACGTAGAGAAGCCTGTTCTAATAAACCACGAACCAATTTTATTTTTGGATTATCTTTGGACTGGATGAATTCAAACATATGACACTTCGATATAGAAAATTTTAATTTTAGAACTTAGGATGACTCACTTACGATGAATCATCTTTTTTTAAAAAAGTTGCTTTCAAGCGATCAACCTAAACTTGATGATAGCTCGTAACACGCTCGACTTCAGTTTTTGAGCCTAAAATCACAGGGATACGTTGATGTAGATCGTTTGGCTCAACATCCATAATGTCCATACGACCCGTAGACGATGCGCCACCTGCTTGCTCGACCAAGAAACTCATTGGGTTAGCTTCGTACATGAGGCGTAGACGACCTGCTTTTTTCGGGTCTTTGAGATCATACGGATAAAGGAAAATACCGCCACGTGTTAAAATGCGATGCACATCACCAACCATACACGCCACCCAGCGCATATTGTAGTCTTTGCCACGTTCACCAGTTTTGCCTGCTTGGAGTTCGCCGATATAGCGTTGTACAGGTGCTTCCCAATGACGTTGGTTTGATGAGTTAATCGCAAATTCTTGCGTTTCCGCAGGGATTTGTACTTGATCGTTGGTTAATACAAATTGTTTAGACTCAGGATCAAAGGTAAACATTTGCACCCCTTGACCAGTAGTGAGGACTAACATGGTCGATGGACCATACAACACATAGCCCGCAGCGACTTGATCACGACCTTTTTGGAAGAAGTTTTCTGTTTTTAGGTCGCCAGTATTTTTTAAAATTGAGAAAATCGTACCGACGCACATATTAATGTCGATGTTACTTGAACCATCCAATGGGTCAAACAATACCAAATATTCACCACTCGCTTGTGCAGGCGTCATGTCTTCCAATTCTTCTGATGCAAGTGCAACTACCGCAGGGTGTTGTTGTAAGGCATCAATGAGCATGTCATTTGAAATCACATCGAGTTTTTTCTGTGTTTCACCCTGTACATTTTCATTTTCTGCGCTGCCGAGAATCCCTGCAAGTGCACCCTTTTGTAGCGCAGCGTCGATGTCTTTGCAGGTTGATGCAATGGTCAGGATCACTTGCGCAAGATTTTCTGTCAGATTGTGGTTTTGTTGTTGAGTGAGAAAATCTTTGAGTAAAACTTGGGACATTGCGTCAAACTCCAAATAGCTTTATAGGCAAATAGTGAAAGTGGCTATTATTGCATATTCGAGATAAAAAGCTATGACACTACGTTCGCTTTCGTGCAATCAGAAACAATTTGTCGGTGAATAGTTAATCTCGATGGCATAGAACATGCTATAACTTAAAACTCAGTAAATACAAAATAAGAGTAATTAAGGAGAGCCACCATGACTACCGTGAAGTTTGATGAAATGCCAACTGCTGTCGAAGAGATGGACATGCACGAGATCAAAGATGAAAACGTCAAGCAAGCTTGGAAAGCGTATGAAGCCAAGCCTGAATATAAAGAATTTAATAAGCATGACATGATTGAATCCATGACTGTCCATGAATCAGACGGGTAAGTAGAGAAAGAAAAATAATTGTTCAATACATTTTTTTAGTGAAGATATTTTTAAAGACAACTTAGATTAGAAGTAAAAAGTAGCTTCGAGAAGCTACTTTAGATCAGTCTAAGAGACTGTAAATAAAACTGTGTAAACGCTTAAACTCTCCCTCAACGCTGTTGAGAGTAACACAGGTGTTTACCATGAAAGATGAAGTAATGTTGGCATTAGCTAAAGAATTTGCCAAAAACCTAAAAACAGAAGCTGACCTGAATAATTTCAGTAAAGCACTCAAAAAACTCACCGTTGAAACTGCACTCAATGCTGAA
>NZ_CANLSL010000004.1 GCF_947493735.1 uncultured Acinetobacter sp. | reverse complement strand
GGGTATTTTTATCTAATTTACAACGATTTATCTTCATTTTTATAGAGTAGCACTTCTGCTAATCTACTACAGCCCCTAATAATTTGTCCTTCACTTGGATTAAGATCGTTCGTCCCCATTAAAATTTGGTAATCACTGTGCGCATCGTCCACACAATGTGCAGCGACGAGCACCTACTTATCAGCAATCAAACTCCCTGAGCATACATAGGAAGTATAAGGATAGGCTGTGTCTAAGATAATGCAACTTGCCAAGGAAATTCTGCATCCTGTGCTACATAACCATTCACAATTTTAGGTTTTAATACAGGCTCTTACGCTATAGCACAATCCATCAGAAAAAGAATAGAAATGTACTTTTCAAAAACACGCCCTCGTCAGCCTAAACAAATAATATTCGCCTATTATCTATGAATCACAATTACTCAGTAATTGATAAATACATTGCAATATTGAACATCATTGTAGAATGCCAAACTCAGAAGTAGTGACTGAATTAAAGGTTGATTTACTTATTTTTTTAGGTGCGTATCTGAAGAAATAAAAGATTTTTGAAATAAACTCATCCGTCAATTGATTTCAACGGATGAGCAAGAAGTTTAACAAAATTTAAAAAACCCTAATTTAAAAGTCGTATACATCTTCCCAACTAAGTGTACGATTAATCACCAACTTATCATTCGCATAAGATTGATAAAGCAATGTAGCAGCATCACTGTTGTAATCTAAGGTTGAATAGTTTTTAGCATTATTTGCATCGACTACTTTTAACCCACCATCGTATGGATTTATGTTATTATTAAATCGATTAACATCTGTTGTGTTAAATTTTATTGAAAAATCATCAAATGGGCTATCGATTACAGCTAGAGCCCCAGAAGCTTCAATTAAAAATTCGTCGTTACTAGCAACACTCCAAGTGGCAGTATAGTCACTCAAAGCAGTAGTCATCGAATAATTTTTCCCTTCGTAAGTTTCATCAGAAACCACTTTGAGATCATCAATTTTAACTATTGTATTTGTTTCAGAGTCTAAAACAAAATCAACCTTACCATTTATCACTGCTTTCGAATTATCAGGAAAAATTAAATTGAAATTACTATAACTAAAACTTTCGTCACTATCAGACAAGCTATATGACACCTTACCAGATAAAATCACACCATCATCATCCAAGAAATTGGTTTTACAATTATTGAATGTTACGGTATTGTTGGTATTCGTATATGATCCTGAACTACATTCAGCTTCATTAAAAATAAATCCGTCTGTATCATAAATAAGTACATCTAAAAATTGTTCAGGGAAAACCACAGTCACAGCTGAATGCGTAATCCAATTTACAGCATCTTCATTGGTCCAATCACCAGTAGTGGTTGTTGATCCACCATTGTTATTGCCACCACTATTATTACCACCAGTGTTCTGTCCATTGTTTGAGTCATCACTATCTGAACCACCACATCCCGATAGCAACAACATCGAACTCATTAATATGATTGAAAAATATGACTTTTTCATTTTCCATTCCCAGCTTTTATTTATTGGATTTATATATTATTTAGCTGTTAATTTTCTGTCAACTCCTCAAATGGGGAGTATCTACAGTTACAGTATAGTTTTAGAATGACCATCAATTTATACCCAATCTCCTGACATAAGAATGTGGCGTTACGCTTTCTTATATATAGGAAAATAGTATTTTCTTAGTTCAAAGCGCGTAGACTACTTAATGGCGATACTTTCCATAATTTAGTCAAACGATAACGCCCAATCACACCACAAAAAACTGCCATCAATATCGGTAGAATTAACCAATACACATAATGCACAGACCACGGCATTTCCATACGCCAAGCCACGATATACGACACCAGTTCAGCAAATGCAATCGACAGTACCCCTGCGCCAAAGCCAATGAATGCTAGCTCTATGGTCAAATAACGCTTTAAACTATGCTGTGACATGCCGATCGCCCGAAGTAAAGCCACTTCTTGACGGCGTTCGTCCATCATCAAATTTAGACAAGCAAGCAACACCAATAGCCCTGCTGAAAACACTAAGAAAGCTAAAAGACTGACTACTTTTGTAATGATATTCACAATGCGTTTGATCTGCTCGATGATGCCATCAATATCAATAAATACCGTGGTTGGAAACTGTTGAATGACATTGACCAATTGTGCTTTATCTGCATCAGGCACATAAAAACTGCCGAGATAACTGCCCGCATTTTCATCCAAAGTCTTCGGGGAAAAGATAAAGAAAAAGTTTGGACTAAAACTTTCCCATTCCACTTTTCGCAGGCTAACCACTTTGGCTTTGAGCTCACCATCAGGCAGTTGAAAGCCCAGTTCATCACCAATTTTGATGCCTAAATTTTCCGCTGTTTCTTGCTCAACAGATACTTGATGTGTATCAGAGAAGTTTTTTGTCCCTGCGGTGAGTTTATTGTCCACTGGAAATTGTTCGGCTTGAGTCAAGTTCAGCTCACGGCGCAAACTGTTATTTTCACGAATCAATTCGGGTGAAAAGGCTTGCCCATTTTTTGTGAGTAATCGCCCACGAATATTGGGATAAAATGGCGTGCGATGCCACCCCTGTTGATCGACCAGATCGACTAATGCTTTTTGATCAAATGGTGGCAAACCATAAACAAACTGATTTGGTGTATTCTCAGGCAGTTGATTTTCCCAACGATTTTGTAGATCACCACGCAGTAAAAACAGCACCGTAATTAAACTGAGTCCCAACGCCAAAGCGGTCATTTGCAGGCTCAGCTGTGCAGGTGCACGAAGCCATTGTTCAAATCGTGCGTTACTTTTACGGATCGTACTGAGCACAGCCCACATCAGTAAAAATAACAATACACAAAGCAACGCCAAAGCACCCATCACCATTAGACTGAGCGTGAGATTTTCTGTTAAATATAAAGTAAAAATCGCAAGACTAAACACAGCAGACAGTGCCAAAGTCCAGAGTGCCACAGGATCAATCTGACTATTACGAAGCACGCGAATCGGTGGCACTTTGGCAAGATGTAAAATACTCGGCAAGACAAAACCTAGCAAAATCACCAAGCAGGTCAAAATCGCATTCGGCAAAGGTCCAAGCAGAATTGAGAAGATTGAAAATTGCAGGTGAATATTTGGCATGGTGCTCAGCATCAAATTCAGTAATAAATAGCCAAAAATCACGCCAAAAATAGTACCGATAATGGTGGCAATCCCACCAACTACGCCCAACAAACCCAGATAAGCAGCAATGATTTGTCGACGAGATGCGCCCATACAACGCAGCAAGGCAATATGATCTTGATTCTGCGCCACATAACGCTGACAAGTCAGTGCAATGGCAATACCGCACAGCAATAAGGTTAATAGATTCGCCAATTGCATAAAGGTATCGAGATTACGCAGTGGTCTCATCAGCCGTGAGTTGCCTTCGCTTGCGACACGCAGTTTCAGAGGTTCTTCGATGAGCTTTTTATTTTCAGTTTGGAAGGCTTGTAATTGCTCGGGTTGTCCTGCCATCAATAGTCGATAATCAATCCGACTACCGAGTTGTACCGCATTAGTCCGAGCGACATCATTTTGATGAATAATCACCGTTGGCGAAAACCCTGAAAAGCCTGTTTCTTGATTGGCATCATAGGTAATTTCGCCAGTCACGGTAAATGATCCATCAGCAATATCGACTTGATCGCCAACCTTGACATGAAGCAAATCAAAAACCCGAGGACTGAGCCAAATTTGACCTGATTTGATCTGCTTGGCAGTCGGTGAAATATCCAGCTCACCACGTAGCGGAAAGGCATCGTCGATCGCTTTGACATTGACCATGACAAAATGCTCACCCGTATGCGCCATCGAGCTAAATACCGTACTTTGCGAGGTCTTTAAACCATGCGTAATTGCGCTTTGTTGCCATGTATCAGCAAGTGGCTCATTGGATTCGATCAACATATCAGAGGCAAGTAATTCTCCTGCTTGTTGCTCGATCGCATATTGGATTTGTTGATTACTAAACCGCAGTGCAGTACTGGCGCTAATCGCCAATGCCAAAGCAACGACCAGTAAAGTAATCCCGCCACTATGAAAGCTCTGCCGAAGTAAACTTGAAAATAAACGCATTTTATACATCCATCTTCAAGTCAGATGTTGAGCTGGTTTGCTTACTTTCAAGCAAATTGCCATCATCGAGTTGAAGCTGACGCTGACATTGCGCAGCGAGTTTTGGATCATGCGTCACCAACACCAATGTCGTGCCAAGCTCATGATTCATCTGAAATAAAAGCTGTTCAATCTCTTTTGCGGTATCTTGATCAAGATTCCCTGTCGGTTCATCAGCAAAGACCACTTTCGGTTCTGTGACCAAAGCTCTGGCAATGGCAACACGTTGTTGCTCACCACCTGATAAGACTTTAGGCGTTTGTGACATTTGGCGTACCAGTCCGACTCGCTCAAGCATTGCTTGGGCTTTCTCTTTTGCTTCATTGTAACGATAGGCACTTTGCAATCGCATCGGCAGTAACACATTATCCAGTGCGCTCAGATGTGGTAAAAGCTGGAAAGACTGAAAAACAAAGCCAATATTTTCCAAACGTACTTTGGCACGTTGTTCTTCTGACATGCTGTGAATCGCATGACCACAAAGATGCACTTCACCATCAAAAGGCTGATCGAGCGCTGCAAGCAAACCCAGTAGCGTCGATTTTCCTGAACCCGAACGCCCTGTGATTGCCACTTGTTCTTTTTCTACAATCTTTAAATCAATCGACTTTAAAACGTGTATCCGTTGATCGTGGATTTGTATCACTTGTGAGAGTTTTTGCGTTTGAATAATCGTTTTATCAGCAAGTTGTGGCATGATGGGATTTACCAAAAAGTTTTAGGATTTTCAGGTTCAGCTTGATAAATCAGTATTTCATGCTTCAAGCCAAAGGAAAAGTTTATTTCATGTACAAAGTTTTTCAGCGCTCAACATTTAAACAACTGCCAAAACAACTTGCAATTGTGACTAGCCTTTGTCTGTCAGTATTAACGATAGCTCATGCCGATACTATTCTGATCATGGGTGATAGCATCAGTGCGGGCTATGGCATGGATCGTGGGCAAGGTTGGGTTGATCAACTGCAAAAACGCCTCAATCAAAAATATCCAAAGCAACATCGTGTGGTCAATGCCAGTATGAGTGGTGAAACCACCAGTGGTGCTTTGGCTCGCCTACCGAATTTGCTGAAAAAGTATCAACCTGATGTGGTGGTGATCGAACTGGGTGGCAATGATGGCTTACGTGGTCAACCGCCGAAAATCATTGAAAATAATCTAGCGAAAATGGTACAGCTTAGCCAAAATTCAAAAGCTGAAGTTTTACTATTTGGTATGAAAATTCCACCAAACTATGGCACTAAATATAGCCAAGCCTTTGAAAGTAATTACAAAACTGTGGCAACAAAATTTAAAATTGAACTGCTTCCCTTTTTCCTCGATGGCGTAGCAGGACATAAAAATCTGATGCAAGCCGATCAAATCCATCCCAATGTCAAAGCCCAGTCGATTTTGCTAAATTCTGCGTGGAAATATATTGAGCCGACAGTGAAATAGGTTGATTCAATCAATCATCTCATCATGAGATTTGTGCAATATGCACAATATCCTGAAAATATGGCGCATCTTCATTATCTACTAAAATCCCCTTTTCGTTATCCACCGTTAAAATTGGGCTCACGCTTTGGACGGACTTTTGAGCCGAGTATTTTTTATGGCGGATGTAGTGTCGATGTAACTTTGGCGGAGTCGGCGTATTATCGTTTTATTTTTTGGCACTCGATGCAAGCGCCACCACCAAAACCCATCATGCGCTCGGTACATACGTTATTTTCAGTCGATTATAAAACTGAAAAAGGCGTGCAACTACAATATGCGCCATTTCATCAATATCATGATGCACTTAGGCATCCATCGAATTACAGTGTTGCACAGACTTTAGGCACGGTGATGCGTAGTCAACAAGTCGAACTCTTTGAATATTGTTCTGCTCGCACAACCCAAAATCAAGAAAAAAGTCAGGATAAAAAACTCAACATCAGAGAAGGCATTTGTGTCGGGTTATTTACCGCCGATTCATTTTGTACCAATCAACCCAAAGAACGCCAACAATGTTTTTGTGATATGTCTGCCGATGAGATTATTTTTAAAGCGGTGGAGAGCTCAGAATTGATTCGGTTTCCATTGGATCAGTTTTTATTAGATGGCGTTTTGCCGATGCCTGCATAAAAAATGCTTTGGTCGAAACCAAAGCATTTTTGGATTATGATCTTCGATTGTATTTAACTTGCAAAAGAGCTGCTCGCCTTGCGAAATGAAAAAATGATACTTAATCAACTTTTTATTTCACTCACAGCAAAGTTGTTCGTCTTGCGAAAAATTAATCGATTCTCAATCAATATTTTTTACTCGCAACTTGGTTGCTCGTCTTCTTGCGAAATGAAAAAATGATACTTAATCATTTTTTCATTTCTCAGGTTTAAAGCTATCTCGCAAATCTAAGATACGGTTAAACACAGGTTTTTTCGGTGTATGATCATAACGATCTGCGACAAAATAACCTTCACGTTCAAACTGGAAGCGATCTTCAGGACTCGCTTGTGCCAACGATGGCTCAACCACAGCTTGGACGATTTGCAATGAATCAGGATTCAGATTGTCTAAGAAGTCTTCGCCTTCTTCAGGATCTTCCGAGCTAAATAAACGATCATAAATACGTACTTCCGCAGGCACGCCTTTTTCCGCAGATACCCAGTGAATCACGCCTTTAACTTTTCGACCTTCAGGATTTTTACCCAATGTATCGACATCAACTGAACATTTCAGCTCAATCACTTCGCCATTTTCATCTTTGATCACTTCATCGCACTTGATCACATAAGCATGGCGCAAACGCACCTCACCATCAGGAATTAAACGCTTAAAGCCTTTAGGTGGGACTTCTTCAAAATCTTTGCGATCAATGTAAATCACATCAGTGAGCGGAATTTCACGTTCGCCCATATCCACATTCGGATGACGTTTTTGCGTTAAAGTCAGTGCTTCAGGCAAATTGGTTAAAGTCACTTTCAGCGGATTAAGCACTGCCATGGCACGGGATGCGGTATTTTCCAGTGATTGACGGATACAGAACTCCAGCATCGCCACATCTACAATACCATCAGTTTTCGACACACCAACACGCTTACAGAAGTCACGCAAACCATCTGCGGTAAAGCCACGACGACGCATACCAACCACAGTCGGCATACGTGGATCATCCCAACCGTGTACAAAGTTACCTTCGACTAAACGACGCAATTTGCGCTTTGAAGTAATGGTATACGATACATTTAAACGAGAAGATTCATACTGACGTGGCACAGCTTCCGAATGTACTTTTTCCACAATCCAATCGTAAAATGGACGATGATCGACAAACTCTAAAGTACAGAGTGAATGCGTCACGCCTTCGATCGCATCAGACAATGGATGTGCATAGTCGTACATTGGGTAGATTTTCCAATGTGCGCCAGTTTGATGATGTTCATTGTCGAGTACACGATAGAGAATTGGATCACGCATATGCACATTCGGGCTTGTCATGTCGATCTTGGCACGGAGCACCGCTTTACCCTCGCCCATTTCGCCATTTTTCATTTGTTCAAAACGGCTGAGGTTTTCTTCAATCGTAGCATCACGATATGGTGAATTTTTACCAACTTCAACGAAGCTACCCCGATTAAGTTTAATTTCTTCTGGGGTTTGCAGGTCGACATAAGCATCACCTTGTTTGATCAATTGCACCGCCCATTGATAGAGCTGTTCAAAATAGCTCGACGCATAGCGTGGCTGACCATCCCAATGAAAGCCAAGCCACTCAATATCCGATTGAATGCCATCAACAAATTCTTGTTCTTCTGCATCTGGGTTAGTGTCATCAAAACGTAGATTACACTTTCCGCCAAATTCTTCGGCAATACTAAAGTTTAGACAAATCGCCTTCACATGACCAATGTGTAAATAACCATTTGGTTCAGGTGGAAAACGAGTCACCACGCAATCAGTGCGCCCTGCTTTGACATCATCTTTTACGATTTGACGGATAAAGTCCAAACCTGCTTGCTGTTGCTGTACCTGTTGATCTACTGCAACATTTTGATTTGCGGAAGAAGAATTTGGCACATTTTGAACAAGATCATTTGAACTCATAGTCATACATCACTAAAATTGGTGGAAGAAATAAATTTTCATACAAATTTTCGACAAATTGATGAGAAATATCAATTTAAAACCGTGAAATTTTGTATTTTTTACTTGCTATGAAGTTTACAGTTTGCTTATCCTTCTCACAACCAAAAACACATGGCTTTTTTGAAAATCCATGATCAGGAGATGAATAAATGAGTTTTCCTCAAGTTGAACTAAATACCAACAAAGGTCGTATCGTACTTGAACTCAACACTGAGAAAGCACCAGTGACCGCTGAGAACTTTCTACAATATGTACGTGACGGCTTTTATGATGGTGTGATTTTCCACCGTGTCATTGATGGCTTCATGATTCAAGGTGGCGGTTTTGATGAAAACTTCAAAGAAAAATCGACTCGTGATTCGATCGAAAATGAAGCGGACAATGGTTTAAGCAATGACGAAGGTACGATTGCAATGGCACGTACCCAAGCACCACACTCTGCTTCTGCTCAATTCTTTATTAATGTAAAAAGCAACAGCTTCTTAAACCACACTGGCAAAACTGCACAAGGTTGGGGTTATGCAGTATTTGGTAAAGTGGTTGAAGGTATGGACGTTGTGGCTGAGATCAAAAACGTGCGCACGGGTAGCCGTGGCTATCATCAAGACGTGCCACTTGAAAATGTGGTGATCGAATCTGCAAAAATTATTGCTGAATAAATAATCCCTCCCAACCTCCTTTTTTTAAAGGGAGGGCTTCCCCTCTTTTTGAAAGATGGGTTAGAGGAGATTTAAAAAAAATGCAACAATTATTCATAGCTGATCTGCACTTATCTGATGATCACCCTCGATTAATTCGAGGGTTTTTATCGTTATTAGCACATTATCAATCTGAATCGACCGAACTGTACATTCTGGGAGATTGGTTTAATGCGTGGCTCTCTGATCGTGATCCAAGCGATTGGCTATTACCAATGATCAAGCAGCTCCGTGAGTTTACTGCAAGTGGAAATCAAGTCTATTTCCTCTGTGGCAATCGTGATTTCGTGCTCGGACAACGCTTCCTAGATCGTTTTGGTGGAAAATTATTGCAAGAACCTTATGTGTATGAATGGCAAGGTTTAACTATCCGACTTGAACATGGCGATGCACTATGCACTGATGACTTAGAATATCAGCGTTTTAAGCGCATTATTCGCAATCCTATCTTACTTGGATTTTTAAAACTTTTTCCGTTTTATCTGAAACGTCGTCTTGCGAATTATGCACGTCGAAAAAGTCAAATCCGCCAGCAAAATGCGCATTATCAACCTGTCGATGTCAATCAAGCTGAAGTCGTTAAACAAATTCAAAATGTCGATTTATTGATTCATGGTCACACCCACCGCCCTGCGATTCATAGTTTAAAAAATGGTCAACAACGCATCGTTCTTGGCGATTGGCGAGAAGATACAGGCAGAGCCAAGATTTTATTGTTAAAATCAGCGCAAGACATTTCATTTTTTGATTGGCAGTTTAAATGATCATGGAAACTGTAACAGCGCAAAATACTTTGAATCACGCACCCGATTTTATCATTGATGCATGCAATCAGCCTTGCCCAATGCCGATTCTGATGCTCAAGCGATTATTGAAAGCAATTGAAAAAAATCAGTTAGATAGTGAAAACTCAAACTCAAAAAAAATGATTTTAATCAAAGCGACTGATCCGAATAGCGAACAAGATTTGGCGCATTTTTGTCAGATACAACATTTGAAAATTGTCCAGCAAATGATCGTTGATGATGAATTCCACTATTATATTGAAAAATAACCCGTTTAAATTTTACAATACGCACCATATCGCATTAATTACTTACACATTTACACGTAAACCTACTTACATGTGCATAGCGTTGAATTATCATATGATTTTGAGAACTTCATCCCTATCAAGGAGCTTACATGGCCACTGACAGTAGCAACCAATTGATGCCCCTGTCATTGACTGCGCCTGGGGTTAACCTCGGTGCGTATATTAGTACGGTGAATCAAATTCCGATTCTCACCCCTGAGCAAGAAAAAGAACTTGCTGACCGCTATTATTATGATCAAGACTTAGATGCCGCCAAGATGTTGGTGATGTCGCACCTGCGCTTTGTGATTCATATTGCACGGAGCTACGCAGGCTACGGTTTACCTCAAGGTGACTTGATCCAAGAAGGTAATCTTGGCTTAATGAAAGCGGTGAAACGCTTCGACCCGACTATGGGTGTACGTCTAGTGTCATTTGCTGTACATTGGATTAAAGCGGAAATCCATGAATATGTGATCCGTAACTGGCGTATTGTCAAAGTCGCAACGACCAAAGCACAACGTAAATTGTTCTTTAACCTGCGTAGCCTAAAAAAGTCTAGTAAAAAGCTCTCACTTGCAGAAGCGCAAGCGATCGCCAATGATCTCAATGTGACGCCAGAGCAAGTATTGGAAATGGAAGGTCGTCTGACCGCTTATGATGCAGCATTCGAAGCGCAAAATGATGATGACGATGAAAGTCATTACACTGCGCCTGCATTGTATCTTGAGGACAATCGTTATGACCCTGCTCGTCTAGTCGAAGAAGAAGACTGGGAAGAGCAAAGTAACAATGCCCTACATGATGCGATGGAACAGCTCGATGACCGTTCACGCAGTATCTTGCAACGCCGTTGGTTGGATGATAATAAATCGACTTTGCATGAGTTAGCTGCAGAATATAACGTGTCTGCAGAGCGTATCCGTCAGCTTGAAAAAAATGCGATGGAAAAGATCAAAACCGCAATGTCTGCGGGCTAAATAAACGGTTTGCTAAAACTCTGCCCTATTCCTCAAACTTACAAAATTTAGTTTGTCGCTTGGGGCAAAAATAATTTATTGAATTTTGAATTACTTGAATCACACAGTAATGTCAGTTCAAACATTAAGTCGATCATAAAATCAGCTAACTCGTCAGTAGTGGTTTTTATCTTTTTTCGTCCAATTATCTTCCCACTCGAATCGACTTCATGAATATTGACTTCTTTTAAGTGATATGTACTTTTTTTCTGCTCGGCAAGTTCCCTCAAGGATACTTTGTCCCAATCAATAACATCTGGTGTAAAACTAGACCTTGAAAATTTGATTTCAGTTTTACAAGCCTCATTTGTATAACTTTTAATCGCAAGTGTGTCGTATAGTGCAGAAATATACGTTTGCTCATTGCCCGCATTTAGATCTATTAGCTTATTCAAGCAATTCACAGCATCCTCTTTTGACTTACTGCATTGTTGCCTTTCATGTGGTTGCAAATGCTTAATTTCAGCAAATACTGTAGGGCTAAATAAAATTAACGTGGCACTGAGCAAAAGTCCTTTCATCGCTTATTCTCCAATAATTTACATGGCTAATTTATTTCTCAAATATAGTATAAGTAAATGCAAAGTGGAATAAAGATTGATCTATAAATGCAATTCGTACATAGGCATAAAAAAAACAATCCTCTATACTACTCGCACTCATTTAAGCACTTTGATTGGAACGACTATGTGGATTGGTATCGCTGCCCTTAACTTAGCCTCAGCCGTGATGTTCGGTGCGTTTGGTGCACATGGCTTGCAAAAGATCGCCAATGCACAACAGCTGACATGGTGGCATACGGCGACTGAGTACTTCTTCTACCATGCTCTAGGTTTGTTGCTCCTTGGCATCATGGCTAAAGTGCTCCCCTCATTTTCGATCAAAGCACCTTTTCTATTGATTCAGATCGGGATCATTTTTTTCTGTGGTTCGCTATACATCATGAGTTTGGGTATGCCACATATTTTGGGTGCGATTACGCCGATCGGTGGATTATTGATGATTCTTGGCTGGTTGACATTGGCTTGGCAAACCTTTAAACAGCATTAATTTGAGCATATTAATTTTAAAATTGAAGATTGATTTAACCATGAATATTTTTTTAAATGGCGAAGCGCAAAATATAGAATTCAGCACTTTATTTGAATTGGTGCAGTCACTACAACTTGATGGCAAACGCTTTGCTGTAGAAGTGAACGAACAGATCGTGCCAAAGAGCCGTTTGGTGGAAACCATGATCCAAAACAATGATAAAATTGAGATTATTCAAGCCGTAGGCGGAGGTTAAAGGCAATATTATGCAACACGACATACAGTACGGACATACAAGTGATTCATCTTTTAAAATTGGACAACGTGAGTTTCATTCACGCCTATTGGTCGGCACAGGCAAATATAAAGATTTAACCGAAACAGGTTTAGCGATTGAAGCCAGTGGTGCTGAGATCGTCACTGTCGCAATCCGCCGTGTCAATATCGGACAAGATCCAAGCCAACCGAATCTACTGTCAGTGATTCCACCTGAGAAATACACTATTTTGCCCAATACCGCAAGCTGTTTTGATGCGCAAAGTGCCATTCGCACCTGTCAGCTTGCCCGTGAACTCCTTGATGGGCACAACTTGGTGAAATTGGAAGTCTTGGGCAATCAAGAAACACTTTATCCCAATGTAGTTGAAACCATAAAAGCCGCTCAAGTGCTGATTGATGATGGCTTCGATGTTATGGTTTATACCTCAGACGACCCAATTGTGGCACAAGAGCTTGAAGCAATGGGCTGTGTTGCCATCATGCCTTTAGGCAGCTTGATTGGTTCAGGATTAGGGATTTTGAATCACCATACATTGTCGATCATCATTGAAAATGCAAAAGTACCTGTCTTAGTCGATGCAGGTGTTGGTACAGCAAGTGATGCGGCAATAGCCATGGAGCTTGGCTGTGACGGCGTGCTGATGAATACCGCCATTGCTCAAGCACAGCAACCGATCTTGATGGCAAGTGCCATGAGAAAAGCTGTCGAAGCAGGACGTGAAGCATTTCTCGCTGGTCGTATGCCACGTAAACGCTTAGCCAATGCCAGCTCGCCTGAAACAGGTTATTTCTTTAAATAATCACTCTGTGATCATTTAAAGCGATAAACTAAAAGGCAATCATAAAAAAACTGCGATCAATTTCATCGCAGTTTTTTGTCATCATAATGTGTATACAGATTAGTTCGGTAAACGAGGCTGAGCATCCAAAACACTACGTTTCAAACGGCTATACACGGTTTCAAGGTTAAAATCCGACAAGTCTTTTTGGACTTTAAACATGATTGGTAACTTATCAATACCCGTTTCACCCTGATTAAAAGCTAAGAATACATTCTCACCTTCAAGCGAAAATGATTTCTTATTCTCAACGATCGTCACACAGTAATTTTTATATTGCTTTGGAATATTCATCAGATCATGAAAAGCAAATTTTTTAATCACCATCATTTCATGATAAATCTCTTGATAGCGTTTTAAACTTTGATTTCGACCAGAGAAAAATCCTGCCAGAGCACTTTTCTTATTTGGTGCACCTTGATTACGCTCAATCTCTTTGAGTTCGAGTTGCAATCCACGATACCAACTCATTTTGTTATCAAAACTTTCAAACAGCAAATCTAATGGCTGTTTTGCAACATCACCAATCATCCTTAAATCATTGGCACTACTAATATTCACAAATAAATCACTTCTGCGACGCTCAAGCATCTTCATATAAGAAATAATCTTATAGCCGAATACTTGTACCTGTGTTTTTAAGAATAAAAGTGGTTGCTGTTTATACACATCAAAACTATTAATCATGTCTTGGAACATATGCTTGATCGTGTGATACACATAATCATATTCATCTTGATGTGTGATAAAGCTATTCATCGCCTCTTTTAACGGTTTCAATATGATCGAATGGATCAGACTCTCAATATTCGACAGATGATTCCCTACGATCAGATCAATGTTACTTTCTTTAAACTCGATCGGTTGGGTAAAAATCGGCATGATTTGATTGTTAAACGCTGTTTGAGTATTTGCGACAAAATCAACCACAGACTGATTTAAGTTATATTCCACTGTCACCATATTTGAGATAAGGAATTTAAACTTCTTAATATCATTCATCTCATCAGAAGCAATCAAAGGCAATGCCAAGGCATAAATATAAACTTTCGGACTATGCTCAACAGTCTGCTCAAGCAAATAGCGACGAATTGAGAAAATATTTTCATCAAAGCTAGGGTCAGGAGCAACGAGGAAATAATATTTACTGGTTTTTACCACAGAAAATTTACGTATGGTTGCTTCTTTACGAATAATATATTTGAAGTACATATTGTCTTCATTACTGATTTCATAGCTACTCATGCGCTTGAACCAATAATCTAAGAGCTCATGTTTGATATAAACTTCTAAAATATAGACTTTGAGTTCTTCTTGCGTCATACCACGTGTATTTTTGGGAATCTCAAAATTTTTATCTTTAACCATTTCAGCGATTTGATACAAAAAGCTTTTCTTCACTTGATAAAGCTTGTCGCCAAGACTGATATCATCCTCTGAGTCAATCGCATTAATTTGTCGAACAATATTTTCCACATATTCAGCAAAGAAGATTGCGTTGTTATTTTCTTCAATAAAAACAAGAGATTCAATAATATGATCTAGGATATTTAATATCCTGACATCATCTTCCATTGTGTATTTTAGTTTGTCTAAAATGATCGCAGGTTTTGAATCAAAATGATTATTCTGAGCGGACCAAGTAATACTTTTGGTCTGTAAAATCTGACGATCTATCTCATCTTTGAGATGTTCATCATCAATTTTTGTAAAAATAGTTTCTAAACGAGTACGCCAGTCAACGTCCAAATGAGGATCGATTTGCAATAAATCCATACGTAGCAAATACGGAATATACTGTGACATGACGCCACCTCACACAAGATTAATTTTATGTGATGATATTATTTTATTACACAAATTGTCTATTTTTTTAGTTAATCTATGACTTCGTATTTTTTATTAACTTTAACTATAAAAAAACCATGTAAAATCAGTGATCTTACATGGCTTCTCATTGTTATTCGGCAATATTAGTTGGTATTTTCTAATACTTTTTTGAACAATGCTTTTTGCTCTGCACTTGGTTGAGCTGTTTGCAATGCCATCAATTGGCTCATGTCGCCTTGTACTTTGATTTGACCAGTCATAAATGCTTGCATTGCTGCATTCATGTCAAATTCAAGGAAAACTTTGCGTAATGTATCAGCATCCATATTTAAAGTCGTTTTAGCGTTGTCCGCCAGACCTTTTTGAATCTTACCGCCATCTAAAGCAAGCTCAGTGTTAGAGCCATCTGCATTACCCACAACCATATTCAATGCAAGACTTTGTAGTGCTGGTGGTAAGTTCAAATCTCCTGCTTCAGCAGTCAATTGATCTACAGTATTGAACCATTCGTCAGATAAAAAAGCAGGCATGTGTATTCCTCATTGTCCTCGTTGAATTACTTTATCCATCTTGAATATTGTTCGTAATGTTTTAACGAACCTAAACAAGTTGATGTTTGTGCACTTGTTATAACACGACAAGTGCAGTTTTCCATAACCAAATTATAACTTGAGATTCATTTTTTCGATCAATTGATTACATTGTGTTGCAAAACACATTTTTACACTTATAAAACAGCCATCAATAATCAAAAAACTCAACTTCACCTGTTTCAAGTGAATATTCAGCACCTACAATGACCAATTTTCCTTGTTGAGTGAGGTTTTCCAATACTGCCGAACCATGACGTAGCTGATTAACCGATGCGAATACATTGGCTTTGATCGCATGTTGAGAGAGTTTATCAACATCACTTTTGAGATCTGTCTGAAATAACATCTCCACAGCAGGTCGGACACGATTGACGATCGACATCAGATTGCTAGAATGTGTCGTATTGGGATTCAATAAAGTATGAATGGTTGATTTGATGGCACCGCAATGACTATGCCCGAGTACAACAACTAATGGGCAACCAAAGCTTTCCGCAGCAAACTCAACGCTACCCACTTGCGATGGTGCAACAATATTGCCCGCAACTCGAATCACGAACAGATCGCCAAGCCCTTGATCAAATACGATTTCTGCAGGAACACGTGAGTCTGAACAACCCAAGATAATGGCAAAAGGATTCTGCGCATCTGCAAGATCAGCACGTGCCTGATGAGAAATATGCTTATGCTGTACTTCACCATTGATGAAGTTGATATTGCCATCTTTGAGACGTTGTAAGGCTTCTTGTGCGCTGATCATTGCAAACTTTTCCAACTTAAATTTGCTTATATTTTAAAAGGCTACCACTCACTTGTCATTGATTAAATTTGTTATTTTTTTCGGAAACACTAAAATTTATTCTTTTTAAAAATCTCTAAATTATTATTCAATATTCTTTCATTCAGCGCCTTGATCATTTTGCCCAAAACCATGTGATTTAGGCAAATTACAAAGCTATTCATTTTTAATTATAGTAAACTCAGTTCATCGCTAAGGATTAGCCATTTATGTCAAACAATAAATACAACGTGATATCGCAAAGTCTCAATTCAAAACTTAAAATTGCGCTTCTGAGTGCTGTGATCAGTCTCGGTTCTGCATATCATATCTCTCATGCTAAAACGAATGAACAAATTAATACCACATTTAGCTCGATTCTAGCGCAAGAGCGCACTTGGGCAGGACTAAAAAGTCAGAAAAAACAAGTCGCCGAAATTGAATGGCATTATAGTGAAGGCGGTGATGCGAGCAAACCCACGGTTCTTTTGATTCATGGACTATCCGGCACACGTGACAATTGGAATCGTGTTGTACACTATTTGACGCCGTACTACCACGTCATCATTCCAGACTTGCCATTTCACGGTGACACCAAAGTGCCAAAAGATTTTGATTCTTCTGTTCCGAATCTCACAGAAAAGTTAAAACGCTTTACTGAAGCATTAGGTATTAATGATTCCATTCATGTTGCAGGACACTCGCTGGGTGGTGCAATTGCTTATCTGTATAGTGCGCAATATTCGCACAAGATCGATAGTTTATTATTGATGAATGCAGCAGGTGTCTACAAAACCGCAAATACCAAGTTTTTAAAAGACCCAGCACAGCTAAAATCATTAATCGTTGATCAGTCGGGTGAATTTGAGCAGTTGTTAAAGCTTGCGATGGCAAACCCTCCATTTATTCCTAAAGAAATTTTGAAGGAACAAGAAGCTTTAATGATCAAAAACTCATCACAAACGCAACATGTGATTGATCAAATTGTCATGATTCAAAAAGCCTTTACACCTGACAGCTTTGCGATGGCAGGTCGTATTATTGATTCACCTGTATTAATTCTTTGGGGGGATCAAGATCGCATCGTCAATAAAGAGGTCGCTCAAGAATTACAATCCTTACTTAAAAATGCCGAAAAACCAATTATCTATAAAGATGTTGGACATATGCCACTTCTTGAGCTTGATCAAGTAGTTGCACAGGATTATCTCAAGTTTTTAAATAAAGTTCAGCTTGCAAAGAAAAAGCAAAGCACGCAAACTGCACCTTAAACCGAATTTGGAAAAGCTCATTTTAGATGGGCTTTTCTTTTAGTCTTTTCTTCTTGTACTTTTCCTAACAGTGCCAAATTTTTCAGTGAGCGTTTGAGAATATATGTCTACGATCAATCCCAAAGCCCAAGCCTTACTCGATGCACAAATCAAGTTTATTGAAGTACAACTCACTCAAAAACAAACGATTATTGATGAGTTTATGGGATTTTTTGAATGGTTAACCCAGCAAAAAGTTGGTGATCTTTGGCAACATCCGCAAGTGAATGCGCTGTTACAACAACAGATTCTCAATACCAAAGCTTCAACAAGTCTTATCTCATTGATTGAACAGCATATCGCTCTCGCCCTTGATCATCCTGACAATGTAAGTACAAAAATTGAAACTGTACTTGATGTGAATACCATTGATGAAATCGCTCAATATATCGCCTCAAAAACGGAACATCGCAAAACACTCATTAAACAACTTGTGAATAATTCTGCTTATGTCGAATTGATGACCAATATTGTGCAACAAAGTATCAAAGACTTTATGAACAATGCCATGCTGAGTAAAAAAGTCCCTGGTATGGGCTCATTGATGAAGGTTGGAAAATCTGTACTGGAGCGTGCATCTGACAATTCACTCGATGATAATCTACGCAACTACCTACATAAGAATTTCGCTAAAATTAGTAGCTTAAGCGAACGATTAATCAATCAATATCTCGACGATGATAAGGTTTATCACCTACAAGCAAAGTTTTGGCATAGCATCAAAGTTGCACCATTAAGTGCTGTAAAAAACTATATTTTGATTGAAGATTTACCGCATACTGTCGGACTCGGACATAAAATTTGGGATCATCTTCGTCAAACAGAATATTTACAAGAACAAGTTTCAACAGGTGTTGCGCACTGGATTGATACCCATCAGAACGATACATTTGCCAAAGTGCTTGCAGACATCAATGTTGATCAGGATTTACTGCGTTCAGAGCTTGCGGATTTGTGTTTACCGATTATTGAAAAGTTAGTGAATGATGGATATTTATCCGATCGTATTCGTTTTTATCTGATGCAATTTTATGCGTCTGATGAAGTGAATGCTATTTTGCATGATTAAACCGCACACAATACGTTAAGACCAAAGCACTGCTTTGGTCTTATTCAAGTCATTCTAAATATTCATCATTTAAGCCAAAGCTTTTTCGATATCTGCTTCTAGGCTTTCAGGCTTGGTGGTTGGTGCATAACGTCCAAGTATTTGTCCATCACGACCAATGAGAAACTTGGTAAAGTTCCACTTAATATTACGATTGATAAAACCTTTAGTTTCACGTGTGAGATAACGGAAGATCGCATGTGATTCAGGCCCTTTCACATCGACCTTTGCAAACATTGGAAAGCTCACGCCATAATTACGCTGACAGAACTCGCCAATTTCTTCATTACTACCCGGATCTTGCCCACCAAATTGATTGCATGGAAAGCCAAGTACCACTAAACCTTGATCTTTATATTTTTCATAGACATTTTCTAAACCGTGAAATTGTGGTGTAAATCCACATTTACTCGCTGTATTGACGATCAAAATTACTTTGCCTTCATATTCAGACAGGCTTTGCGTCCCACCCTCTAAGAGCTCCGCTTCAAATTGATAAATATGACTCATGGATAATTGTCCTCATCGACATTTTGTTGTGTTTGTAATTTTAAAGATGCTGAGTTGATACAGTAGCGTAAACCTGTAGGCTGTGGTCCATCTTCAAAGACATGCCCAAGATGTGCATCACAATTATGACAAGTCAACTCCGTACGTGTCATACCGTGACTTTGATCATTATGTTCTTCGATATTACTCTGGTCGATCGGACGGTAGAAACTTGGCCAGCCTGAGCCAGAATCATATTTAGTTTCTGAAGAGAATAATGGCGTACCGCAACAACGGCATTTGTACACGCCATCTGCTTTGCTATTCCAGTATTGCCCTGTAAATGCAGGTTCCGTACCTTTCTGACGAGTGATGCGAAACTCTTCTGGACTCAACTCACGTTGCCACTCGCGGTCTGTTTTATTGACTTTTCCCATTGTCCGCTCCTTTCATTCTTGTGTTGAAAATGTCATGATTGCACATCTTATATTTACGCTACTGAAATAAAAATTGCTAGTGTAAATATATGAAAATGAGTAAAACTTTTAACGATGTTTTGCTTTCGCCTTACATTCATTCATTGGAAATTACTGGAAAAGGTCATGTCCACTCAAAGTCGTTATACACGGGAAATTAAAAAATCAGCTAAATTGGAGCATGTTTGCTACGATATTCGCGGACCTGTGTTGCGAGCCGCCAATGAGATGGAGGAGCAAGGTCACCGTATTATCAAGTTGAATATTGGCAATCCTGCACCATTTGGTTTTGAAGCACCGCAAGAAATCATTAATGATGTAGCACTCAATCTACCGAATGCGATTGGCTATTCAGATTCAAAAGGCATTTTCCCTGCACGTAAAGCAGTGTGTCAGTATTATCAGCAAAAAGGCATTTTAGATTTACACGTCAACGATGTGTATATCGGTAATGGCGTGTCTGAGCTCATCGTGATGTCGATGCAAGGCTTGCTTAATGATGGCGATGAGATGCTCATTCCAATGCCTGACTATCCACTATGGACCGCTGCGGTGAACTTATCAGGAGGTACAGCGATTCACTATAAATGTGATGAAGAAAATAGTTGGTATCCTGATATTGCCGATATGGAATCAAAAATCACAGCCAATACACGTGGTATTGTGATCATTAACCCAAACAATCCAACAGGCTCAGTCTATCCACGTCATATCTTAGAACAGATCGTGGCATTGGCACGTAAGCACGATTTGATTTTGTTTGCTGATGAAATCTACGACAAGATCATCTATGACGGTATTGAGCATGTATCAGTCGCTTCTATTGCCAAAGATTTGCTGTGCATTTCATTTAATGGCTTATCAAAGTCTTATCGTATTGCAGGCTTTCGTGCAGGTTGGATGGCGATCTCAGGTGATAAATCTAAAGCAAAAGACTTTATCGAAGGCCTAGACATGCTTGCTTCAATGCGTTTGTGTGCCAATGTCCAAGCGCAATATGCAATTCAAACTGCGCTCGGTGGTTATCAGTCGATTAATGACTTGATCCGTCCAGGCGGTCGCTTGTACGAACAGCGCAATATTGCATGGGAAATGCTGAATGAAATCCCAGGTGTAAGCTGTGTTAAGCCTGAAGGTGCAATGTACTGCTTCCCGAAACTTGATCCAAATATTTATCCAATCGAAGATGATGAGGAGCTCATGCTTAACCTTCTTCGTGCAGAGAAGGTATTATTGGTACAAGGCACAGGATTTAACTGGCCGACACCTGATCACTTCCGTGTAGTGTTCTTGCCTGCCCCAACTGAACTACGTGAGGCAATTAACCGTATCAGTCGTTATTTTGCGGCGTTACGTGCTTAAAAGCTAAAAATATAACAAAAAAAATAGAGGCAAGATGTGAATCTGAGTGCCTCTTTTTTTATGAAGTTTTTGATTATTTACTGAAAATGTTCCAACAATACTTGCTGTGAGATATATAAGTCCTCACCATTTTTGGCAGATACAGCAAACCATTGACCATCAGGTTGAAGCTCCCAAGCTTGTTGATTGTCTTTGAGATAATTCAATAAACCTTGTTCAATGATGCGCTTACGCAACACAGGATCTTCAACTGGGAAACATGCTTCAACACGACTAAATAGATTTCGATCCATCCAGTCGGCACTTGAGCAATAAACTCGTGGATTACCATCATTTTCAAAATAATAAACCCGTGTATGTTCTAAGAAACGTCCAACGATCGAACGCACATGAATATTTTCTGATAAACCTCTGAGCTGTGGACGAAGACAGCAAATCGAGCGTACGATCAAATCAATCTTCACGCCTGCTTGCGAGGCTTCGTACAATTTATCAATCAATTGCTGTTCTGTAATCGCATTCACTTTGACGATAATGCGGGCTTTTTTCCCTGCAATTGCATTGGCAATTTCATGGTCAATAAAGTTCATCAGTTGCTGATGTAGGGTAAATGGTGCATGTAACAGTTTTTTCAACTTCACTGTTTTGCCCATACCTGTCAGCTCTTGGAAGACACGATGCACATCTTCGGAGAGTTCTTTATTGGTGGTGAGCAAGCCATAATCGGTATAAATCCGTGCATTGCCTGCATGATAGTTACCCGTACCAAGATGGACATAACGCATCAGTTGATTGTCTTCACGACGCACAATCAAGATCATTTTGGCATGGGTTTTATAGCCCACAATACCATATACAACGACCGCACCTGCCTCTTGTAGAATATTTGCGACGGCAATATTGGACTCTTCATCAAATCGAGCACGAAGTTCAATGACAGCGGTGACTTCTTTGCCATTACGAGCCGCTTCAGCAAGCACTTGTACGATTTCCGAGTTAGGTCCGCTACGATACAAAGTTTGCTTAATCGCCAACACTTTTGGATCTCGGGCTGCTTCACGAAGTAAATTAATCACTGGCGCAAAAGACTCATACGGATGATGCAGTAAAATATCTTGCTTTTTCATCGCTGAAAAAATGCTTTCAGACTTTTTGAGCACCTTTGGGATTATTGGCGTGTGCGCACTATAACGCAAGTGTGGACGTTTAAAGTTGGAAATGAGTCGAGTTAAGTTCACAGGACCATTGACTTTATACAGGTCAGATTCTTCTAGATGGAACTCTTCAAGTAAATATTCATAGATATGTTGAGGGCAGTTTTCAGTCACTTCTAGGCGCACAGCACGACCAAATCGACGTGAGCTCAATTCACCTTTTAAGGCAATCGCCAAATCTTCAACATCTTCATTGAGTGCCAAATCGGCATTCCGCGTGACACGGAATTGATAGCAACCTGTCGCCGTCATCCCTGGGAAAAGATCAGACACATGCTCATGAATAATTGCAGAGAGCATCACATGATGCTCATGTCCACCAGTTAGCTCATCAGGTAAACGTACCACACGAGGTAGCGAACGTGGTGCAGGTACGACCGCAAGCTCGATTTGACGACCGAAAGCATCTTTGCCTTCTAAAGTAACAATAAAGTTTAGACTTTTATTGACTAACCGAGGAAATGGGTGCGCAGGATCAAGGCTAATCGGCGTAAGAACAGGTGCAACTTGTTCTTGGAAATATTTTTTCAACCAAACTAATTGCTCATCCGTGAGTTCATCACGTTTGAGGAAACAAATATTTTCTTCACGTAGCTTTGGTAAAATTTCCTCATTCAATATACGATATTGACGATCAATCGCCGCATGTGCCGTTTCAGAAATACGATCAAGCACCTCACGGGGTGTAAGTCCATCTGGGCTATGGCTTTCATTACCTAAGTACAATTGCTCAAGTACACCCGCAACACGAATTTCAAAAAACTCATCCATATTACTTGAAAAGATCAATAGAAAGGTCAGACGATCTAATAATGGGTGTGCAGGATTGACCGCTTGTTCAAGAACACGCAGATGGAAGTCTAAAATTGAGAGCTCACGATTGATATAACGATCATGAAAAGTATAATTATTGGTCGCTTCTGTTGATGGATTCGATGCTACTTGATTCATTGAAAGACTGCCTTAAATTTATCAATGAGATTGTTTTCTTTATTATGCGACATAATTATGACAATTCGGTAAAAATCTTGTTTAGCAATAAATTAAATTCAATGATCATGGTAAAAATACCCACTCGCACTAATTCACGCCAATCTCAATTTTTATAAAAGCATGACTGTCACATTGAATGCTTTATAAGCTTTGATTTTGGCAATTTTGGTTGGCTATGGCAACCAAAATTGCGCTTGGGGTTGGGGAACGAAGTCCCCCAAAACCCCTCCTCGCCGAGCTCTTGCACTACGTATATGCAGTGCTTGCACGTGATCAGCAGTGAGGCGAGGTCTATATCATTTTTTAAAAAATATAAATTGATTTTATCATTAAATATTAGATAGATAAAACTATATCTTAATGCATAATCCAATAAGCTATAGCTGAGATTGGCATACTAATTCGGCAAGTGACTATATTTCATATAGCGTAAAATCATACGCTTACGTGCCTTAAACTTCCCATCTGGACCATGATCCTCGTAGTAGCGTGGATTCGGAAGCATAGATGCAAGATGTGCAGCTTGATCTTTGGTCAGGCTTTTAGCACTTTTACCATAATAATGTTGAGTCGCCGCTTCAATACCGTATATCCCTTCACCAAATTCAACTGAATTGACATAGACTTCCAGAATACGGGCTTTAGACCACATACGCTCCATCATCCATGTTGCAACGGCTTCTTGAGCTTTGCGTACATAAGAGCGTTTGTTAAATAAAAATAGATTCTTAGCCAATTGTTGTGAAATGGTCGAGCCACCTGCAACGACTTCGCCTTTCTTTTCATTCTTCTTGATTGCATCCTCAATGCCTTCCCAGTCGAAGCCATTGTGCTCAAGGAATCGCCCATCTTCTGCGGTGATCACAGCACGTTTAAAGTTATCGCTAATATCTTCGCTATCTTTCCATTCATGCACGACTTTGGCATTTGGTGTCGTGAGATAGTAAGTGCGCATAAACATGGTTGATTCTACTGGGAAAAAACGCCAATACGCCAAACTGGTGAAAATCCAAATTTGTACCAATAACACCGCACAGACCAAAACCAGTAATAAACGAAGAATAAATTTTTTCATATCAATTTAAATCTAACACTTCAAAGTGAATCAATTCTCAAAAAATAAGCCTACACATTGAGTAGGCTTAATCATCAACTTAAACATTCTAACCAAAATTCATATCGTAAAAACAGCCATTTGGCATATTTCAGCACGCATGGCTATAAAGTTCTCATTTTTACAGATTTAAAATTCAGAAAATGATCTCTAAAACCATGTCTAAAATCACTATCAGAAATCATCGTCAAAAATTTTAGTGCGGAAACTTATCCTTCGCTTGATCTGTCAAACTGATCTGACCGGTAACGATGTGATAATACATCCGCCAATCTGATACAAAGCTATAAAACGGTTGCTTAAATGACGCAGGTTTATTTTTTTCAAAAACAAAATGACCGACCCAAGCGCAAGCATATCCCGCAAAAAAGCCCAAAGCGACATAACGTTTTTGACGTGTTTTAATCGCTTTACGAAACGCCAAAAGACCTAAACTGCTACCGAGAAAATGTAACCGACGACAATTCAGGTCATGATGTTCTGTGAGATAAAAGCGATAAAACTGCTGATAATCTTTGATCGGCATTTGTAGTTTTTCAGTAAGATCAGGTGTTTGGCATGCACTGAAATCCTGTTTCATATTCATCTGATTTTCTCCTTAAAATCCGTACTCAATCACACTGCAAACATCAAATTAGCGTTTACCCATCGAACGACGTGTACCACGTGGTGGCATCCAAGTTCGATCTGCATATTGTTCAGGCTTTGGGCGCACATGACTATGTGTATCTTGAGCCTCCAACGCTTGTTGGTCATCACTTTGCGAAGGCATTGGGAATGGTAGTTTCACCGCTACTTTCTTTTTCATCACTCTAATACCTGTAATGATTACTAACATAACGCTAGCATAGTTTGACTGGAAATAAAAAGGACTAAACATTCACAATGTTCAGTCCTATGGGTCAAAATGAAAAGATTTTTAGAAGTTTATTTCGGCAATCTTTCCATTTTTAAAAGCAGTCTGCTTATTTAGCAGCAGCTTGAGCAGCAGCAACTTCTTCAGCAAAACTCATTTCAGCTTTTTTCTCAATCCCTTCGCCTACTTCGAAGCGAACGAATTGTGCAACAGTCGTACCAGTTGCTTTAAGTACATCAGCAACTTTCTTGTCGTTGTCGATCACATACATTTGACGATCAAGAGATACTTCGTTCAAGTATTTTTCTACTGAACCAGAAACCATTTTTTCAATGATGTTTGCAGGTTTGCCAGACTCTTGAGCCTTCGCTTCTGCAATTTCTTTCTCTTTTGCAACCAAGTCAGCAGGAATATCTTCAGCAGATACTGCAACTGGGTTGAATGCAGCAACGTGCATCGCCAAACCTTTACCTGTGTCCGCATCACCTGTGTAAGAAACTACTACACCGATTTTCAAACCGTGCTTATACACTGCCAAGTTGTCGCCTTCAACGATTTTTGCACGACGTACTTGGATGTTTTCACCGATTTTTTGAACCAAAGCGATACGTGTTTCTTCAACAGTTGTACCATCTTCAAGTTTAAGTTCTGCGATTTTCGCAGCATCAGTTTCGCCAGCAGCAAGTGCAGCATTTGCAACTTTATTTGAGAAGTTGCTGAAGTTTTCGTCTTTAGCAACGAAATCAGTTTGGCAGTTTACTTCTAAAAGAAGTGCTTTATTGCCTTCTTGTACGATCGTGATCGCACCGTCAGCAGCAATGTTGCCTGCTTTTTTAGCAGCTTTTGCTTGACCAGATTTACGAAGGTTATCAATCGCTAGCTCGATGTCGCCACTCGCTTCTTCCAATGCTTTTTTGCATTCCATCATTGCTAGACCAGTACGGTCACGTAATTCTTTTACCATGCTTGCAGTAATTGCAGTCATGTCATTCTCCTAATTCGGATGATTGATTTAAAACAAAATCTTTAAATAAAAAGCGATTAGTAAAAAACGACTTCAGGAGTCGTTTCTTTTGTGCGCTTAGTCTGTCTTATTTGCATGTCACTATAATGAAAAATTTAAATAACAACATTAAAATGACATCACAACGGCAAAAGCCTTTTAGACTAAGCGCAAAAGCAATTACGCTTCTTGAGATGCGTCTTCTGCAGCTGCTTCATTTTTAGCTTGTGCATTTGACTGAGTTTGAGCGTACTCTTTACCCGCCAAGATTGCATTCGCCATTGCAGAAGCATACAAAGTTACTGCACGGATCGCATCGTCATTACCAGGAATGATGTAATCAACGCCATCTGGATTAGAGTTTGTATCAACGATACCGATTACAGGAATACCCAAGTTGTTCGCTTCTTTGATTGCGATCGCTTCTTGGTCAACGTCGATTACAAAAATCGCATCAGGCAAACCGCCCATGTTCTTTACGCCACCAAGTGAACGCTCAAGCTTGTCCATTTCACGAGTACGCTCTAGCGCTTCACGCTTAGTCAATTTCGCAAAAGTACCATCTTCAGATTGAGTTTGAAGATCTTTCAAGCGGTTGATTGATTGACGTAAAGTTTTCCAGTTCGTCAACATACCACCTAACCAACGGTGATCAACGTATGGTTGACCTGCGCGTTGAGCTTGTTCACGGATGATGTTAGACGCTGCACGCTTTGTACCAACGAAAAGAACTTTATTCTTTTTGCTAGCAAGACCGTTCACCATATTCAACGCATCGTTCAATGCTGGAACAGTTTTATCAAGATTGATGATGTGAATTTTGTTACGTGCACCAAAAATGTAATTACGCATTTTTGGATTCCAAAAACGTGTTTGGTGACCGAAGTGCGCACCAGCTTGAAGAAGGTCACGCATACTTACGTTATAATCTGCCATTTTCTTTACCTTAAAGTTTGGGTTAGGCCTCCATATGTCCGCATTCTCCACCTTGTTCAATCTTGATGTTTTAGATTGGAATCTATCCTTCTAAGACATTGATTTAATTAAAGCACCCAGAGTAATGTGTCGACATATGTGCGGATTTTTAATTCATCATTTTAACAATACATAAGATTTGCCTGAGTTTTAAATCAAAACAAAATGTTTTGTCCTAAAAACACACGAAAAACCATTTGATAAAATGAGGCGCTCTTTATACCATAGTCTTGTTTAAATTACCAAAAGTTTTTATAGATCATGAATAGCTATCAATCTGCTCCAAGTCGCCTAATTAAATCCCCTGACGCCATCGAAAAAATGCGCATTGCGGGACGACTGGCTGCTGAAGTGTTAGATATGATCAAGCCATATATTGTCCCTGGTGTAACCACGCTAGAGCTCGATACACGCTGTCATGATTATATCGTCAATGTGCAAAATGCTATTCCTGCATGTTTAGGTTACGGTGGTGGTCATGGTCGTCCAGCTTTTCAGCACAGTATTTGTACTTCAGTCAATCACGTGGTCTGCCACGGTATTCCAGCAGATAATAAAGTCTTGAAAAAAGGCGACATTCTCAATATTGATGTCACCGTGATTAAAGATGGCTATCACGGCGATACCAATATGATGTATGTGGTCGGCGGTGAAACGACTATCTTAGCTGATCGCTTATGCAAGGTTGCGCAAGAAGCAATGTATATCGGCATGGAAACTGTCCGTGCAGGTTCATATGTCGGTGATATTGGCTATGCCATTCAAAAGTATGTAGAAAGCCAACGCTTTAGCGTCGTCCGTGAATATTGTGGTCATGGCATCGGAACTGTGTTTCATGATGATCCGCAAGTGCTTCATTATGGGCAAAAAGGCACTGGTATGCGCTTAGAAGCAGGTATGACTTTCACTATTGAGCCGATGGTCAATGCAGGCGTTTGGCAAACCAAGACATTGGGTGATAAATGGACTGTCGTGACTAAAGATCATAAGTTGTCTGCACAATATGAACACACCATCCTCGTTACTGAAACTGGATTGGAAGTCTTGACTGCTCGTCCTGAAGAAGATTTGTCACGCTTTCACGGTTAATCTTGATGCAGTTTGCAATGTAATCAATACATTGGCATAACTGACCAAGCAAACCAGTTAAAAAGGTCATATCAGTATGACCTTTTTACTTTTATAAATAAAAATTTACGATAAAAAATTGCACTATCAAACACTTAGTATTTATTACGTTTTTACATTTTATTTTTAATAAACATATCATCAAGTTACAAAAATACCGCACTCGCCTATTTCTGCAATAAAACTCATAAACTTTGTGACCTGAGATTTAACATTCTTTGCGATTTGATGACAGTGTAATTGCATGTTTGAACAATAATATGCCCTACAAAATGAATAACAACTTGCAAAAACGGAGTTTTGAATGCAAAAGACCTTATTAACTATCGCCACGAGCAGTTTGATGTGCCTCCCAGTGATTGCACAGGCGGATTCTCCTTTATTTAGTATGCATGATGGTGATGGCTTTAAACGCTTCTCCGTATCTGTTGGTGCGCTTCATGTGATGCCTCAGGGCAAAGCACAGCCTATCCGAGTTAACACTGCTGTCAAAGATGGTGAAGTTGCTGAGGTTGGCGATATTTCTATTGAGGCAGTCAAAAGTAACTTAGATCCAAATATGGATTCAAATTCGACGACAACGATTATTAACCTGTTAGATGGTCTAAATGTCGATACATTACCCGCTTCTTTAAGTGGCTCTGCTGAAATCTATGGACTTGAGCAATGGGATAATCCTAATACAGGTTTAGAAGCCGAAGATGTCACCACGCTCGGTATTATGAGTAATTACTTTTTTACCGATAATATTTCATTCGAAATGAAAGCGGGTGTGCCACCAAAAGTTGACATCAACGGTAAAGGCAAAATTTACGCACCATTCTCCGCAAAAGCAACGCCTGAGCTACTCGGATTGCCACTTGAGTCTATCGACATGAAGAACGATATTCTCATTACCGATCTTGAAGCATATGGTCCTGTTGCCTCTGCACGTGCATGGACGCCTGCGTTTGAATTTCAATATCACTTTGGCAAAACTGGCGTCAATAAATTTCGCCCATATGTTGGCTTAGGTTTGATGTATGCGTATTTCAATGAACTTGAGCTAAATGACCAAACTGAAAAAGACTTATTGACGCAGGCCATATGATCGCCAACATTAAGGCAGGTCAAGCAGGTGCGTCATTGGATAAAAAAGAAAGTACTGCCAATCCAAAAGTATCCCTTGAATCTGAAGATGCCATCGCTCCTATAGCCACGATCGGCTTTACTTATGACTTCAACGACAAATGGTTTGCGGTGGGTTCAGTCAGCTATGCACATCTGACCACAGAGTCTACGATCACCGTATCTGATGAAGAATATGGACAACTGATCAAATCGACCAGCGACATTGAAATCAATCCTCTACTCGCCTATGCAGGGATTGGCATGCGATTTTAACTTTCTACATCGTTAATCAAAGCATTCTTCGGAGTGCTTTTTTTTCTATAGTTTGCATAATCTAAGGTAAAGTTCTCTTTCTTACATATTCGGGCTAATAACAGAAAATGGGCTATCACGATTTATACCGAATGGGTTCGCATGCCGTCATCTTCAATGATCAACAGCAAGTCTTACTCCTCAAGGCAACTTATGGTGAAAAAGCCTGGGGATTACCAGGTGGCGGTCTTGACCCCAATGAAACTATTCATGATGCACTCTATCGGGAATGCTTAGAAGAACTCGGCTGTGAAGTGGAAATGCTATATCTAAGCGGTGTGTATTTTCATCATGTGGTCAATTCGCATGCTTGCATTTTTCGTTGTCAAATCAAAGACAAACAAACCATTCAACTTAGCGAAGAACATAGTGAATATGCGTGGTTTGATCTAGATGAATTAAGTGAAGTACAACGAATCCGTGTGCTCGATTGCTTAAATTTTGATGGTACGGTGATCAGCAGAGCGTTTTAATTTGAATTCATTTGCGAGAGATTAAAGCGTTTAAAATCATGTGTGATTCGCTTCAATCGTTCATCCTGCCAAATCTCAGCCAATGGAATCACCACATCATCAGCAAGTGGTAATTTTTTGGGATTAAATTGCATATTTTGGAACGTATCGCCCCACGCAATCAAATCGACATCGAGGGAAATGCTATGCGATGGACGTTTACGCCCTGCATCGCTTTCAAGGTGTTTTAATGCACTAATCACATCATCAAAGGGCATTGTCGATTCAAGTAAACACGCTGCATTCCAATAATCTGCCCCAACCCGATCACGACATGGAATTTCATATATCGAAGACACTTGGCAACTGCCCCAAGTTTTAAAGGTATCTAGGCAAAGTTGTAAATGCTTGGCTTTTTCTAGATTAGTCGCTATGGCGATGGCGTAAATAGTCACGTTGACGCTCGATTTGGATTCCGACGGATTGTGCAGCGGGAATGATAGCAGGCTTACGCACGGTAATGTTAATTTTTTCAATGGCTTCAAACTGTTGCATCAATGCCACGATCACCAAATGCGCAACATGCTCGATCAATTTTGGCTTGGCATCGACGATGACTTGCTCGCAGATTTCACAAATTTGCGCATAGTTCAAGGTATCTTCAAGCGCATCGCTTCGACACGCTCGATCAAGATCACATGAGATTTTCAAATCCAACGATAGTGGTTGCAGGATTTGCCTTTCCCATGTAAAGCAACCGATCACCGTATCGACTTTTAAACCTTCTATAACAATAAGATCGGTCATGCTTTACCCCTCTTTCATTAATTTTTTGCATCAAATGCTTAATGCATCAATTTTGATTCAGGTTCAATGTCGTGCAACATCTGCAAGCGGTTGTCTGCATAAATATCGGTATATGGCGCAAGCACTCGCATAAAGCGATCAAAATACAGCATTTGCTTGAATAATAAGGCAAAATCACGTGGGAATCGGATACCATGACGCTCACCGACGCCAACGATGTCGAGCATAATATCGTTGAGATCGGCAGGTTTGGTGCTGAGTAATTCTTGCGGATCAGACAGGAGCACGCCACTAAACAGACGTTGTAAATCTTCAGACAAAACTTTGGTGTCAATATTCTGATCGGTCATGCCCATTTGTAGCATGTACATCGCCATATTGTCATAGTCAGTCTGTTGCAGTGCATCCATAAACTTCATACATGCCGACCAAACTTCAGGTTGCAACTGCCCGACAATCCCAAAATCAATAAAACCAATTCGTCCATCACGGAGCAACATCAGATTGCCCGCATGCAAATCCGCATGAAAACTTGAACACATCATCAAGCTACCAAACCACGTATTCATCGCTCCGATTAATACTTGGCTTGGATCTTTCGCATACTTTTTCACCACATCAAGATCGGTCAATGGTACGCCATATAGACGCTCCATCGTCAAGACACGACGAGTCGAATGTTGATGATAGACTTTCGGTGCAGTAGCAATCGTATTTTGGCTCACTTGTAGATATTGCTTAAAATCTTCAAGATTCTGCGCTTCTTCAATAAAATCCACTTCACGCACCATGCGTACACGGATTTCATTGACGATATCTGACAGCGAGGCAAATTTGACTTTCGGAACGACACGTTCAAACATTTTTGCTGCGAAATGCACCACACCTAGATCGGTATAAAGAATGGTTTCCACATTCGGCTTTTGTACTTTGATCACCACATCTTCGCCTGTTTTCAGCACAGCAGCATGGACTTGAGCGATAGATGCAGAAGCTAAAGGCTTTTCTTCAATACTTTGGAAAATATCGTTTAAATCTTGCCCTACAAACTCCTCTGCAAGCACTTGCTGAATATAGCTAAATGGCAAAGCAGGTGTTTGATCTAGACATTTTTGAAATTCTTCCACATATTCACGTGGAAATAGAGATGGCGTACTGGCTATAAACTGACCGAGCTTGACATAAGTTGAACCAAGCTCTTCAAAAGTTTCACGCATCAATTGGGCTTGATTCGGTTGTTCAGTAGCAAACTTAATACCTGCTTTCGCTGCAACAATAGCGGTTTCGCCCAATCTCGCAACAGAACGCAACCCTAATAATAATTGTTTTTTTCTTTGACTCATCTCTGATCTCAAAACGCTTTAAAATGAAATATTCAACTGTATTGTGGCAATTGTAGCAAATTTGGCGATTTAAATATTACTAAAAAGTCAGACAATATGCGCAAAATTGTTGATTATTGTTCTTAGACTTTTCCGCAAACTACACAACTCGCATCAGCACTGACTTTCACGATGCGCTGTTGCATATTAGTGCCATCCCACAACAATAATTTATTCAGAATTGGTGACTTGTCTAGACCTAAATATAATAAGGCATGATGCGCTTGCAGACTTGCCATCACCGCTGGTGTAGTGGTGAGTACACCAGAATTGGCACAGCGCCGTTCATCAGGATTTTCATGCGAGGACTGCGGAAAAACGCAGTGGTAGCATGGCGCTGATTTTAGCATCATCAACTGCCCTTCCAAACCAATGGCAGCCGCAGTCAAGAGTGGAATGTTACGTGCGACGCAAAATTGATTCACCGCATAACGCGTGGCAAAATTATCACAACCATCCAGCACCAAATCAAAATGATCTGAGAGCTGTGAAGCTAATTCAAGATCAAACTTGTCACGAATCGCTGTGACCTTGACCAGCGGATTGATACTTTTTAAGTGATAGGTCAACACAACTACTTTGAGCTGACCGATTTGATAAGGATCAAAAGCAATCTGCCGTTGGATATTGCTCAGCTCAATCTTATCAAAATCAATAATGGTAATTTTGCCTACGCCCGCACGAACAAGCATTTCACTCGATGTACAGCCGAGTCCGCCTGCACCGATAATCAACACATGACTATTTTTTAAATTTTGCTGTGCATCAATATCCCATTCTTCGAGCAAAATATGCCGACTATAGAGATGTAGCTCCTCATCCTTGAGACCGATCGATGTTGATTCATTCATGATAAAAATTGAAAATCTTAAAAATAAAAAATTAGGCTAAGTTGACAAAGCCTTGTTGACGCCATGCCTCATAGACAATCACCGCAGTGGCGTTGGATAGATTTAAACTGCGAGAATTCTCTGCCATCGGTAAACGAATCCAGTTTTCTTGCGGAAATAACAAGCGAACACTTTCAGGTAAGCCACGTGTTTCAGGTCCCATCAGCAGTGCCACAGGACGGTTTAAATTCACGGTATGTGGTGTGGAAAAGCCTTTAGTGGTCAGCGGGAAAATTGTGTTTTCATCAATACCTTGTGCTTTCAATTCTGCAAGACAACTTTGCAAATCATCCCAAATTTTCATTCTCGCCCATTCGTGATAATCCAATCCCGCACGTTTGAGTTTTTTATCATCGAGTTCAAAACCAAGTGGCTTGATGAGATGTAACTGCGCACCTGTATTGGCACATAGTCGGATGATATTGCCTGTATTGGCAGGGATTTCAGGCTCAAATAAAATAACGTGAATCACGCAAACACTCAAAGTTGTCAGACTAAAAACGAGGTTTATTGTACATGATTTTTAGGTTCGACTTTACACAGTTAGTAAATACAGATGACTAAGTTTACGTGGTCTATATTATTTGCTCAGTTTAATTGCGAATTAAAATTTTCTTAGGCGAGGCTTGAAACGCTGGCAAGGGTGATTCCCTTGTCAAGTTTCAAAAACGAAGCATAAGGATAATTTGAATCGCAATTTAGCCTTGCCACTGCAATTGTTCACGCAGATTGACAACTTCCCCAATAATGGTCAAAGTCGGTGCAACGATTTCATGCTCAGCCACTTTTGAGGCAATATCTGCAAGTGTGCCGACCACAACTTTCTGCTCGGGTGTCGTGCCTTTGGACACCAACGCCACAGGCATACTGTCACGCTGACCATGGGCGATCAGCTCCTGACAAATCCGCTCTAAGCCCACCAAGCCCATATATAAAACAAGCGTTTGATTTTCATAAACCAGTTCATTCCACGGTAGTTCAGGAGAACCTTCTTTAAGATGACCAGTTAGAAAGCGCACACTTTGCGCATAATCCCGATGCGTGAGTGGAATCCCTGCATAAGCCGAGCAACCTGATGCAGCAGTAATTCCTGGCACGACTTGGAAAGTAACATTGGCAGCAAAAAGCTCTTGAATCTCCTCACCACCACGCCCAAAGATAAACGGATCACCGCCTTTTAAACGGCAGACACGTTTGCCTTGTTGAGCAAGCTCTACCAGTAAGGCATTAATTCCATCTTGTGGCACACTATGGTCTGAACGTGCTTTCCCCACATAAATCTTGCTCGCATCACGACGGCATAATTCTAAAATTGGCTTCGACACCAAACGGTCATAAACTACGACATCGGCTTGTTGCATCAAGCGCAATGCTTTTAAAGTGAGAAGTTCTGGATCACCCGGTCCTGCACCAACTAAGTACACTTCCCCTTTTGGTGCTGTCCACTCTGATAAGGCTTGTTGAATTAAATCATTCGCCACATCGAGATTGTCATTAAAGACTTGCTCTTTCAGCGGACTTGCGTAGAGATTTTCCCAAAAGATACGGCGCTCATCAGGATTTTGAATTTTAGCTTTGACACGCTGACGCCATTCACCTGAGAATGCAGCCAACTTGCCCATACCATGTGGGATTGAGGTTTCCAGTTGGGTGCGAATTTGGCGTGAAAGCACTGGCGATGCGCCATTCGATGCGACAGAAATCAATAATGGAGAGCGGTCAATAATCGCAGGCACCATAAAACGGCAATTTGGAATATCATCCACACTATTGACGAGGATGTTACGTGCTTCGCATTGCTCAAATACAGTGCGATTGACCTCAGCATCATCAGTTGCTGCAATCACTAAACGATAGGTTGTGTGCAAATGTTGTGCATCGAATGGCGCTTGTAGATGTTGTCCTGCACTGTTTTGCACCACTTCAAGCAGTTGCGAATCAATTTCTGGCGCAACCACATCAATGATCGCCCCCGCTTTGTGCAAAAGAGTCGCTTTACGCAGGGCAATCTGTCCACCGCCAACGATCAGACAGCGTTGCTGTTGCAACTTTAGAGAAATAGGAAAAATATCCACAATTCGCCTCAATAAATATCAATCTGATCGGACTAATGCAAAAACTGTGCACACTTTCGATGCACAGCCATTTTATTGAATAATTTTAAATCAATTCAGCATTTTAAAATCAATACTTGCTCAACGATGATGACTACAAGATTTTTTAGGCAATGCGAGACAAGAAAAATGAGGTTTAGTCGAACTAAATGATTTTTTCTTAACGAAGCAGAGTCAAAAAATCTTCAAGTCATTAGTCAATAAAGGTTAAACCGCCCATATAAGGTTGTAACACTTTTGGAATATCGATCGAACCATCGGCACGTTGATAGTTTTCCATTACGGCAAGCAAGGTACGACCCACCGCAAGTCCTGAACCATTTAAAGTATGTACCAATTCAGTTTTCTTTTGATCGACACGATAACGCGCCATCATACGACGAGCTTGGAAATCGCCCATATTTGAGCATGAAGAAATTTCACGATATGTATCTTGGCTAGGTACCCACACTTCCAAGTCATAAGTCTTGATCGCACCAAAGCCCATATCGCCACCACACAACAGAATCTTGCGATATGGCAATTCTAAAGCCTGCAAAATACTTTCCGCATGCGCAGTCAATTCTTCTAAAGCCTGCATTGAGGTTTCAGGTTTGACGATTTGCACCATTTCCACTTTGTCGAACTGATGTTGACGAATCAGACCACGAGTATCACGACCATATGAACCTGCTTCACTACGGAAACATGGCGTATGTGCAGCATATTTCAGTGGCAAACGATCGGCATCAATGATCTCATCACGCACGAAATTGGTCACAGGTACTTCAGCGGTTGGAATCAGATAATATTCTTTTTCACCTTGTAGCTTAAACAAATCTTCTTCAAATTTTGGTAACTGACCTGTACCACGTAAGCTATCCGCATTGACCAAATACGGCACATAGGCTTCCGTGTAGCCATTATTCAAGGTGTGTGTATCGAGCATAAACTGCGTCAACGCACGTTGCAAACGCGCCAAAGGGCCTTTGAGTACGCTAAAACGTGAACCTGACAATTTGGTCGCAGTTTCAAACTCCAAACCACCCATCCATTCGCCAAGATCGGTATGGTCTTTGATCTCAAAATCAAATGTGCGTGGTGTACCCCATTTTAGGATTTCCACATTGTCATTTTCGTCTTTACCTGTAGGTACAGATTCATCAGGTAAGTTTGGAATATTTAAAGACTTTTGTGCAATCTCATCTTGAAGCTCTGTCAAAGCGGTTTCTGCGGCTTTGATCTCATCACCAATGGCTTGCATGCGAGCCATAATCTCAGAGGCATCACCACCTTCACGTTTGATTTGACCGACTTGTTTGGCACCTGCATTACGCTCAGCTTGCAGACTTTCGGCTTTGGATTGGATGTCTTTACGACGAGTTTCCAGTGCCGCCCACTCGGCTGCGTCAAGCTGTACGCCACGTTTTGCCAATGCTGCATTGACAGCGTCGATATCATTTCTTAAAAGTTTTGGATCAATCATGAGGTACTAAAGTAGATAAAAATTTGAATGCGTATAGTGTAAGCGCTGTGCGGTAAAAAATACAGTGCTACGATGATAGACACCACATGACTTAAATTGAAAAAATAAGCGCAGATTCCTCCACGCTTATTTCATTGCTCAATGATTTAGAACCAAAAGACTTAGAACCAATTAACGCTCACCAATCGGCACAACTTTACGCAAATCATAGCCAGTATATTCCGCACTTGGGCGAATGATACGATTGTCTGCACGTTGCTCCATCACATGCGCAGCCCAACCCGTCAGACGACTCATCACGAAGATTGGTGTAAACAGTTTGGTCGCAATCCCCATAAAGTGATACGCCGACGCATGGAAGAAGTCTGCGTTACAGAACAGTTTCTTCTCACGCCACATCACTTCTTCACAGCGCACAGATACAGGATAGAGCACCGTATCGCCGACATCATTGGCAAGCTTTTCCGACCAAATCTTGATGATCGCATTACGTGGGTCGCTATCTTTGTAGATCGCATGACCAAAGCCCATGATCTTTTCTTTGCGCTCTAGCATGCCCATCATTTCACGTTCAGCTTCGTCGGCAGATTTCCAGTTTTCAATCATGTCCATCGCTGCTTCATTGGCGCCACCATGAAGTGGACCACGAAGTGAACCAATCGCACCAGTAATACACGAGTGCATGTCTGATAAAGTCGATGCACAAACACGTGCTGTAAATGTCGACGCATTAAACTCATGCTCTGCATAGAGAATCAACGATACATTCATCACTTGCTCATGTAGTTCATTCGGTTTTTTACCATGAAGCAAATGTAAAAAATGCGCACCGATAGAATCATCATCGGTATTTTCATCAATACGCACACCATCATGGCTATAGCGATACCAATAAGTAATGATCGACGGAAATACAGCCAATAAACGATCTGTCGGATCATGTTGCTGATCAAACGAGGTTTCCGTTTCAAGGTTTCCGAGCATCGAACACCCTGTTCGCATTACATCCATCGGGTGTGCATTGGCAGGAATGCGTTCTAACACTTCTTTCAGTGCCTGTGGCAGACTGCGTAGACCTTTTAATTTTGTTTTATACGCATCAAGCTGTGCTTGCGTCGGTAGCTCACCGTACAGAATCAAATACGCCACTTCTTCAAACTGACAATGCTCTGCCAAGTCTTGTACGTCATAACCACGATAGGTCAGTCCTGCACCACTTTTACCTACAGTTGAAAGTGCAGTTTTTCCTGCAACTTGACCACGTAGCCCTGCCCCTGATAAGACCTTTCCTTCTACCATGTTTTACTCCAATTCAATTTTTCTATTGATGATTTTTCAGATGGTTTTAAGGGCTTTTACTCATCGCCCTTGATTTAAACGAGATGACTGTTTACTTATTCTCTTGAAACAGTTTATCCAGAGTCTGTTCAAACTCATGATAATTCAAGAATTCATACAACTCTTTACGCTCTTGCATGATGTCCAAGACATTGACTTGCGTACCGTGCTCACGTACCGAACGCATCACCTGTAACGCTGCTTTTTGCATTGCACGAGTTGCAGAGAGTGGATAGAGCACCATCGAAATACCCTGTTCACCCAATTCTTCCACCGTGTAGTAAGGCGTAGAACCAAATTCGGTAATATTGGCAAGTACTGGGACACCGACCGCATCACAGACGGTTTTGTACATAGTAATGTCTGTCATCGCTTCTGCAAAGATCGCATCGGCACCTGCTTCTACATATGCACAAGCACGATCAATCACGCCTTGTAGCCCTTCTTTTTGCAAGGCATCTGTACGTGCCATCAAGACAAAATCAGGATCGGTTTTGGCATCAGCGGCAGCTTTGACACGATCAACCATTTCCTCAAGGCTCACGATTTCCTTATTCGGACGATGACCACAACGCTTTTGAGCCGCTTGATCTTCTAAGTGTACCGCTGCAGCACCTGCTGAAATCATCTGTTTGATGGTACGAGAGATATTAAATGCACCGCCCCAACCTGTATCAATATCCACTAGAAGCGGTGTATCCACTCGACTAGTAATACGACGGACATCTTCAAGAACATTATCAAGACTGGTCATACCGAGATCAGGCATACCGTATGAATAATTGGCAACACCTGCGCCTGAGAGATAGATGGCACGATAGCCCACTTGAGTTGCCATCATGGCAGCATAGGCATTGACTGTACCCATGATTTGTAAAGGCTTTTCTTCTAACAATGCCGCACGAAAACGTGCTCCAGCTGAATTCTGTGACATAAATTCCTTTCCACTAAAATCATTTTGCCCTAGCAGTATAGAAATAAAATCAAATAAAGCTATGGCATTTTCGAGTAATTATTCTAATTTTAGACCAAAGTGTTAATTTTTATGCCAATTTGCATCGAACCCATACATAAGCTCAAAACTTCTATCACTTTTAAGCTCCCACAAATCATTCCATCCGCTCAAGCGTCATACTAAGCAAAAGCGAAATCATGCTATGATATAGTCGCAATTTATATCACGCCCTTTTTCGCCTAGTAACGCCTGTATGAAAACAAAACTTGTCAATCCGCCGAATACCCAACGTGCAGTCGATCGTTGTACTGTTTTGTTCGACGTGGCAACTGAGCTTTTTATTCAATATGGCTATGACCAAGTCAGCCTTGACCAAATCGTTGAACAAGCTGGTGGTTCTAAGGCAACAATTTATTAGTATTTTGGCAGTAAACAAGGTTTATTTTTGGCAATTTGTCGTGATCGTAGCGATCAATTTATTCACCAGATCGAACTGGCTTGCCAACATGAAAGTGATGATATTCGTGTAAACCTCACAAAACTATTACACGATCTTTATGCGATTTTTACTGATAAAAAAAGCATGGCATTTGATCGACTATTGATGAATATTTCTTCGGAAAACCAAGAGCTTGAGGTTGAACTTTATAATCAAGGTCCAAAGCGTGCATATTCGACACTCGCCAAATATTTAGAAAAAATGGATCAACTTGGCTTCATTGATTGCAAACGCCCAACTGAATCATCAATTTATTTTTTTGGATTTTTTCAAGATTTGCATTGGCGAGCAATGGTAGGTTTACCGATAGAAATTATGGATAATGAGCGGATCGACTACTTCGTTGAGCGATTTATTCGGGGTCATGCGATTTAATCGGCTTTAGAAATTAATTAACCAAGCTCAATCGTTCAGTATTCTTTTTTGTAATACATTTATTGAAATATATTTATTAATTTTCTGTTTGCATTAACAAAATAAACAGCTGTACACTAGTAGATTATTTTTTTCATTCATAACTCACCAACTCACTGGTTTGTTACAGTTATTTTGTGGACCAACCTATGGCGCTACGGCATTTTCTCACCCTGCGTGACCTCACTCCTTTTGAATTCAAACAACTGCTCGCTCGGGCAACTGAACTCAAACAACTTCACCGAAAATCAGAAGCTTATCAACCCTTTGTTGGTAAAGTCTTAGGTATGATTTTTGAGAAGTCGAGTACACGTACTCGCATTTCATTTGAAGCAGGAATGTGTCAGTTTGGTGGAGATGCAATCTTCTTGTCGCCGAGAGATACACAGTTAGGTCGTGGTGAGCCGATTGAAGATTCCGCACGTGTGATCTCACGTATGCTCGACATCATCATGATTCGTACTTTTGGACATGACATCGTAGAAAAGTTTGCAGAATATTCATCTGTTCCGATTATCAACGGTCTAACTGACGATCACCACCCTTGTCAGCTACTTGCCGATATGCAGACCTATTTTGAACACCGTGGCGATATCGAAAGTAAAACGGTTGCATGGATTGGTGATGGCAACAATATGTGCAACTCCTATATGGAAGCTGCGCAAATGCTCGGCTTCAAACTGCGCATTGCATCGCCTGAAGGTTACACGCCAAATCCAAAATTCTTGGCTGAATTTGCAGATCATGTTGAGCTTGTTAATTCTCCTGAAGCTGCTGCCAAAGATGCCGATCTAATCGTGACTGATGTATGGGCAAGCATGGGACAGGAAGAAGAACAAAAACTTCGTGAAAAAGCCTTTGCCAACTATCAAGTCAATGAGGCATTAATGCAACTGGCGCATTCTGATTGTTTATTTATGCACTGTTTGCCTGCGCATCGTGGCGAAGAAATTTCAGAAAATATGCTCGATCATCCAAATGCTGTGGTGTGGGATGAGGCAGAAAACCGTCTACATGCACAAAAAGCATTGGTTGAATTTCTACTCAATGAACATAGTAAGAAATAAATCATTACCTCAAATGAAAAGCTCACCGATAGGTGAGCTTATTTATTGCACACTCATCTATGAATTCTTGTTGTTGTCACGTCTGTGATTTAAGATATAAAAAATTCGCATGATCTAAACACAAGAGATAAGAGAATCAATCGTTTAGATGTTGGGTGTGATTAAGGATATATTCATTAAAATTTAGGTGAAAAATGGCTATTATTGATAAATCAAAACCTGTCTTGGTGACTGGTGCAACAGGTTATGTCGCAGGTTGGATCATTGAGGGCTTGCTCAAGCAAGGGACGCCTGTTCATGCGACAGTCCGTGACCCATCAAAGAAAGATAAAATTGCACATTTAGAACAGCTGTCAAAACAAACTGAAACACCAATCCAATTCTTCAAAGCAGATCTCTTGACACCGCAAGCTTTTGACGAAGCGATGCAAGGCTGTGAAGTGGTGATTCATACCGCATCACCTTTTGTAGTGAGCAATTACAAAGATGCGGTGAAAGACATTATCGAGCCTGCCATTGAAGGTACTCGCAATGTACTCGAATCTGTCAATCGTACCAATACTGTCAAACGTGTCGTGCTCACCTCAAGTATTGCCTCGACTTATGGTGATGCCGCAGAGATCAAAGAAACGGAAAATAATAGCTTCGATGAAAGCCATTGGAATGAAACCAGTAGCGCTGACCATCAACCCTACCCATATTCTAAAGTCGCTGCCGAACGTGAAGCATGGAAAATGCAATCTGCACAAAGCCGCTGGAATCTGGTATGTATCAACCCAGCACTGGTCATGGGACCTTCCCTGACTTCAAGTACGCAATCTGGTAGTGTCGAAGTGTTGCAACAGTTTGGTGATGGCACACTGAAGTTTGGCGTGCCTGCAATGTGGAATGGTATTGTCGATGTGCGTGATGTGGCGGATGCACATATTGCAGCGGCTTTTTCTGAAACAGCGCATGGTCGCTATATCGTGAGTGGCGGAACATTGAGCTTGCTTGAAATGGGTAAAATCTTAGCCAATAAATTTGGTTCAAAATATCCATTTCCAAAAATGGAAGCACCAAAAATCCTATTCCAAGCCATTGCACCAATCTATGGACTAAGCCGTAAATTTGTCAAATTGAACATGGGTTATCCAATTTACTTTAATGCTGATCGTAGTATTAAAGAATTGGGGATTCACTATCGTGATATTAAAGTCAGTGTGATTGAGCACTTCCAACAAATGATTAACGACGGTATCGTGAAAAAGCGTTAATTCACATTTATCCACCCTAAAAAAACGGTCAATTGATTTGCTCAATTGACAGTTTTTTTAAAGCGAAATTTTGAATTTTAAGCAGTTTGCTTACGACTCATCAAAGTAGTCACAATCCCTGATAAAGCATAAATGATCGACACAATCAAAATCCCTACTGGAATGTTATACGTAATCGCAGAGAAAATCAGAATGACAGGAATCATGATCACAAAGGGTACACGCTTACGATCCATGACTTTAAAAGAATAATATTTCAGATTTGAAATCATCAATAAACCAACAATGACCATGGTCGCAGCATTTAAGCCTTGCAACCATACCGCACTGAAATCCAGTGTATCTTTGAAATCTTGCTGTACCCACACCGAGCAAATCACAATAATTGCTGCAAGCGGACTGGCTATTCCGATGAAGTAACGTTTATCCACAGTACCAATTTGCACATTAAAACGAGCTAAACGAAACGCTGCGCACACGGTATAAATAAAGCAACACGCCAAGCCGATACGCCCCAGATCATGCGTACTCCAGCTATACACCAAGATCGCAGGCGCCACACCAAAGGCAAGCAAGTCTGATAGAGAGTCAAATTGTTCACCAAAAGCACTTTGTGCACCAATCGCACGAGCCACTCGACCATCCAAGCCATCGAGTAGCGCCGCAATGATAATCGCATACACCGCTTGCAGATATTGACCATTCATACTGGCAATGATTGAGTAAAAACCACTGAGCAATGCAGCAGTGGTAATCAGATTCGGCCACAGATAGATGCCCCGACGGCGCACTTTACCCGTTGCTGTCTGCTCTTCTTCCACCACTTCAAAGGTAATGCCGTCATAATCCAAGCCTGTTGAAGCTTTCTGCCCACTATGATCTTTTGGCATTGTATCTGTCTTTATCGACTGCTTGGCGTCATGTTGCATATCATTAGAATCGTGCATCATTATTCCTATTTTGAATTATTTTAAACTTTATAAAGTATGAGCAAATCGAGTTTACTCACCCACCAACCATTTCACTTTTGCTTGTGCGCCTTCTGCCATTTTGAGATGCGGCAATAGCCATTGCAAAGCATCATCGGCATGTTGATCAAACTGCCATGGTGGATTGATGATAAGCAAACCACAACCATTCAAACCGACTGGCGTATCATCAGGCCACACACAGATTTCACAAACTAACTGACGGCGAATACCTGTCTTTTGCATTTTCTTTTCAAAACGCTCAATCATGGCACGATCTTTGATCGGATACCAAATTGCAAAAACACCAGTTGACCATTTCTTATAAGCATTTTGAATCAGTTCGACCAACTGCGGAAAGTCTTTACGCTCAATTTCATACGGTGGATCAATCATCACCACGCCACGCTTTTCTTTCGGTGGAATCACCGCCAGTAAGCCCTCATACGCATCACGTTGATGGCTTTGTAAACGTCGATCATACAAATTGTGACGGAGCTGTGCAAAGACATCACTTTGCAATTCAAAAACCGTTGCCACATCTTGCTCACGCATGGTATCTAGGGCAAACCACGGAGAACCGGGATACACACCCTTGCCTTCTGTTTCACGCAGATTTTCAACTGCTTTGAGATAGTCTTGTACAACTTCAGGTGCTTCTTTGCGAGCTTTATTGTTGAGCTGCATCAAACGATGAATACCTGACAAATACTCACCTGAACGCTGTGCAGGTGCATCCGCAAGATTATATTTACCTGCACCTGCATGTGTATCCACATAGCGATAGGGTTTATCTTTGGCGTTCATTTGTTGTAAAAGTTGCATCAGCAAAACATGCTTCATCACGTCGGCAAAGTTACCTGCGTGAAAATGGTGACGATAATTCATTGAGATTAAATTTAAATGATTGAATATCTGCTATTTTAGCATGAAATGATTTGTAATATTGTGCGTCAGTTGTACGACTTTCTCGATGACTTTGATTATAGACATACACTACAATAGCCAAGCTGATTCAAATGTATTGGTTCATACAATACGAATAAGCAAAAATCGCATGGCATCTATGACTTGCTACTTTATTTACTCTACTTTTGATCGGCGCTTATCATGAGTCAGCACACTCTCAAGCTTCATGTACATTTTGATATCGATCACATCCTCAACGAGATGCAGACTCAAGGTTTTAGCATCATTGATGGACTTTATCCTTTGGAATATATGCAAGCGCTTCAGCAAGAATGCTGTACGCACTTAGATCAATTTCGTAAAGCATCTATTCAAGATGGCGTAATGACGGAGATTCGTAGCGATCATATCTTATGGATTGAGCCACATTTCACCTTAGCGTCGAAACATATCGAACAGTTAGAATGCTTATCACAAGATTTTAATCGTTACTTCTTTGCGGGTATTCGAGATATTGAAGCGCATTTTGCTTGCTATCACGCAGGTGAATTCTACGCCTTACATCGGGACAATCCACAACAAAAAAATGGTCGAGTATTTTCCACCGTATACTATCTACATCCTGAATGGCACGATGATTGGCAAGGTCAACTTCGCCTACAAGACATTCAAGATCAATGGCATGTGATCGAGCCACAGCCAAATCGTTTGATATTGTTCCAAAGTGATCTCTTGCATGAAGTGCTTGAAACCAAACAAGATCGACTCTCCATCACAGCTTGGATGCGAAATAGCGATCCTGTACTCGGCTAAAATTCCTGAGTTAAAGCATTTAGTGAAAATCTCGCTGTAAAATAATCCAAAAATTGCCACGTCTAAGTCATTGACAATCTTGCCTAGAATTTTGTTATATTAAAATTATTCCAAAAAGGCATTTTGATATTTCCACATTGGTACACATTGGATTGCTTTTTTATCGTCGCCTTGGACATTTCGGACAATAACAACAGGAGTATGACATGCACGATCAGAACGACGATCACGTCAATTCGGACATGCCGACTCAAAATGACTCACTTAACAAAACCTCAAAAAAGTCATCAAATCCGTTTAAACAACCTGAACCTGTCAAAACGAAAATAGCAACACGTGATATTTCAACAAACATTTCAAAAGATAGTAGCAACACCGAAATAACACCACTTACAGACCAAGACTCTAAATTAGGATTAAAACAAGTATCAAAATCAGCATCAAAGCTCGAACCAGAACTAGACGTCGAGCCTGAAATAAGTCGAAGTGTGGATTATTTTGATACTGGTATTGATGTGAATCAGCCAAACTCTCGGGAACTCCTCAACAAGACTTTTAGCTCTACGCTTAAACGTGCAAAAATCGCGGTAAACTTCGCCACTGATACGACGACGGATATTGTGGGTGCGCTTGGACATGTTACCAATACAACGCTAGACACCCTTGATCAAATCAGTCAACACACCAAAAATAGCGTGGTTGGCATGAAAAACTATTCAACGAAAGCAGTCCGAGGACTGGTTACAGAAACCAGTGAAGTCGCTCGAAGTGTCAGCCTAAATATGGCGAAAAACTTCCTCGGCAATAATCCAATTACCCTGTATTTACCCGAAGTGCTACTCAATAAACAAATCCGAAGCCGAGTCGAATCTAAAGACATTGACAATATCACGGTGCAATGTGGGCAAGATCAATTTCAGATCGAAGTCGATGGGCATTATAGCCGTGTACTCTATCGACTCACCTTAAAATTCGATGTACTGGAATGTGGACTAGGTAAAGAAAAATTTTTGCGCTTAAAACAAACTGATGAACACCTTGATCTGCAAGTGCGTCATGCAGGCACCATGACCAACTGGGCAACACGTCGTGTCGGCAAGGTTGGGTTTGAAGTCATCAACCGTATTCCTGTAGCAAAAATTATGAATCATCTGATTCGAGATATTCCGGGAATTCGTCAAGAAAAACATCGCCTTTGGTACATTGACCTTGAGCAAGCAGGATTTATAGATTTTATTAACAACCGATCTTGGATGACCGAGCGACTCATTAGCCTGACCGATTTCAGTATTTTACCGGGGCTGAATATCCTGCGTGAAAGTAAAGAACTCGTTCGCCAATTGGTCGATCAATTTGAAATTTGCGGTTTACGTGTTCAACCTGGACGATTGGCGATTCAAGTCAGTACAGCGCCTCCTAAAGATGCCATTTTATCTTTAACTTTGAATGGCTAAAGTATATAAGTTAGTCACCTCATTCCAACTTGATTAAATCCAACTCACCCTCATTTATAGCTGTAGAATTTATTTCCTTAAGTTCAAATTCGTAAATTCAAAGCAATTTAGCGAGGCATTATGAGCGAAGCAAGCAAACTACTCATCAGTAAAATTGGTGAAACTGATCAAGCTTATCTACAAGAGAACTCGTCTGAACTTGCGCTTGAACGTGGCAAGCTTCGACTGGAGTTGGTTACACACAGCCGTGTCAAATCAGAGCAAATTCACTTTTTGCAAGAAGCGATTGTCATTCTTGAGCAAGCACGTGTTGAAGTTGATGAGATGCCGTTAAGTCTTTATCTTGCGCTGTCCTTACATCTTGCGCAGGCATATATGATTTATTTTGAAGTGACAGGTGAAACTCGTTTTGCACTCATCACCCAGCAAGTACTTAAACCACTGTCGCATTATCAAGATGTCGATATTTTCTTGATGCTTGCATATGCTGCGATTTCTCAAAAAGAAGTGGCGATGACACGTCATTGGTTGAAAAAATACGCAGATCATCCAAGCTGTGATTTTAACCTGTTGATTGAACATCCTGCATGGAGAAATCACCATCAAGACAATTGGTGGATTGAATTAGTGAAACGTAAGTCGAGTTAGTTTTTGAGTTAGTTTTTGAGTTGGTTTTCGAGTTAGCTTTCGAATTATCTAACTTGTAAAAGCAAACACCGAAATCAAAGCAATAATGTCATTTTAAATTTCAGCGTCAACGCTGAATTCTTATATATAGACAGAGCTAAAAATGTATTGAAACCTATGATGTAAGAATACAGGTGTCATACATTTGCAATAGGAATGACCTAGACTGCTTTTGATTTCGGTGTATTCATTTCCATCGGATTAATTTCTGAATTTCAGTTGGCTTCTTAGCTAAAGCTCTGCTGCAAACTCATCAGGAATTTATCATTAATCGGAAATTTTGACGCATCGCCAATCACTGAGTTGGCACCACAGTATGGACATTGTGCGGTTTTGCCCTGATCCGACCATTGTTCGATCACGTCAGGCGTATAGATTTTAAGACATTGAAAGCATCCTCAAGCCCGGCTTGCAAGTAGCTCGATACGATGAAAAGTCGCATGTTTAAATGCTTTCTTCGGGTTGAGTGACATGGGCTAATTACCTCTTATTTCAGTGTTTTTTCAACTCAATATCTGCTTCATGATGCTACACAAAGCTTCGGCATGAGATGTCCGCTTGCAAAACTTCCAGTTGTATTTTCAGAGGCGGTATTCTCTCTAGAATAGATCAATTGTTTTTGCTGTAAAGTCACTCTGCCCGCTTCACTGTTTCAAAATATTTCCACGCACTGACTACTTCTAAAAATCAGTCAATTAACATTGTTGTTGTTTTGCAAACGCTGACTTTTTCTTATAATTAGGGTCTGTTGACATTTCAACCATGCATTGCGTTATCCGCTAAAACTACAGAAACGAGGCATGAAACGCAGGGAATGGTCACTCCCTTGCCAAGTTTCATAACGAAGTTTATGGTAGTTTTAGCGATAATCCTGCGGAACTAGGATGCTTTCCTTGCGACGCAGTGCGTCTCATACTTCGTTAGCAATGAGTCATTTAGAATGACTAAACTTCCTAATTCCTGCCTCGTATCGCCTAAAAAGCATCCGTAGTCGCAAGCATCTGTGAAGTGTCAACAGACCCTAGTTTTCAGAAATTTTTTAGATCATAAAAGGCAAAACGATGGCACTTTCAGCATCAGACTTACACAACAAACGACCGCAATGGCAAGGTAAAGAATTGGTGCTCGCCAGCAACAACAAAGGCAAACTTACTGAATTTGAAAGTTTATTTGCCAACCTCAATCTCGATACCAAAATCATTCCGCAAGCACAGCTTGGCATTGAGGATGCGATCGAAGATGGTCTAAGCTTTATTGAAAATGCCATCATCAAAGCGCGTCATGCCGCTCGTCAGTCTGGCAAAGCGGCGATCGCAGATGATTCAGGCTTAGTCGTCCCGATCTTAGGCGGTGCGCCAGGGATTTACTCTGCCCGCTATGCAGGTGAACACGGCAATGACCATGCCAATAATTCTAAACTTTTAGAGTCACTTTTACCATTTCGTGCTGAAAATACCGTGATTCCTGCAATGTTTGTTTGCGTACTCGCTTTAGTACGTCATGCTGACGATCCACTACCGATTGTGGTTGAAGGTTTATGGCATGGTGAGATTTTAACGGAAATCCGAGGCGCTCAAGGCTTTGGTTATGATCCGCTGTTTTGGGTTCCAGAGTTGAATTGCTCAAGTGCGGAATTGCCAAAATCTGAAAAGAATAAGATCAGCCATCGTGGTCAAGCCATGCAAAAACTCGCTTTACATTTTGCAGGTTAATTCGGCGATTGCATCATTTTGTGTCTTATTCAGATTATTCGATAACCTTTGTCAAAAAGCTGAATAGCAAAAGCATGCTTTTTACTTAAATTTTATAGAAATTGTCGATACACTACGTCTTTGTGCGATTAATTTGGCTACTAGCCTTTGGAGTTTTTCATGTCTTGGTTTTCTGCTTTAAAAGCAAAGTTCTCCCCTAGCAATGAAGTGGTGATTTCGCCAAGTCTGAATGAGCAACGTATTGAACAGTACCTTGAACAATTCCAATTGCCCAAAAGCAATGATGCGTTAATAGATCGCATTACTCAGCTCAAAATTGAACAAAATACCTTGCAACTCAGTATTTTTGTCTATGAAAGTGAAATTGATGATCTTCAGCAGATACATGATGCGCTCAGTGAAGATTTAGCAAAAGCAGGTGTAGAAACTTTAAACCTGCATGTGGTGCAAAAGAAAAATCCTCAAACAAATAATGAAGCAAAACCTGCAAAGTCTACAAGCACTACAAAACTACCGCCTGTACAAGATGCCAGTGGTAATGCAGTTCATAAAAATCAAACTAAACAAACCGATCAAGCACCGAGTACATATCAGCCAAAAAATGATGAAGCGCCAATTAAAAAGCCTGCGCCAACACAGTCCGATGTGAAAGCCCATCCACATATTCAGCATGTGATCGTGGTCGCATCAGGTAAAGGTGGCGTCGGTAAATCAACCACGACAGTGAATCTTGCGCTTGCTTTGCAACAGTTAGGGTTAAAAGTGGGTGTGTTGGATGCAGACATTTATGGTCCAAGCATTCCAACCATGCTCGGTAATGAAGGTCAAACGCCACTGATTGAAAATGAACAATTCGTCCCGCTCAATGCCTATGGCATGCCTGTAATGTCGATCGGTCATCTCACTGGCGATGGGCGCACACCTGTGGCATGGCGTGGACCGAAAGCGACTGGCGCCTTGATGCAACTCTTTAACCAAACTCAATGGCCAAATCTAGATGTGCTACTCATTGATATGCCCCCGGGAACAGGCGATATTCAACTGACTTTAGCACAGCGCATTCCTGTATCTGGTGCAGTAATCGTGACTACACCGCAACATGTGGCACTCATGGATGCACAAAAAGGCATCGAACTATTCAATAAAGTGAATATCAAAGTGCTTGGTGTGGTAGAAAATATGTCTACACATATTTGTTCAAACTGTGGGCATGAAGATCATATTTTTGGGACAGGTGGCGGTGATCAACTTGCGACACAATATCATGTGCCCTTGCTTGGTCATCTACCACTCAACGCAGTGATTCGTGAAAATACCGATCAAGGCAAACCAAGTGTGATCGCAGAAGATGTAACTGCAAGTCATTACCTTGCAATTGCAGAAAAATTAAAACGAACCATTGCAACTTTACCAACCAAGCAAGATGAAAAGCGGATTTTTTAATTCGCTTTTCCATTATAAACTTACAGGCATAAAAAAACGCACATAAAGTGCGTTTTTTTAATATCAATGACTTAAGCAGTCAATGCACCTTTCGCTTTTTCAGCTAAAGCAGCAAATGCAACCGCATCATGATAAGCGATGTCAGCCAATACGCGACGGTCGATGATTACTTGAGCTTTTTTCAAGCCATCAATCATACGGCTATATGACAAACCATTTTGACGTGCACCAGCATTGATACGTGAAATCCACAAAGCGCGGAATTGACGTTTTTTCTGACGACGGTCACGGTAAGCATATTGACCAGCTTTGATCACAGCTTGGAACGCTACACGATAAACACGTGAACGAGCACCATAATAACCTTTTGCACGAGCAAGAATTTTCTTGTGACGACGATGCGCCACTACACCACGTTTTACACGAGCCATTTAAAATCTCCTTAGATGTATGGGCACATACGACGAACTGAGTTCATATCAGAAACATGAACCATTACACAGCCGCGTAATTGACGAATACGCTTTGCAGATTTTTTGGTCAAGATGTGACGTTTGAACGCTTGCTTGCGTTTAAAACCGTTTGCAGTCGCTTTGAAGCGTTTAGCTGCACCACGGCGAGTTTTTAACTTAACTGCCATAACAACCTCTTTTAGATACCTGTTCGGCTCGATTGCACCATGCAATACGACCTGCAGGTAAGGGATGCGGTATTTTACAGAAAAAATGCTCGAGATGGAATAGCGACGAACCACTTCCTTCGTATAATTTTGATTCTTGGGAATCTCAACGCTTGCTCGTAATTTCTCCTTATTTGACAAACAATTGTAAATAACAACTCACAATTTGGTTACAAAGTGTACTAAAGAAACACAGAACTAGCGCACATTTTTTAACTATGATGAAGATGTTATATGGATTACGAAGTTGTCATTAACAACTTTATGATTTTTTTAAATATTTTTGCGGAAATGAATCGTAAGGACAAAACATTATTATTTGATGAACTTGTTATTTGATGAACTTGTTATTTGATGAACTTGTTGTTTAAATTTTATATGTTTCCTTGCGGTTCAAGAAGATAAGCGACACTGGAGGATCCACATTATGGATATCGTCGAACAGATAAAATCAGCTGTATTACCTCACGTTTTAGGGAGTCTTGGTGGTCAAGATAGTACAAGCCAAGAAAATCAGAGCAATCTTATTACACACTTTATTTCACTATTTGCAACCAAGATCATTGGCAATGATGCTGTACCTCAAGCCAATGAAACAATCGATGGTGCATCTATCTTAGATCAAGTCTTCGGCTCTCATGAAGAGCAAGATTCTATTATTGGTAAGCTTGCTGAATTTAACCAAGTCGATAAGTCACAAGCTCAAAGTTTAATCACAACCTCTGCGCCTTTGATTTTGACACAAATCAAAAAATTGGCAGGTGGCGAGTCTGTCCTGAGCTTCTTAAAAAATAATGTTTCATTATTTGGTGACAAATTACCAAGTTGGGCGATCAGTTTGCTTCCTGCAGGTGTATTGGGTGCAATCGGCGGTTTGGGTGCGAAGCTAACTGGTGATAGCTCCACTACAACCAGCACGCCTACTCCAACGCCTACGGTTACAAGTACAACCCAGCCAAGCTATACATCTGCAACGAGCACCTCAACAACTAGCACTTCAACAACAAGCAATAGCAACAAATCAGGTGGAGGCTTTAAAAGCTTATTACCACTGATTGGTTTGTTATTGCTTGGATTGATTATTTTCTTCTTATGGCGTGGTTGTAATGACAATAAAGCAACCGCTCCTGCGGAAAATGCGACCACTGGACAAGTTGCTCCTGTGCCTAGAGATGATGTAAATAAAGACTTTTCAAGCTTTAACATTACTACAGGTGAAGGCGATGAAGTCTATGCTTGTGGCGGTGAAGTTGGCAATCAAGCTCTAAAAGACAACATTCTCGGTGCTGTAGCCAATGTCTTTGGTACAAGTGACAAATGCGACAACATACAAGTCGATGATGACAATGCAATGACACTTGCAGGTCAAGAGAATCTTGAAGCCGCATTGACACAAATCAAAGCTATACCAAATGCTTCAGCTGAATTTAAAGATGGCAAAGTGATTGTCAATGCGCCTGATGCAACTGCATTAAACAATTTAGTTAGCCAATTGCAAGGCACACTAACAGGTGTAACAGTTGAAGGTGCGCAAGCTTTAGACGTGCAATTGACTGTTGATCCAAGTCTCCAAGCTGCCATGAATGCGTTAAATGCACTTGATGCAAACTCAACGCCTGCCGATCTTGCAAATGCCTTGAATCTTCAAGTGATCAACTTTGAAGTCGGTAGTGATGATATTCCTGACGTAAATGAAGTCGTGTTAAATAAAGCGGTTGAAGTGATGAAAGTTATTCCAAATGCGGCATTGAACATTACAGGTCACACAGACTCGACTGGTAATGAAAACCAAAATGTGACTTTATCTCAAGAACGTGCTGATGCAGTCAAAGAATATCTGACTGACCAAGGTGCACCTTCGACAGCATTGACCTCTACTGGTGCAGGTTCTAGCCAACCTGTAGCTGATAATGCAACAGATCAAGGGAAATTCCGTAACCGTCGTATTAGCTTTGCTGCTTCATAATTCGAACATATGTAATAAAAATCACGCTTCGGCGTGATTTTTTGTGATTAACCCTAAAGAGTTATTTATTTCTGATATTTCTTCAACATCATCTGTGTTGGTTTACCCAAGAACCAAAAACCAAGCAACACCAAAAACGCATTCACCATTAAAAAGATCGATAAAAAGATCAATACAAATGCTCCACTGCTCAGGGCATTAGTGATCGGTGCAAAATCTATTCGACCTTGTACCATAAAAATACCGACAATCCCTGCAATGATGCTATAAAACCAAAATGCAGTTGCACAGCCTATACTGAGGTGCCATCGTGTTGTCATATCAGGAATCGTTTTCATCTTTTTGACGAAATGCCTCGCCATCAAATAAAAACTGATCATGTACGGTAAAAGCACTAACACACTAAATACTTGAGGAAGTAGCATACCCAATGCACCAAGCGCAAAAGTCAGTGCAATCAACCAACACAGAAAATAGATGATAAAAGGCAACGATTGTTTCATAAGATTTTCACAGAATGATTGAGAAATATTGATTCAAGGCAATTTGTATAAGCTGATGAATAGATTGGATTTTAAATTTTAACTTAAAAAAATGGCAAAAATATTCAAATTTTTCTAAATATCTTGTCAACCAATCCCATCACTATAGCGTTTATAGAATAACATTGATCATATTCTCTCTGATCTATTCTAAAGTCTAATTTGCACGGCATCCGCAGTTAGCCATTTAGATCAATGGATTCGATATTCACAATGATGATCATTTTCTCAAGTTTGCGACGTGGTAATAATGGCATCTTATGCACGTCCCAAATCGAAGACTCAGGTCAGTTAAGCCTCGCATCTTGACTGACCTTTATTTTGTCTGTGAACTTCGAAAAACCATCTGTTTAACGAATTTATCTGCGGTGGAAAGTCATCTTTTAACGTGACAAATATTTCGTCATATCCTCAAGACCTTTCAGCGTCATTGGATACATATGATCTTCAAAGACTTGTTTAATGCCTTGAATGGTCTGGGTATATTGCCAATAATTTTGCTCTTCAGGATTGAGCCACGCTGTTTTTTCAAAATGTTTGCGCAGACGTTGTAGCCATACCACACCTGTTTCCGCATTCATGTATTCTACCGAACCACCTTCAGAAAATAGCTCATACGGTGCCATACTTGCATCACCGACCACGATCACACGATAGTCTTTGCCATAGGTATTAAACAAATCAAAAGTTTCCATACGGCTACTTTGACGGCGGTTATTGTCTTTCCAAACATAGTCATACAGACAATTATGAAAATAAAAATATTCTAAAGTTTTAAATTCAGTCTTGGCTGCACTAAATAGCTTTTCACACTGGGCGATATACGCATCCATCGAACCGCCAATATCAAATAGCATTAATACTTTGATACGGTTACGGCGTTCAGGCACCATTTGTACATCCAAAATACCTTTTTGTGCGGTCTTTTGAATGGTGGAATCAATATCCAGCTCTTCCTCAGCACCTTGACGGGCGAACTTGCGCAGACGACGTAACGCCATTTGCATCTGACGTGTACCAAGTATTTGATCGTCATCTAGATTTTGATATTTACGTTGTTCCCAAACTTTGACTGCAGACTTTTTACGGCCCGGTCCACCGATCCGCACGCCTTCGGGATGATCACCAAAGGCACCAAATGGTGACGTACCACCTGTGCCGATCATACGATTGCCACCTTGATGTTTTTTATGTTGTTCACGCAAGCGTTCTTCCAACATTTTCATCAACTCTTCGAGTGAGCCTGCTTTAAGCAATTCTTCTCGTTGTTCAGGCGTTAGATGCTTCTCTAAAAGTTCAAGATCAAACCAATCTTTAGGCAAATGTTTGACTTGATTGAGCAAATCATCAATATCAAAACTTTCAATGCCTTCAAAATAATCTTTAATCGCACGGTCAAACTTATCAAAATAACGCTCGTCTTTGACCATGACAGTACGAGCCAATTGATAAAATTGCTCTTGATCGGCAAAGACCACGCCATTCGCAACAGCTTGATTGAGATCAATCAGCTCACGTGTGCTAACAGGCACGCCATATTTGCGCAGTTTGTAAAATAAGCGAATAAACATTCTTCTGCCCTCGTCTGCTTCGCTTAGCGACGTGACATAAAGGCTAAACGCTCAAGCAACTGCACATCTTGTTCATTTTTGAGCAATGCACCATACATCGGCGGAATCGCTGAGCTTTTATCACGATTGCGCAGTACATCTTCAGGTACATCATCTGCCATCAACAGACGTAACCAATCAATCAACTCACTGGTTGAAGGTGGTTTTTTCAAGCCTGGCACATCACGCAGTTTAAAAAAGACTTGGAGTGCTTCTGACACGAGCGTGTTGTTAATATTTTCAAAATGTACATCAATGATTTGACGCATCGTCGCTTCATCAGGGAATTCGATGTAATGGAAGAAACAACGACGCAAGAACGCATCTGGCAATTCTTTTTCATTATTCGAGGTAATAATCACGATTGGACGTTGGCTTGCACTGATAGTTTCACCTGTTTCATAGACGTAAAACGCCATACGATCGAGTTCATGCAATAAGTCATTTGGGAATTCAATATCAGCCTTATCAATCTCATCAATCAACAGCACACAGCGTTCTTCGCAGGTGAAGGCTTCCCACAATTTCCCAGGTTTGATGTAGTTTTTAATATCATAAACACGATCATCGCCAAGCTGACTATCACGCAGACGTGATACCGCATCATATTCGTATAAGCCTTGCTGTGCTTTGGTCGTCGATTTGATGTGCCAAGTGATCAACTTCATGCCCAAACTGTCCGCCACTTGCTCAGCTAACAAGGTTTTCCCTGTACCCGGCTCGCCTTTCACCAACAAAGGTTTTTGCAAAGTACGTGCTGCGTTGACAGCCAACTTTAAACTTTCTGTAGCGATATACTGTGAAGTGCCTTCAAATTTTTGAGTTTGCATGAAATGTCCTGTTCAATCCGATATATAAATGCTAATAAAGCAAAAGTTTTGCGAAAATACATTGACTGATTTTCGACTTTGCAACGATTTTAGCGTTATTAATTTAAACTTTAACTTTGAAGCTGACTTTGGCGTTAACTTAAAGCTGAGCTTTGATGTTTAACTTGGAAGTTTAACTTTGCTGTTTAACTTGGAAGCTTAGTTTTGATGCAGTTTTTTGCGTTGATTTTGATAACGCGACCAAAAGAACATCACCAAAAAGCATACTGCTGCCACAAATAAAATTGCCGACAGATTTGACCAAATCAGATTTTGCTCTTTGGTTAAAATCCCAAAAATCATGCCGATCAACGCAGGTGCAAGTCCTGCATTTTCACCTTCTGATACAGTCGGTGTCACCAAGCACGCAAAAAGAATAATCCACGTCAAAGCACCTAATGGACTCGGTAATCGCTTTGCTACGCTATACCAACAGCACAGCGCAACGATTGTCCCGCCAACATAGACGGTAATGGCGATGCTGTCTTCTGGAATCGCATCAAACAAACTCAGAAAGCCATACCACCAAGACTGCAATCCAGCTAAGATCTGATTCATATTTATGCTCCTCGCAAACCTTCAGGCGCAACAGCATTCGGGTTGATCAAACCATCTGGTGGCATCTGCACAAAATAGCCCTGAGTCTGTAGTGCATCGAGTACACGCATTGTAGAAACGCGTGCCAACTTACGCTCTTGAGTGAGCTCAAGTTGCATGACAAATGTTGCTCGACCAAACGCTTTTTGCATGCTTTCAGGGACTTTAGCAAAAGGATCCGTAGCATGATCGCTATCGGCATCTGCTTGACTTTCACCCTGCACATTTGAACGTGCTACGTAGAGATACATCTCATCACGTTTGCTTGATCGATAAATATCACAAATCATCTGCGTTACTCATTTATGTTATTTGAGGGAAAATTGAGTTTGAAAAAACCAAAACTATGGCGAATTATAACTTGAAGCATTTTTTAAGTCTAAATTTGAACCTAAACTTCTTAGCTTACGCCACGCAGAATAAATGATTCACAGCACAACTTATCCCTAGTTAAATTCAGCATACACCGAAATGTCTTACGAAGTATTGCAAATGGTGACTGCAAAGTTACGGTTTCAAAGTTCACCTAGTTTGAAAATATACATAGTTTGAAAATAAACACTGCGTCAATTTCAATGATCGTAAAACTTTATGCTAAACAGACTGTGGCTGTGCTTCCATATCCTGAGCAATTAAGGCAAGAATTGGCTTGGTCACACATTCCAAGCGCCAGCCTAATAAATAAGGATTGAGTTGATCTAAATTTGACTGATCTTGCGTCGCAAAAATTTGCAGTTGTGTCATCCATTTTTTGCGCATCAAAATATCCATTGGTACAGATAACTCATTGCTGACATTTTGTAATAACTGTTCAATCGCCACACTGGTTTCTTTGAGCTGATAACGGCAAGGTCTAGGTAGCCGTTTTAGCCATGTTGATTGGTCTGGTAAGTCATTGATTAAGCTTAAAATATGTTTGCCGTGTTCACGCAAAACACTCGAACGAATCTCATACTGACTCGCCAACTGGTGAAGTGTCTTTGGATGACGCTCTAAGATTTTTTGGATCGTGCCATTTTTCAAGATATAACTGCGTGGCTTATTCTCTCGAAGTGCAAGTTCTTCTCGCCATGTCATCAGCTGTTTGAGTTGCATCAGTTGTTTGGAACTATGTCGAAAGTTCGCCATATCCAAATAAGCATCTTCGGGAGAATAATTCTGCGCTAAAGATTGGCAATAGCTTTGGCAATCCTCTAGCACATAGTTATATAAATTTTTATCTTTTAAATCATCAATTAAACGATCAGCAAGTTGCTGTAAATACAACACATCATTGGCGGCATACTGCGCTTGCTCTTGGGTCAGTGGACGTGCCAACCAATCTGAACGCGTTTGATCTTTTTCCATTTGAATATTTAGGATGGTTTCCACAGCAGGCTGATAACCAATCTGCATGCCATAGCCGAGATACGCCATAGCGACTTGGGTATCAAAAATATTGGTCAGTGGTTTTTGCTGTGCATAGTGATAAATCAGGTCAACATCTTCTCCGCAAGCATGGAAAATATTTTGCTTCGCCTCAAAAATTGCTTGCCAAAGTATTGATAGATCCAGATTGCCGTCAACCAAATACACTTGCTCATCAACATTGATCTGCAATACACCTAATTTTGGGTACAGCGTATCGACCTTGATAAACTCGGTATCGAGCGCATGACTTGCACTTTGTTTTAATTTTTCACTGATTGCAGGCAATTCTGCTTGCGATGCAATCCATTGGTAGTGCATACAATTCCTTAATCAATAACACAGTATTGATAATACAAATTATAAAAGTAAATCTAAGCCTGAACCTGAACACAGACTTCGCTACAGCAACTTAATCCTGATTGAGCATCAAACGATGCGTCAACGCCTGATGCAAGGTATGACTATCGACATATTCAAGCTCACCACCTTGCGGTACACCTTGTGCAATCCGACTAATACGAACTGGCAGTTGGCGACAAGCTTCAACCAAATAGTGCGCTGTGGCTTGACCTTCTACTGTGGCATTGGTGGCAAGAATAATCTCTTGAATTTGTCCATCACTCAAGCGTTGCAGTAAATGCGGAATCCCCACTTCTTCAGGACCAATCCCATCTAGTGGTGACAAATGCCCATGTAACACATGATAACGCCCTTTGAAACTACCACTATGCTCAATCGCAAAGACATCTGCAGGCGATTCCACCACACACAGTACTTGCTGATCTCGCTCGGTATCCAAGCAGATCTCACAAACGTCAAGTTCGGTCAATGAATGACAGACTGAACACTCATGAATATGTTCTACTGCATCGGTGATCGCTTGAGCGAGTTCCAATGCGCCGACACGTTGTCGCATCAATAAATGCAATGCCATACGCTGTGCTGACTTGGAGCCAACACTGGGCAATAAACGCAACTTTTGCACAAGGAAACTAAAGCGATCGCTATACATAATTCAATGACACAACAAAATAAATGATTAGGGTCTGTTGACATTTCAACCATGCATTGCGTTATAGGCTAAAATCACATAAACGAGGCATGAAACGCAGAGAATGGTCACTCCCTTGTCAAGTTTCATAACGAAGTTTATGGCAATTTTAGCCATAACCCTTCGGGACAAGGATGTTTTTTGACGCTACGTTGTTATGAATGAATCATTTAGAATGACTAAATTTCTTCATTCATTCCTAGTATCGCCTAAAAAACATCCGTTGTCGCAAGCATCTGTGAAATGTCAACAGACCCTAATTTTGATTGGATGAAATGCTCTAATTTAATTTGGAACATTAAATTTTGGGGATTCGAAAAACCTAGCGAGTAATTAAAATTTCAAGGCGTACCTCGCACAGCAACCGCAGTGTAGTTCAGGTACATGAGGATTGCGAGCAAGGAACAACGCAGAAATTTGCATACGCAGGTGGTTTTTCGTGTTTCCTTTAGAACATCCCTGATAAACCTGGTGGTAATCCCATACCGCTATTCGCACCTTTGAGTTTTTCATCAGAAATTTCTTCCGCTTGGCGCACAGCATCATTCACCGCAGCAGCAATCAAGTCTTCAATCATATCCGCTTCGTCTTGTAAAAGCTCAGGATTGATCTCAATACGTTTCACCACAAAGCGAGCCGTCATGGTCACTTTGACCAAGCCACCACCTGCTTCGGCGTGCACTTCAGTTTGCGCAAGCTCTTCTTTGGCTTTTTTGATGTTGCCTTCCATATCCTTTTGCATACGCTGTGCTTGTTGCATCAACATATTGATATTCATAGTGTTATCCTTTCTTTCAAAATTAACTTAATTACGACTATTTCAAAAATTCATACTTTTATAATCAATGCAGTTTGGTCTGTTACAAGGCAACTGAGCGAAGATGTATATGAAATACTTCGAGCGAAGTTAACGCTGTAACAGTTCAAACTGAGAAGATTATAATTGATCTAAGCCACGTTTAAGATCATCAATAATATCATCAATATCTTCCAACCCAACCGATACACGGATCAAACCTTCAACAATACCAGCGGCTTGCTTCGCTTCATCTGACATTCTGCCATGTGAAGTGGTCGCAGGATGGGTAATGGTTGATTTGACATCACCCAAATTACTTGTAATAGATAAGAATTTAGTGCGATCTATCACATGCCATGCGCCTTGACGGCCATTTTTCACCACAAATGATACCACGCCACCAAAGCCTTTTTGTTGCTTCTTAGCGAGCTCATGTCCTGGATGATTTGGCAATCCTGCGTAGTAGACTTTTTCAACATTGTCATGTTGCTCAAGCCATTCAGCCAGTTTCTGTGCATTTTCACAGTGCGCTTTCATACGGATATTCAAGGTTTCTAAACCTTTTAAGAAAATCCACGCATTAAACGGACTCATCGAGTTGCCCAGTGTACGAATGACACCATTCACCTCTTCAAGTAGTTTGTGACTACCAACGACTGCACCACCAAGCGCACGTCCTTGTCCATCAATATATTTGGTCGCTGAATAGAGCACCAAATCCGCACCAAATTTGATTGGCTGTTGCAACATTGGCGTACAGAAACAATTATCCACCGCAAACAAAGCACCATGCGCATGGGCAATATCGGCAATCGCTTGCATATCACCAACTTGCGCTAATGGATTCGACGGCGTTTCGATAAACAGTAATCGTGTATTTGGACGAATCGCATTTTTCCAAGCATCGAGATCGTCAAGATCGACAAAGGTCACTTCCACAGCGAACTTCATCACATACTTTTCAAACAATGAAATGATCGAACCGAATACCGCACGTGAGCAGATCACATGATCGCCTGCTTTGAGATACGCCATACACATCGCATGCACTGCTGCCATGCCTGAACTGGTGGCAATTGCACGCTCTGCGCCATCGAGTTTTGCGAGGCGCTTTTCAAAAGTATGTACCGTCGGATTGGTATAGCGAGAGTATGTATTGCCCTCGATTTTTCCTGAAAATTTTGCTTCAGCATCAGCTGCACTTTCACAGACAAATGATGAGGTTAGGAAAATCGGTTCACTATGTTCCCCTTCATGGGTGCGATCGTGACCAGTACGAATCGCCAAAGTGGCTAAAGCATATTCATTTTCTTCGAAAGAATCTGATGATTGGGACATGTGTTTACAGTCAAAAGGACTGCCCTATACAAAAAACTGACTTCATTTTGCTAGTGCTGATAGTTTTGGTCAAGGTAAAATCTAAAAAAGTTCAGTACAGTTTGCATCAGTGGATAGCGAAAGTGAATTTCACCGCCAAAGGTAGTGTTAAATCAGCATGGTATGAATCAAATATTCATTGCTAAAAGCTAATTTAGAAATTGATTGAGAAATCTGTATAAAAAGCCAATTTGAAACCTTGTGATCAAGTTCTCAGCTTCAATATGGCAAATTCAAAATGGATTGATATGAACAATATGCCTCAAAAACCGACACCGCCATTTCAAGCAATCAACACGCATCAATCAACACGTTTGAAACGATTGGTTGAGCGTCGCTTAAAACCTGCGACTAAACATCTGACACAGCGATTTTTTGATCAAAAATCTCAAGTACAGTCTGATCAATTGGCATATCAAGTTATTTCCACTTTTGATAAGGCACAGCTACGTTTTTATCCAAGCCAAACACCAACAACCAAACACATTCCTTTGGTCATCGTTGCGCCACTTGCGGTAAAGATGTCGATTTATGATTTATTTCCAGAGCGCTCACTTTTGGGCTATCTCACCGCAAATGGCTTTGATGTATATTTGATGGATTGGGGAAAACTTAATCGCCGTGATCGCCATTTGGATTTTGAATATTTTATTTTTAAAGCAATTCCGCACTTTATGCAGGCTGTGCGTACGCATTCTAATAGCCAAGACGTTTCTTTACACGGTTGGAGCATGGGTGGAATTTTCACCTTGCTCTATAGTGCATCGAATCAAGATCAGCATATTCGCAACATCGTCATTATGGGCAGCCCAATTGACTCGCATGGTTCAGGACCGATTGGACAACTTTTTGCAAAATCACATAAGCTGTTCAAGATAGATCAAAAAGGTCGTCAAGCATGGCTTGAAAAAGCATTGAACAACCACCTTCTGCATACTTCGGGATGGCTCAATGCCTTAGGTTATAAGCTTTTAAATCCAGTCAAAACCTTAGATACCCATTGGCAAATGCTTAAACACTCCCATGATCTTGGCACAGTTGAAGCGCATGCAACTTTATCCGACTTTTTAGATGATATGGTGGATTATCCGGGTGCGATTAATCGAGATATGTTGTTATGGGTTTGGCTACAAAATCCATTAAAAACAGGTCAAGCAAACTACAAAAATTATCATTTTGATTTCAAACGTATTCATAGTGCCATGCTCCTCGCTTACGGTGACAACGACGATATCGTAACTGAACAAGCGATGTTACCTTTACTTTCAATTACTTCAAGTCAGGACATTGAACTACAATCTGTGCCGGGTGGACATCTCGGTATGATCTCAGGTCGCAATAATGCAGAACAGTTTTGGCCAAAACTGGTAGATTGGTTATCCGCACATTCGACACCTGCAAAAGATGTAACTGAAAAAAATGAATAGTATAGATAGTAAAAGAATTGAACTTGTGCATTCGCCTCAGCATGATAGATTAAGTGCTTCATTTGAATATCGTTATTAGATTCAGGAGCCATGATGTCTATTTCTATCGCGTTCATCGGCTTGGGTGCAATGGGTTATCGCATGGCTTCACATTTGCCGAAGTCATTCGAACAGGTTTTGGTTTGGAATCGTAATTTCGCCAAAGCTGAGCAACATGCCTCAGAATACGGTACACAAGCCGTCGATATTGAAACCGCGACGCAAGCAGACATTATTTTCTCCTGCTTACCGACCAGTGCCGAAGTAGAAACCATCATTACGCAACATCCACCAAAGTCAGGTGCAATCTGGGTTGATTGTACCAGTGGCGTGCCTGAATCTGCGGTAAAAATGGCAAAGTTTTTGCAAGCACGTGGCGCTAACTTTCTTGATGCACCTGTATCAGGTCAAACCATCGGTGCAGAAAAAGGCACATTAACTGTCATGATTGGCGGTGATGCAAAAGCTTTTGAGCAAGCTTACTCTGCTATTGAGCCCTTTGCTGGATTGATCAAACACGTGGGTGACTCAGGTGCAGGCTTTGCTGTAAAAGCAGTCAATAATATGCTACTCGCAGCCAACCTTTGGGCAACCGCAGAAGGCTTTACTACGCTCAAAGCCAATGGTGTCAATCTCAACAATGCACTCGAATGTATTAATGCTTCTAGTGGTAAAAGCGCAGTGACGGAAATGGTCTTGCCGCAGCGTATTTTAAACCGTGAATTTCCATTGACCTTTGCCCTACCTTTACTCGCAAAAGATACAGGAATTGCCCTATCTTTGGCGCAACAAGCCAAACTCCCTACACCTTTGCTTAGCCTCACCCAAAATCTGATTCAAACTGCAAATTTAACCAGTGATGCTGAAAGTGACTTTTCTAGTGCAGTTAAGCTCTATGAAAGTTGGACAAATATTAAAATTGAATGACCTTTAAAAAAATGAGTTTGACAAAATGTGAATAAATAATGATGACATTCGCATGAATATTTGCATTAATTTACATTTGCACAACTTTAATCATCAGAAATAAATTGAAACATATTCGCATCGACACTATATATGTCTTATACTCAACGCATGTACTCAGCGAATACAAAAGAGGAATACATATAATGAAACTTAGCTTAAAACGCATTGCTATAAAAAGCATCGCTATCTCTAGCCTTGTACTTACAGGCTTTGGTACTGCTTATGCAGCCGATGCACAGTGTGACAAATTACAACAACAAAAAGCCTTGATCCACGCTGCACACGGCTATTGCTTCAAAGATGAAGAGGCGATAAAGAAATATGGCAATAGTGACTGTCATACCAAAAAGCCAAAATTCAGCGGACCTGAAGCTAAACGTTTAGCGCAAATCGAAGAGAAAGAAAAAGAGCTAAACTGTCCGAAAAAAGATTTGTAATCTGAGTTGCAGTTTCTGAGTCCCAGTCTAAGCTTGTTGAACTCGTCAATAAGAAAGTCGAATGAGCATTTCATTCGGCTTTTTTTACGTTACACTGTTGGCAATTCATTTTTTAAGAACAACTGAACAAGGACTTAGGCATCATGGCATACGACGATCAAAATATTTTTGCAAAAATTCTCCGTGGTGAAATCCCTGCAATCAAAGTCTATGAAGATGAGAAAACGCTTGCATTTATGGATATCATGCCACAGGCAGATGGGCACACTTTAGTGATTCCAAAATCCCCTGCGGTCACCCTACTTGACCTCAATCCTGAAGACGCAGCCTATACCATTCAAATTGTACAAAAAGTCGCAAGAGCCATAGAAAAAGCATTAGATCGTAAAGGCATCGTGCTGATGCAACTCTCTGGTGAAGAAGCAGGTCAGACTGTGCCACACATACACTTCCACTTGATTCCATCATCTGTACATCAGCTCGGTAAACATGCAAGCACAATGGGCGATCAAGACAAAATCAAAGCTTTAGCGGAAAAGATTAAAACATCAATTGAATAAACTGTGAAATCTTTGCGCTCATAAATATGGGCGCAAAACGCTATAAATTAAAACAAATTAATTTAAATAATTAAACCTGAAATATCCTACAAACTACACATATCAACAATTTTCACAGTTTCCTCTGAAATTTGAAACTTCACATTGAGATTAGCAAAACTGAGTCCATAAACCCGTTCAGGATCATTCTGATAGGCAGGTTTAGGATTTTGTGCAAGGACTTGTTCTAACTCTTGAAGTATTTGTTCCGTACATACTTTTTCATTAAGTAATTTTTGCTTTTGAAGTAAAGCTTGTTCTAACCATACCACCTGTAAAATCAGCGGTGCATCAAGTGCATAACCACTCAACGCATCAGGAATTGCATCGGCATAAGCGAGATACGGCTTGATATCCACGATCGGCGTTCCGTCCAAAATGTCCGCACCTTGTACATACAAACGCAGTTCATTTTTAATTTTTTTAATTTCAAGCAACTGTACTACCGATAAACCGATCTGTGATGGTCGATACATGCTACGACTGGCAAACACACCGATTTTTTGATTGCCACCTAGGCGTGGCGGACGAATCATCGGCTGAAATATTCCAGCTTTATTGACAGCGTTATCACTTTTTTTCACATCGTTAGCATGAAATTGCCAAAGCAACCACAGATGACTAAATTGCTCTATCCCTTGAAAGGCGTTGATATCATCATAAGGCGCACTCAGTTTAATATAACTCGTTGTATTGACAAGATTTGATTGTCTTGGAATGCCAAATTTTTCCACGAATGGCGAGCACATATAACCGATTATCGGCATGGAAATCTGATCGTTCATCACTTTTTTTGATAAAGCCCATTAATTATATTCAGTGTATCGAGAATCGTTTTAGATTAGAATAGCAGTCTGTTTTTATTGAGCAATTATTGAGAAGTAAATGGCTGCATTTAATGTAGAACGTATCACTCACGTTCATCACTGGAATGATACTTTATTTAGTTTTAAAACCACTCGTGACACTTCCCTGCGCTTTAAGAACGGTCAGTTTGTGATGATCGGTTTGGAAGTGAATGGCAAACCATTGATGCGTGCCTACTCGATTGCCAGTGCTAACTACGAGGAAGAACTCGAATTCTTCTCGATCAAGGTACAAGACGGTCCTCTGACTTCGATCCTGCAAAAAGTCCAAGTTGGTGATGAGATTCTAATCTCAAAAAAACCGACAGGCACGCTGGTACATGATGATTTGTTACCTGGGAAAAATTTGTATTTCCTTTCATCAGGTACGGGGCTTGCGCCATTTTTATCATTGATCCGTGATCCTGAAACCTATGAAAAATATGAAAAAGTGATCTTGGTACACGGTGTGCGTTATATCAGTGAGTTGGCTTATCAAGATTTGATCTTGGATGAACTACCAAACAATGAATGGTTTGAAGATTTAATGATCAAAGAAAAATTGATCTACTTCCCAACTGTGACGCGTGAGCCGTTCCATACGCAAGGTCGTGTAACGACGCATATCGAAGAAGGTACGCTATTTGAAAAGATCGGTTTGCCAAAATTCAATCGTGAAACCGACCGTGCCATGCTTTGCGGAAGCCCTGCATTCTTAAAAGATGTGGCGGCATTGCTTGATCAACATGGTTTGGTTGAGTCACCTCGTATGGGTGTGATGGGCGACTATGTAATCGAACGTGCTTTTGTTGAGAAGTAAATTTTAAATTTAAAAGCAATATAATATGTTAAAAAATCCAAATGCTGTGGCGTTTGGATTTTTTACTTACTAACAAATTATAATCATAGTACTTCATTTCTAACATAAGGTAACAATATAAAGCTCTAAATAGTGATAAATCTAACGATGCTTACATTATCGATGAGTGTTAAGTACTGATACTATCAACTTCTTATGCTTTCCATATTTCCTTTGCTTTATTTAATAGAAATTCAGCTCTTTTTTCAATTTCTGTTTCGTTCCATTCGCTTAATTCAAGATATGGTGCAAGAGTTTCAATTCCGCCCGAATAGTGAGTTAATCCCTCTTTATTTCCGCTTCCTCTTTTCTTGGTTGGCCAATTTGCATCTCGAATAGAAGCATTTAACGACTGTGTGATAATAGCCAAATTGCCCAAAGTCTTTAATTTGAAGTTCCGATAGTCTTTGGCTTCTTTGGTTGAAACACTATTCCATTTATTTTCCCATTTTTTAGGCATTAAATGCTCTAAACTGTATTTATTAATTCCTAAAAGCTGGGTTGCTTGTTTGTGTCTGTTCCTAATTTTAGATTCAATGAGGTAAATAATTCCTGCCGTTTGCTTATTGATTAGTACAGAATTTTCAAATCCTTGTTTTAATTCCGTGTCATTTGGCAGATAGTTTACTTTATCATTTTTTGTTTCGAGGAATTGGATAAACTGCTCCTTTGATAGGATTTTGTTTGATATAAGTCTGTCGGTAAATAGTTGGTTGTAATTTTTCGTAGTTGCCTTAACAACCATTCTTCGCATTACATAGCTTTCTATAAACTCGAACAATTCATTCCGTTGATTTTGGTCATCTACATTTTTGAGAATGTAAAGCGTGTATGGAATTAAAGTTGAAGTGTCAAGCCCAAAGATTATTGCATTAATTCTTTCAATTCCGCTTTCATTAGTGAGTTCATTGTTTACAATGTCATAGTCGAAATTGTCTTTAAATAAGATTGCGTAATCTCTGATTTCATCAAGGATTGCAGTTTTATCCAAATTGTAATCTCTTATAAAACGCTTATATGATTCAAAAAGGCTTTCAACCTTTGAAAACTCAATTTTATCTTCCGTTTTTACTTTTAATTCTGGTTCTTGAATTTTGATTTGAAGATAAGAGTAGAAAAATAGGTCAATGAATGTTCTCTTTAAACGACCTGTTGTGATTTCTCTATCCCAGTAGATTTTAGTTTCATCATCTTTTTCAAATATCTTTTTCCAATACTTCTCGTAATTTTCGATTTCATCACGTTTGAAGAAGTAGTTTTTTAGCAGTTCGGCTGTTGTCAATCGAACACCAAGTGAGTTTATTGTATCGAATATTTGTTGTTCATCTTCTTCATAACCAAGGTCAATGCCAACGAATAGGATATTGTCTAAAATATTGAAGAAGTCCAAAGAGTTTGTTAAGTCGTCTTCTGTAATATTTTCATTGAAAAAGTTATAAGCTGCGAGAATGTGGTCGTTTTCTGAAACGTCTTTAAAAACTTGAATTGCTTCAAGATTTACAACTTTATTAAATGAATCTTGGTCATTGTGGTTGTGAAGTAGAATAATTGACTTATCTCTTTGCTTTTTAAAAGTTTCTGTAAAGTCAGAAACAGCGTTATTTTTAAGACACAACACTTTTAAAAAAATGTTCAATGTCGTAAGTCGTTGTTGTCCGTCAATAACAGTTAATATCGAATCCTTATTGGAAGCGGTTTCCTGTTGCTTTAGAATGACAGAGCCCAAAAAGTATGGTCTTTTGGTTATTGAAACCATACGCATATCTTCTAAAAATCTTTGCCATTGTTCGGTATCCCAAACATAAGCTCTTTGAAAAAAAGGAATTTCTAAATTTCTTCCTCTATTGAAAATATCTCTAATTGTTCTTTTTCCTGCTTCCATTAACTTCGTCCTTTTTATTCAATTTTGCTGAGGTTTAACAATTGATTTACCAAATTATCAATCATCATATCCTTAAACCAATTTTAAGATTGAGAATTTTAATACTTTTAAACCTGAAACTCCCCCAACATCCGCAAAAACTCATCTTCACTCATCACCGCTACGCCAAGCTTTTCCGCTTTATCCAGTTTACTGCCTGCTTTCTCACCTGCCAACACACACTTGGTCTTATTCGACACACTCCCCGATACCCTCGCACCAAGTGCCTGCAATCGCTGTGTCGCCTCATCACGCCCCATAGTGGCAAGCGTCCCTGTCACTACCCAACTTTCTCCATTGAGTGGCTGACGTGTCGGTGCTTGCGGTGCAGCCCAATGAATCCCTGCATCGATCAAGGCCTGAATCACTTCAATATTATGCTCGGCATGGAAGAAGTCAAAAATCCACTCTGCTGTAATGTCGCCAACATCAGGCGTTTTCTTGAGTTGCTCCAAATCCGCCGACATCAACGCATCTAAAGTCTGGAATTGATTGGCAAGCATACGAGCCGTAGTTTCTCCCACCCCACGAATACCGAGCGCATAGATGAATCGGTGAAGCTCAGTTTCTTTACTTTGCTCGATTGCATCTATCAGATTCTGAACGGATTTTTCACCCATCTTTTCAATGGTGAGCAATTTTTCACGATGCAGATGTAAACTGTAAATATCAGCGACATTATCCAGTAATTCGAGATGTAACAACGACTCGACCCAACGATCGCCCAAACCTTCAATATCCATCGCTTTACGAGCCACGAAATGACGAATCGCTTCGATACGCTGTGCCGCACAGTACAAGCCACCCGAACAACGTGCCAATGCCTCACCTTCAGGCATCACTACAGGCGACTTACAGACTGGACATTGACTTGGCAATTCAACCACTTGCGCTGTACCAGGGCGGAATTCTTGCCAAACTTTTTCCACTTTGGGAATCACGTCGCCAGTCCGATACACGCTCACCGTATCACCGACTCGCACATCAAGGCGATGAATTTCACCGATATTATGTAGCGTGACATTCGATACCGTCACACCACCGACGAATACAGGTTTTAGGCGTGCTACAGGTGTCAGCGTACCTGTACGACCCACTTGCCACTCGATGTTATCAACCGTCGTCAGCGCTGCTTGCGCAGGGAATTTATACGCCGTCGCCCAACGTGGCTCACGACTCAAGAATCCAAGTTGTTTTTGTTGTTGTAGACTATCGACTTTGATCACCATGCCGTCGATTTCAACTGCGAGATTTGGACGTTCCTGCATGATCTCTTGATAGCAATTTTCCACATCTTCAATGCTATCCACGAGCCATTGTCGCTCGGCGATTTCAAAACCTAATGTTTTTAACCAATGCAGACTAGCACTCATCGAATCCAAATCATGATGCGGTACGCACTGCGCAATACCATAGGCGTAAAATGCAAGTGGACGACTTGCAGCAATTTTCGGATCAAGTTGACGCAGACTGCCTGCGGCGGCATTACGTGGATTGGCAAAGGTTTTCTCACCTTTTTGCTCTGCTTCACGATTGAGCTTTTCAAAGCCTGATTTAGGAATTAAGACCTCTCCACGCACTTCTAGTAATTCAGGAATTTCACCTTGCGTATTGGTCAATTGAAGTGGAATGTTGCGAACAGTACGGACATTTTGACTAATGTCTTCGCCTGTTTCACCATCGCCACGCGTCACGCCTTGCACCAGTTGACCATTTTTGTACCACAGTGAAATCGCCAAACCGTCTAGTTTCAGTTCGACATCATATTGCACCTTTTGATTGGGTACACGATCTTGAATGCGTTGATCAAAAGCTTTTAGCTCATCAAAATTAAAGACATTGCCCAGCGACAACATCGGTACAGCATGTTTGATGGATTGGAATTTTTTGAGGGCTTCTCCGCCGACTTTTTGTGTCGGTGAATCAGTTTGAATAGACTCAGGATGTTGTTGCTCTAAGGCTTTCAGTTGATGAAACAGTTGATCGTATTCCGCATCGCTGATGATCGGCTGGTCCATCACATAATAGGCATGGCTATTTTTCGCTAAAATCTGAATCAACTGACGCATCTGTACAATGATTTCTGAATCGGTGCTGTTTTGATCGGAGCGCATCAACGAATTATCCCTAATTTCTTGAAATAATATAAAAACGAATAGCCGATATTTAAGCATAATCGACTGTTTCGGCATAGCAACTTTATGCGTTGAATGTTCGTTTTTACCACGTTAGGACATGTTGTATTCATATTACAAAACGTAAGTAAACTTGCGCCGACCGATCGTAGACTTTAAGGTGAATGTGTAGGTCTTAAGTGATGTGACGTTGCTTAAGCCAATTTTTTAAATAATTAAATTTGTCTTATTGTTTGAAACACGCTTGCACACAACAAGCTTTTGAAAACGATGCAGAACACAGGAGTACGATCATGGCGAAGAAAGTCAGCAAAAAAACTGCTGCAAAGAAAAAATTGCAGTCTGTAAAACTTGAAATCAAACAACGCTTAAGCAAAATCGGTAAGCAAGAAAGCAAAGTTAAAAAGCTGAAAAAGAAGCTGAAAAAGTTGAAGTAATTTTTTAAAACGGTCCGATAGATTTTTTCAGAAAACAAAAAGCTGAGCATGATGCTCAGCTTTTTGCGTTTATATCAATTTTAAACTGAAAGCTTATTTGATATTCAAACTATTCAGGATATTTTGAATATCATTATTCGCTTCACCTGAGTTGCTTGTCTGACCTTGTGGTGTCAACGAATCAATGATTTGTGGTAGTACAGTCGCAATCGCCGCATAGACGTTCTGAGTCGGCTCATTGGTTTGATTTGCAACTTGTGCAATGTCTTGCTCATCAAATAACTGTTGCACTTGCTCAGTTTGTACACTTTGGTTTTGTGCTGTACTTGGGTCTACCCAAGACTGAGCTTGACTACCAAGACCTGATTTGGTGAGTTTATCAAGTGCACCTTGCAAACCACCTTGCTTTTGAATCCACGCCAAAACGATTGGTAACACTGCAATCAACAATCCACTCTTACCACCACCAGTACGACTTTGCGTACCGCCGAGTTGCCCAAGCACAGAACCGAGGATACTGCCCAGCCCACCACCAGTATTCGCATTTTGCTGAGATGCACCGCCTAGGTTGCCAAGTACAGAACCCAAGATGCTGCCTAAGCCACCTGCATTATTGGCATTTTGCTGTGTGTTTTGCTGATTCTGATTAGTGCCTTGTTGTGCACCTGTTTGCCCACCAAGTGCTTGCTTGGCAATTGCTTCAACTAAACTGGCTAGATTTGTCATGACGTTTTCCCTAATTCTTCATCATTATAGAATGTCACCGTTTTTGCATATTACAGAGAATAAAATGCTTTTGTCTATATCTGCAATGTATATCTCAACGCTAAAATTTCGATCATAAAAATTGCTAACTGAAAAATAATTGAAAAACTTGTTCGAAAAAATAAAGGCTAATTCACACGAATCAACCTTTATGAAATTTAGTTTTTCAGTATTCGCTTTTGCATTGTTAAATTTTAGTATTTAACGTCCACCAGGTAGCTGTGAAAAATAGCTTTTCAGCGCTTCAATACAACGAATCACTTTTACAGGTTGTTGCTCACGCTTCAAGGTCACTGCATACAAAGTATATTCAGGAAGTTTCCAATCCGGCAATACTTCGACAAACTCACCACGCTTGAGCTCTTGCTGTGCATCGAGGTGCAAGATTCGACCGATACCATGCCCTTCATGACATAATGTTTTCATCACAAAAACATTATTAGTGCGTACTTTTACAGGGACTTCAAGCTCAACATTTTCGCCAGTTTTTTCATTGCTAAATTTGAGTTTAGAAAAATTCTTCATCAAATCTACAGGCAACAGTTGATGCGCCAATAAGTCTTTAGGATGTTCAATCGCAGGACGTTGATTAAGATAACTTGGCGATGCAACCAAGATTTGCTGAACACGAGCCATCGGATAGACTTCAAACTCATCATCACTGATATGCTGACTCATACGAATCGCAACATCAATGCGCTCTTCAATCAAGTTCAAATATTGCTCTGATGCAAGAATGTTCACTTTCAATGTTTCATGCGCCATGATCCATCGAGATAATGCAGGCACAATATGCAGTGAAGCAAGCTCTGGAGATGTTGCAAGGCGCAGTTCACCAATCAGATTGTCTTGAAGTTCGCTAATGCGTATTTTGCCACGCTCAGCAGCTGCCATCATCTCCTGACAGCTTTGAAAAAAAGCTTGCCCTGCTTCAGTCATGCTAATTTTACGTGTAGAGCGATGAAGCAAGGTGACATTGAGCTCAAGTTCAAGTGAGCGAATTTGTTGGCTCACCGCACTAGTCGTAATACCTAGATCTTTGGCAGCGCCACTAAAAGATCCACGCTCTACCACGCAGGCAAATACACCCATCGCACGAAGATTTTCTAACACAACTTGATACTCAACTTATTTAATAACTTGATCTTAAACGAAAAGATCAGCAAATAAAATACAATCAGCTTAACTAATTGGCAAAATACTTACAGGATCAATAGGCTTACCGTCAAGTCGTACTTGGAATTCCAACATGGTTTTGTTCGTTCCTGTACTACCCATCTCAGCGATCTTCTGACCTGCTGTGACCTTATCACCGTTCTTCACGACCAGTTTGCTGTTATGTGCATAGGCAGTGATATAGCCATTGGTGTGTCGCACTAAGACCAATTGACCATATTCTTTGAGCCCATCATCTGCATACACCACTTCACCTGCTGCTGCTGCGTAGATTGCATCGCCTGTATTCCCTGCAAAACGAATACCTTTTTTATTCTGACTCAGATCGTAGCGATCTATCACTTGACCATTACTCGGCATCACCCAACTCAACCCTTGAGCCGACACACCAACTGGAATCGGACTAATAGATGGTGCTGTCGTATTGCCAAGCCCTACAGCAGGTGTAGTCGTTGGTACTGTTGGTTTCACCACATTGACTTGTTCAGGCACTGTTGCATTTTGAGCTTGAGTTAATACGCTTTCACGTTTGATCGTCCCTTGTTCTTGGATCGGACGTGTTTGCACCAAGCGAGTATCTCCACGACCATTACCACGTAGGCGTAAAGATTGATTGACATAGATCGTATCCATTGCCTCGATATTATTAATTCGAGCGATCTCCCGATAATCCAAGCCGTATTTCTGCGCAATTTTGCTCAGGCTATCGCCTGATTTGACGGTATAAAATTCTGGTACAAAGAATACACGTGAGCCTTGTTGATTAAAGGTCGGCTTCGATGCACAACCCACGACCAAAAGTGCACTTGATAAAACGCCAAGCGTCATCATATTGCGGAAAACACGAGATTCCATGAACAAAACTTCCTACTAACAAACCCTTTGAATAAAATCAGACGATCAAAACTCACGAACAAAGCAACACGTGAAAACGTCCATTTATATTTACTAGCATGGAGCATACCAAATACAGATTGAAAATTTTCAACACACTTCGATAATGTCACAAAGCAATAACATACTTGCTCACATTTGCTGTTTTTTTACTCACATTTTATCTAGTTTCAGCACCTTATCGCCGTATCAGACGAAATTTGGCAATCGTTTTATCTAGAAAACGATTTAGCCAAAGTTTCTAAGACTTCATAATTGGTCGAATCCATTTGAATCGGAGTAATACTAATATAGTTATTAAGTACCGCATGGAAGTCAGATTGAATCCCACCTGCTTCTTTAGTACCTTCAACGATGGCTTCACCAGACAGTCCAATCCAGTAGACTTGACGACCACGTGGGTCAACATGACTGGTTACAGGTTTCGATTGAGAGCGTCTTCCAAGATGGGTAATCTGTACGCCTGCATATTCTTCGACATCTGGAATATTAATATTCAAAATATGACGTGGTGGCAAACTCGGTAGTCCCGCTTTGATAAAATCTTTCACCCAATTCGCTGCTTTTGCATAATCATCAGGATGCTCATAGCTACGAACATTCGGTCCTGCAAAAGAAACCGCGATTGCAGGTTGTTTCATCAACCGACCTTCAAATGCAGCGCCAACCGTACCCGAATACAACACATCATCCCCGAGATTTGGACCACTATTAATCCCTGACACCACCAAGTCAAAATGCTGATCCGGCGTATCACTCTGCGCAAGATGATTGAATAAGCCATTCATCGAAAGATAGACGCAATCCGCTGGTGTTCCATTCACCGCCCATACATTTGGCGAAATCTCTGTCGCACGAAGCGGACGATCTAAAGTCAGTGCAGATGAAAATCCGCTACGCTCACTTTCAGGTGCAACAATAGTCACATTGGCAATTTCAGATAAAGCTTTTGCTAAGGCTTGAATACCCGGTGCAAATACTCCGTCATCATTAGAAATTAATATATTCACGTTATTACTCGGTTAAACAATCTATAAAAAAGTCTACAAAAGTCATCTAGTCATGAATTGCAAGCTTGGCTATTGTAAAAGAAATTTGCAAACTCTGTATGAATTGAAGGTTTTTATAATGCAAAAATCGGAAAAAAATGTATTGATGGTAATTTTAAGCACTACGCTTTTAACGTTTTCAAGTTTTTCAGCATTTGCTGAAGCTGACAAAAAATTTGCTGATAAAGCAGAAAATAACATCGAGATCACTCCTGCGATTCAAACCACGAAAGAAGAAGTCGCTGTGGTACATGTACTCTCAGAAATCTGCCCTGATATTATTGGAAAAAATGAAAATTTCAATAAAGGCTATGAGCGCATGCTCACCGATTTACTCCCAGGTATCTCAGACCCTGTACTTGCTGTAGAAGCATTGAGTGAAGAAGGTGACTATCAAGAAGTCCTTTCCCAAGCTCGCCAAAATGCCTCTAAACATAGCCGCGAAGACAATCGTGAAGTTTGTCTAGAAATGGTGCAATTGGGTAAAAAAACCACTTAAATGATGTCTGTGTATTAACAGCGTGACTTGTATATCTTCAGATTATCCAAGCCAGCAAAATCAATTAACAAAAATACAGCTGAAATGCGCTTAAATCATTTGGTTTAAGCGCATTGCTATTTTAGAATGTTGTTTTTAGATTTTGTTAAATTTCGTATTGGATAACATCGCATGGCTCGCCGTTTCGCTTCAACAATGACCTACACAACAACCCTGACTGCAACACTGATCGCTTCAACTGCCCAGCTGAGCTATGCTGCAACGGTGATCCCTTCACCACCTGAACTGGATAATAAATCATACGTCATCATGGATTTTGACTCAGGTAAAATCCTCGCATCAAAAAATGAAAATGAGCATCTTGCACCTGCATCTATGACTAAGATGATGACGAGCTACATCATCGAACAAAAATTACTCAAAGGCGAACTCACCGAAGACGAAAAAGTTCGTATGAATGAGTCGGCATGGTGTCGTGGTAGCAGTAGCGAATCATGTATGTACGTTCCACTAAACGGTACAGCAACAGCTTTAGAAATGCTTCGTGGCATCATCGTCCAGTCGGGTAATGATGCGTCAAAGGCGATGGCTGAACATATTGCAGGCAATGAAGGTACATTTGCCCATATGATGAACCAAGAAGCCAAGCGCATTGGGATGAGTAACACCAACTTTGTCAACTCAACAGGTATGCCTGCTGAAGGTCATTATTCAAGTGCGCTCGATATGGCGAACTTAGCAAAACACATCATCCATGACAGCTCAAAATATTATCCGATCTATTCTGAAAAAGAGTTTAGCTTCAACGGTATTAAACAAGGCAACCGTAACGCATTACTTTATACCGATCCGAGTGTAGATGGTCTTAAGACTGGACATACCGAAGAAGCAGGATTTTGTTTAACCACTTCAAGTAAGCGTGGTCCAATGCGTTTGATCACCGTGATTATGGGTGCACCAACCATGCAGGAACGTGCTTCACAGACACGTGAACTTTTGAACTGGGGTTTTGGTAACTTTGAAACTACAATCATCCGCCCTGCCAAACAAGCCTTGGCAACAAGTCCAGTGTGGTTTGGTCAAGTTGATCAAGTTCAGCTTGGCACCGTTGATGCTTTGGCTGCCACACTACCAAAAGGTCAAGCAGACAAAATCGAAACCAAACTACAAGTTAATCCTGAGCTTCGTGCACCTTTAAAACAAGGTCAAGTGGTGGGTAAAATCACAGCCACTTCAAATGGTAAACTCGTTGCAGAACAACCTTTGGTCGTTCTAAAAGCAGTTGAAGAATCGGGCTTCTTTGCACGTTTGATCGACCATATCAAATTGTTCTTTAGTGGTTTGTTCTAATCTTAAATTCATCGTCATTACGCTGTAATGCCGAATTAAAAAAGGTTCTCCATATGAGAACCTTTTTTCTTTACCCTAAAACTTTAAAAAACCTTTAAGCCAAGAAGTCTTCAATCAATGGGACTAAGCGATTGAGTAAATCATCTGCTTGATCTTGTGTCAGATTCAACGGTGGTAATAAACGCACCACGTTTCCTGCTGTGACATTGAGGATCAGTTGCTTTTCATCTCGTGCACGAGCAACCAATTCTGCGCAATCTTTTGGCAACTCAATACCAATCATCATGCCGAAACCACGCACATTGACATCATGTACAGAGAGTCGACGATTCAACTCATCCGCAAGATATTGACCAATTTTTGATGCGTTGATAATCGCAGCTTCTCCAATCAAACTATCAATCACGGTACAAACTACACGGCTACCAAGTGCCGTACCGCCATAGGTCGAACCATGATTGCCCGCAGCAAGTACACCCACTGCTTTACCACTGGTGAGTACTGCGCCAACCGGAAAACCGTTGCCCAAACCTTTTGCCGTAGTCACGACATCAGGGCGAATATTGGTATGTTGATAGGCGAAATATTTGCCTGTACGACCATTACCTGTTTGGATTTCATCGAGCATTAATAGCCAATCGTTTTTATCACAGATATCACGAAGCTGTTGCAGATATTGAAAGCCTTGTGATGCAGTATTGATACCACCCTCACCTTGAATCGGCTCCACAAAAATCGCCACAATGTCAGGATTAGTCAACGCAAGCTTTTCAATTGCATCCATATCACCAAATGGAACACGTAAGAAACTATCCACCAATGGCGCAAAGCCTTCTTGAACTTTGGCATTACCCGTTGCAGAGAGCGTCGCTAAAGTACGACCATGAAATGACTTTTCCGCAACGATGATTTTGCCATTGAGAATATCTCGATCATTACCATATTTACGTGCAATCTTGATCGCACCTTCATTGGCTTCTGCACCACTATTGGAGAAAAAGATTTCGTCCATGCCTGATATTTCAGCGAGTTTTTGCGCTGCGGCAGTTTGCCACGGAATTTCATACAGATTACTGGTATGAACTAAGGTCTGTGCTTGATCGGCAATCGCTTCGGCAATCGCAGGATGTGCATGACCTAAACCACACACGGCAATACCTGATAGTGCATCTAAGTATTCCGTACCATCTTCGGTATAGAGATAAGCACCTCGTCCTCGTACAAACGCAATCGGCTGACGTGCATAAGTCTGCATCAGATGTGATGGTTGATTGGTTTGAACAGGAGCTTTAGTAAACTGTGCCATGATTTATCTCTATATAAAAAATAAATGGAATAAATTAAAAAACTTCTACAAAAAGAAACTGATAAATGCATTTCCAATGTATAACGAAAGCTAGTTCAATCCAAGTGATTTTTTGTTTTGTGGAAATACCTTGATCATATGTAATCCAGTAAAAATGATGCTTTAGTCATGATCGGATTTTGGCTATAATAGCCGCATTGAAATAGAGGAAATGAAAATGACTGAACAAGCTCGTGATACCGAAGCATTGATCCGTGATCAAATCGAAAAACATGCGGTATTACTTTATATGAAAGGCACACCACAATTTCCACAGTGTGGTTTTTCTGCACGTGCAGTCGAAATCTTGAGCCAAATCGGTCGCCCTTTTGCTTATGTAAATATTCTTGAAAATCAAGATATTCGTACAACACTTCCTGCGATTGCCAACTGGCCGACTTTCCCACAACTTTGGGTCAATAAAGAATTGATCGGTGGTAGCGACATCATGATGGAAATGTTCCAAAATGGTGAACTTCGTACATTAGTCGAAGAACATAGCCCAGCACCTGAAGAAAACTAATTTTTAAAACTTAGTTTTCACTTAGAAATTCAAAGCCTTTGATGGAGAAATCTGTTAAAGGTTTTTTTGTTGGCTATAATTTCAAAATTATAAAAAGTCACAAAGAAAACCTTGTTTTAGACATCGTCTTATTTATATTGGAAATAGAAAAAGATGAATGATTGAAAAATTAAGGAATTTATAAAATGAAAATTTTACTTCTCGGTGCGACTGGTGTGGTTGGTCAACAAGTGCTTGCGCAGGCTTTACATCATCCACGTGTCACGCAAGTCTTTACGCCTGTGCGCAAACTCATGACGATGGAGCATGATAAGCTTCAACAATTTCAATTAGATTTTGGGCACATTGAGGCGCAACTTCCAACACAGATCAACTTAAAAGAAATAGATGCGGTGATCTGTGCACTCGGTACGACGATGAAACAAGCGGGTTCAAAAGATGCTTTTCGCAAAGTCGATCATGACTATCCACTAACATTCGCAGAAAATGCTAAGCAAAATCAAATTTCCACCTATGTGCTAAATTCTGCAATGGGTGCAAATGCAGATTCGATGGTTTTTTATAATCAAGTCAAAGGTGAGTTGGAACAGGCTTTAAAAGATCTGCATTTCCCATCGTTGACTTTAGTCCGTCCTGGTTTGATTGATGGCAATCGTGATGAGTTTCGCTTAAGTGAGAAACTGGCATTGAATGTGATGCGACCGTTCAATGGATTATTGCCGAAATCTTGGCGTTTAAGCCCTGCGCAGAACATCGCCAAAGCACTATTACAATCGGCATTAGAACAAAAGTTGGGCGTACACATTATTTCTGCTGATCAACTGGCTGAATAGTTGATTTAACAAGATCTTCGATTTCGTGCATCTACATTGTCATTACTCCAAACTTACAATCATGAAAAGATATTAATTCGCTTGATACGATTCTCGTGGTGCATAAGGTGATTTCCACCATTCGCTTTGAGGTAAATTCTGAATGGAAAATACCTCGCCAATCATTGGCGTAGTCAGTGTGACTGGCTTATCTGCAATGGCTTTTTGCGCACGTTCGATTGGATCACGCCATTCATGTAATGCCAAGTCAAACTTGCCCCAATGAATAGGTAACATTGCTTTGGCTTTTAGATCGAGTGTCGCTTGCACAGATTGCTCTGGGAACATGTGGATCTGTGCCCAAGCTTGGTTGTATGCACCATCTTCCATCAGCGCAATATCAAAGGGTCCAAATTGCTCGCCAATCTTGGCAAACTCAGGTGAATAACCACCATCACCACTAAAATACAAAGATGGATTCGGCGACTTCACCACCCAAGAGCCCCACAATGTGCGATTACGCTCAAACTTACGTCCACTGAAATGACGAGATGGCGTAAACACTAAACGGGTATTTTTAAGCCTTACTTCTTCATACCAATCCATTTCGGTGATTTTGGCATCACTCACACCCCAACGCTGCAGATGTGCTTTAATCCCTAGTGGTACATAGAAATGCCCTACTTTTTCATTAATATCTTGAATCGCCTGATAATCGAGATGGTCATAATGATCATGAGAAATGATTACGACATCAATCTTAGGCATGTCGTCGATCTTTGGCGTATGTACCATTGCAAAGGCTTTTCCACCGATTGGAATCGGTGAGGCACGATTAAATACAGGATCTGTCATGATGATGAGATCATCTGTCCGAAAGAGTACCGAAGAATGCCCAAGCCAGACCAATTGTCCATTTTGCAAAGGTTGTTGATGTAAATTTAAAGCACGCGTCACCAGTATATCAGTGGGATTCTTCTCCGCAGGTGGATATACAAGTTGATACAGCGTCGATGCTAAGGATGGGCTCTCTGCAGTTGATGTATCATTTTTGGTTTCAATTAAGTTTTTAAAAACTTCACCATTAAAATGTTTTGATGCCTCAATCTTCTGCTGACTTTTTGCATCAGGTTGCCCGCCAAAAGTTGGTGCAAAACGTAAAAACAAATAAGCCAGTACAATCAAAATCACTAAAATGATGATCAACCATTTCATTAATAACCACAACTTACGCAACATGGCCTACACTCAAATAAAAACATCAAAAAAGCTTCAAAAATCGAATCAATACATCTTCAAAAGTATCATTAAATCTTCGCTGCTAACTCAGCACCTTGTCGTATCGCACGTTTGGCATCAAGCTCACCTGCCTCTTTTGCACCACCGATCAAATAGACATTTTTACCCACTTGTTTCAGTGCATCATACATTGCAGTAAATGACTCCTGACCTGCACAAACCACCACATGATCTACGTTTAACAATTTCGCTTCATCATTGACATGAATGTGTAAACCATCTTCATCGAACTTGTCATAGCTCACACCTGATAGCATTTTGACTTGATGATTTTTCAATCCTGTACGATGTATCCAACCTGTAGTTTTACCTAGATTGGCACCTACTGCGCTATTTTTACGTTGTAGCAAGTATATCTCTCGGATCGGCTCATCATGCTGTGCAGCTTTTACGCCACCTTCCCCCTGATAGTCTTTATCAATGCCCCACTGACGATAAAACAACTCAGGATTCATCGTCGCACTATCACCTTCTTGCAGTAGATATTCTGCGGTATCAAAACCTATACCGCCTGCACCAATGATCGCTACACTTTTCCCTACATATTTTTTATGTTTGAGCACATCAAGGTAGCTGATGACTTGCTCAGAATCTGCGCCGTCAAAATCAAGTTGACGAGGTGTAACACCTGTTGCCACGACGACAGCATCAAATTCATCTTTATTTAGCTCTTCAAAAGTGACACGATGATTTAACTTCAACCTAATATTGTCACTTAATTCAATCTGACGTTTGAAATAGCGCAAGGTTTCGTAGAACTCTTCTTTGCCTGGAATGGTTTTGGCAATATTAAACTGACCACCGATTTGATGATCAGCTTCAAATAGTGTCACTTGATGACCACGCTTCGCCGCATAAAGTGCAAAACTACAACCTGCAGGACCTGCGCCAACGACAGCAATTTGCTTCGCTTCATCTGCCAATGGAAAAAGTAATTCTGTCTCAAAAGCAGCTTCTGGATTGACAAGGCAAGTGGCAATTTTATTGCTAAAAATATGATCTAAACACGCTTGGTTACAACCGATACAACTATTGATTTCATCGCTACGTCCTTCACTGGCTTTGTTTACAAAATCAGGATCGGCGAGCATCGGACGTGCCATCGACACCATATCCGCATGACCTTGTGCCAACACATATTCGGCAACTTCAGGCGTATTAATCCGATTCGACGTAATCAACGGCACAGTGAGATGTTTTTTTAATTTTTCTGTGACCCATGTAAATGCCGCACGAGGTACCTTAGTGGCAATCGTTGGAATCCGAGCTTCATGCCAACCAATCCCTGTATTGATAATCGTTGCACCTGCTTTCTCAATGGCTTTGCCCAGTTGGATCACTTCCTCTAAAGTCGAACCACCCTCTACAAGGTCTAGCATCGACAGACGGTAAATAATAATAAAATGCTCACCCACCGCTTCACGAGTCTGCTTGACGATTTCCACAGCGAAGCGCATACGGTTTTCATAGCTACCGCCCCACTCATCATCACGATGATTGGTTCGTTCAGCGATAAACTCATTAATCAAATAGCCTTCCGAACCCATGATTTCCACACCATCATAGCCTGCATATTGAGCAAGCGTGGCACATTGCACAAAATCTGCAATGGTTTGTTTGATTTCTTCTGCGCTGAGTTGTTTCGGCTTAATCGCATTGATCGGCGCTTGTACCGCAGATGGTGCAACGATATTTTGCTGATAAGAATAGCGTCCCGTATGCAAAATCTGTAAGGCAATCTTGCCCCCTGACTCATGCACTGCTTCGGTGATGATTTTATGTTTATCTGCTTCTTCGGTGGTATCTAGTTTTGCCGCATGATCAAAGGTACGCCCTGCATCATTCGGGGAGATTCCACCTGTGACAATCAGCCCGACACCGCCTTGCGCACGCTTGGCATAGAAGCTCGCCATACGTGCATAGCCATTCGGTGCTTCCTCCAAGCCAATGTGCATCGAACCCATCAAGACACGATTTTTTAAAGTAGTAAAACCCAAATCTAAAGGCTGAAGTAAATGCGGATATTGCGACATGATTGTTCCTTTTGGCTGTAAGCAACGCAAACCATTTAATATTTTCAGCATCTTAGACAGTAAAATATTGAAATAAACAACGGCTTGGCGTACCTTATTGGCTTTATACTGATGGCATTAATCGCCTGTAAACTTTATAAACGATGCCTATCGACGATGCAATCACTAGATTCTATTCTGCAATAATAGCATCATGATTCATCAGATCATGTTTATACAGTTTAAGCAGAATGTTATAGATTCATTTAGACGTTTAAAAGTTTAAGATCACAATAGATTGCATCAAATTTGATTTGAATCACATGGAGTTGGTGAATAGCGATGTCCTTAGCTCACGTACTTTTAACCAGTCTTTTAGAAAAACCAAGTACAGGCATCGAATTGGCTCGTCGCTTTGACCGTTCTATGGGTTTTTTTTGGAATGCCACACACCAACAAATCTACCGTGAACTCAAACAAATGCTTGCCAACGATTGGATTAGCACCCTCGCAACCGCTGATAGCGATTCACGGAAAAAGACCTATCAAGTTGAAGAACAAGGTCGAGAAGAACTACAACGCTGGGTCGCTCAGCAAGATGCGCCAAGCAAGCTACGTGATGAACTGATGGTCAAACTACGTGCCGAAGCACAGCTTGGCGGTGCGACCATATTGCCCGAACTACGTCGCCACTTAGACTTGCATCAAGCGCAGTACACACTGTATCAACACATTGCACAGCGTGATCAACAAAAACAACTCAATCACTCTGATCGTACTGGGCTCATACAACGCAAAATCTTACAACTTGGTATCGAGTTTGAAATGGGCTGGATTGCATGGCTTCAAGAGATCATTCAAATTTTAGAAAGTGATTCTTTTGATCCTGAGCGTATCAACTGAACGAAATATCTTCTTATATTACAAAATATTGAAAACATCTAGGTAAAAGGAACCTCCATGCCACACTACAGCATGCCCGATCAAGAACGCCTTTATGTACGAGAAATTGGACACGGTGCGCCTGTTTTAGTGCTATCTGGTCTAGGCATGAGTAGTTGGCAATGGCTACCCTACATCGCACCAAGCTTACGACGTCGAAAGTTTTATATTCCTGATTTTCGTGGGTTTGGGCAATCAAAACACTGTGAAATTCCCAATGAGCCTGAGTATCAAAATGATGCCATCGCAAGCCATTGGCGAGATATCGATTGCTTATTAGCGCAAATCAGTCAAAAAGAAAATTTAAGCCAAGGCATTGATGTGATTGCTTACTCAATGGGTGCAACGATCAGCATGCATGGTATGAAGTATGGCGATTTTTCTTCAAAAATTAAGCGATATATTCATCTTGATCAAAGCCCTTGTATTCGCAATCAAAGCGACTGGAAATATGGTTTTTATGGTGATCAGCAAGCGACTTTTTTAAATATTTTAGATCGAATGTTGGTGCTTCTTTTGCCTTATTCAGATCAACACTTAGCTGTAGATACGCTTCCACATCATGTACAAAATGAACTCATTTCACTATTCAATGCATTCGTAGCATTACAAAGTTCAAATGCTTTTATTTCTTTTCTCGATCAATTTCAAATCACAAAGTATCTTAAAATCAAATCCTTACCATTTCAAACCATAGACTATTTGTATTGGTATCTCAAAAGCTATCAACAACATAATGAAGACTATCGCCAAGCGCTGACTTCATTTGAAAAGCCTGCGCATTTTATTATCGGCAAGCGTTCCGCTTTGTATCCCGCAGCAGGTCAAATTGCCATTGCCAAGCAATTAAAACAATCAAAAATACATATTCTTCCACGTTCTGGGCATGCTTTGGTGATCAATCAACCACTTTTTTTTACGCAGGCTTTAAATCAATTATTGTGATAAGGTATTGAAAAATAAAAATATAAATTTGACGACTTTTCAGCAATAATACAATTCAGCGTTGTCGTTACAAAGTTTATTTTGAAAAGCATAAAAATATTTCATGTCTTCACAAATTTCATTTTTTTGTAACATTAGTTATAGATACTTGCTCACAAGTTCGTAACCTTATGTAACTTTTAGACTGATCTTCCAAGTCTGTGAGTCAAAGTTGCATAAGACATAACAAGGCTTACCGCTTGTAGTGCACAAATAACAATGGGTTGTAACGCACTATAAGTTTTCCCTAAAAAATTTTGGAGAAGATTCAATGAAAAAATTGCTACTCGCTACCGCAGTTGCAGCTTTAAGCCTAAGTTCAGTTCAAGCAGCACCGACTTTGTACGGTAAGTTGAGCTTGACACTTGATCAAGTTTCTAATGCAGACTTTACTGAAGATAAAGTAACTGAATTAAACTCTAATGCTTCCCGTCTTGGGGTGAAAGGTGAAGAGAAAATTACGGATTCACTTTCAGCTGTATATTTAGCAGAATGGGAAGTTAGTGGTGACGGTGATGACGAAACCCTTAAAAAACGTAACCGTTATGCAGGTTTGAAATTTGCTAACGTCGGTACGTTGAAAGCTGGTCACTACGATTCTTACTTCAAAACAGCTGCTGGTAGTGACCAAGACATTTTCAACGATAACGAACGTCTTGACTTCAAAGACATCCTTGTTGGTGAAGATCGTTTGAGCAACGTAGTTGGTTTCGAAACTGATCCAGCGATGCTTGCAGGTCTAGGCTTCAACATCATGTTCCAACAAGGTGAAGGCTCAATTGACGATGCTGGTGAAGATCGTGATGGCTTTGGCGACAGTATCTCTACTTCTGTAACTTATGAAAGCGACATCGGTTTAGCTTTAGCTTTAGCTGGTAACTTTGACGTGCAATCTAAATGGGCAGCAGCTCCTGGTGGCAAAAAAGTGCTTTATACAGATGCTATTCGCTTAACAGGTTCTTATGACTTCTCGAATGCCGGTGCAGAAGGTCTTATCATTGGTGGTTTATTCCAACAAGCTGAGCCTTCAGAAGAAATTGCTGGCTTTGACGACCTTGAAGAGCAAGCATTTGGTTTAACACTTGCGTATAGCATTCCATCTACGCCATGGACTGTTAAAGGCGAATACGTAACAGCTGAAACTTCTGTAAATGACGAAGAAGGATCAATGGATCGTTACGGTGTTGTTGTTGACTACAAACTTAACAAACAAACTAAGTTGTATGGTGTACTAGCTCAAACTAAAGCTGACGAAGACTTTTTTGGTTTTGATGAAGACAAAGAAACTGTATTCGGTCTTGGTATTGACCTTAAGTTCTAAGTCTGACTTAGGCTAAGTGAAAACAAAAAAGCTGAACCCTGTGTTCAGCTTTTTTTATGCTTCTTAGAAAATATTAAATACTTGCTACTTTCTTCATCCATTCGGTTTTTTCAGATTCAGGTAAAAAGCTCGCTTGAAATGAGTTCGATGCAAGTTGACGAATATCTTCAGCAGACAAATCTAATGCGTCAGTGATTGCATAGAAGTTATCATTCATATAGCCGCCAAAATATGCTGGATCATCTGAGTTCACCATTACATTGACACCCTGATCAAGCAAACGCTTGATATTATGCTGTTGCATATCATCAATAACACAAAGTTTTAGATTACTTAACGGACACACTGTTAACGGCATTTTTTCAGCGATGAGGCGAGCCATCAACTTGTCATCTTCTTCCGATCGTACACCATGATCAATGCGATTCACTTTGAGTAAGTCTAACGCTTCCCAAATATATTCTGGTGGACCTTCTTCACCTGCATGTGCCACGATCAGATAACCTTGTGCTTTGGCTTCATTAAATACACGTTCAAACTTACTCGGTGGATGCCCTACTTCACTTGAATCTAGTCCCACACCGATGATTTTATCTTGATACGGTTTTGCCTGCGCCAAAGTTTCAAAGGCTGCTTCTTCACTCAAGTGACGTAAAAAACACATAATCAAATAGGAGCTAATGCCTAAGTTTTTCTTGGCATCTTGGCAAGCACGTTTAATCCCATTGATCACCGTTTCAAAAGCGACACCACGATCGGTATGGGTCTGCGGATCAAAGAAAATCTCGGTATGCACCACATTGTCCGCTTTACATTTTTCGAAATAAGCATAGGTCAGATCATAGAAATCTTGCTCATGTAGTAGCACATTTGCGCCTGCATAATAGATGTCTAAGAACGATTGTAGGTTGTGAAAATCATAGGCTTTTTTGAGATCATCCACCGAAGCATAGAGAATATCCACTTGATTACGCTGTGCAATCTCAAACATCAGCTCAGGTTCAAACGTGCCCTCGATATGCACATGCAATTCTGCCTTTGGCAGAAATTGAATCAGTTCTCGGTGTTGCATCTGATCTTGCATCGCAGTACTCCAAAGTTTGAAAATTAAAAAAGAAAAATGGCGTAGGCTTTGTATAAGCTACACCATTAATAAAGTTTATTCGTAAAAATTAGCCACCATAAATTGCAAACTTAATCGCCCACACAATGGCAATGATCCATACCATATAAGGTACAGCTTTTGCCTTGCCAGTGAGTAGCTTCACTAAGGCATAACTGATAAAGCCAATCGCAATACCGTCTGCAATCGAATAGGTAAACGGCATAAAAGTCATGGTCAAAAATGCAGGTACTGCTTCGGTGATGTCATCCCAATCAATACCCGTAATGCCGTGAACCATCAGTACACCCACATAGAGCAATGCAGGCGCAGTCGCATAAGCAGGTACACTTTGCGCTAGTGGAAATAAGAACAATGCCAAGAGGAACAATACAGCGATCACAACAGCAGTCAGACCTGTACGACCACCAGCTGCCACACCAGATGCAGACTCGATATAAGGCGTAGTCGATGATGTACCTAATGTTGCACCTGCAATGATCGCCGATGAATCCGCCATCAAGGCACGTTTTAAACGTGGTAATTTGCCATCAACCAATAAGCCTGCACGCTGTGATACGCCGACTAATGTGCCTGTACTGTCAAACAAATCTACCAAGAAAAAGACGAAAATTACACCGATCATTGACGCAGTAAATAAGCCTTCAAAATCCATTTGCATAAAGGTTGGCGCAAGCGATGGTATTTCACCAAATACACCTTTAAACTCATTATGACCTGTCAAAGTTGAAAGCATAGTGATCGCTAAAATACTGATAATGATCGCACCTCGTACTTTGAAATGATGCATCACCACGATTAATAAAAAGCCTAATGCCGCGAATAATACCGATGCAGAAGATAGGTCGCCCATTTTGATCAAGGTCGGCTCATTGGCAATCACTACACCAGAAGATTTCAGTGCTATCAGTGCTAAGAACAATCCAATACCGCCCGCAATGGCGAGTTTTAACGACATCGGAATAGCATTGATCATCGCCTCACGGAACTTAAACAAGCTCACGAATAGGAACACCAGACCCGATACAAACACTGCTGCCAAAGCTGTTTGCCACGGCACACCCATGCCCATACAGACGGAAAAGGTAAAGTACGTATTTAAGCCCATACCCGGTGCAAGTGCGATTGGATAATTCGCCACCAAGCCCATTACCATACAACCCAGTGCTGCTGCTAAACAGGTCGCAACAAAGACTGCGCCTTGATCCATTCCTGTCATTGCAAGAATGCTTGGGTTGACGATGATGATATAACACATCGCCAAGAATGTAGTAAATCCAGCCAATACTTCCGTGCGTACACTGGTATTGAGCTGTTTAATATGGAATAGTCGATCCAGTAAACCATTAACATTGTTGGAATTTGATTTCATAGACTCTCTCTCAAAGCAAATTGCAAAGCACAAAAATGGTCACAATCAATTTAGCCAATTTTAAATACGACTTAAAAAAAGTGAGCAGTATAAAGTTTAAATAAAAAAGCCCCAAATAAAAATTGGGACTTTTAGGTTAACTCAAAATTCAGAATTTAGTTTTTAACTCAAAACTATTTCTATTTAATCGGTGCCAGTGGCGCAACCACATCGGCATTTTGTGCACGATTTCTCAAGAAATGATCCATCAACACAATCGCCAACATCGCCTCAGCAATGGGTGTCGCACGCACGCCAACGCATGGATCGTGACGACCTTTGGTGATGACATCCGTCGCTTCACCTTGCAGATTAATGGTTTTGCCTGCGGTGGTGATACTTGCGGTAGGCTTGAGTGCAATCGCTACTCGGATCGCCTGACCACTAGAAATCCCACCTAAAATCCCACCTGAGTGATTAGCAGAAAAACCTTCAGGAGTGAGCTCGTCACGTGACTCATGTCCAAACTGTCCTGCAACGGCAAAGCCGTCGCCAATCTCTACGCCTTTGACCGCATTGATGCTCATCATGGCGTGCGCAATATCTGCATCGAGGCGATCAAACACAGGCTCCCCCCAACCCACTGGCACATTTTCAGCGAGAATTTCGAGCTTCGCACCACAGCTTGTACCTTGTTCACGCAGTGAAGTGACTAATGCTTCAAAGCGTGGCACTGCATCAACATCACCACAGAAAAATGGATTATTTGGCACTTCATTCCAATCCAACTTTTCAGCCGTTTCCGTACCAATCTGCGTGACATGACCACGAATCAATACGCCAAATTTTTCAGCTAAGTATTTCTTGGCAATTGCGCCTGCGGCAACACGCATTGCCGTTTCACGAGCGCTTGAGCGACCGCCACCACGATAATCACGGAAGCCGTACTTTTGCGTATAGGTATAATCTGCATGACCTGGGCGGAAAGTTTCAGCGATATTGCCGTAATCTTTTGATTTTTGGTCATTATTACGAATCAATAAACCAATTGGTGTACCTGTGGTCTTCCCTTCAAATACGCCTGAAATGATTTCGACTTGATCAGGTTCTTTACGCTGCGTCGCAAACTTTGAAGTACCTGGTTTACGGCGATCCAAATCCGCTTGCAGATCACTTTCTGTCAGTGACAAATTTGGCGGTACACCATCGACGATCGCCATCAAGCCCACACCATGCGACTCACCGCACGTTGTCACACGGAATAATTGACCAATACTATTACCTGCCATGTTCAATTACTCCTATTCAATCGCTTGTTGGAAAATATTCTGATATTCACGGCATTGCTGAGCTGTTAACGCAAAGATGCCTGAACCACCATTTTGGAAAGTCAGCCAGTGAAAGTCGATTTTATTAAAATTCTGCTTAAGCGCCCACTCGCTATTACCCACTTCGATGATCAATAAACCATTTTCACTGAGATAATCTGCTGCTACAGCAAGCATCTTACGCACCAAGTCCAAACCATCTTGCCCTGCTGCCAAAGCCAATTCAGGCTCGTGATGGAATTCCGCAGGCAAATCTGCCATATCTTCGGCATCGACATACGGTGGATTGGACACGATCAAATCATATTGATTTTCCGCAGGGACACGATCGAACAAATCTGACTCAAGCAAAGCCACTTGATATTGCATATTGTGATGTTCGACGTTGATCGCAGCGACTTCCAAAGCATCTTTGGAAATATCTGTCGCATCGACCGCCGCATCAGGATAGGCATATGCCAACGCAATGGCGATACAACCCGAACCTGTACAGAGATCCAAAATACGCTCAGGCGTTTTTAACGCAGTCGGCTGAGTCGCATCAGGCAAACTGTGTTGATCAGTCTGCATCTGACCATGCTCATCTAGGAAAAATGGCGCAAAACGATCGGCAATTAACTCAGCAATCGGTGAACGTGGAATGAGTACACGATCATCGACATAAAATGGTTTTCCTGCGAAATAAGCAAGATTTAGCAAATATGAAGTTGGAATGCGTTGATTGACGCGGACTTCGAGCAAATCTAAAACTGCTTGCTTCTCAGATGGAAGCAATTTTGCGTCTAAAATTTCCGCATCAGCCGACCAATCCAAAGATAAGGTTTGCATCACCAAAGCCGAACTTTCTGCAAAAAAATCTTCCGTGCCTTGACCCAGATGTGCATCGTACTGACGTAAAATCGTCACGCCAAAACGGATAAAGTCACGAATGGTTGATAAGTTCTCTAATGCTTCTTTGAGCACTTCGCTACCGACTTGCATTGCACCTTCATTTTCATTGCTTTGCTCATCAAACACGTCATCTACAGCTTGATCTTCATCAGGAAGGAATTGATCCACGCACTACTCCAAAACTCGAAATTTCCCAATATGGAAAAATCGCTAAAAATTTGACGGTCTATTCTACTGAATTTCAGGGGATTTGACTATGCAAGATCGCCAATCTGCGCAACGAATTCACATCTCAATCCATTTACAATGACTAGAATTTTCACAACATAATAAGAAAATTCGGTATAGACTGAACTGAGATTAGCCTTTGAAAAATTAAAATGCTTAAAATCACATTCATGTCCTTGCTTGATTGCTATACATCAAATGAATTATTAAAAAATAACTTTTGGGCAGAAATCGAACGGTATTATTCTGAACAAGGACGGCATTACCATACATTGCTACACCTCGAAGCACTGCTTATACATTTGAGTGCAGTTAAAAGTGATATTGCCTGTTGGGATAGCACGCTATTTTGTCTGTATTATCATGACATCATCTATGATGTAAAAAGATCAGATAATGAGGAAAAAAGTGCTGAGCTAGCCGTTCAACGCATGACAGAACTTGAAATACCTGACGAAATCATTGAATTATGTAAATCACAAATTTTAGCGACAAAATCTCATCAATTTTCTGATTATCAAGATACCAATTATTTACTCGATGCAGATTTATCAATTTTAGGTCAGCGTTGGGAAATTTATAACCAATATACGGTACAAGTCCGTAAAGAATACGCCATCTACCCCGATCTGCTTTATAAAGTAGGTCGAAAAAAAGCTTTGAAACACTTTTTAGACATGGATCGAATATACAAAACAGATTATTTTCACCAACAGTTTGAAGCCCAAGCCAAGTTAAATATTCAACAAGAAGCCGAACAGCTGAATGCTTAGCAGAATGGAGTGAATCTTTGCAATAAATTCTTTATTCCATTGATTTAAAAGATAAATTTGAGATCAATTAATATTTGCAAGGATGTAATGTTTTTTATACGTTTTCAACTGTACTTTAATGTACAATTAGCTTCGCATGTTTTTCAATTTTCAGGATTTTGCTTTTATGTCAGATAAAAATGACAAGTTGGACAACCTTAAAACCTCTGCTTTTGATCGTCGCTTTTCCATTGCAAAAGCATCTTTCATCGCAGGTACACGCTGGGCATCAGCCAATGCCAGCAGCATGTTTTCCAATGAACAAGAAAAAGATAAAAAACGCAAACAAGCCATGAGCGAACAGGCGAATTATCTCGTCGCAGAAATCGGCAAACTCAAAGGCTCAGTGGTCAAAATTGGACAAATGATGGCGCTGTATGGTGAGCATTTTCTTCCTGCGGAGATCACCCAAGCCTTAAATACCTTAAATGATAAAACCGTTGCCCTGTCTTGGCAAGCAATTCATAAACATTTGAAGCAAGAGCTTGGCTCAAAGCTTGACGATTTAACCATTGACCATGAGCCACTTGGCACAGCATCACTTGCGCAAGTGCACCGTGCCGTGCGTAAGTCTGATGGTTTAGAACTCGTGTTAAAAATTCAATATCCAGGTGTGGCCGAAGCAATCGACTCGGATATGAGTTTATTCCGCAGTATGTTACGTCTGACTCGTATGGTTCCGCAGACACGTGAGTTCGATGAATGGTACGAAGAAGTCCGTAACATGATGCACCGTGAAGTCGACTATCATATGGAAGCAGCGACGACGCAACGCTTTCATGACCGTTTGAAAAATGATGATCGCTATGTGGTACCAAAAATCATTGATCAATATTGTACCGATCGTATCTTATGCATGACCTTTGAGCATGGCGTACCGATTAATAGTCCAGTGATGTTATCCTTGCCACAAGCTCGCCGTAATGCGCTCGGTGAAGCATCTCTTGAGATTGCTGTACGTGAGTTGTTTGAATGGGGAGAGATGCAGACTGATCCAAATTTTGGTAACTATCTGGTGCGTTTAGGCAATGGTCAAGACATTAAAGATAAGATCGTGCTCCTCGACTTCGGTGCGATTCGTCAGTTTGATGAACATCTGCTCAATGTCGCACGAAATCTCATTGTTTCAGGTTATCAACATGATAAAGCTGAAATGATCAAATCCATGTCAGGCTATACCTTCTTTGATTCAATTCCTGCATCCGTCAAACCTGATATGTCAGAAGTCTTTTTATTGGCGACCGAAGCCTTTAGTGAACCAGCTAACAATCCTGATATGCCCGAAGGCCTGATGGATGCTGAGCACCGCTACGACTGGAAACGTAGCCAATTGCACAATCGTGTGATACAGCGTGCCAGTAAGTCGATGGCATCACGCTACTTCTCTATTCCACCGAAAGAGTTTATGTTTATTAGCCGTAAGTTCATTGGTGCATATACCTTTATGACCGTGATTGATGCCAAAACCAATGTGCGTCAGATGATCACGCCCTTTGTTTAATTACACCTTGATGTAATTGCATAGTTAGCATAAATCAATGAACTCGCCACAACCGTTTCAAGTAATCATTCAAGAGCAAGAAACTGGTTGTGGACTTGCCTCAGTCGCCAATCTCGTTGGTCGTTCTTACGCCGAAGTCAAAGCCGTTGCCAATTCACTGGGTATTTTCGCCGAAGATCAAGCACTGTGGTCTGATACGGATTATGTCCGTAGGCTATTAAAACATTTCAATTTTGAGTGTTCAGCGTTAGAAACGCCTTTTACCCAGTGGGAAACACTCCCCGACCTTGCGTTATTAGCAACAAAGTATCATGAGAATCATGGCAAATACTTTTGGCATTGGGTGGTGTTTAAACGTATTGAAGACAAGCCACATGTTTTAGATTCTGCCAGTTATTTAGCTGAAAACTTGCGTACAGATTTTGAAGACATCCATCCAAAATTGTTTATTGAAATCTTATAGCTAAGTAATTTTAAATGTCAAAAAAGTCAATCCACAGAAAACAAACTTAATTACATTTAAAAAATAGAACATATATTTCAATTATATAAATCACAATTAAGCAATTTGATTATTTGCCAATTTATCCAAATCAAATTTGTCAACCCTGCGATAGTTTTTTTTAAGGCTGTGCCAATATAGTTGTACACACGTATAAATACGCCAAGAGGATTGTGATGAGTATAACAATGTTTGAAAAACGCAAGGCATCGGCTTGTCATTGATGACCAAACTTGCTTCGAGTGATGCACTTGATCAATTGAAACTACGAAAATTCGTTGAGCGCTCGTTTTATCATGGTTCTCGTACAGGGTTTAGTACACTGTCGAAAACGCAGAAATTTTTAAAACCACAAAGTAAACAACCGCAACAACGCCTGCAATCCCAATCTAAAAATCTTTTTGACTTAAGCCTCACCGCAGAACAAAGCATGCTTCGTGAAGCCTTACAACGCTTTGCCAAAGATGCGATTTATCCAAGTGCGATGCAAGCGGATCATCAAAGCATTATCCCCAAAGATTTATTGGAACAAGCGGATGAGTTGGCACTCAACTTTTATGCGCTCCCAGAGCAATATGGCGGTGTCGCAACCGAGCAAAGTGCGGTGAGTAATGTCTTGATCGCTGAAGATTTGGCACGTGGTGACTTTAGTTTGGCCGCAGGATTGTTAAGTACATTTAGTGTGATCAATGCCATCACTCTTTGGGGCAATAGCGATATTCAAAGTCAATATTTGGCAGATTTTGCCGAGCAAGCTGATATTCGGGCAAGCATTGCTAGTCAAGAAAATACGCCTGCATTCAATCCTTTTGAACTCACTACACAAGCGGAAGCCTTAGATCAAGATTTCCAAATTAGTGGTGAAAAGACCATGGTTGTCATGGGTGAATATGCCTATATTTTACTAGTCAATGCCATGTATCAAGGCAAGCCTGAGCTCTTTATCGTGGAACGTGATGACAGCATCAGTATGCGCCCAAGTCCTGCGATGGGACTACGTGCAGCAGAAACCGTCACTTTACGTTTTCACCAAACCCCTGCTCGTCGTTTAAGTTCAGAGGATTTTGATTATCAAGCTTTCCTAGACTTTGGACATCTGATGTGGTGTGCAATGGCAGTCGGTACCTGTGAAGCGGTCAAATCCTACTGTATTCAATATGCCAATGAGCGTATTGCATTTGGCGAGCCGATTTCTCATCGTCAAAGTGTGGCATTTATGATTGCGGATATGGCAATTGAGATTGATGCAATGCGCATGTTGATTTGGAATGCTGCAAGTCTTGCCGAAGCAGGCAAAGATTTTCATCGTGAAACTTATCTCGCACGCCTACTTTGCGCTGAAAAATCCATGAAAATTGGTACCGATGGCGTGCAAATCTTGGGCGGCCACGGCTTTACCAAAGAGCACCCAGTCGAGCGTTGGTATCGTGATTTAAGGGCGACGGCGATCATGCAATCTGGCTTACACGCTTAGATCGTCAAATGACTTCAACTCCACTACTGCGTTACCCTCAATCACAGTACTTCATGTACAGCTTCACTCGGGTGACTTGTATTGGAATTAAATTCATTCGACGATCGGTGAATTTAAGTCATTCAACAAAGAATTAAGGAAAATTAAGGAATAATGACTATGAATTTACAAAATCCAAAAAAATTCCGCATGCTCGTCACCCAAGCGCATGAAGGGGCACTCAACCTACTGCGCCCGATTTCACGCAAATATGACAAAGCAGAACACGCCTATCCAAAAGAGCTCGACATGCTTGCATCCTTAGTTGATGGCATGAACGAAGGTGGTGAAGGCATGAACGCAGGTGCCGCAGGCGCAGGCAAACGATGTGAAAATAAGCAGAACGAAAGCAACCATGAAGGTGTGCGTAACGGTACAAATATGTCTACTGCGCTCAGTATCATTGAAATGTGCTTTGGCGATACAGGCTTGTTGTTATCCATGCCCCGTCAAGGTTTAGGCAACTCAGCAATCGCTGCGGTTGCCAATGATGAACAACTGGAACGCTTTAAAAATACTTGGGCAGCAATGGCGATTACCGAGCCAAGCTGTGGTTCTGACTCTGCTGCGATTCGCACCACAGCAACCAAAGACGGCGACCACTATATTCTAAATGGTGAAAAAATCTTTGTTACTTCAGGCGACCGTGCCGATAGCGTCGTAGTTTGGGCAACTTTAGATCGTAAAGTCGGTCGTGCTGCGATCAAGTCTTTTGTCGTAGAAAAAGGCACAGAAGGCATGAAAGTTGAACGCTTGGAACATAAGCTGGGTATCAAAGCCTCTGATACAGCAACGATTATTTTTGACAATTGTCGTGTGCCTGCAGAAAATCTGCTGGGTAATGCAGAAGTCGATGTCTCCAAAGGCTTTGCTGGGGTGATGGAAACTTTTGACAATACACGTCCACTGGTAGCAGCAATGGCGATCGGCTGTGCCAAAGCATCGCTAGAGCGCATCAAGCAAATCTTCAAAGATCAGCTTGATGACAGCTACAGTACGCCCTATTTGCAAACTTCAAATTTGGCGGCACAAATCTATCGTATGGAAGCTGAATGGGAATCTGCACGTCTGCTGACGCTCAAAGCGACATGGATGGCAGATAATAAGATGCCAAACTCCAAAGAAGCCTCAATCGCCAAAGCCAAAGCAGGATGTATCGGTAATGACATTACTTTGAAATGTGTCGAACTCGCTGCAAGTCTTGGTTATGGTGAGGATGAACTTTTGGAAAAATGGGCACGTGACTCAAAAATTCTCGATATTTTCGAGGGGACTCAGCAGATTCAACAGCTCATCATTGCTCGACGTGAGCTTGGTAAATCATCGAGTGAATTAAAATAACACTTCGATCCTGTTACAAATCAAATTTAACAAATTTAGATGACGCGTTTTCGAATGCGTCATTTTTTTAACTCATTGTAATATTTACTTAAAGAAACAAGACTTCATCATTTCAACTATTTACTAATATTTCATCATTGCTTTAATTGTGAAGTAAGGATGTGCTTTGCAATTCATGAGAATTTGTCATTACATTTCCTATGAATATCTTAATTTGTCATAGTGAGTTTGCAATCTTCTTCATACTTATTTTTCAGGTATATCAGAAGTTTAGCTCACTTTAGAAAAATAAATTTGGCAAAGCAGTCTAATCTTTCAGTCTGTAGATTATTGATTTCGCTGTTTTATTAATCTCTAGAATGTATTTCAACACTTTGACTTATGCTCATATTTTTGACGTATGGTCATGTTGCTATTCAGTCACTTTTGGAGGAGTTTGTATGGTCTTTCTTCTAAGTCTTCTTGTTATTTTATTTGCCATGTGGGCAGTGTTCTTTTGGCAACTCTCTCGCTCTGTTGGTGCATTGATCGTCATCGGTGTCAGTATTTTGATGGCACTATGGACACCGTGGTCGCTATTACTCGGATTACCGTTGATCATTGCCAGTGTGATCGTCGTGATTGATCCACTGCGTATGTCAATCATCACAAAACCTGCTTATAAAACCCTTGCTAACGCAATGCCCTCTATGAGTGTTACCGAACGTGAAGCACTGGATGCGGGTACCAGTTGGTGGGAAAAAGAGTTGTTTATGGGTGCGCCGAATTGGGAAACTTTTGAGCAATATCCATTTCCACAGCTCAGTACCGAAGAACAATCTTTCATTGATAATGAAGTTGAAGAATTATGTAACATGCTCGATGAATGGGATATTCACCATCATCACAAAGATTTGCCTCCAGAAGCATGGCAATTCATCAAAGATAAAGGCTTTCTCGGCTTAATCATTCCCAAAGAATATGGCGGAAAAGAATTTACACCGTTTGCGCAAAGTCGCATCATGAGTAAGATTTCGACACGTTCGCTTACAGCAGCGGTGAGCTGTATGGTACCGAACTCTTTAGGACCGGGCGAGCTATTACTGCATTATGGTACGCAAGCGCAGAAAGATCGTTATCTCCCAGGTCTAGCGAATGGTACAGAGATTCCATGCTTTGGATTGACCAGTCCAGAAGCTGGCTCGGATGCAGGTGCAATTCCGGACACAGGTGTGGTCTGCATGGGTGAGTTTGAAGGTCAGCAAGTGCTTGGTCTAAAAATGAATTTCTCTAAACGCTGGATTACCCTTGCACCGATCGCAACGGTCATCGGCGTGGCATTTAAACTCTATGATCCAGACGGTCTACTCGGCGACAGCAAAAAACAAGATTACGGCATTACCTGTGCCTTGATTCCATCGTCACATGACGGTGTTGAGGTCGGTCCTCGACACAATCCAGGCTCACCATTTATGAATGGTACAGTCGAAGCAAAAGATGTCTTTGTGCCACTCGACTACATTATCGGTGGCGTAGAAAATGCAGGTAAAGGCTGGCGCATGCTGATGGAATGCTTAAGCGTGGGTCGTGGTATTTCTCTGCCTGCCCTGTCTACTGGTGCAGCGGAAATGATGTACCTCAATGTCGGTGCATTCGCTAAGATTCGTGAGCAATTCAAACTATCTGTAGGTAATTTTGAAGGGGTTCAAGAAGCAACTTCAGATATTGCCTGTGATGCCTATATGCTCGAAGCGTTCCGTTATATGGTGACATGTGGTCTAAATCAAGGTGGCAAGCCTGCGATGATGACTGCGATTGCCAAATACTATGCCACTGAAACCATGCGTCGTAGTATCAATCATGGCATGGACGTGGTCGGTGGTCGTGCCATTCAGCTTGGACCTCGCAACTTCTTAGGTCTTGCTTATCAAGCGATTCCTGTGTCGATCACAGTAGAAGGCGCAAATATCTTGAGCCGTTCATTGATGATCTTTGGTCAAGGTTCGATGCGTAGCCATCCTTATCTATTCGATGAACTACAACTTTTACAAGCGGAAAATCCTGAGACCGCACTGCCTGAGTTTGACAAGATTTTGTATCGTCATCTTGGCTATACATTTAATCGTGTGGCACGATCATTTGCTTATGCCTTTACAGGCGGTAGCTATGATGCACCGACCACTGCGGATGATTTTAGCGAGCCATATTACAAGTCGATCAATCGCTTGAGTGCAAACTTCGCCTTTACCGCAGACATGTGTTTGGGCTTACTTGCAGGTGATATTAAGCGTAAAGAAATGCTCTCAGGTCGTTTGGCAGATATGATTTCACATCTGTTTATTGCCACAGCGATCTTGAAATTTTATGAAAATGGTCAACGTACCGAAGCCAACCAACTGCATGCACAATTGGCTTTGGACAAGAGCTTGTATCAAGTGCAAGAAGCATTCTATGGCTTGATTGACAACTTCCCAATTCGCTTACCTGCGATCTTGGTGAAATTGATCTGCTTCCCATTCGGTCGTCCATTTGAAAAACCATCGGATAAGCTCAAAGGCAAGCTCGGTCAATTGATCATGACCGATAATAGCTTCCGTGATGTCCTGAAAAAACATGTGCATTACAGCCTTGATCCAGAAGATGTGACTGGTCGCATGGAAAGTACATTCCAAATGTTACTCAAGATCGAACCACTTTGGCAGAAGTTTAAACGTGCCGAGAATAAAGGTCAGTTCAAAGGTTTAACTTTCCAAGAACATTTGGACGATGCCGTGACACAAAACTTTGTCACAGCCGAAGAAGCTTCGCAAATCGCTGAATACAATATCAAGCGTTTTGACAGTATGCTGACCGATATTTTTGATATGAAGATTGATCAAACATTGCCGTTAGACAATCCATACATCAATCAACAATCGTAAAAGCTATAACCGCAAAACCAACAGCAGTAAATCATGCTTTTAGAAAGCCCTAAATTTCGATTTAGGGCTTTTCATCAAGATCACTACCATCCATCGAGGAATCTATTATGTCGTTTTCTAGTCAACTCAAGATCGAAACAGATAATGCCGAAATCATCATCAAAAAACTGGTCAACCATTGGCGTCACAAGATGGAAATTACCCAAGAAAATAATATTTCCACCATTCCATTTTCTGAAACTGCACATGCAACGCTAGAACATCAGCCTAATCAACTGATCGCAACATTACATACCGAACAGCAAGAAGACTTAGAAAAATTGCAAAATGTGGTACTCGATCACCTCAATCGTATGGCAAAACAAGAATTTGCAAATACTTGGCATTCTTTAACGTAATCATACTCAGATTTGAATTTGACTTATTTTCAATATTTTAAAGTTATTGCTTGTATTCCGTGATTGACTCAGTTATAAATTGTCTAAGTCAGTGAGAAACATCTAAATTGTTTGTAGATTTAAATTGTTTATATATTTAAATAGTTTATGCCAAATTAAAATGAGTTTTCACGGTTATATGGCAGTCTAACATCAGCGCTAGACTGCTTTTTTTTGCCTAGTTTTTTTAACATAGCTTTTTCAGTTTAAAGTCTATCGATTCGTTTGAATAGGGTCTGTTGAGATTTCACAGATGCTTGCGACTACGGATTTTTTTTAGGCGATACTAGGAAGGAATGAGAAAATTTAGTTATTCTAAATGACTCTCTCCTAACGACGTATGAGTCGCACTGCGTCGCAAGTAAAACATCCTAGTCCCGAAGGGTTATGGCTAAAGCTACCATATACTTCGTTATGAAACTTGGTAAGGGAGTGACCATTCCTTTCATTTCATGCCTCGTTTCTCTACTTTTAGCTGATAACGCAATACATGGCAGAAACGTCAACAGACCCTTATATTGATCAACAAAAGTTTAACGACTTTCTGCCATCAGATGTTCAATATCATCAATGGATTTCACTACATCTTTAGTGAGAATCTTTGGTTCATCACTGGTCAGCACTACATCATCTTCGATACGAATACCGATACCACGCCATTTCTCATCGACGCTTTCATCATCAGGCGCAATATAAAGCCCAGGCTCAACGGTGACTACCATACCTTCTTGATAAGCACGCCATTCACCATTCACTTTGTATTGCCCTACATCATGCACATCCATACCAAGCCAATGACCTGTACCGTGCATAAAGAACTGATTGTAGGCTTCGGTTTCGATCAGCTCATTGAGCTCACCTTTGAGTAAGCCAAGATCAACTAAACCTTCCGTAAGAATACGAAGCACTTGCTCATGAGGTTGTTTGTAATGATTACCTACTCGGGTTGCATCAATCGCAGCCAGTTGCGCAGTCAACACAACCTCATACAAGGCTTTTTGTTCCCCAGTAAATTTGCCGTTAACTGGGAAAGTACGAGTAATATCACCTGCATAGTATTGATATTCACAGCCTGCATCGATCAAGACCAAGTCGCCTGATTTAAGCGCTTGATTGTTTTCGACATAATGCAAAATACAACCATTGGCACCACCGCCGACGATGGTATTGTATGCAGGCACCGTGCCGTATTGTCCGAAGACATAATTCAGCTCGGCTTCCAGCGCATATTCCATCATTTCAGGTCGGACTTTTTGCATGGCACGGGTATGCGCTTCTGCACTGATTTTCCCAGCCATTTGCATTAATGCCAGTTCATCGGCGGATTTAATCAAACGCATCTCATCGAGCAAGCCATCAAGCTGTATCAAATGCTGTGGAGCTCTATCACCTTGACGTTGTTTAAGCTGAACTTTGTGACACCACTCACCGACTCGTACATCAAACTTTTTATTTAGACCAAAACGAACAAAAAGTTTTTCTTTTCCTGCAAGTAGTGAAATGATTTCATTGTCTAAATCTTCAATCACAAAGGCTTGATCTGCGCCATATTGCGCTAATGCACCCTCGATCCCTGCACGATAACCATTCCAAATCTCCATCGCACGGTTTCGCTCACGACAGCATAAGGTGTAACACAGCTCACCTTCGTCATCAGTTTCTAGTACAGCAACCGCTTCAGGTTCTGCAAATCCTGTTAAATAGTAAAAACTGCTGTCTGGACGATATTTATAATCTGCATCTCGATTGCGATACATTTCATCACGGGTAGCAATGACGGCAATGGCATGTGCACCCATTGCTTTGGCAAGTTTGGCACGACGAGATGCAAAGACGGATTGATCGAGTGTAGACATAACATACCTTTTTTCAAAAAGTCTCCCCTGTAAGGGGAGATTTAGAGGGGTTTTCATGTAGGTATACCTTATTTCTCACTAGGAATACCTTGATAAATTAGCGTAAATTTAATTTCTATTTATATTTAACTTGGACGATGTGGCGTAAACATTTCCACCACATTTGACGTATTTTTGCTTGGTGAAGCGTTCAAGTGTGAACCTTTGAGCAATGCAGTTTCAGCCACATCGACTTTTTTACGTCCTGTAGACAGGCTGACTGGGATTAAGCGCACAAATTCATACAGCTCGTTATAACTCAACTCGCCCTCTTCATCGTCATCTTCCGCTTCGAATTCAACTGAAGCCACATCTTGCAAGTGCTCAATCCACTCTGCTTCGTCGCTACGAATATGACCCGATGCCATACCAAAACCAAGTACCACACCTGCACACCAATCCGCCAGTGCATCAACACGTTCGTTCAATGTATGTTGATCATCAGGCAACATCGGCAAATAATCCAATTCATCATCATGTAAAGATGCGGCAATATCCTCGGCTTCATCGGTTAAAAGCTGTAAAGCCTCTGCTGATAATTCAGGCACTTGCAAGCTATCCAAGATCGCTTGCCACTGTTCCAATGTCGGCGCTTGCGTTACACAAACAATACCTGTCAAGATACCGTGTAACTCACTCGGACTTGATAATTCTTCGATGCCGTTAAATGCATCATTCCACTCATTCCAACCTGTAATATCGTCTTGCATTCGTCTTTCCAATCTCTATACTGCTAGTATATTATCGAGTAAATAGGCATTGTGCGATACCACTATGTTAGAACAATTACAGCATTTACAACAGCAAGTGCAAATTTTGGTCAAACACGTCCAAGATTTAAAGCAAAAGCAAACCGATCAACAGCATATTCATGCGCAAACTGCACAAAACTTGCAACGTCAGTTAGACGATGCACGTTCTGCTTTGCAAGAAGCACAGGATCAACAGCAGAATACTGCCCGTGCATTAACACAAGGCAGAGATCAGCATCAGCAGTTGCAACAAGAACATCAAACACTATCTGATAAATATCAACGACTTGAAAATAGTTGCAATGAATTGCGCAAACGCTTTGAAGCTTTAATCACACAGAAGAATCAACTCAAAAGCGATTATGACAATCTGGGCACACAAAATGAAAGCCTTCAGTCACAACTGAAAGAGCTTGGTCAAGTACGTGATCAACTGCACAAGAAAAATGAACAAGCACGTCAAAAGGTAGAAGCGATCATTCAGCGCCTTGCGATCTTAGGTACAGCACAAGATAGCAACAGCTTGAGCATTCAAAAATTGGCGCATCCACATGCAGAACAATTAGAATTTGAGGACAGTACAGCAAATGACTGAGAATACCGCCGTCGAATTATGGCTTTTAGACAGTGTATACAAACTAGGTTGCCCTGCGAATCTACAAGATGAACTGCGTAGCGCAGGCGATTTGCTAGAGCAAAACTTCAAAGCGATGCGTAGCGCCAATCCACGTATGGACAATCAAAAAGTCGCAGTCATGGTTTCATTGCAACTCATGCAAGAAGTGATCGAGATGAACAAATCGTTACAACAATACAGTCAGTGTGAGAATGCGCTTGCTGATATGGTCGATGCGTTGGATCAACAAATCACGCAAATTCAAGCAACTAATGGCTAGTTCAGTGATACTTGATTAGCCCTTGCTTGTGTTAATTGTTTAGCAATTCAGCGACAAATGAGTGAAATCACTGATATGGTGTTTGTACATTGATTTAATCAAGCGTTATAATAAAGCTAACTCTGGGACGTTCGCCAGCAGGTCTATTCCCCTGAGCCGATATCATCACTTACGGATATGTTCTGTATGGTTTGGGTGTATGTCTACCTTGAGTAGAAAACCGAAAAATGATACGTCATCTCCACCTTGAACTTTAGGGTTCAAGGGTAACGACTAGTAGCGGCATCTTCGGAGTTATTTTTATCCACTCAATATAAATTCTTACAATATCTCGAAAATATTAAATACAAGTATATGTGCATAATAGGATCTCCAATTACACCAAGATTTTAGCATAACTTTTCTTTTAATCGCTCATAGGGTGTTTTGCCATTCATGGCTGCATGAGGTCGGGCATAATTGTAAAATGCCTCCCATTCGGCCAGCTTAGCTTTTAAATCCACATCATCGGTGTAGTCTAATAGCTGGTAGAACTCCATTTTATCCGTCTTATGAGATCGTTCGACCTTACCGTTATGTTTAGGTGTTCGGGGTTTAATATAGCAATGGTGAACGGCAAGATCATTCAGATGCCAATGGAATTTAGACTGAAACTCATGACCGTTGTCAGTCTGAATGGTATGAATACGGAAAAAAATTTGTCGATCACATAATTGACGAAATCAATAGCATTGGCTTGATTATGTTTCTCATAAATCTTTAATGCCCTAATTCTAGTTGCATCATCAATAGCGGTATATTGATATCGTTTGACTTGTTTTCCATTTGATCTTTAAAAAAGAGAAACTTTACATCAACTTGAACGTGATGCCCTGGTACTTGTTTTTCATAACGTTGAGGAATAGGAATATAACGTTTACGCTGATTTTGGGGTAATCGATTCATACCATGCCGTTTTAAAACATGGTATACCCCAGCTGCTGAAATCTTAATTTGGTGATAACGCCATAAATACCAACTGATCCGTAGTTGTCCAAAATGATAGTGTTGCCGTAAATAAATAATCTTATCTTCAATCTCAGCAGGCGTTCGTAGCTTGGGGTTCTGTGGACATGGCTTACTGTTGACTAATCCTATCTCTCCTTTGGATTTATAATTCTTCTTCCAACGATAAAAAGTATCTCGTGAAATACCAAAATATCGACAGGTCAATGCAACATTGCCATTTTGTTCAGCATGAGCAAACCCTTTTAATTTATGGGCAATTTCCCGTTGGGCTTTTGTACTCAAAATTCAAACTCCTATGACATGAGGTAAAATTTACCAAAATGTCAGTAGAAGTCTCAATTTTCACATTAATGACAGGCTTTATGAAGCTAGGCAACCTGTGCAGAATCAGTTTTTACATTCAAACCTACATCTAAAGTCAACTGATGTGCACGACTGCTATCCACCGAATACTCTTTATCTTTAATGGTATCAACAAAGATCCAATTGGCTTGCATTTGCGCTTGATCAAATGTCACTGTCAGATAGCCACGCTGATTCAGATTGGTATATGCCAACTCATCAATCAACGTAGTAAAGGCAAATTCAAACTGTTGTAATTGCGCCTGCGGAATATTTAAATATTTTTCCATCCCCGGTGACGATACCGAACTGGTTGCAAGCTCCACACCCATATAGCTGGATGGTTGTGACTGCATCGCTTGACTATATAGATAACTGCTCCACGCATTATGCGTATCACCTGCCAACACCACGATTTTTTTGCCCATTTGCATCAATGTTGCATAAAGCACTTCACGTTCATAATAATAACCATCCCATGCATCCAAATTGTACGGCGCCACGGTATTCACACGTGCTTTCTCCTGTTCTGTCACATTTGGATCGCCTTGTGCAATTCGCATTTTGATTGTGACCAATTCAGTGATTTGCTTATTCATTGCAGTTAAGGTTTCTTCTGTGACGTTGCCACTGGTGATTTGTGCTAATGACATGAGTAATTCCGCAGGAATCAACATTTTCGCCATCAATACTTGTTGCCCTAAGACATTCCAAGTCGCCTTTGATGTGGCTAATTGTTGTTGCAACCATCCACGTTGAGTATGCCCTAACAAAGTACGATCTTGCGCTGTCAAATCTGCTTGAAACTTGGCGAAATCCACACCCGAAGCAGTGATATAATTTGCATAATCCAACTGTTCATCTCGTGCCAAAATACGTGTATCTAGCATATTCAGCTGTACCAGCTCACCAAAATTAAACTGACGATAAATATTTAAATGATCATCTTCGGAGATCGGACGAATTGGCATCCATTCAAAATAGGCTTGTAGTGCCGCAAGTTTACGCTCGAAAAAGTCACCTTCATTTTCTTGGTGATTTTCTGCACCTTCACGCCATGTATCATTGGTTAATTCATGATCATCCCACACCACGATAAATGGATGACGTGCATGCACTGCTTGCAAATCTTCATCGCCACGATATAGCGCATAACGCTTACGATAGTCGTCTAATTTGACGATTTCTGTATTATTATCTTCTGCGAGTGTACGACCAAGAGCCACCGCATCTTCTGTTGCATAGCCATCTGCGCCATATTCATAAATATAATCGCCAAGATGAATCACCACATCGACATCTTGCTTTGCCATCTCGGCATAGACATGAAAATAACCTGCTGGATAGTTTGAGCATGAACATACAGCAAAGCTGACTTGATCCGTTTGTGTCGCTAAAGTCTTGGTTTGTCCTGTTGCAGATATGGCTGAACCGCATTTAAAACGATAGAAATAAGATTGCCCTGCTTCTAAACCTGTTGCATCCACTTTTACTGTGAAATCCACTGCAATACTGGTTTCTACTTTTCCTGTGGCTATAATTTGTGTAAATGCCTCATCGCTTGCTACCTCCCAAGTCACATTGACACGCAAGGTCGAATCTTCTGGGCTAATACGTGTCCACAAAATCACACGATCTTGCAGGGGATCACCACTGGCAACGCCATGTAAGAACTCAACTTTTGGTGCATTATCCGAATCTTGATCATCTTCGTCATTACATCCCACCAAACTACTGGCAACAGATAATGCCCCAAAGCCCATCAAACTTTTTTGAATCAAAGCACGGCGTGTAACTAAACTTGGCATATATTTCTCATCATTCGTTATAGATAAATTAAATAGGAAAAATCTAAACCGCCAACATGAAGCTTTGATCGCAAAATGATGAAGATATGATGACAATTAAAGTTTCATGATATTTTCTCAACATTCAAAACAAAAAACTCGACCTAAGTCGAGTTATACGTTGCCATTTAATTCAATTTACAGTGAATAGAACGTAAAGATATTAATCATGCGCTGATTCATCAGGTGGCACTTCGGTAATCCGACCACCTTGCGCAAGAAAGCGAGCCAATTCATCTTCAAGTGATTCACGTGCTTTTTGACGTGCTGTCACTGATAAGCTTTCTGCTTCTTCACGCTCTGCATCTGTGGTATGCCCAGAGCCTTCACCATCGCCTTCATCTGCACCACTTTCCGCAGATTTACTTTCTTCTTCATCAACGCCTTCATTCAAGTCGTCGTCATCATAATCAATGTTATCGCTCATGCTCACCACCTCCACAACATCATCTACACGTTGCGATTTTTTCTATCGCTTTGAATTGATCTATTCAGGCGAAATGTAGCAATCAATTCTGTATCCGCCTAGCCCCCTGACTGTTAAAAATGGTGAAAATATCATCGAAAAATTCAATTTTTATCGCACTTTTGATCAATTGATTGAATTTTAATAATTTTGAGCGATGACATAATACAGAATGCTTTTTAAAGTGCGTATTGGGTATCCTTTAATGCAGGCGCACCACTGGCTTGCGTATTAAAAAAATCTACCGCATTTTGCTGATTTGCGACAAAGTGCACTGCTTCATTACGTACCCATTGTAGTGGTCGAAGTTGTGTGGTGTTAATCCAACCTAACGCCGACATGCTGTGCATCATCAAGCTATTGTGCAGGCGACGTTGATGTTCATATTTACGCAGTGTTTGAATATGCGCCCATGCGCCACGCTTGTGGTCTTTAATCAACTGATCGACCAATACCGCCGCATCCAAACAGCCTAAGTTCACACCCTGTCCTGCCAATGGGTGAATCACATGCGCCGCATCACCGACCAATGCCACGCCATCTGTCACATAGCTTTGCGCTTGACGAGCAACCAATGGAAAGCTCGCTCGTGAAACCACTTCTTGTACCTCACCGAGCATATAGTGACTTGCTTGACTGACTTTTTTCGCAAAATCCTGATCGCTTAATTCACGATATTCATCAGCATAATCCGTCGGTAATGTCCAAACGATGGATTGCCAATGTCCTTGTTGTTCCGCATCTAAACTTTTCATGGGTAAAAATGCCAAAGGACCTGTATCTAAGAAAATTTGTCTTGCCACATGTTGATGCGTTTTTTCGGTACGAATGGCACAACTAATCGCCGTTTGTTTATAGTCCAAGCGATCCAACAAAATCCCAACTTGATCTCGTACAAAAGAATTTGCGCCATCTGCACCGATGATTAAGTCGGTCGTTAGCACTTCACCATCTGCTAAAGTCACTTGCCAATGTTGCGGTAATTTTTCCAGTCGAATGACTTTTATTTGGGTACGATAATCTTGAACTTTCTGCTGTAATTCTGTTTGTAAAGCGAGATTGAGAATACTTGGCTCAACCATGATACCGAGCCAATCATGTGGCATCGGCGTTGCGTTGGAAGCTTGCCCAAAGTTAATTTCACCATGTCCATCACGGTGCCACACTTGCATACCGCTATAAGGCTGATAACGCTGTAATTTCTGTAAATGTTGCCATGCACCCGCTTGTTCCATCAAGTGCATCGAAGCTTGATTCAGCGCCAAAACTCGTGGATTGGTTTGGCTTAATACTTTATCCGCATCAAGTAATGGCGAAGCATCTAAAACGGTGGCTTGAATGCCTGCTTTGGCAAGTAACAAAGCGGTTAATCCACCAACCAATCCACCACCAATGATAATCACGCGATGGTGCGTGTTCAGATGCGTATTGTGCATTTCCTTACTCATGCTTTTAACCCCATGGCAAAGGTCGCCACCATCGGCTTGACACCCGGAATCAAATCAAATGCGAGTAAACCTGTGTTACGTGCAATTTTTAAAATTGGATTGTGATTGCTAAATCCTCGCACCACTTTGTCACAGAAGAAAATCACTTTCTTTTGATCACTTAGGCGTGCTTGCTCATAGGATTTCAGCATCTCATGATCACCCAAATCCAAACCCTGCTGTTGTTGATGTGCAAGATAGCGACACAACACAAAAGCATCTCGTAGACACAGATTAAAGCCTTGCCCTGCCACAGGATGAATGGTATGCGCCGCATTCCCCATCAGCACCACACGACCTGAAACCTGCTGATGGGCAAGCACTTGGGATAATGGATAACTAAAACGCTTCCCTGTTTTTTCAAATTTCCCTGCTCGATCGCCATAAGTCTGCTGTAGCGCATCTAAGAAATGTTGATCATTTTCCTCGCCAAGCCATTCTTGCTCTGTGCCTTTTTTCACAGGCCAGACGACGGAACGACGATAATCCCCATGCAAAGGCAACAGAGCCAAAGGTCCTAAAGGACTGAATCGCTCAAAGCCTACTTGCTGATGTGGCTTAGAGGTTTGCACTGTGGTGACGATTGCGACTTGATCATAATCATGTTCATCCACACCAATACCCAAAGCCTGACGACAGAAGGAATCTCGACCATCAGCGGCAATGACTAATGGGCTTTGTAGCTGAATTTCATTGTCATCTTTTAATGCTGTGATTGATACCGTATTTTTATCTTGTGATAACTGTGTCACTTGCACAGCATCAATCAATTCAATAAAAGCATTCTTTTGCACACTTTGTAGGAGAACACGACCAAGCCAAGCATTCTCAATGACTTGTCCAAAGCTTTCGACTTTTTCTTCGGTATTGACCAGTTTTGCTTTACCAAAACTACCCTGTTCGGAGATGTGCACTTGATGAATTGGCGTGGCGTATTGTTGTAATGTTTCCCACAATCCCAACTCTTGATAAATCTCTACACTACGCCGAGATAATGCGGTATTACGGGCATCAAAACTCGAATGGTATGGCGTTTCACCGCCTTGCGCTTGATAATCAGGATACTTGATCGCTTCAAGCAAGGTAACTTTCAGCTCAAGTTTTGCCAACATCAGTCCGAGGCTAAGCCCGACCATGCCTCCACCAACAATGATGATTGGTTGCATCCATTTATCCTTAATTTATTCAATGATTTAATTACAGCATTTCAAGCTTTTAGAATAACTGAATTTAGAAAGCGACTAAAGCGATAATCCGCATAAATTCGTTATCAATCGGTAGCATCATTTGACTAAATGAAAATGTGAGTTTGTCGCAAACAGATGAATTAACTTTGAAAGATTTGCACATGATTTTGGCAGTTTTTGCCTATTGTCACTGCTTCGCTTCTCATGCAAAGTAAATGTTCGAAATAATAGACCTACAAGGATGTCGATATGTTTGGACAAATGATGAATCGCCCATTAGTGATTAGTAGCTTGATTGATCACGCAGCACAATACCACGGCGATACGCAGATCATTTCCAAAGAAGTCAGTGGTGAATTTACCACCACCAACTGGAGCAATGTGTCAAAAAATGCAAAACGCCTTGCCAATGCACTAAGCCAATATAATTTGCAAGTTGGTGATCGCTTGGCGACCATCGCATGGAATAACTATCGTCATCTTGAAACATGGTATGCGGTTTCTTGCAGTGGCTACGTATGCCATACCATCAACCCTCGACTTTTTCCTGAGCAATTGGTCTTTATTATCAATGATGCCAAAGATAAGGCGCTATTTTTTGATGTGACATTTTTGCCATTAATTACTGCAATTAAAGATAAAATTCCAACGGTTGAAAAGTTGATTTGTTTGGGTGGGAAAGATGAAAAAGTTCTCGCCACTTTGCCTGATGTATTATTTTTCGACGATTTGATTGCATCAAATAATGATGAATTTGAATGGCCAGAACTTGATGAAAATGCAGCGAGTTCACTCTGTTACACTTCAGGAACTACAGGTAATCCCAAAGGTGTATTGTATAGCCACCGCTCAACACTACTGCATGCTTTTGGCATCTCCCTGCCAGATTCATTGAATCTTTCTGCAAAAGATGTCGTGCTCCCCGTGGTACCGATGTTCCATGTTAATGCGTGGGGAATTCCATATGCTACAGGGATGACAGGCAGCAGCTTGGTCCTTCCCGGTCCAAATCTTGACGGCGATAGCTTAGTCAGCTTGATTGATGATTATAAAGTCACTGTTGCACTTGGTGTACCAACCATTTGGCAAGGCCTTCTTGCTGCAGCTGCAAAACGTGACACCACACTAGAGAGCATGGTGCGCAATGTGGTTGGCGGAGCCGCATGCCCACCTGCGATTATCAAAATGTTTAAAGATAAATATCAATGCGAAACGATTCATGCTTGGGGGATGACGGAAACCAGTCCACTCGGAACAGCGAATCAAACCAAAGCGAAGCATAAAGATTTATCCGTTGAGCAATTGGAAAAACTCCGCTTATCACAAGGTCGCCCTGTGTTTGGTGTAGAGCTTCGTATCGTAGATCCTGATGCAAACAATCAAGTATTACCACATGACGGAACGACGCAAGGTAATCTCCATATTCGTGGACATTGGATTGTTTCGGAATACTTCAACAAAGGTACCTCTGCACTCACAGCAGATGGTTGGTTCGATACAGGTGATGTCGCAACGATTGATCCAGACGGATTCTTAGTCATTCGTGACCGATCTAAAGATTTGATCAAATCAGGCGGTGAATGGATTTCTTCGGTTGAACTTGAAGGTATCGCCATGAGTCATCCAGAAATTCGCATGGCAGCAGCGATCGCCGCCAAACATCCAAAATGGGACGAGCGCCCTGTTTTAGTTGCGATTAAAGAAGAAGATAGCAACATTGATGAAGAAGCGGTAAAAGCTTACTATCAAGGCAAAATAGCTGATTGGCAGATACCAGACCGTGTGATCTTTGTTGATGCGATTCCTATCAACGGCACTGGGAAAATGGTCAAATCAGAACTTCGTGACCAATATGGTGATGTGCTACTTGGCGCATAATTCAATCCAAAATCACTCAAAATCCAAAAAGAAGTGGCGTAAGTCACTTCTTTTTTTATACACCAGTTTTCGAATCACTCTATGTCTTAAACTCTATGCCTTAATAAGTGCAAACAACCAATTTTGAAAAATGATTTTTCATGTGTATGTGTAATTTGCTACTATGCACAACCCCATTCCTTAAACTTATCCGATTCTTATGCAACTCGATTATCAACAACAACTCGAATTTAAAGTCCAACACTTGCTTGCACAGTTTGCTGAATTTGACATGCCTGAAATCGAAGTCTTCGAATCACCAGAAAGTCATTATCGCATGCGTGCCGAGTTTCGCATTTGGCATACCGATGACGATCTGTTTTATGCCATGTTTGAACGTGATGAAGAAGGTAAAAAACAAGTCATTCGCATTGATGATTTTCCGACGGCAACCCAGTCGATTAACGATCTCATGCCAATTCTTTTGGCAGAAGTGAAAGCTAATCCGCTACTTTCAGAGCGCTTATTTGAAATCGACTTTTTGGCATCGAAGCATGGGGAAATGCTCGTTTCGATGATCTATCACCGACAGTTAAATGAAGCATGGACTGCAATTGCAAAAACAATACAAGAAAAATTAAATATTAAAATCATTGGTCGTAGTCGTGGGCAGAAAATTGTTTTAGCTGATGACTTTATCATTGAAAAACTGATGGTGAATGGTCGTGAATTTGCCTATAAACAAATCGAAAATGGCTTTACCCAGCCCAATGCGATCGTCTGTGAAAAAATGCTGTCTTGGGCATGTGATGTCGCACAAGAAAATCAAACAGACTCGCCAACTGACTTATTAGAACTGTATTGTGGCAATGGTAATTTTACCTTGCCATTGTCACAACATTATCGCAATGTGCTTGCAACAGAACTCGCTAAAAGTTCGGTCTACGCCGCCAAATGGAACATGGCTGAAAATCAAATTGAAAATATTCAACTTGCACGGCTTTCCGCAGAAGAATTTACCGAAGCCTATCAAGGCAAGCGTGAATTCCGCCGTTTAAAAGAAGAAAATATTGAGCTGAGCAATTATCAATTTGATACGGTTTTTGTTGATCCACCTCGTGCAGGGATTGATGATGATACGCTGGCTTTAATCGCACAGTTTCCTCAAATTATTTACATCTCATGCAATCCTGAAACGCTATACGACAACTTACAAGTATTGAATGAGACCCACGACATCAAACGCTTTGCCATGTTTGATCAATTTCCATTTACTCATCATGTTGAATCAGGCGTGCTCTTAGTCAAAAAGTAATTTTTAAATGACTGCGGACATGATGTACGCATAACTTAAACTGGCAAGCATCAAAGCCCAAATCGGTAAACGTCCTGTATAAAACATCGCAAAAGCAATGATCAGAAAAATACCGTCGGTGATTGATTCTACCGATTTGGGTAACATATTTTGAACTAACATCAAAATCAGCAAGGCAATCACCCCTGCACTAATACCCTGAAAGATGCCACGCAAATATTTATTTTTTGATAAATAACTCGTCATCGGCAACGCACCGATTAAAACCAACGCCGCAGGCAAGAAAATCGCAAGAACCGCAAATAGTGCAGCAAGCAAACTCACTGATGGAAACGCTGAAGCTCCTAAAAATGCACTAAAATTAAATAGTGGTCCAGGTAAGGTCTGAATCACACCATAGCCCGTCATAAACTGATCTTTCTCTACAAAATCTTGACCAACCACACTCGCTTCTAATAAAGGTAACACCACATGCCCACCACCAAACACTAAAGCACTGGCTTGATAAATTTCATAGTAAAAATTGACAGGATGATCACCTGACAGAAATGTCGATATTAAAATTGGCGTAAAAAATAAGATCACAAAAAATACAATTAAAGCAAAAATAGCAACCCGTTTAGACACTTGAAAATCTAGTTTTGCTAATGCTGGATAAGATTGTTTATAGAAAGATATTATCCCTAGAATCGCAGCAATTAAAATGAAAACTAATTGATTTAACTCACTAAACATCAAACCAACTGCTGTCAAAATCATCACAATGGCGTAATGAAATTTAGTTTTGCAGATTTGCTTACTCATCATCACAACTGCATGGGCAATGATCACTACGATTGCAAGTAATAAGCCTTTTAAAATCATCGCATTGGATAGCCACGAAAAGTGGCTTAAGCTAATCGCAAGCAAATACATCAAGATCGCACTCGGCAAAGTAAAGCCAAGCCAAGAAGCAAATGCACCAAGATATCCTGCTCGATACAGTCCTAGCCCCATGCCGACTTGGCTACTGCTCGGCCCAGGTAAAAACTGACATAGCGCCACCAACTGCAAATATTGTTCTGCGCTCATCCACTGTTTTTGATCAATAATTTTTGTTTGAAACAGTGCAATATGCGCCGCAGGACCACCAAAAGAAATGCAACCCAAATAGAAAAATAATCGAAAAATTGAAAATGGTGTGTCCATATACTTCTAAGAATTTGATTAAACCAATTAACTTAAAGCAAATATATGACATTGCTGTGAATAAGCAAGCTTTAAAAATCAGGACTTAGATTAGCATTAAAAAAGACCGCCGAAGCGATCTCTAGAGGTTGTAGATTTTTCATCAATCAATCGATTGCAGGCGTGTATCGTCCAAAAGCAATATCATCTTTAATGCGATCAGATTCTGCTAAGACCATGTCGAGCAGATTTTTGACATTATCCAGTGTTGCCACAGGACTAAGTGTGGTCATCTTCAAGGATTGATTCAGACCGACTTTGGTCACACCAATGTTCGCCTCGCCACGAGCAAATAGTTCATCTGCCACATTTTGATTTAAGTTATCAATAAACTGTGCAGGATAGCCATTTGGCACTACACGGAACAACACCGACGCAAACTGTGGCTCAACCAGTAGTTCTAAACCATCAGTCGCCTTGATATAGTCTGCAACTTCACGCGTCAGTTTCACACCATGATCAATCATTGAACCATAAAGCTCTTCACCCAATGCTTCTATAGTCATCCACAATTTCAACGCATCAAAACGACGTGTAGTTTGCAATGACTTCGATACCAGATTCGGCACACCATGCTCTTCATCATAAGCAGAGTTGAGATACTCCGCTTCATAATGCATAAAGCGATAGTTGGCTTCATCTTTCAGCAAGAACGCACCACAGCTAATACTTTGGAAATAATGCTTATGGAAGTCCAAAGTGATCGAATCAGACAATTCAATACCGTCTAGCATCGAACGGAATTCATTAGATAAAACCAATGCACCGCCCCAAGCCGCATCGATGTGCATCCATGCGCCATACTTATTGGTAATGTCACGGATTTGCTTGAGTGGATCAATCGCCCCTGCATCGGTTGTACCCGCAGTTGCGACCACACATGCTACGATTTTGCCTTCAGACTGGAGCAATGCCATGGTTTTTTCTAGTGCATCGACATCCATCTGCGCTTTATCATTGACAGGTACAGTCACGACCGACTGAAAGCCCATGCCCATCATCGCCATGTTCTTTTGCACAGAGAAATGTGCATTTTCAGAACAGATCACTTTGACGTTTTTCATCGCTTCATTCGGCACGCCATCACGCTGAACAGACCACGGCTTGCCATGTTCGTCTTGCCAGTTTTTAGCGATGCACCAGTCACGCGCCAGCAATACACCCATCAAGTTAGACTGCGTGCCACCAGAGGTAAATACCCCTGCTTGACCTGCGCCATAACCGACTTTTTGACGAAGCCAATCGATCAACTGCACTTCCATCAATGAACCCGCAGGACTTTGATCCCATGAATCCATCGACTGATTGGTCGCATTAATCAATACTTCGGCGATTTGACTGGTCACCATAGTTGGACAATGCAAATGCGCAAGTGAATGCGGATGATGCACTTTTAAACTTTTATTAAGGAAAAGTTCAACCATACGTTGTAATGACGCCTGCACGCCCAACCCTTCTTTTGAAGGATTAAAGGCAATGGCACTGCGAAGTTCTTTGATGCTACCGCCAGTGTACATTTTGTCATTTTGCAACCATGTCGCAACCGCTTTGGTTGCTTGCTCCATTGCCGACTCATAGTCAGCAATGGATTGCGCATCGTTACATAGCAAAGCACGGCGATGTTCTGCAAAGTCCACCATATTATGCGCCTCGAACTGTAACTAAAGCTTCTGAAACTGCTTTCTTAAAGCGTTTAATAACTTCTTCACATTCTTCACGGGTGATGATCAATGGGCAAAGCAAACGAATCACTGTACCGCCACGACCACCTTTTTCAAGCATCAATTTATTTTCAAAACAAGCACGTTGAATTTCAGCCGCAAGCTGTGAATCCGCAGGATAAGCACCCAAATGATTTGGCGCTTGACGCTCATCGACGATCTCGATACCAATCATCAAACCACGACCACGTACATGACCAATACACGGTAATTCTTGCTGTAATTTTTTCATTTCAGCTTGTAGATAATCACCTTGAGTTTGTGCATTTTCAGCCAGTTTTTCAGACTTAATGGTGTTGAGTGTCGCAAGACCTGTACCCATCGCCATTTGGTTGCCACGGAAAGTCCCCGTATGGCCTGCAGGTTGCCATGAGTCAAATTTACGCTTAATCGCAAGTACCGCAAGTGGCAAGCTACCACCAACAGCTTTTGACATCACGATCACATCAGGTTCAATGCCTGCATGTTCAAAGGCAAACATTTTACCTGAACGTGCGAAGCCTGCTTGGACTTCATCCAGGATCAATACGATATTGTGCTTTTCGGTCACTTCACGGATTTTTTGCAACCACTTAGTTGGTGCGATCACAACACCGCCTTCACCCTGAATCGCCTCTAGGATGACCGCAGCAGGACGAGTGACACCACTTTCTACATCTTGTATAAAATCTTCAAAATAATGCGTCAAAGCATCAACACCTGCCTCGCCACCAAGACCAAGTGGGCAACGGTATTCATGCGGATATGGCATAAACTGTACACCTGGCATCAAGTTATTGACCGCATTTTTTGCGCTCAAGTTACCTGTCATTGCCAACGCACCATGCGTCATACCGTGATAACCCCCAGAGAAGCTGATGACTGTGCCACGACCTGTATAAGTTTTCGCAAGTTTGATCGCCGCCTCAGTCGCATCTGCGCCCGTAGGACCGCAGAACTGTAGACAATATTCTTCTTGACCACCTGGCATATGCGATAGCAATGCTTCGGTAAAAGCATCTTTCAAAGGGGTGGTTAAATCTAATGTATGTAGAGGCAAACCACTTGCAATGGTTTCTTGAATGCTTTCAATGACCGCAGGATGGTTATGACCTAAGGCCAAAGTCCCAGCACCAGCTAGACAGTCAAGGTACTCATTGCCCTCGACATCAGTGACCCAACAGCCTTTTGCCTTCGCAATTGCCAAAGGTAATTTTCTCGGATAACTACGAACATTTGATTCCATCTGACTTTGGCGAGTGAGATAATATTCATTAGTTTTGGCAGTAGTTTGTGGATCGTTTGCAGATACGCTCATATCGGATTACCATCTCAGATAAGGGTGTAAGAAATATAAGTTATTATTCAACAACTTATTCCAAGTAGCTAGTTTAGGAGTCGTCTAATTTGACGTGATGTCCTAGGTCGCTGATCATACCGATTTTTACTAAAAAAAAAATAGATGAATGATCATAACCGCATAAGAAAATGAAGCCTTTTCATCTTCATGCAAGGCTCAGGTATATAGTCTAACAATGATTGGCTGAAAATAAATGACAATATGAAAAAATATACAAAAAAATACGCATAAACCTTACTTTAATCACCAAATATCGCTTTGAATTTCTTCAAACCACTTATGGTTTAAATTATCAAGAATCTTTTTTAAAAGCCTATGTCTCTAACTGCGAGCTTTAAATATATTCCAAAAGCTTGCCTTGATCTTCCAAATTTAGAATTAGGGTTTGATTATTTTCATGTTAAGCCACAGTGAGGTCATTCGAAACCATTTCAACTTTGAGCAATGTGCCTTGTTCATAATGAATATCATCTAAACCTTCTCTGGACAACGTTAAATCTTTCTTCAACACAACAACTTGATTGATCTGCCTCATTTTTTCACTCCGAAGTTTGATTTTTATCGACTTTTAATCAGTTACTTTTTTAGAACTCACACATGGTTCAATATCGTGATATGTAGTGGTGAGCATACATATCACTGATAACTGTTAGGAAAATCAATAAGTATAGACGTATATCCTAATTGATTGATTTAGATGTCTCAGTTACATATACGTCCACAGCGTTTGCTCATCATCCATATCAAGGACAAAGGTGCGTTCATTGTCGCTCTTAACCACGATATGATCATTGAGGACTAATAGCACTTTCAGCAACGTCCCCTCATCATATTTGATGTCATCATGTCCGTCTTTAGACAACACAAGCGTATCTTTTAAAACGATTAGATCATTAATGTGATTCATAACTAGACCTCCATTAAGAATAAAAATGAATAGCTATGATTTAATTATTGGGCTCAAAGGCTTTGCTTTAAAGGTTTTGATCGTTATTTTTTATACACTTTTTATTATTGGATTCGCTTATTTATTACACAATACAACATTTTATTGCTCATTTTTACGTTGTATGAAGATTAGGTTTAAATCTTGTTTCGGTTTAAAGTTTTTCTCATTGATTTGAAACTGTGTTGCAGATACTTTTTTCACCTCACCATCCCAACATAATGACAATAATTCGTCGACATCACGCTCAATCGTTACATTGAAATCTTCAATCGACTTCGCCCAATTCGCCCCTGTTTTAAGGATATAAGAAAGTCCAGAATAAATCCCATAACTGTCATCTCGATCAATAACTTTCTGAATGTTCTGATCAACACAATGCGCTTTGGCAACCTCTTGTAGAAGCCCTAGAGAACCGCCAACCAAAGGCTGATATTGATGAGAAATTTTAGTCATTCCATTGGCTTTAAACTGTTGCTGCCAGCTATAAATAATTTGCGATTGCCAACGCACCGTATCTTCATCTTGAATCGCCAATAGCTGCTTTACTTTTGGATGGGTACAATTTGCAACTTTCTGATTGACCAACACCGAGTCATTTATATTCTCAGTCTGCCACGGTTGCATCAGCTCTTTATCGGTCAGTCCGCAACTTTTAAGTTCAGCCGTAACGTCGCCTTGAAAACCATAATCATTGACATATTGCGACGTGGTACTCGGCAAAAATGCACGCACATGTACTTGTGGTTGAATCTTTTTCCCGTCAGCAACTACGGTAAAACTATTCACCATCCCCGCAACATCGGCATAATCCGTTTCGATATAGTTTTGCACTTTGGGCAATGGAAATAAGATATTTTCAGTGATGTTACGCTTGCTCAAATTTTTAAATTGATAATCGACTTTAATGAGTTTTTTGCTCAAATACAGGTCTTCACGTTGCATCTGAATGTTATTGTTTTGAATATATTGAATCCCACCTGTTCCGATATAACCCACGCTGTCATTGGCATAAACAGGCATGGTGAAAAATGGTATGCTAAAAAGTGTACCAACAAACGTCACAACCAATGGCTGTTTTACTAAGCGACGATTCTTCCCGATCATTTTTCCCTTCCTATTTATATGCCTAGTTCTATTCCGCTTTAGATGTTGCTATCGAATGCATCGCAATTTGAGTTTAACCAATCCACTGGGCACTGTTTGCAATTTCTTGTGAATTTTTTTGATTTTAATTGGCATTAAAAACAATTCTCAGTACAATATTTTCCACGTCGAGGGGTGCTGCGACTTTTTCACAGACTAACTTTACAAAGAAAGTTTGCAAAGACAGTAATGTGAAATCGCTAGGCTCGACAGATTCGAAGAAATACTATTCCAAATAGCAAGTTCGAAACAAATCAATAACGGCATCCGCGAACAGAATGATCATCACCAAGATATTAGGAGATCCTGATGAACGCGGTTAATCCTGCATTTACAGATTATAAAGTTGCCGACATTTCACTCGCTGATTACGGTCGTAAAGAAATCAAACTTGCCGAAGCAGAAATGCCTGCTTTAATGGGCTTGCGCAAACGTTACGCTGCTGAAAAACCACTTGCTGGTGCAAAAATCCTCGGCTGTATCCACATGACGATTCAGACTGCAGTTCTGATCGAAACATTGGTCGAGCTCGGTGCAGAAGTACGTTGGACTTCATGTAACATCTTCTCTACCCAAGACCACGCTGCTGCTGCGATCGCTGTCAGTGGCGTACCTGTATTCGCTTGGAAAGGTGAAACAGAAGAAGAGTATATGTGGTGCTTAGAGCAACAAATTAATGTTGACGGCTCACCATGGGATGCCAATATGATTTTGGATGATGGTGGTGATTTAACAGCACTTGTTCATGAAAAGTACCCTGCACTTTTAGAACGCATTCACGGCATTACCGAAGAAACAACAACAGGTGTCGCACGTCTGATCGAGATGTGGAAAGATGGTTCACTGAAAGTTCCTGCGATCAACGTCAATGACTCTGTGACCAAATCTAAAAATGACAATAAATATGGTTGCCGTCATTCTCTAAATGATGCGATCAAACGTGGTACAGATATGTTGCTTTCTGGTCGTCGTGCATTAGTGATTGGTTATGGCGATGTCGGTAAAGGTTCTGCGCAATCGCTTCGTCAAGAAGGCATGATCGTCCGTGTGACTGAGATCGATCCAATCTGCGCAATGCAAGCGTGCATGGACGGTTTTGAAGTAGTTTCTCCATATAAAAATGGCGTACAAACTGGTAATAAAGCCGACATTAACTTAGACTTATTGAAAAATACGGATTTGATCGTTACTACGACTGGTAACTACCACGTTTGCGACGCTGCAATGCTGGATACCTTAAAAGCAGGTGCTGTAGTCTGTAATATTGGTCACTTTGACACCGAGATTGATACTGCATATTTGCGTAATTACAAATGGGTTGAAGTCAAACCACAAGTACATCAAGTCTATCGCTCTGACAATGAAAATGATTATTTAATCTTACTTTCTGAAGGTCGTTTGGTGAACTTGGGTAATGCAACAGGTCACCCGTCACGTGTCATGGACGGCTCTTTTGCCAACCAAGTCTTGGCACAAATGCACTTATTTGCTGAGAAATTTGCGGATTTATCGGCAGAAGAAAAAGCCAAACAGATTCGTGTCGAAGTTTTACCGAAGAAATTGGATGAGGAAGTTGCAGCTGCAATGGTCTTAGGTTTTGGTGGTGTGTTGACACAATTGACCACAACGCAAGCGGACTACTTAGGTGTCGCTGTTGAAGGTCCATTCAAAACTGACGCTTATAAATACTGATGATTGAGCAATGCTAGTCGTTAGCATTGACGTATTTAGCGAATCTTGATTCATTCAGGATTCGCTTTTCAAAATCATGTGCTCGGAAAATACAAATTAAGGACTGCTCATGTCAAAACGTATTCCCATTTCTTTTGAATTCTTCCCACCAAAAACTGATATTGGCGCAGAAAAACTTCGTGCAGTCCATCAAGAGCTACAACAACTCAATCCTGAGTTTTTCTCTATCACCTATGGCGCAGGTGGCTCAACACGTGAGCGTACTTTAGCTGCAATTGATGATTTTAATGGCAAAGGTACAGCAGTTGCCCCACATCTTTCTTGTATTGGCGATGACAAAGCTCGCATTGCTGAATTACTTGATCTTTATAAATCAAAGGGTATTGACCGCATCGTTGCACTACGTGGCGATCTACCTTCAGGTCAGGTTGGACTTGGTGAGTTACCTTATGCACAGGATTTAGTGCGATTTATTCGTGAGCATTCAGGCGATCATTTTCATATTGAAGTGGCTGCTTATCCTGAGATGCATCCGCAAGCTGAGACATTTGATCAAGACATTAAACGCTTTGTGGAAAAGGCAAATGCAGGTGCAAATGCGGCAATTACCCAATTATTTTTCAATCCTGATGCTTACTTCTATTTCCTTGATCGTGTTGAAAAATCGGGAATCAATATTCCGATCGCTCCAGGAATTATGCCAATCACCAATGCCAGTAGCTTGATTCGTTTTGCCGATAGCACAGGTGCGGATATTCCACGATGGATTCGTAAACAACTGGCTTCTTATGGTGATGACAGTCAGAGCATTCAAGCATTTGGTCATGAAGTGGTGTTTAAACTCTGTGAGCGTTTGATTGCAGGTGGTGCGCCAAGTTTGCACTTTTATAGCATGAACCAAACTGAGCCGACACGTCAGCTTGTGATTGATTTAGGTTTAAACTAAGCGTGAACTATCAATTAGAGAATTAAATCATGAACCGTTTTTATATGGATAGCTCGTTCACGGTTGGTGAACACGTTCAATTATCAGAAACGGTTTTCCATCATTGGACACGTGTACTGCGTGCCAAACTAGGTGATCAAGCGACATTATTTAACGGCATTGACTTTAATGGCTTAGGCGGTGAATATCTTGTTGAATTAACACAAATTGAAAAAAAGTCTGCAACTGTTCGGGTGCTTGAGTTCAATCCTATCAGTCGTGATTTATCGATTAAAGTCACACTCGGACAAGTGATGAGCAAAGGCGATCGCATGGATTATGTGATTCAGAAATCTACCGAACTTGGCGTCTCAGAAATCCAACTGCTCACCAGTGAGCGCTGTGAGATGCGTCTGAAATATGACCGGGATCAAAAGAAAATCGAACATTGGCAAAGTGTTGCCATCGCCGCATGTGAACAATGTGGTTTAAATATTGTGCCGAAAGTTTTGCCACCTTTATCAGTGACAGAATGGATTGAGAGCAATAATAGTGAACTCAAACTCATCATGACTTTAGCGGATCAACCGTTTCAATTCTCTGATGAAAAACCAGAATCAATCGCCCTACTTGTTGGCCCCGAAGGTGGATTGAATCAAGCGGAAATCGACTTTGCATTAAATCATCAATTCCAAGCATGGACGATTGGCGCTCGTGTGTTACGTACTGAAACTGCACCTGTTGCAGCATTAAGTGTGATCAACCATTTATTCGCAGATGGATAACGAACTTGTCAAAAAACACTTGCTTTTAGAGGGTCTAAACCGTATCTTTAACTATTATTGATTTTTATTTGTATCAAATTATGACTCTCACATTCTAAGCAGTTAAATATAAATAGTTATAAATACATTTTTGCAAAAAAACTTTTAGTGATGATGGGTTTTCGCCATTTAAGGACGTGATGAAATAATGGACAAAAGGCAACTCAGCTCTATGCTTGATTTATCAAGAGATGCCGAACAGCTGAAAAGCTTTAAATCGCTATATTATTACCGAGCATTTCAATACATATTTTTGCTCGTAACTTTGCTTGTCTTTACAATTAACCTTTTTTTAAATTTCGATAGTTTTTCTGTCACCACGACCTTATGGGGATTTATTACCACAGTGACCATTTTGGTGTCGTTGTTGATTAATCAATCCTTACTTTTAGAAGTTCCTAAAAAAGCCCTTTCTATTCAGACTTATCTTGCAGCAAGCGCATTTCTCAACGGTGTGCTATTTGCCATTTGTGTGACGTTGATTACCAATTACTTGGAATATTCCGTTGATCATAATCATATTGAAATGTTGACACTGGTAATCTCAAGTGTGCTGATTTTACACATGTCAGCACTGGTACTACTGACACATTATTATTTCGTATTCTTACTATTTTTTGCGCCGAGTGTCTTATCATTGTTGAGTTTGAACCAGATAATGGTCAATGGTGAATTTACATTTGTGGATATGATTAGCTTTTTAGCCTATGCGTCATGTTTGGCAATTTTAGGTTTTTTGGTCTTTAAACGTCGTACCGAGTTTTATGATTTGCTCGTCAACAACCAAACCTTAAACGCTGAAAATTTAAATAAAAATACGCAAATTGATCTTCTCAGCGTCGAATTAGATTCTGAGCGGCAGATGGCTATGCGCATTCGTGAAGAGCTTGAAACTAACAATATCTTGTTAGAGCAAAAAATTAAGCAGCGTACAGCGGATATTGAAAGTATCAATGCAAAACTGGAACGCTCACATCAAAACCTCGAATTAGCACATGAAACCGCTGGTATCGCATCTTGGGATTGGGATATTGAAAATCAGAAAATTGAAACGATTAATTACCCGCAGATTTTCGGCTACAACATCAAAAATGTAGAGCATTATATTTCTCACTTACATGATTTTATTCATGCCGAGGACTTAGAGCATGTAAAAGAAATTATGCGCGAGCACTTGCGTGGCAATGAAGACCGCTATGAAGCGACCTTTCGAGTGTATCACCCAACAGAACGTTGGGTATGGGTACATGATCTTGGTCGTATCACACAACGTGATCCTGAAACAAATCGTGCACTGCGTATGGTCGGTATTTGTCGCAATATTCAAAATGAGAAAAAAGTAGAAGAGAGTTTAAAACTCTCTGCCAGTGTATTCAAAAAGGCTGCACAAGGAATTTTTGTACTTGATGACAAGCTCAACTATATCGATGTCAATCCATTTTATCTCAAGCTCATTGAATCTGATGAGGATCAAATCATTGGTCGTCATGTCTTTGATATTTTAAAAAGCTCTAATGTCGATGCGCAGCGCTTAAATTTAACGATTTTGCGTCAGCTGATGAGCACAGGTGAGTTTGAAGGAGAAGTTGTTGAGGTGTTGCGTTCTGGGCGAGAAATTCCGCTTTGGATGCATATCAACGGCATTCGAGATAGCCACAATAAAATCACGCAGTATATCGGCATCGTCACTGACCTGACAGAGCGCAAAGCCTCTGAAAAACGTTTATCTTATCTGGAAACCTACGACACGCTCACAGATTTACCGAACCGTACCTACTTCAACAATCTCATTCACAGTTATTTGACCGAATCCCCAAGGCTACTTCAGCGCTTTGCTGTGATCCGTATCAACTTAGATCGCTTTCGTTACCATAATGAGTTTCTCAGCCATCAAGGTGGTGATGAGCTGTTAAAAAAAGTAGCGAATCGCCTGCGTCGCAATAACACTCATGCCGTTGTGATTGCACGACTTAATAGAGACGATTTTGCCATGATTTTAGAAGTCAAAGAAAATGTTGATGAAATCAACGACAGTGCGAAGAAAATACTCGAATCTTTTGTAGCGCCGTTTCATGTGCAAAATAAAGAACTGATGTTGAATATTTCCATCGGCGCAGCGATCTACCCTGATCATGGTCGCCAAATGGACAGCTTAAACAACTACGCTGAGCTTGCTTTGTTAGAAGCAAAACGTATCGGCGGCAATACTTTTAGAATATATCACAGCGAAACTCGTCTCTCGACCGAAGCACGCATCAACCTAGAAGCGGAAATTCGTCGAGCTATTACTCAAAATGAACTTGCCGTCTACTACCAACCTAAAGTCGATACAAAAACTAAAAAAATTTATTGCTTTGAGGCACTTGTACGATGGAATCATCCAGAGCGTGGTGTAATTCCACCTGCACAGTTCATTCCACTTGCTGAAGAAACCAGTCTAATCACCGACATCGGTCGTGTGGTCTTAGAACAAACTTGCGCTCAAATCAAAGTTTGGAATGATTTGGGGTATCAAGATATTGCGGTTTCGGTCAATATCGTTGTGCAACAAATACAACGTGGAAGTTTGGTTGAGGAAATTGATTGTCTGCTACAAAAATACAAGATCAAACCACATCAGCTCATACTTGAGATCACCGAAACTTCATTGATGGAAAATATTGATGAAGTCCGCCAAGTGATGTCTGCATTTCATCAACGTCACATCAAGATTGCACTTGATGACTTCGGTACAGGCTATTCATCATTGGCTTATTTAGGTATGTATGACTTTGATATTATTAAAATTGATCGAAGTTTTGTAAGCAAACTCGGACAAGCCAACCAAAACGCCATTGTTCGAGCAATTATCGCCATGGCAAAAGCGATGGATAAAAAAATCGTCGCTGAAGGCGTGCAAACTCAAGCGCAATATGACTTTTTGAGCGATGAGGGCTGTGATTATTTACAAGGTTATTTGATCGCAAAACCTATGCCTGCCGATCTTGCGACTGAATTTTTAGAAATTCAAAATATTAAGCAAAATAATCCATTGAAAATGCATTAATGAAACGTCATCACAATCAAATTTCACAGTAAAACTGCGATATTATTTGATAAAAATTAAACCCTTTAGACTATTGTCGCCGCTTAGAAAATGGTATAGTGATGACCTTAAAAATTTAGTGTAATTTATTTTGTGATTGATGGGTCAGATTCCTGCCCCGATTTGGTATCCGCATAGAGAGTAAGATGGACGAACAAGCATTAAAGCAAGCCGCATTGTATTATCATGAGTTTCCACGCCCTGGTAAAATCAACGTCACACCAAGCAAACAAGTCGTCAATCAACGTGATCTTGCACTCGCCTACTCTCCAGGTGTGGCTGCACCTTGTTTAGAAATTGCCAAAGACCCTGCAAATGCTGCCAAGTATACCGCACGTGGTAATCTCGTCGCTGTGGTTAGTAATGGTACTGCGGTACTTGGACTGGGTAATATCGGACCACTCGCCTCAAAACCTGTCATGGAAGGTAAAGGCGTACTTTTTAAAAAATTTGCTGGTGTCGACGTATTCGACATCGAAATTGCAGAAAATGATCCTGATAAAATCGTTGATATCGTTGCCGCATTAGAGCCAACTTTTGGCGGAATTAACCTCGAAGATATCAAAGCGCCTGAATGTTTTTACATTGAGCAAAAGCTACGTGAACGCATGAAAATTCCTGTGTTCCATGACGATCAACATGGTACCAGTATCATCGTTGGCTCAGCGCTTTTAAATGCTTTACAACTTGTCGATAAAAAAATCGAAGATATTAAAATCGTGGCTTCTGGTGCAGGTGCAGCAGCACTGTCTTGTTTAGACCTACTTTGTGCATTAGGTGCACGTAAAGAAAATATCATCGTTGCCGACTCTCGTGGTCTATTGACAACATCTCGTGAAGGCTTGGACGCATCAAAGTTACGTTATGTACAAGATATCCCTGAAAGCAAATTACACGAAGTGATTGGCGGTTCAGATATGTTCTTAGGACTTTCTGCTGCTGGTATCTTGACCAAAGAAATGGTTAAAGACATGGCGAAAGATCCGATTATCTTTGCACTTGCCAACCCTGACCCTGAGATTCTACCTGAGCATGCGCACGAAGTACGCCCTGATGCAATCATGGCGACTGGTCGTTCTGATTATCCAAACCAAGTGAACAATGCCCTTTGTTTCCCGTATATTTTCCGTGGCGCGCTAGATGTTGGCGCAACCACCATCAATGAAGAAATGAAAATTGCCTGCGTCCATGCGATTGCTCGTATGGCGCATGTTGAAGCTGATGCCGCTTCTTATGGTGAGAAGTCTGGTAGCTTTGGACGTGATTATTTGATTCCTCGTCCACTCGATCAACGTTTGATCCTTGAGATTGCACCTGCTGTTGCACGTGCTGCAATGGAATCTGGCGTTGCGACACGCCCAATCGAAGACTTTGCTGTGTATCATCAACGTTTGTCTGAGTTTGTATACAACTCAGCATTCATCATGAAACCTATTTTTGCCAAAGCGAAAACTGCGCCAAAACGTATTGTGTATGCTGAAGGTGAAGATATTCGAGTACTTCGAGCAGCGCAAATAGCAATCGATGAAGGCATCGCATTCCCAATCTTGGTTGGTCGCACCAAGGTGATTGAAGAAAATATTCGTAAACTTGGCTTACGTATGGTTCACGGCGAGAATATCGAAATCGTTGATCAAGAAAATAATCCATCTTATGAAGATTTTTGGAAAGACTACTACAATGCCTTAAAGCGCCAAGGTATTACTGTTGAGTTTGCACAGCGTGAATCACGTCGTCGCTCGACATTAGTCGCTGCTATGCTGGTAAAATTTGGCAAAGCGGACGGCATGCTCTGTGGTACGTATTCAGGTTATGACGTGCATTTAGAGTTTGTCAAAGATGTCATCGGTCTCAAAAATGGTCATCAGACATTCTTTACCTTGAATGCGTTAATGCTTGAAGATCGCAACCTCTTTATTGCTGATACTTATGTCAACACCAATCCTACAGCTGAACAATTGGCTGAGATGACGATTTTAGCAGCTGAAGAAGTGCGTCGCTTTGGTATTACACCACGTATTGCTCTGCTTTCTCACTCTAGCTTTGGTAGTGACGAACTTGATCCTAGCGCACAAAAAATGCGTGAAGTGTTCCGCATCTTATCTGAAAAAGCGCCAGAGCTCGAAGTTGAAGGTGAAATGCACGGTGATGCAGCGATGGATGAAACCATTCGTGACGGTGCATTCCCGAATTCACGCTTTAAAGGTTCAGCAAACTTGTTGATCATGCCGAATCTTGATGCGGCAAATATTTCATTTAACTTGCTCAAATCAACTGTCGGTAATAATGTGACGATTGGTCCGATCTTGTTAGGTGTTGCAAAACCTGTGCACATTTTGACACCGACTACAACGACTCGTCGTATCATCAACATGACTGCGTTGACTGTTGCTGAAATTCAAGAGAATGAAAAAGTTTAATTTTAAAAAAAGCTTACTTTTCTAACTTTTTCTTTATCGCTAAAACCTCTAATGTCAATCATTGGAGGTTTTTGCTTTTAGGCTTTTAATTCAAATAATTCAAAGCGCTTTATATTTGTTATGATCAGAATAATCTGTTTGTAAATTTTTATTGATAAGTTGTTATGAAAATCTATTTAGTCGGCGGTGCAGTACGTGATCAGCTCTTAGATCGTGAAGTGATCGAGCGTGATTATGTTGTTGTAGGCGCAACACCTGAGCAAATGATTGCACTTGGCTATCAACAAGTTGGTAAAGATTTTCCAGTATTTTTGCATCCTGAAAGCAAAGAAGAATACGCCCTTGCACGCACCGAACGTAAAAATGGACATGGCTATCAAGGCTTTGATTTTTTCACTTCACCTGAAGTGACTTTAGAACAAGATTTATCACGTCGTGACTTGACCATCAATGCGATGGCGATGGATGAAGATGGCAATATCACCGATCCTTTTCACGGTACGCAAGATTTAAAAAATCGAGTGCTACGCCATGTGTCCGATGCTTTTATTGAAGATCCTCTACGTGTATTACGTGTCGCTCGATTTATTGCACGCTACCATAATTATGGCTTTCAGATTGCACCTAAAACCATGCAATTGATGCAACGTATCAGTGACTCAGGTGAGTTATCACACCTTTCTGCTGAGCGTGTATGGAAAGAAACAGTAAGAGCTTTAGCAGAAAATGATGCTGATGTGTATTTCTCTGTGCTTCGTGAATGTGGAGCGTTGAAGCAATGGTTTCCTGAAGTCGATGCGTTGTTTGGCGTGCCACAACGAGCTGAATATCATCCAGAGATTGATTGTGGTATCCATACGCTGATGTCATTACAACAAGCGTGCAAAAATAACTTTTCAACCATCGTTCGCTTTGCGGTGCTTTGTCATGATTTAGGGAAAGCATTGACACCTGCGGATGTCTTACCACGACATATCATGCACGAACAGCGTGGTATTGAACCTGTCAAAGCCCTATGCAAACGCTTAAAAGTCCCGAGAGATTTTCAGCAATTGGCTCTGAAAGTGTGTGAATATCATTTGCTTTGTCATCAGTTATTTCAGCTTAAAGCATCCACGGTTTTAAAACTCATAAAAAGCCTTGATGCCTTTCGCAAGCCTGAGCATGTGGTTTACTTTGCGGAGGCTTGTTTATGTGACGCACGAGGTCGTTTACATTTTGAGGACAAGCCATATCCACAAGCTGAAGTGCTGATGCAATTAGCGCAACAGCTTGCGAATTATAAAATTAAAATTCCTGAAGGTCTGCAAGGTAAAGCGATTGCTGAGCATCTAGATCGTGAACGATCTAAATGGATCGCTGATTTTATGAAAGAAGCAAAGCAAACACTTTCTGTTTAAATGACTGATTAAAGTGTTTTGACTTTGCTTTATTTAAAATGACTTTATTTAAAATGACTTTATTTCACTTTGCTTTTTCGGATCATCTTATACATCAGCTTCGGTGATACTCGGGAAATCGCTACACCGAGCTTCTCTTTCAGTCCACCAATGACAATAAATTCTTTATTGCTGAGCACTGCTTTTACTACTTTTTGTGCAAAATCATCTACTTCTAAACCATTTTCAATCGCTTCATCTTGATGTGCTTGCGCTTGCCCTGCACCATTGAGTGCATTAAACGACACATTGGTTTTGACAAAACCAGGGAAAACCACAGATACATTGAGTCCTTTCTCGGCATATTCTGCACGTAAGCTATTCGCCCACATATGAATTGCACCTTTTGCCGCAGAATAACTCGCTCGGTATTGTGTACCAAGTAAACCTGCGACACTAGAGATAAATATCACATGTCCAAAACCTTGATTTTCAAAGTAAGGTAAAACAGATTTTGTCAGATTAATTTGCGCAAAATAGTCAATTTCCATGATACGACGTTCAGTGTCTATCGTCGTATCCGCAATCAACGCACGTTGACTTAACCCTGCATTGTTAATGAGATAATCAATACGCTGAAATTTTTCAATGACTTGTTCTACCGCATGTTGTGCTTGATCTGCTTGAGTCACATCGAATGCCACACAAAGGTGATTTTCAGGATGATTTAACTGCTGACGTACACGTTCTAGCTCTTCACCTCGACGTGCTGATAGCACCACTTTTGCACCGAGATTGGCAAATACTTGGGCAAGTGCTTCACCAATCCCCGAGCTTGCCCCTGTGATCCAAACCACTTTTTGAGCTAAATTTCCTTGACTCAATGTAACATCCTTTTCGCGTTGTATTTTTTGCAATTAAACTTTACGCCGACTTAGCATAAATAAACTTTTGAAAATGTTCTGCATAGCGCATTGCAAGCTGTGGTGAGGAATGTTGCCCCATTTTTTCAATGCGTTTATAGCCAATACTAGTAACAAGATGAATCACGCCATTTAAGGTTTTATCCACCACAAAGTTAAATTTCAACATCGATTTTGGCTTACGAATAAACTCAGTTACGCCGAGATCAATCACTTCGATAATATTTTTCAACATTGAATCAATGGCTGACAAATCACCTTGTTGGATACGCTCAACATCTTTAAGCATACTTTGCACCAGTGCATCTGGCACAGCATAGCGGAGCAAACTGGTTTTGGGATGACTCAAATCAAAGTGTGCCACCATATGATTGGATACAGGTGTTAGGCGATCGTTGTTAAACATGCCGACTGCCCACGGCATATATTTTTGCAACTGCTCTCGGATTTGACCCAAAACTTTTTCGGCTTCATCGGCATGATCCGCAAGTTCAGGTTGTTGTTTATTGGCATGAATGAGCTCCATAAAGACTTGATCAAGCACCTGATGGGTAATCTCGGTAAAGACTTGCCCTAAGTCTTTAGACAAATCTTTGCCATCACCATGATTGAGCCGTGTATTAATATCTTCAAGCTCACGATAGGTTCGATCGTGTATTTTTAGATGGACATTTTGTGTAGTCATCGCTACGTACCCCTGCTTTTTATTTTTAAATCTTTGCGTCTAAATTCCTTTGAAGCATTTTTCCGCGTAATGATCAAACTGAAATATCAAGCTTAAAGATTAAATTTGAAAATCAAATCAGTTGATCAAACATACACTATTCTTTCATCAGTGTAACAAGTCCGCCCTAGATGCTCAATTGTATTTTAGGCTTTATATTCTCTCGCTTAATGGACAAAATTCACGCCATTAAAGCACAATCAGCACATATATTTTCACGACTAATTTTGCTAGAATGACGCCAATTTTTTGCTATTTCATACGCCATATCTAATGACTGAACAAAACTCAAACCAAGCCTCAAATACCGCCCAAAATATTGCAACCACTTACGATCCATCTGATATTGAACGCAAATGGTACAAAGTCTGGGAAGACAATGGTTACTTTAAACCGCACGCTGCAGAAGCGAATTCAACGGCAACGCCCTTTACCATCATGCTTCCACCGCCGAACGTGACAGGTAGCTTGCATATGGGACATGGTTTTAACAATGCCATCATGGATGCGCTAACTCGCTATCATCGTATGCAAGGTCACAATACCTTATGGCAACCTGGTACTGACCATGCAGGGATTGCGACGCAGACCGTTGTAGAGCGTCAGCTTGGTGAGCAAGGTATTACCCGTCATGATTTAGGACGTGAAAAATTATTAGAAAAGATTTGGGAATGGAAAGAAAAGTCAGGCGGAACAATCACAGGTCAGATTCGTCGTCTTGGTTCTTCGGTAGACTGGACACGTGAACGCTTTACCATGGATGATGGTTTATCCGATGCGGTGAAAGAAGTCTTTGTACGTTTGCATGAGGAAGGCTTGATCTATCGTGGTAAACGATTGGTCAACTGGGATCCTAAGCTACATACCGCCCTATCTGACCTTGAAGTGGAAAGCAAAGAAGAACAAGGTTCATTGTGGCATTTCCGCTATTTCTTTGAAGATAAATCACTAAAAACCAAAGATGGCAATGACTATCTTGTGGTGGCGACCACTCGACCTGAAACTCTACTTGGCGATAGTGCGGTTGCGGTACACCCTGAAGATGAACGCTATCAACATTTGATTGGTAAAAATATCGTGCTACCGATCACAGGTCGTCATGTACCCATCGTCGCCGATGATTATGTAGAAAAAGACTTTGGAACAGGTTGTGTCAAAATCACGCCTGCACACGACTTCAATGACTATGATCTCGGCAAACGTCACGATCTACCAGTGATTAACATCTTTGATAAAGATGCCAAAATCTTGAGCGAATTTGACTGGATGGAAAAAACTGGCGTACCAGTGACTAAAACCATCACTGCACCTGAAAGCTATGTCGCACTTGAGCGTTACGTTGCTCGTAAAAAATTGGTTGCCGAAGCTGAGGCTGAAGGTTGGTTAGAGAAAATCGAGCCATATACCCTTAAAGCACCTCGTAGCGAGCGTTCAGGTGTAATTGTTGAGCCATTACTCTCAGATCAATGGTATGTGAAGATTCAACCGCTTGCTGAGCCTGCGATCGAAGCTGTGAAAAATGGCGACATAAAATTCGTTCCTGAACAGTACAGCAATATGTACATGGCATGGATGAACAATATTCAAGATTGGGCGATCAGTCGTCAACTGTGGTGGGGACATCGTATCCCTGCGTGGTACGACGATGCAGGCAATATCTACGTTGGACGTAACGAAGCCGAAGTACGTGAAAAGCACAACCTAGCGGATGATCTTGAAATCCGTCAGGATGAAGACGTACTAGATACGTGGTTCTCCTCTGCGCTGTGGACGTTCTCAACGCTTGGCTGGACTGGCGATGCACAGAAAGATGCAGAAAATTATTTCTTAAAAACCTTCCATCCAACCAATGTTTTGGTGACTGGTTTTGACATCATTTTCTTTTGGGTTGCCCGAATGATCATGATGACTTTGCACTTCGTCAAAGATGAACATGGCAAACCACAAGTCCCGTTCAAAACTGTCTATGTACATGGTTTGGTACGTGATGGCGAAGGTCAAAAAATGTCAAAATCTAAAGGCAACGTGCTCGATCCTTTAGATTTGGTCGATGGTATTGATCTTGAAACCTTAGTTCAAAAACGTACCACTGGTTTGATGAATCCTTCAACTGCGCCGAAGATCGAAAAAGCCACGCGCAAAGAATTCCCTGAAGGCATCAACGCATACGGAACAGATGCGCTACGCTTTACTTTCTGCGCACTTGCCAATACGGGTCGTGACATCAAATTCGATATGAAACGTGTCGAGGGCTATCGCAACTTCTGTAATAAAATTTGGAATGCGACTCGCTTCGTGATGATGAATGTCGAAGGCAAGCAAGTTGCACAAACGGTACAACCTGAGCTGTGGGAATTGCCTGAAAAATGGATCATCAGCCGTCTACAGAAGGCAGAACAAGCTGTAAAACTCGGCTTTGAAACCTATCGTTTAGACCTCGTAGCACAGAGCATTTATGACTTTATTTGGAATGAATATTGCGACTGGTATGTCGAGCTGACCAAGCCTGTACTGAATGACGAAAATGTTTCAGAAGCTCGAAAAGCCGAAGTCCGTCGTGTCTTGCTTTCAGTCATGGAATCTGCGCTACGTCTTGCACATCCATTGATGCCATTCTTAACTGAAGAAATCTGGCAAACACTTGCACCGATGATCGGACGTGGTGGCGATACCATTATGCTTGCGCCATACCCTGTTGCCGAAGAAGCGAAAATCAATAACCAAGCCGAAGCTGATATGGATTGGCTACAAGCCTTGATTGGTGCGGTGCGTAATATCCGTGGCGAAATGGGCTTAGGCAATGCTCGCTTGTTGCCTGTATTACTGCAAAATATCAGCGATGCAGAACGTACACGTATTGAACGCATTGAACCATTATTTAAGGCTTTGGCAAAAGTGGAAAGTATCGAGTTCTTGAGTCTTGATCAAGAACCACCGCTATCATCGTCAAGTGTGGTTGGTCAGGCTTCGGTATTTGTTCCAATGAAAGGTTTGATTGATCCAAAAGCTGAGCTTGCTCGTTTGCAAAAAGACTTAGACAAAGTACAAAAGCAACATGACCAAATCGCAAATAAACTCGCAAATGAAGGTTTTGTGGCAAAAGCACCGCCTGCTGTGGTCGAAGGTGAAAAAGTGAAATTGGCTGCGTTCGCCGACCAACTTGCGAAGATCAAAGCGAATATGGAGCAGATTGCGAATTTGTAATTTGTTTCTAATTCCTTATCTTAAAGAACCTAGAGCATTCTTGTTCTAGGTTTTTATTTTTGCACATACTAAATACCATTATTTGATCGACTCAATCCACTTTAGTCAAATTGCCATTTCTCTAATTTCAGCGCACAAAATCTTTCTCATCTTATCTACGCTACTGAAAATAGATCATGAATCCACTTCATCTCGAACAAACTCGCCATGCCAGTAAAGCCTACGACAACATCAAAAAAAATCCCGAGTGAAAAGCTTGATCGCTTACTCGGAGTGCTTCGTCTTGCGCCGTGTTTGATCAATATCCAACCGTAGACATTTTTAGTTGCACAAATCGACGAAGCCAAAAAAACATTGCTAAAGCGATGACTGACTCTCTTGCCTACAATGTGCCAAAAATCCTATATGCCTCTGTAGTGGTCGTCTTCACCGCAAAAACTGAGATTGACGAGCAGCATCTCAATCAAATCTTAAACCATGAAGAACACGCAGGACGTTTTCGCACACCTGAGTCCAAACTAACACAAAAAATACCCGTTTGAACTATGTCGAACTATAAAAAACACAGCAGATCATTGAAAGCTAAGTAGATAATCAGATTCATATTACGCTAGGTAGTATACTGATTTCAGCCAGTGCCGAAGGCGTTATTGCCATGTCAATTGGTGGTTTTTACAATGTATTGCTAGATGGAATTTTAGGTGCGTCTGCGCTTGGTCTACGTAATGTGGTCATTATGGCGCTGGGCTATCGAAGCACTAAGACTTCGATGCGGACTTGCCCAATGGACGTGTAAGCAAAGAAAGAGTAATTTTCTTTTTATCAGTCATTTTTAAGGCGATTTTGTATTTTCAAAAAGTATAAATCACATCATATTTATTGTGCAAAGTTTAATCATTTTCTAACATTTGGGCAAAGATCCGCCTGTCTTTAGGCTATATGTCCTGCGCTCTGTCTGTTATGCTAAAGCCCTCGATAAAATGATTATTTTAGGTTCAAGGCATGACACTACGCATCGGCACTCCTCTACAATCTTCCGCTACTCGAGTGTTATTTTTAGGTTCTGGTGAACTCGGCAAAGAGGTCGTGATTTCCCTTCAACGCCTCGGTGTTGAGGTAATCGCCGCCGATCGTTATGACAATGCCCCTGCCATGCAAGTCGCACATCGCAGTTACACCTTGAATATGAATGATGCGAAGGCGTTAAAGACTTTAATTGATGAAGTAAAACCTCATCTGATCGTGCCTGAGATCGAAGCGATAGCCACCGAAGTCTTATTAGATATTGAAGCACAAAATATTGCGACAGTGATCCCCTCTGCTAAAGCAGTCAATCTGACCATGAATCGTGAAGGGATTCGTCGGCTCGCTGCCGAAGAATTGGGCTTACCGACGTCGATTTACCGTTTTGCTGATAGCTTGGAGAGCTTCCGTTCTGCATGTGATGATATTGGCTATCCAAACTTTGTTAAACCTGTGATGTCATCTTCGGGTAAAGGTCAATCTAGAGTGACCAACTTTAAAGAAGTTGATGCTGCTTGGGGCTATGCCATGCAAGGTGGTCGAGTCAATCAAGGTAAAGTGATTATCGAATCTCAAATCAACTTTGATTATGAAATTACCCTACTAACAGTCCGTGCGAAACATCCTGAAACGGGTATCATTGAAACCCATTTCTGCGATCCGATCGGACACCGACAGGAAGCAGGCGATTATGTGGAAAGTTGGCAACCTCAGCCGATGAGCGAAACTGCGCTCATTGAAGCCAAACGCATTGCAGATAAAGTCACAACGGCACTCGGTGGTTGTGGTATTTTTGGCGTGGAATTATTTATTAAAGCCGATCAAGTGTGGTTTAGCGAGGTATCGCCTCGTCCGCATGATACAGGTCTGGTGACATTGGCGAGTCAATTCCAAAGTGAGTTTGAGCTTCATGCCCGAGCAATTCTCGGCTTACCTGTGAATACCACTCGACACAGTAATGCTGCCAGTGCGGTGATCTATGCAGGTCAAGATGGTGAAAATTTAAGCTTTAGTAATTTGCAACACGCATTATCGCACCCTGATACCGATTTACGCCTATTTGGTAAGCCTGAAGGTTTTGTCAAACGTCGTATGGGCGTGGCAACAGCACGTGCAGATACGATTAAAAGTGCACGTCAACTTGCCAAAGCAACTGCCGATGCGGTACAAGTAAACTCATCGGAATAATTGCATCTAAAAGATAAATTGACCACAAATGATGAGTAAGCAAATATTTGATACGTGGAAGCGTCTGTTGCATTGTTTGAGGTCAGCATGCAGTATGCAAAGTAGTGTTTACTAATCTATTGAATAGATACTTAATGTATGACCGAGTTTGCAACAGACAAAATGGTTTTGCCTACTTTTCCCGAAAGAAAAGTAGGTCGAACCGAAGGTTAATTCTGACATTTGAGTAAATACTGTAAGACTTCCCTAAAACAGTCATACTGCATAATACTCTGTGTTATATGTTTTTCGATTTCAGCAATTTTTAAGAGCACATCACATGTTAGATTTTCCTCCCATTTCTGAATATGTTCGCTTAGGTCAAGATCTGCAAGGCTTGACGATTTGGCGTGGAAAAGTCGAAGACAAGCTTGATCAATATTTTGCCGATGGGGTGAACATTCGAGATGTGGTCACTGCGCGATCGGATCAGATTGATTTAGCCTTAGATTTTCTTTGGAAAAATGCAGGATTGGATCAGACTGATTTAGCACTCTTTGCAGTCGGAGGCTATGGTCGCCGTGAGATGTTGCCCTACTCTGATGTGGATGTGCTGATTCTGTCTGAGGAAGAATTGGATGAAGCCACAGAAGATAAAGTCAAAACTTTTGTATCTTCGCTGTGGGATGTAGGGAATTTTAAACCTGGGATTAGCGTTCGCACTATTAAAGCATGTTTTGACCAAGCCATGCTCGATGTCACGATTGCTACATCGTTAATCGAAGCACGTTTGCTGAGCGGTAATGAATTATTAAAAAAATGGCCACGTCGTATTGTGTCAGAAAGTTGGACGGACAAGACGTTCTTCGATGCCAAAGTGCTAGAGCAGAAAAAACGCTACGAACAGCATAACAATACTGAAAGCAACCTTGAACCTGATATTAAAAATGCTCCCGGTGGTCTACGTGATATGAACCAAATCGGTTGGATTGCCAAACGGCACTTCCGTGTTGGTCGGATTTACGACTTGGTGCATCTTGGATTTATTAGTGAGTTTGAACTAGCAATATTGGAAGAAGCGGAAATTTTCTTATGGGAAATTCGCCACTATCTACATCGCCTCACTAAACGAGATGAAAACCGCTTATTGTTTGATTATCAACGTGAGATTGCCACTGCATTTGGCTACGGGCGTGAAGAAGGACAACATCCAAATCACGCCATTGAACAATTTATGAAGCGTTATTATCGTGTGGCGCAAAGTGTTTCGACTTTGAGTGAATTACTGATCAACTACTTTAATGAAGCAGTAATTATCCCCCGTTTAGCGGATTATGAACGTCAAATTGAACCATTAAATAAAAACTTTAAATTGGTCGATGGCAAACTGGCAGTCACCCATCACAAAGTCTTCTCGGAAACGCCAAGTGCGATTTTAGAAGTCTTTTATTTGATGGCGAACAATCAAGAGATTCAAGGTATTCGAGCACGCACATTGCGGTTGCTGCTTTTGGCGGCGAAGAAGATTGATCAAAACTTCCGTAATAATGATGCACATAAAGCTTTATTTTTAGCGATTATTCGTTCGCCATATCGTTTGTACGATACGCTGGTTGCAATGCGTCGTTATGGTGTGCTGGGTAATTATATTCCTGCATTTGGGCAGATCATGGGCTTGATGCAATACGATCTGTTCCATATTTATACCGTCGATGCACATACTTTATTACTCATTCGTAATTTGAATCGTTTCTCCGAACCTGAGTTTGGTAAGCAATATCCTGTAGTCTGCAACGTGTTCCAACGCCTTGCACGTAAAGACATTATCTTTATCGCTGCACTGTTCCACGATATTGCAAAAGGTCGTGGTGGTGATCATAGCGAACTGGGCGCAGAAGATGCGATTGAATTTTGCCGTGCACACGGACTCAGTGAACGTGAAGGCAAAATGGTCGCATGGCTGACTCGTAATCACTTAATGATGTCGCTCACCGCACAGAAAAAAGATATTTCTGATCCTGATGTGGTGCAAAGCTATGCCGAAGCGATGGGTGATATGGAGCACTTAGACTATCTATATTGTCTAACAGTTGCTGATATTAATGCGACCAATCCAACGCTGTGGACCAATTGGAAAGCATCGTTGATGCGTCAGCTTTACTCACAATCTCGTGAAATTATCCGTGGTGGATTAGACCGTCCGATTGATCATCAAATGCTGATTGAAGACACTAAGTTTTCTGCATTGGAAAAACTTTCTGACGAGTTCCCGCCGAATGAAATCGAAGAAGTGTGGAAAGAGCTAGGCGATGATTATTTCTTGAAAGAAACGGTCGATGAAGTGGTTTGGCATACCAGTGCGATCTTGCGTCATGGTGAAAATAGCGATCCACTTGTGCTAATTCGTGAGCACCGTAAAGCGATTCAGCTCTTCATCTATACTCGTGATACACCAAACTTATTTGCGACCACAGTTGCCCTGCTTGATCGTTTAAATCTCGATGTCCAAGACGCACGGATTATTACGGCAGCGACCAATTTTTCACTCGATACGTATGTGATTCACGACCGTTTGGGTTCATTGCTAAGCGATCCAAGTCGTGAAAAACAAGTCGTGGAAACCTTAGTCAAAGGCTTGAGCCAAATTGATCAATATCCTGCACTGATGCAACGGATGATTCCACGTCGTCTGCGTCATTTTGAAGTGGAAAATAGTGTTGATATTCGCCTGAATCATGCTTTAAATCAAAACATGGTGGAAATCTCTACACTCGATCAACCTGGTCTTTTGGCGAGAATTGGCGGTTTGTTTATGATGCAAGGCATTGATATTCATTCTGCACGTATTGCTACGCTTGGCGAAAAAGCCGAAGATATTTTTTTCGTCACCAAGCCTGACGGCACGCCACTGACTGAAGAAGAATCGACGGTTTTTGCTGAACAGCTCAAAGCGGCTTTGGATGAAGCGTCGAATCAAGTGACGATACAGCATTGATTTATAGTCAAATTACTTGAAAAATATTTACATAGATGAAATTTGGAACTTGCGGTTATGAACCCTGATTTGGCATTAATCCACCCTTACCCTTTTGAAAAATTAAATGCACTCTTTGCAGATATTCAACCTGCAAACTTGCCGTTAATTCCACTGTCGATCGGTGAGCCAAAACATGCTGCGCCTGCCTTTGTACAGCAAGCGATCGAAGCCAACTTTGCGCATCTTTCCACTTACCCAAATAGCAAAGGTTTACCTGAGCTTCGTCAAAGTATTGGCAATTGGTTAAGCAATCGTTTCCAACTACAAAGCATCTATGCTGAAACGCAAATCCTGCCTGTCAGTGGCACACGTGAAGCGATTTTCTCTTTTGTGCAATCAGCGGTTGATCGTAGCAAAACGCCTTATGTAGTGATGCCCAATCCGTTTTATCAAATCTATGAAGGTGCAGCGTTGCTTGCAGGCGCAACGCCTTATTTTGTCAACTGTACAGCGGACAATGATTACAAAGGCGACTTTAGTCAAGTGCCTGCCGAAGTGTGGGAAAAGACCGATATTTTATTCGTCTGTACACCGGGCAATCCGACAGGTGCTGTACTCAGTAGTGAAGACTTTAAACAACTCATTGCTTTATCTGACGAGTACGATTTTATTATTGCGTCGGATGAGTGCTATTCGGAATTGTGGTTTGATCAAGCGCCTGTGGGCTTGCTGCAAGTTTGTGCTGAGATCGGTCGCCATGATTATAAAAATTGCGTGGTGTTTCACTCGCTTTCTAAGCGTTCCAATCTTCCGGGAATGCGTTCAGGTTTTGTTGCAGGTGATGCCAAACTCCTTGCACCGTATTTGAAATATCGCACCTATCATGGCGCTGCCATGCCTGTGCAACATCAACTTGCGTCGATCGCTGCATGGGGTGATGAACAGCATGTCGAAGACAACCGTATTGACTATCGGCAGAAATTTTCGCTGTTTCAATCCGAATTGGCCGATCGCCTACCATTTAAAAAGCCCGAAGCAGGATTTTATTATTGGCTGCAAGTTGATAATGATGAAGCCTTCGCCAAAAAATTGCTTAGCGAGGCAAATATCAAAGTCCTCCCAGGTCGTTACTTGTCCCGTGAAACTACTCAAGGTAATCCCGGTGAAAATCATGTGCGTATGGCATTGGTGGCAAGTATTACGCAGTGTGAAGAAGTGGTAGAACGATTGAAGAAAATCATCTAACAATACCCCCATTTAATTCCCCCTTCTCAGGGGGAAACCACCCAATAAAATCAAATGATCAAAATTCCTCCCCTTTTTTAGGGGAGGTTAGGTGGGGTTGAATTTTGAATATTGAAAAACTTCATCCCTAATACATTTAACTACAGAAAAAATTTAAATCGCAGTCGCTGTATAACCCTCTTCGTTTAACACGCTTTGTACTTGCTCAAGACTAAGCGAAGTTTCCACATCGACTTGTTTCGCGGTCAAATCCACTGCAACTTGCGCATTTTGATCTGCGCTTGAAATCGCCTGTTTGATGGCTTTTTCACAGTGTCCGCAAGTCATATTCTCTACATGTAATTTCATTTTTTGCTCCAAAGATATTCTGAATATTTACCATGCTAAGGCTTCCCACTATGGTAAGGTCAAGCAGATAAATCCATCACATACTAAAAACGCATTATTCAAGCCATAAAACTGCATCACTTGACTTTACCATCATGGTAAGGTTGAAAATAGTCTGAAATCATTTCAAGAATGGTGCACAACTATGAATCAACAAGCCATAAATCAGCAACAAAAAACGCTTAACTTTGATGTAGAAGGCATGAGCTGTGCCTCATGCGTGGGTCGTGTTGAGCGATCGATTGCCAAAGTTGATGGTGTTGAAAGTGTCAGTGTTAACCTTGCCACCGAACGAGCCACCGTGCAAATTAATGATGCAACTGCTGATGCTGAATTAAGCACTTTAATCACCCAAGCCATCGAAAAAGCAGGCTATCAGGCGAAATTGCATCAAGGTTCACAGCAAATTATCGCATCAGAAAAAACTGATATAAATACAATATTACGCATTGAAGGCATGAGCTGTGCATCCTGTGTTGGTCGAGTTGAACGTGCATTACAAAAATTAGATGGTGTCACTGATGCCAGTGTCAATCTCGCCACGGAAACGGCGAATATTCAGCACACTTCAATGGTTGATGCAGATCAACTGATCGCGCAAGTCAAACAGGCTGGTTACGAAGCTACAGTTATACTACAGCAAAGCAAATCATTAAATAAGAATACAGCGCAAGCACCTCAAAAAAGCTATAGCGAACGCCGTCAACTTGAAGCCAATGAATTATTTCAAAAATTAATTGTGGCAATCGTCTTGGCTTTGCCTGTGTTTGTATTGGAGATGGGAAGTCACTTCATTCCTACTTTGCATCATTGGATTGCATCGAATATTGGTATGCAAAATAGCTGGTATTTGCAATTCATCCTTGCCACGTTAGTGTTGATTTTTTCTGGTCGGCAGTTTTATACCCACGGTATTCCTGCACTATTTCGTGGCGCACCCGATATGAATACTCTAGTCGCTGTTGGTTCTTTGGCGGCATATAGTTATTCGATCGTAGCAACTTTCCTGCCACAGTTTCTGCCTGAAGCCAATCTTGCGGTGTACTATGAATCCGTGGTGGTGATTATTGTCTTGATTCTTTTAGGTCGTTATCTGGAAGCCAAAGCCAAAGGTCAAACCTCGCAAGCCATTGAAAAACTGATGCAATTACAACCGAAAGTCGCACATGTCAAACGTGATGGTCAATTTATTGATGTCGACATTAACAACATACAAAGTAATGACATTGTGATGATTAAACCCTCAGAAAGCGTGCCTTTTGATGGTATCGTGCTTGAGGGTCAAAGCTATGTGGATGAGTCAATGATTACGGGCGAATCAATGGCTGTGCAAAAAACTACCAACGATCAAGTGATTGGCGGTACGCTCAACCAACAAGGTCAGCTCATTGTGCAAGTGCGTGCTGTGGGCGGTGACACGACTTTAGCTAAAATCATTCAATTGGTCGAAAATGCCCAGTCCAGTAAATTACCGATTCAGAATCTGGTCGATAAAATCACCATGTGGTTTGTTCCGACTATTCTCGTGATCGCTGTACTGACCTTTCTCGCATGGATGTTATTTTCTGAGCAAGGGTTAAGTTTTGCCCTAATCAATGCGGTATCGGTACTGATCATCGCCTGTCCATGTGCGATGGGCTTGGCGACACCGATGTCGATCATGGTCGGTACAGGCCGTGCCGCCGAATTGGGGATTTTGTTCCGTGATGCACAGGCCTTACAATCGGCAAAGGATATTCAGGCAGTTGCTTTTGATAAAACAGGCACGCTAACCAATGGTCATCCGATTTTAACGGATTTGTTGCTTGCGCCTGATGTGAAAGAAAGTGATGTTAAAGAAAACCATGACGTTGACCTGATTCGACAATATGCTGCATCGCTTGAGTCTGCATCCGAGCATCCGATTGCCAAAGCTATTGTAGAGGACGCAAAAAATCGTGGATTAGCTTTATTGCCAATCACTGATTTTCAAGCGCATGTTGGTTTAGGTGTACAAGCGCAGATTGATGGCAAAACTATACGCATTGGCTCGGGCACGTGGATGCAGCAATTGGGCTTTTCTACTACAGCTTTACAGCCTCATTTTGAAGAATTGACCAGTGAGGCTAAAACTACATTTTACCTCAGTGTCGATGAGCAAATCCTTGCGGTAATTGCCGTTGCGGATGAAGCCAAAGCCGATGCAAAATTTGCAATTAACACTTTGCATCAGGAGAAGTTTCATGTCGCAATGGTCAGCGGTGACCAACAGAAAACTGCCGAAGCGATTGCGCAATCACTCGGTGTCGATCAAGTCATTGCCAACGTCAAACCTGCGCAAAAAGTAGAAGCTATAAGCGCATTACAAGCCAAATATGGCAAAGTCGCCTTTGTCGGTGATGGCATCAATGATGCCCCTGCACTAGCTCATGCCGATCTTGGCATTGCGATGGGTACAGGTACAGATATTGCGATTGAAACCGCTGATGTGGTACTCATGAATGGACATGTCAGTAGCGTGGTGGATTGCATTGCGCTATCTCGTGCCACGATTCGCAATATTCAGCAGAATCTATTTTGGGCATTTATTTATAATGTGGCGTTAATTCCAGTTGCAGCGGGTGTGCTTTATCCCTTGAATGGCATGTTACTTTCACCGATGTTTGCCGCTTTTGCGATGGCATTGTCTTCGGTCTTTGTGGTGACAAATGCTTTACGCCTTAAACGCTTTCAGTCAATTACTGCAAATAATTAGCCTAACTAGAATTGGATTTATATGAATATCAGCCAAGCAGCCAAACAAACTGGCATCTCCGCCAAGATGATTCGTTACTATGAAGACATCGGCTTAATTCCGCATGTCTTGCGCACCGATGCAGGTTATCGGGTATTTAATTCGCACGACATTGAGCGATTACAGTTTATTCATCAGTCACGAAATTTAGGCTTTAGTCTTGAGCAAATCAAACTCTTGCTTGAGTTGCAAAATAATCCTGAGCGTAACAGTGCCGATGTCAAAGCATTGGCACAGCACCATGTTGATGAATTAGAATGTAAAATTGCACAGATGCAACAACTGGTTTTACATTTACAAGACATCATCAAAAAATGTCAGGGCAATGATCAACCTGAATGTGCAATTTTGAACGATTTGCAAAAAAAAGCTGAAAAATAAACATTATTTTTTCTCTTCAATTTCTTAATCTTTATTTAGCGAAATCCCCTTCCCACAATGCGGACAGACCGAATGCGTATCATGCAAAGCTTCTCGTTCTCTTATTAATTGAATAATCACGTCATTCATCTGCTCCTGCGGTAGTCCGACACGCTGACGCAATTTTTCCAATTCCTCTTGATCAGTCAAAATATTTAAACCTTGCTGATGCAATAGTTGACGAAATTCAAGCTCAAGTCGTTGATTACGTTGATTCAGCTCATTTGCCAAGCCCGATGCTAAAATACCCGCAGGCAACGCCGCAATACCCACACCTAAAATGGTAATGAGCGCACCCAAAAATTTCCCAACCGTAGTCACAGGTGTCACATCGCCATAACCCACGGTAGTTAACGTTACCACTGCCCACCACATTGATTTTGGAATCGAGCTAAATGCTTCGGGCTGTGCTTTATTTTCAACGATATAAATCCCTGATGCGGTCATTACAATCATGATCACCAAGATAAAAATCACTGCTTGAAATGAACCACGTTCACGCTGAATCACGCGCAAGAGAATCTGTAATGACACAAAATAGCGTGTCAATTTTAATAATCGAAGTAATCGTAAAATTCGCAGTACACGCAAGTCGATATGTACGAAGAAATTGAGGAACGCAGGTAAGATCGCCAAAAGATCAATAATCGCACCACCACTTTTCATCCATTGCCACCGCATCGCCCACGGTGAGCGACTTTGATCCTGCTCTGCCACACTCCAAATCCGTAGCAAATACTCTATAGTAAAGACAACTATGGAAATCGTTTCAAAATGATTGAACCAAAACTTATATGTCTTATATAACGGCTGTACCGACTCCAAAATCACTGCACTGATGTGGTTCTAGGATTTTAGACCACGCCTATAAGTGATAATCTACTCCCCAATAAGCATGGGAAATGCTTGTTTTTGGAGTCAACCATGACACGAAGAAAACGTCGTAATCATTCAGCAGAGTTTAAAGTTAAAGTTGCTCTCGCAGCAATTAAAGGCGACCATACACTCGCTGAACTTTCTACTCAATTCGATTTACATCAAAACCAAATCATTGATTGGAAAAATCAACTGCTTGAGCAATCAGTCAATATTTTTTCACGACCAACAGCACAACAAGAACCTGAGATTGACCTCAAAGCTTTACATGCCAAGATAGGACATCAGGCATTGCAAATTGATTTTTTAGAAGGTGCGCTCAGAAAAATAGGGCAGCTGAGCGGCAAAAAATGATCGATAAGACCCATCAACTTTCGGTACGACAACAATCGCAATTGATTCAAATCAATCGCAGTACGTTGTATTACAAGCCCAAAGAGATTTCATCAACTGATTTGAGTTTGATGCGTCTGATCGATGAAATTCATCTCGACTACCCATTTATGGGCAGTCGAATGATACGAGATATGCTACAGCGTCAAGGGCATCAAATAGGTCGGCGTAAAGTCCGACGTTTAATGCGCTTGATGGGAATACATGCCTTGTATCCAAAACCCAATACCAGTAAGCCTAATCTTGCACACCGTATTTTCCCATATCTGTTGAAAAACATGGTCATCGATCACTCTAATCAAGTCTGGTGTACAGATATCACGTACATTCCTATGGCTAAAGGCTTTGTCTATCTGTGTGCAGTTATAGATTGGCATAGTCGTAAAGTACTGGCTCATCGAGTATCGATCAGTATGGAAACAGACTTTTGCATAGATGCG